>CAUTYW010000020.1:0-4598 GCA_963542795.1 uncultured Prevotellaceae bacterium | reverse complement strand
TCGGTACGGCAGTTTTCAAGACTGCTGTAATCGACCACTCTACCATCTCTCCTGACGGTATCTCGAAGCGGAAAAGCCGGAATGAAGTCCATACATCGCGCTTCTTCGAAGATCCGCATGCAAAGGTAATACATTCTCGCGAGAAAAGCAAATTTTTGCGCACTTTCTGCAGCAGATTACGCCCACAAACGATCATTCGGGAACAAGCGGAACCGGAAAACGCGCGGAAATGGCACGAAACGGAGGGGTGGGACCACGAATGCAACCGGGAAAGTGCCGGAAGCGGAACGACCTGAGAGCGGTAAGCGCAGGAACCGCTCGTCGTCCTCAGTCATCATGTGGATTGGAACAGTCGAGTCGTACGAACGCCGGAACGCCCTTCATCGTTTCCGGTAGAGCTAAAAACTTTCGGCGGCACGAAATAACGCAGGGGGAGAAAGCCACAACTTCCCACCCCGCGTGTCTGTTTTCTCGAAGCCGACCGAGGCGCATTGAAAGGCTGAGTCGGCAAGTTCGGTGACGGCGTATGATCGTAGAGCCCGACGCTCGTCACACCAACTTCACCGTACCGATCGGTTGCTCCATTTCGCAGTAGTGGCAGCGCAGCACGTCGCCGCTCACCGTGAAGCGCGTAGCCATCGGCTCGTTGTTGCAAATGCACTTCGGGTTGTTGCAACGCACGATGTCCGTCAGTTCGTCGGGCATCGCCACGCGGTGCTTCTCCGCCACCTCGTAGTCGCGGATGATGCTCAGCGTCACATTCGGTGCCACGACCGAGAGCCGATTAAGTTCAGCCGGCGAAAAGAAGCGATTGGCAATTTTGATAATGCTCTTTCGCTGCATCAAATGACTATGCAGGTTGTAGCCGATAAACACCGTGTCGTGGTCCAATTCCTCAATGTGGAGCAGGCGAATCACGGCAAACAACTTTTCAGAGGGAATATGGTCGATGACCGTGCCGTTTTCGATGGCGGCCACCATGAGTTTTTCGCGTTTCATAGAGCAGAGTTTTGAGAAAGAAGGGCACTGTCGGCACGTACCTCGTCGAGGGTGATGCCCAGCACGTCGCAGATGATGGCTTCGCGAGCAAACAAACCGTTGCGTGCCTGTTCGAAATAGTAGGCATACGGCGTGTCGTCCACATCTTGTGCGATTTCATTGACGCGTGGCAGCGGGTGGAGAATGCGCAGGTTGCGACGGGCCTTTGCCAACATCTCGCGGCGCAAAATGTAGACATCCTTCACACGCTCATACTCCATGAGATCCGAGAAACGCTCACGTTGCACGCGCGTCATGTAGAGAATGTCGGCCTCGGCGATCACCTCCTCATCAAAATTTTCGTGTTCCACAAAATGAATGCCATGCTCGCGGCAATACTGCTTGTATTCTTCGGGCATGGCCAATTCGGCGGGAGCGATGAAATGGAATGTGGGGTTGAAATGGCGCATGGCCATGATGAGCGAGTGGACGGTGCGCCCATATTTGAGGTCGCCGACCAAGTGAATGTGCAGGTTGTCGAGCGTGCCCTGAGTCTGCATCATGGTGTAGAGGTCGAGCAGCGTTTGCGAGGGGTGTTGGTGTGCTCCGTCGCCGGCATTGACCACCGGCACCGGCGTGAGTTCACTCGCATAGAGCGCCGCTCCTTCGAGATAGTGGCGCATCACGATCACATCGCTGTAGTTTGCCACCATCATAATCGTGTCTTTGAGGGTTTCGCCCTTTGTCGACGACGTCACTTTCGGGTCGGTAAATCCGATGACGCGTGCGCCGAGTCGGTTCGCGGCCGTCTCAAACGAAAGGCGTGTGCGCGTGCTGGGCTCGAAAAACAAGGTGGCGACAATGCGCCCGTCGAGGAGCTTGCGGTTGGGACGCAGTTCAAATTCGTGCGCCATCTCCATGAGATACAGGATTTTCTCGCGCGAGAGGTTCGCGATACTCACCAAGCTGCTGTTTGTGATCATGAGAGTCTTTGTTTTGAAATTGCTTTGTGCCCTCAAAATTACGCATTCTTGCGGGGTATTTGTAGTTTTGCCCGCACAAAATCTCATCTTTTCCGTTCGCCGCCGTTTCTCGCGGAGCGACGGTGACAGCTCCGTCGCCGCCGTTTGCCCGTTTTGGTGGCATTCCGCCTCACCGAAAGGAAGATCACAGGATGCCCATTCCGCAGCGCGGCATCGCGTTAGCTTCACCCTGTGCACACGGCGGGAGGATTGTCCGTTTGGAGCCCGGTCAACTTTCGGGACGGCTATCGTGCAAAAGCCGTGCTCACCACTCCGCGCAATACCCCCTTTGGGCCTGCGCACGAAGCACAAGGGCGTGCCTGCTCTCCTCGGGAGATTTTTTTCAGTCACTGCGGATCGGCGGCGATGGCAGCCCCGTACCCTCCGTTGCAACTGATTGCGACGTAGACCTGCGCGTCGCTCTCCCATCTATTTATCCTTATCGGTAGAGTAGAGCGTCGCCCGTTCTCTAATTGTTGGCCGCCGGGCAGAAATTGACGGCTGCAAAGGTTTTCATGCACAGGTAAATACGCTCGCTGTGGGCAATGAAACACTTGCCCAACGAGGATCTACTCGGTACAAAGCTCCTCTCTTGATGAAAGCCACTGTTTTGCCCACCTGTCGTAGCAATGTTTGCTGTGTAGTTGCGAATAATCTGAAGTCAAAGATCGTTTGCATCGGCTCATCGGGGAAGTGCCCACGATTTTGCGCTATATGGACGCCGTGTTGCGGCAGGAAAGGGAAGTGTTGTGTTTATTCGCTTACAAAGGTAAGCCTTTTCTTTCGATAAAACCGACTTTTCTTGCAACAAAAAGTTCGCGCATTTCGAATTCAGTTTTCAGAGGGCGAAAACTTGCGGGCTTTCTTTCCCTTCTTCCCTTGTTTCTCCGCCGAACCCCCTTTTTTTGAGCGCCCGCCTCCTCTCTTTCGCTCTGTGCCCCTCCCTTCGTTCCTGTTCTGTTCGCCCGTCTCACTCACTCGCCCCGCTCGCTCACGCATGTAGGCACATCCGCGCCTACGCCCACCCCCGCGCATTGCGCACTCAGCGACTTTCCGTTTTTTGCCTTCACCCCTCCCCTCTATCCGCTTGACATGCTGTGATTTATGGGTGAAGGCTTTGCCTTTCCCGACTTCTTCACCGGTGAAGCTTGAACACATCCGCCATCTTCACACCTAACATGCTATTCATCAGTTATTTGTCTTCTTCGGGTGAAGCGTGAAGGCAAAAAACGAAAAGTGCCTGATACGCGCGCATGCGCGTGCGCGTAGTGCCCTCCGCCCTGCACAGCTGAACGGTGAATCCGGACACCCCGCCTGATGTTGGACAATGAAGAACAAAATGAGCTGAATAATGTTTTCGCCGGGAAACCGGAAAAGCCTGTGACTCGTAAGGAAAATCACGCGCTACGTTTCCGCGGGCGAATCGAATCGCGTTAAATCTAACATTTTGCTTCCTTCTCTCTTTAAGAGTGTGTATATTTGCATTCCCTAGGTTCCCAACTTAATCCCTATATCCCATGGCCAACGAGAACCTCACGAACGCCAAGACGGCAAAGAACGACGAATTCTACACTCAATATCATGATATTGAGGTAGAAATGAGTGCTTACCTCGAATACAACCCCGATGTGTTCCGTGGCAAGACGGTTCTGATGCCCTGCGACGATCCCGAGTCGAGCAATTTCACACGCTATTTTGCGGCGAAGTTCGCAGAGCTGGGACTGAAGAAACTCATCAGCACCAGCTTTGCACAAGAGAGCAAACATTTCAAATCCGATTGGCAACCCACACTTTTTGAAACGGAGAATCCTCGTTTTTGTGCAGAAAAGACAGCCGTTTGCGGCAAGATCTTTACGCTGACGCACGACACGAACGGCAACGGCGTTATCGATATTGACGATCTCGAATGGGAGTATTTGAAAGGTACGGGCGATTTCCGCAGTCCTGAAGTCACCGCCTTGCGCGACGAAGCCGACATCATCATCACGAATCCGCCTTTCTCACTCTTCCGTGAGTTTTTGGCATGGATTGTTGAAGCCGATAAGCAATTTGCAATTATCGGGAATATGAATGCGATTACTTACAAGGAGGTCTTTCCCTTGATTAAAGACAATAAAATATGGCTGGGAGCAACTATCCACAGTGGCGATCGCGAATTCCAAATTCCACCTGAGTATCCGGTTACAGCCTCCGGATGGCGCATGGATGAATTCGGAAATAAATTCATAAGGGTCAAGGGGGTACGTTGGTTCTCCAATCTCGAACACGGTCGCCGCCATCAGCCTTTGGCCTTAATGACGATGGAAGACAACCTACGCTATAACAAGAAAATGAAAGGCAAAGAGGTCTACGAACGCTATGACAACTACGATGCCATTGAAGTGCCTTTCACCAATGCGATCCCCTCTGACTACGAGGGAGTGATGGGAGTTCCCATATCATTTTTGGACAAGTATTGTCCGGAGCAATCGAATGATATTACGCCATTAATTAATAGAGTAGATGTGGGGAGAAATCCCCACATCTGATCTATTTTCAAAACATAACACTAAGAACAGATGAAAACAATGCCTTCCGTATTCGTGGGTCATGGCAGTC
>CAUTYW010000019.1:0-6156 GCA_963542795.1 uncultured Prevotellaceae bacterium | reverse complement strand
CTGAAACCACCACCGACCACCTCATCATCAAAGAGGTGTTCTACGCGGGTCACGCTATGGTTCGCACTCCCTCCACCAGCTACGATGGAGGTTATTCACCGTTCCCCGGCGGCGGCGGTTATGGCGAAGACACAGATTCTGACACAGATTCTACTGCAGAAAACTCTACTGCAGAAGATTCTACTGGCGCTGCAACAACTGCGTCCACTCGTGCCGCAACGTTGGCAAAACGTTTCTACACTCGTGTGGACAACGACCAATACATCACCATCTACAATCCTTCTAAGCAAACGCTTTACCTCGATAGCATGGCGATTGTGACCAACCAAATCGACCCTCGCGTCATCTTTGAATTTGCGCCCGGCGACAACTTTGTCAACTCTTATTATGGCGTAAATAGCATCATGTGTTTCCCTGGTAAGGGTCATGACTATCCTGTGAAACCCGGTCAAACCATCGTGATTGTCAATCATGCCATTGACCATGCGAAGGACTACGAAAAATATCTCGATGATAATGGCGAAAACCTCAAGGAATATGAAGGTATCGACCAATTCCTCGACCTCTCTAAGGCTGACTTTGAGTGGAGTCCCGGCACCGACAAGAACAACAACCCCAACGTGCCCGATTTGATGCCCATCACGCCCGGCCGCGCCATGTCGACAATTTCTGAAGCTGTGGGTCTAGCACTCGTGCGTTTGCCTTGGTCGCCTGCCACCTTTGCTCAATATGAGAAGCGCAATGCCGAAGCTGATAAGAAAGCCAAGGTGAAAAATCCTGTGCACTACATCAACGTCACCAACACTGACTTCGCTGACTTTATAGCTGTTGAAATTCCTTTCAACAACGTCATCGACTGCATGACCATTTGCCCGCGCAAACGCTTCTTGATGAAACCTTCTAAGTTGGACAAGGGCTTCCTCGGCGTGACCGAAGAAAACTTCTCATCTTACAACAATGAAAATCTCCTCAAGGTGATGGGGCTTTCGCTCCAACGCAAGTTTGACGGTAAAGGCTTCGTGGACACCGACAACACGACGACCGACTTCGAAGTGAAGCCGGCTTCGCTCTCACGCAAGGCCGCTACGCCCGAAAAGCCCGCGGAGAAACCGGCGAAATAAGGGGAGCTTTCCTCAAACAACTCGACCACAGCTTCAACACGAAAGCGCCGAGGGAATCTCGCTCCCTCGGCGCTTTCGTGTTGAAGCTGTGCGCTGTTTTGTTCCGCTGCGCGGGCGGTGCGCTTCGCGCTTCCCGCAAAACAAAACAAAGAGGGCGCTCCAAATCGTTGTGGAGCGCCCTCGCGCGTTATCGTTGTGCGACTGTGTCGCGAAGTGGGCTTAAGCCTCGACCTTTGACCAGTCTTGTTGGCTCATGCGCACATAGCTTTGGTAGCGACGCTTGGCGTTCTCTTCGCAGGCCTCGAAGAGTTCGGCGGCCTGTTCGGGGAATTGCTTTTTGAGTGCCTGGAAGCGCACCTCGCCTGTGAGGAAGTCTTGGAAATTCTCCCACTTCGGCGCCTTACTGTCGAGTATGAAGGGGTTCTTGCCCTGGTCTTCGAGCTCGGGGTTGTAGCGCCAGAGGTGCCAGTAGCCGCATTTCACGGCAAGCTCCTCTTCGTAGTGCGATTTACCCATGCCGGCCTTCAAGCCGTGGGCGATACAGGGCGAATAGGCCACAATGAGCGAAGGTCCGGGATAGGCTTCTGCCTCGCGGATGGCCTTGAGCGTCTGATTGTGGTCGGCACCCATCGCGATCTGCGCCACATAAACGTAACCATAGGTCGTGGCGATGAGGCCAAGGTCCTTCTTTCGGATGCGCTTACCGCTGGCGGCAAACTTTGCCACGGCACCGGTGGGCGTCGACTTCGACGACTGACCGCCGGTGTTGGAGTAAACCTCCGTGTCGAGGACGAGAATGTTCACATCTTCGCCGCTGGCGATCACGTGGTCGAGACCGCCGTAGCCAATGTCGTAGGCTGCGCCGTCACCACCGATGATCCACTGCGAGCGCTTGGTGAGGAAGTGGCTCAACTCGCTGAGTTGTGCGCAAATGGGGCATCCTTCTTGCTTTCCGGCCTCGATGAGGGGCTTGAGGCGCTCAGCGGCGGCCTTGCTCTCGGCCGCTTTGTCCTTACCGTCGAGCCATTGCTGTGCAGCCTCCTTGAATTCGGCGCTCACATGGTCGTCGGCGAGGCAACGGGTGAGGATATCTGCGATGCGGCTGCGCATTTTCTTGTTGGCCAAGGTCATACCGAGACCGTATTCGCAGAAGTCTTCGAACAACGAGTTGCTCCATGCCGGGCCGTGGCCGTCTTCGTTCGTGGTGTAGGGCGTGGAGGGGATCGATGCGGAGTAGATCGACGAGCAACCGGTGGCATTGGCCACCATCTCGCGGTCGCCGAAGAGTTGGCTGACGAGTTTCACGTAGGGCGTCTCACCGCAACCGGCACATGCGCCGGAGAATTCGAAGAGCGTGGGAGCAAACTGCGAATTCTTGGGGTTGGCGTTGATGTCGACGAGGTGATGCTTGCTCTTTACGTTCTTCACGAGGTAATTCCAGTGGTCGGCCTCGTGACGTTCCTTTTCGAGCGTCGTCATGGCGAGGGCTTTGCCCGTTTTGGGCTTACCGGGGCAGACATCCACGCAGTTGGCGCAACCCGTGCAGTCGAGTACGCTCACTTGGATGCGGAAGTTCATACCCTTCATGGGCACGGGCGCCTTCATCTCGAGCGTGGGTGCGTCAAAACCGGCCTTTTCGTCGGCGTCGAGCACGAAGGGACGGATACAGCCGTGAGGACAAACATAGGCGCACTTGTTACATTGGATACAGTTCTCCAAATCCCAAGTGGGAACGAACGTGGCCACGCCGCGTTTCTCATAGGCGGCCGTACCTTGCTGCCACGTACCGTCTTCGAGTCCCTTGAAGGCGCTGACGGGGAGGTCGTTGCCCACCTGTGCATTGATGACATGCACCAAATCCTTCACGAAAGCGGGCGAACCGTCGTCGACGGGTTGCTCATCTTCGAGCGAAGCCCATGCGGGATCCACGGCGAAGGTGTGGTATTCGCCACCGCGATCCACGGCGGCGTAGTTTTTCTCCACGATGTCCTGACCCTTCTTGCCGTAAGTCTTTTCGATGAAGTGCTTCATCTCCTCAACTGCCTTATCGACGGGGATAACGCCCGTGATGCGGAAGAAGGCGCTCTGCAAGATCGTGTTGGTACGGTTGCCGAGTCCGATTTCGGCGGCAATCTTCGTGGCGTTGATTACATAGACCGTGATGTTCTTCTGTGCCAACACGCGCTTGATCTTGTTGGGCATATTGCGCGAAAGAGCCTCATCGTCCCAAACGGTGTTGAGCAAGAAGGTACCTCCGGGCTGAATGCCGCGCAGCACGTCGTACATGTGCATGTAGCTCTGCACGTGGCAGGCCACAAAGTTGGGAGTGTTCACCAGATAGGTGGAACGGATGGGGTGATCACCGAAACGCAAGTGCGAGCAAGTGAAACCACCCGACTTCTTCGAGTCGTAGGAGAAGTAAGCCTGGCAGTACTTGTCGGTCGTTTCGCCGATGATCTTGATCGAGTTCTTGTTGGCACCCACCGTACCGTCGGCGCCGAGACCGTAGAATTTGGCTTGGAACATGCCCTCGCCACCGAGGCTGATTTCCTCTTTCTTGGGGAGCGACGTGAAGGTCACGTCGTCAACGATACCGATCGTGAAGTGATCCTTCGGCTCGTTGAGCGCGAGGTTCTCATACACGCCGATGATCTGCGCGGGCGTGGTGTCGTTGGAGCCCAAACCGTAGCGACCGCCCACGATGAGGGGGGCATTCTCGCGACCGTAGAAAGCATCCTTGACGTCGAGATAGAGCGGTTCGCCGCTGGCGCCGGGTTCCTTGGTGCGGTCGAGCACAGCAATGCGCTTGGCCGTGGCGGGCACGGCGGCGAGGAGGTGCTTCACCGAGAAGGGGCGATAGAGGTGTACGCTAACCATACCCACCTTTTCGCCATGTTCGCGCAGGTGGTCGATGGCTTCGCGGGTCGCTTCCGAGGCCGAACCCATGAGAATGATCACGCGGTCGGCTTCAGGATCGCCGTAGTAGTTGAAGAGGCCGTATTCGCGGCCGGTGATGCGGCTGATTTCCTTCATGTATTCTTCCACCACCTCGGGTACGACGTTGTAGAAGGGGTTGGAAGCCTCACGGTGAGCGAAGAAGGTTTCGGGGTTCTCGGCCGTACCGCGTGCCACGGGGCGCTCGGGGGTGAGGGCGCGTTCGCGGAACTCGCTCAGGGCCTTTTGGTCCACCAGCGGGCTGAGGTCCTCGATGTCGAGGCGCTCGATCTTCTGGATCTCGTGCGAGGTACGGAAACCGTCGAAGAAGTTGATGAAAGGCACGCGGGTCTTGATCGAAGCCAAGTGAGCCACACCGGCCAAGTCCATCACCTCCTGTACCGAACCCTCGGCCAGCATGGCGAAACCGGTTTGGCGCGCCGACATCACGTCTTGGTGGTCACCGAAGATGCTCAACGCGTGGCTGGCAATGGTGCGCGCCGAAACGTGGAACACACAGGGGAGGAGTTCACCGGCGATCTTGTACATGTTGGGAATCATGAGCAACAAGCCCTGCGATGCGGTGAAGGTGGTGGTCAATGCGCCGGCTTGGAGCGAACCGTGCACAGCGCCGGCGGCACCGCCCTCGCTTTGCATTTCCTGTACCAAGACCGTTTCGCCGAACATGTTCTTGCGGCCTTGCGCCGACCAGTCGTCGACGTATTCGGCCATCGTAGACGACGGCGTGATGGGGTAAATTGCCGCCACTTCGCTGAACATATAGGCGATGTGGGCAGCAGCCTGGTTGCCATCACAAGTAATGAATTTTTTAGCCATACTCATTCTATGGTGTTATGATTGTTATGTTATGATGTCCTTGTGGGCGGAAGTTTCCGCCTGAGCCGGCGTGCCATGCCGGAAACCGCTGCTGCCCGTTGTGCACACGGGGGTGGAGCGAGGTCGGTCACAAAAATGGAAAAAACGAATAGTCCTCACGGACTATGCACCGGGGCTCGGCGTCTGTGGGCGCGAGCGTCCGTAGGGCAAAGGTAATATTTCTTTTCTGATAGGCAAAGTGCGCAAAAACGAAACTTCGCACCCGATAGGCTTTTCATCCTATAAAATAACGCTTTTTGCACCTCCGCCCTCACTTTTCGCACCCTTTTCCCCTCCTTTTTCGCGCCAAAATCCAATCATCGCACACCGCAACGCCAAAACTCCACTACTTTTCCGAGAAAGCCCACGCCTTTTGCTAAAAACTCCCAAACTTTTTTCCGATACCCGGCCGCTTTTCGCCCTTCACTTACGCGCGCGCGTTCATTTATATATGAAATCACCTTCCTTCGCGAAAGTTTTCTCGACAAACACTTTGTAATCTCCATATTATTTGTACTTTTGCCCAAAGGCATGAGCCTTCATCGCACCACGAACGGGCGAAAGTCGTGCTTCCGCACCGGCAATCCGCAGAAAGCGAAGCCCTATCCCCACTTCCCATCCGCGCAAAAGACGAGACGAAGGCCTTAATCGCTTTACGCCACACATTGCTTCTCAAATTCAATCCCTATGCGAAGACTCTTTTCGCACATTCTCACTATGGCAACGTTTGGCGCATGTTCCGCTGCGGAATCCAAAGACGAAGACATTCACGACACACAACAGAAAGGAACTGTTTCCTTTCAACGTCGCCATTCCGAAGCCCTCGACATTGCCGTAAACAGTCTCCATGATTCAGCACATGCAGAACTCGTTGATGCATCTACGCGATAAAATTCTACTGAGAAAAAGACCACTGATCGAGACGGTAAACGACGAATTGAAGAACATCGTTCAGATTGAACACACGCGTCACAGAAGCATCGGAGGGTTGGCAGCGAACCCCATGGCAGCCATAGCCGCATATAGTTTCTTGCCCAAAAAACATCACTTAATATCAAAATCATCGAAAGAAAAAGGAGAATGACTTAGACCGACCTAAGTTTAAACAGAGTAAAAAGCATCAAATTCAACAAAATCAGATAGAATTATGAGACATCTACTCGCCCTATATATCGCCATCCTTTGTATGAGTATGGCGAGTGTGCCGGACACACAAAAACCTCGT
>CAUTYW010000018.1:0-8614 GCA_963542795.1 uncultured Prevotellaceae bacterium | reverse complement strand
CAACAAGCCTCGAGACTCGAAAGAGACTCGGGGCTTTGTTGCGTTTGGACGAAAGGGATGGGAAAGGGAAGGAGGAGCGAGAAAACAGAGGGAGCGCAGGAAACAGTTGCAAGGCGTGGCAGGATAAGTGGTAGGCTTTGGGTAAGGCATCATAAACGAAGGGTGGAACGCAGGATAATGGCTTATATATAATGTGTGCTTAGTTGAAAGAGAACAAGCGTGTAATTGCCCAGAATGGACAGAGAGAGGCTACCTGCGGCATAGAGCGCCATTTTCCGCTCGTATCACGCGTTTCTATCGTGGAGTGCGTTGTGTTTCATCTTGTACTGTTTTCTGTCCGTCAGTCGTCTGAATTTCTATCCGTGCATGCCTTTTCTTTCGAGGAATGCCAGACTGAGAATTGTGAACGGCGAGCGTATTAGACAATAATTGTTTTGTTGTCATTTGAGACGCTTTTTCCCTTGTCCGAGAATTTGCTTTGTATTAGCCGTTCATTCTGTCGTAACGGGCTGAAATTCGGGAATTTTGTAGGCTTTTACAACCGCTGATCATATAAAAAACTATGCGAACTACGTAGCTCACGCGCTTTCAATTCTGTGTTTTCTATTGAATTTGAAATCTTCGGTTGTCAGAATTGTGTGTTTTTTTACTTTTCGCTTCGAGGCGATGACAATTTGTGCGCGAAGCAAACAGAAAAGGGGTAGGATGTTTGGTAGTGGTGCATTCTTTTTCGTACTTTTGTTACGCAAGTCGGAAGAGCTTGATCACTGAAGTGGAGAATTTTCTCCGGAGAACTCGCTCTCTGCACGATAGCAGAAGTCTTACACAATTCCTATATCAAACACTTTTGATTCAATGGCAACATTAGATCTTTCAAAGTACGGTATTACGGGTACTACCGAAATCGTACACAACCCTTCTTACGAACAGCTTTTCGAAGAAGAAACCAAAGCAACCCTCGAAGGATTCGAAAAGGGTCAGGAAACTGAACTCGGCGCTGTGAACGTGATGACGGGTATCTACACCGGCCGTTCGCCCAAGGACAAGTTCATCGTAGTTGACGAGAACTCTAAGGACACCGTGTGGTGGACCACCGAAGGTTACAAGAACGACAACCACCCCTTGTCGGAAGAAGCTTGGGCTGTGGTTAAGGATCTTGCCAAGAAGGAACTCTCCAACAAGCGCCTCTTTGTGGTTGACGCTTTCTGCGGTGCCAACAAGGACACGCGTCTTGCCGTTCGCTTCATCGTAGAAGTTGCTTGGCAGGCTCACTTCGTAACGAACATGTTCATCAAGCCCACGGCTGAAGAACTTGCTAACTTCGAACCCGACTTCGTGGTTTACAACGCTTCTAAGGCGAAGGTTGAAAACTACAAGGAACTCGGTCTCAACTCTGAAACTTGCGTTGCCTTCAACATCACGACGAAGGAACAAGTTATCCTCAACACTTGGTATGGTGGTGAGATGAAGAAGGGTATGTTCTCGATGATGAACTACTACCTTCCCCTCCGCGGCATCGCTTCGATGCACTGCTCTGCCAACACCGACCTCAATGGCGAGAACACCGCTATCTTCTTCGGTCTCTCCGGCACGGGTAAGACGACCCTCTCTACCGATCCGAAGCGTCTCCTTATCGGTGACGATGAGCACGGTTGGGACGACAACGGCGTCTTCAACTTCGAAGGCGGTTGCTACGCTAAGGTGATCAACCTCGACAAGGAAAGCGAACCCGACATCTACGCTGCTATCAAGCGCAACGCGCTCCTCGAGAACGTAATCGTTGACGCTAACGGCAAGATCGACTTCAGCGACAACAGCGCTACTGAGAACACGCGCGTTACTTATCCCATCGATCACATCCAGAACATCGTTCGTCCCGTATCGGCTGCTCCCGCTGCGAAGAACGTGATTTTCCTCTCGGCTGACGCCTTCGGTGTATTGCCTCCCGTTTCTATCCTCAATGCTGCTCAAACGCAGTACTACTTCCTCAGCGGTTTCACCGCTAAGCTCGCAGGTACGGAACGTGGTATCACTGAACCCACGCCCACTTTCTCTGCTTGCTTCGGTCAGGCCTTCCTCGAACTTCACCCCACGAAGTACGCTGAAGAGCTCGTGAAGAAGATGGAGAAGAGCGGTGCTAAGGCTTATCTCGTGAACACGGGTTGGAACGGTACCGGCAAGCGCATCTCCATTAAGGACACTCGTGGTATCATCGACGGTATCCTTTCCGGTGCTATCCTCTCTGCTCCCACGAAGCAGCTCCCCATCTTCAACTTCGAGATCCCCACGGAACTCACGGGCGTTGCTACCGAAATCCTCGATCCTCGCGACACTTACGCTAGCGCTGCTGAATGGGAAACCAAGGCTAAGGATCTCGCAGGTCGTTTCGTTAAGAACTTCGAGAAGTACACGACCAACGAAGCCGGTAAGGCGCTCGTTGCTGCTGGTCCCCAGCTCTAATCGAGTGATACACTCGCTTAGTGCGTGACTTTTTCCGCACCGCGGCATCCTCCACACGGAGGGTGCCGCTTTTTTTGTGCCGTGTTTTGATTCCCGGCTCCTAATTTTCAAGGAAAGGGTGCCGTCGGCGCCGCCTTATATGCAGTCTATCGGCGCGTCGGTAGTCGTGGGCTTCAGGAAAGGGAGCGAGAAACAAATGTTTTCGAACGAAAATATGTAACTTTGCTTCTCATCAAACTTTTCTTTCTGCGATGACGCTCCAACAATTAGAATACGTCGTGGCTTTGGCCGATCACGGGCAGTTTCTCAAAGCTGCCGAAGCCTGCGAGGTGACACAGCCCACGCTCAGTTCGATGATCCAAAAACTCGAAGAAGAACTGGGCGCCAAACTTTTCGACCGGCGCAGCAAACCTGTTGTTCCCACGGCGGTAGGTAGAGTCGTTGTGGAGCAAGCGCGAGAACTCCTCAGCGGTGCGCGGCGTTTGCGCGACCGTGTTGACGAACAGCAGAATGCCGTGAGTGGAGAGTTCCGAGTGGCCGTTTTGCCCACCATCGCTCCCTATCTTCTTCCGCGTTTTCTGCCGGAATTCTCACGCAAATATCCGCAAGTCGATTTGCAAATCAGCGAAATGAAGACGGCGGACGTAAAGCGCGCGTTGGCAAAAGGCGAAATTGACGCAGCCATCGTTGCACAACTCAACGAGTTGGAGGAATTCAATGCCGATACGCTTTTCTATGAGCAGTATTTCGTCTACTCATCGCAGAGCAGCGAATTGCACACTCGCGATTCGGTGCGTACCACCGATTTGCGCGAAGTACCTCTGTGGTTGCTCGACGAAGGACATTGTTTCCGCGATCAGTTGGTCAGCTTCTGTCATCTCAAAACAGCTCTCCGCAGCCAGCGATCCTACCACCTCGGTAGCATCGAAACCTTCATGCGCATCGTCGAGAGTGGCATGGGCGCCACTTTCATCCCCGAATTGTGCACCTTGCAACTCTCCGATGAGCAGAGAGCGCTCGTTCGTCCTTTTGCCGTTCCGGTTCCCACGCGCGAAATTGTGCTGTTGACGGCGACAGACTTTGTGCGTGATTCGCTCAAGCGCTTGCTGATTGACGAAATTCGCAGCGCCGTACCCGAATCCATGCATCGCCTTTCACATGCGCAGAAAAGTATATGATACAATTGCACGATTTTTTCCCTTCCAAATGCTCATTTGTCGTCGAACAAAGCATTTTCACGACAATCAAAGGTTAAAATAACGTGCATAACCGTCATTTGTACAGCACAATCTTCTTCACTCGCGATCAATCGTTTATATTTGCCGATCATCAAATACACCGAAGTATGAAAAAGTATCTCCTTCTCCTCCTCATTGCCCTCGGCAGTTTCGTCAGTGTGCAAGCGCAGAAGTTCGCGCTCATTGACATGGAATATATTATGCGCAACATTCCCGCCTATGAACGGGCCGGTGAACAGCTCAATCAGATTTCAAAAAAGTGGCAAGCCGAGGTCGAGGCTTTGGACAACGAAGCCAAAACGCTTTACCGCAACTATCAGAACGAAGCGGTCTTCCTTTCTGAAGCGCAGAAAAAGGATCGTGAAGACAAAATCGTGAAGAAGGAAAAAGCCGCTGCCGATCTCAAGAAAAAGTATTTCGGACCCGAAGGCGAACTCTATAAAAAGCGCACAGCGCTCCTCCAACCCATCCAAGATGAGGTGTACAATGCGGTGAAAACCGTGGCGCAAGCCAAAGGATTCCAACTCATCCTCGACAGAGCCAGCGAAGGAGCGGGGATTATCTTCGCCTCTCCTGCCATCGACATCAGCAATGAAGTCTTGGCCAAATTAGGCTATTCCAACTAAATGTCGTACTTTTGCCCAAACCTAACATCAAACAAAATAAGATGCTCAAGAAATTGCTCCTTATGGTGCTCATGATGGCACCCCTCAGCCTCCTGGCACAGAAGTTTGCTCACTTCAATTCGCAGCAAATCATCACCGTATATCCCGCCGCCAAGGCAGTTCAAGCTGAACTCGAGGCGCTTGGTAAGCAATACCAGACTGACATCGAGACGATGCAGAAGGAATTCCAAACCAAGCTCGAGAAATATCAGAAAGAAGTAACGGACAAAACGCCCGCGAACATCCGTCAGCGTCGCGAAGCCGAGTTGCAAGATCTCCAAACCAAGGTGCAACAGAGCTTACAAGACAACGAGCAGGCTTTCCGTCAGGCTCAGCAAACGAAGTTCAAGCCCGTGCAAGACAAAATCATGGCTGCGCTCGAACTCGTGCTCAAAGAAGGCAACTATGTCTATGCCATCGACGAAGCCATGGTGCAAGGTGTGACCATCAACAAAGCGATCTCCACCGATATCACCGCGCAACTTAAGACGAAGCTCGGTATCAAGCAGTAATTTTTGACTCCCGCACAGCGAGTCTTCCAACGCAGCATTTGAAACCAGTGTAGGAACTTTTTAGCCGGCACTAGTTTCAAATGCTTTCTTTGCTTTTATAGCTCTCCCTCGGCCTCTTTTCCATTCTTTTGCACATGATCCGATCATTTCTCTTCGGTCTGTTTAGTTTCACCGTCCTCATGGTCGGTGCGCATCGTTCGGTTTTCCCAACAGTTCCCACTTCGGCGACTGCACAAAGTAGCGCCGCCGACACGCTGGTGAAAGATTTTGTCGGAGATCCCACCACGCTCACCACCGCTCAACGTTCGGCGAGCATTTTTGCCCGTGTCATTTCCGGTCGTCTCGACACCCTGCTCCGCGATCCGCTGTTCGAGCGTTCTCAAGTAGGCGTTTGTGTCTATGATCTCACCGACGATCGCACGATCTTCGTGCGCGGTGAGCATCAACGCCTGCGCCCTGCTTCGAACATGAAGGTGCTCACCGCAGTTTCGGCTCTCGATTTGCTCGGTGCCGACTATCGTTTCGCCACCACCCTCCAGGCCAGTGGCGAACCCGACGATTCTGCGAGCGTGAAGAACATTTATATCCGTGGAGGAATGGATCCACTTTTCGGGCGCGACGATCTTCGTTCCATCATCGACGCGTTGCGTCAATATGGCGTGCGTCACATTGCCGGCGACGTGGTGCTTGATGTCACGATTAAAGACACCGCCACCCTCGGTTGGGGCTGGTGCTGGGACGACAAGGCACGTCCGCTCACCCCGCTCCTGTATCGCCGTGGAAACAAGTTTGCCGATCATCTCTTGCGCGCCCTTTCCGAAGCCGGGATCACGGTCGGCGGTTTTGTGCGCACCGGAGTCGCGCCCAACAGTGCTCCGATTTGGCTCATGCGCACCCATACGATTGACCAAGTGCTGCGGCCGATGATGAAAGAGAGTGACAATCTCTGTGCCGAAAGTCTCTTTTTCCAGTTGGCTGCGCTTTCGCGTCGTCCCTATGCCACCTATCGTGATGCCGCCGCGCAAATGTCGAAACTCATCAGTCGTTGGGGCATCGCGCCCGCTGAATACAAAATTGCAGACGGCAGCGGGCTTTCGCTCTACAATTACGTCACGCCCGAACTGCTGACTCTTTGTTTGCGCCATGCTTACCGCAACGACGAGATTTTTCAGCACCTTTATGCAGCCCTCCCCGTCATGGGGCGCGACGGTACTTTGCGCTCCCGCAATCGCAACACCAGCTCACAAGGCAATGTGCGCGCCAAAACCGGATCGGTCGAAGGCGTAAGTTCCCTTTCCGGCTACGCCTTGGCGGCTAATGGCCACCAACTTTGTTTTTCTATTATCAACCAAGGTGTGCGGAACATGGCAGAAGCGCGAAGATTCCAAGACCGCTTCTGTCGCGCCCTGACCGATGGACTGTCGATGCCCCACATTCGTCCCGACGAACCCTCTGAACCCGCACCGGCTTCCCTCTCCCAGCCTGCCGGAGAGGAGAATGGACCTGATGTCGACGACGGAGATTGACCTCGCGAGCCGACCAAGTGACGTATGCAGGCGCACAAACGGTCGTCCGACGCCGCCCGGCGCCGACTTTCCGCACCACATGAGCGCAGCAGTGCGCTTCCACTCAACACAACAGCCCGAAGACCGGCTCACAGACTGGTCTTCGGGCTTTTTTTTTGCTATTTCGGGCTGCTGCCTTCGCGTTTTCGACAAATAAGTGGGGGATTCTCGCGCAAAGTGCGCTGCTTTCGGCCGAAAGTCCCGCGTTTTTTGTGTCGCACGGCGGGCTTACCGGTTTTTCTTGTAACTGATCACTGCCCAGGTGCCCATCAACAGATCGATCACGGCGAGGGCCAATACTTGGTGGGCGATGCTGCCGAAGTTGCCCCCGCGAATGAAGACCGTGCGCACGGCTTCGATGAAGTAGCTCACGGGATTGAAGTAGGTGGTGAGGTAGACGGCGGTAGGCATCGAGCGGGTGGGAGTGAATAAGCCCGAGAGTTGAATGAGAATCATGACGAAAAACCACATCAAGAAGATGGCTTGTTGCATGGTGTCGGAGTAGTTGGAAACGATGAGTCCGAACGACGAGAAGAACATGGCCAAGCACATGGACAATAAGTAGATGAGTGCCACGTTGCCCACCGGCGTAACGCCGTGCACCACCCACGCCAAGGTGAGGCAAACCGTGATTACGAAGAAGGCAATGAGCCAATAAGGGATGAGTTTGGCGAGGATGAATTCCCATTTCTTCACGGGGGTCACATTGATTTGCTCGATGGTGCCGGCTTCTTTCTCGCTCACAATGTTGAGTGTGGGCAGGTAGCCGGTGACAAGCATCACGATCAGGGCGAAGAGCGCCGGGATCATGAAGAGCTTAAAGTTCAGATGTTTGTTGAAAAGGAAGAGTGTGGAGGCTTTGTCGCGCAGGGCGGCGGCCGAAGGTTGCACGTAGGCCGTGACGATTTGCGACAGATAGTTCGAACCCAGCGCACCTTTGGTGCCGTTGACGGCGTTGGCCGCAATGAGCACTTGGGGCGTTTGGCCGAGCGCAAGCTGTCGCCCGAATTGCGGAGGGATCACCACGACAATGTCGGCCGACGACTGCTCGATGTCTTGGAGCGCGGCGGCATAGGTGGGCTGCCGGCCGTGGAATATGAAGTAGCTGTTGGCCGCAATCTCGTGCACAAGGCGTTGAGAAGCCGTGCTTCGGTCGTTGTCCACCACGTCGACCACCACGTTTTTCACCTCCATGTTCATCACCCACGGCATGACGCACATCACCATGATGGGGAAAAACAGGATCAGCCGCGGGATGAACGAGTTGCGACGGATCTGAATGAACTCTTTTCGGAGCAAATGTTGCAGTGCCATGGCGGTTTAGGCTAATCGGGTGTTGAACTTGGCGAGCGAAAGGGTGAGCAGGGCGACGAACATGCCCAGGAGCACGAGCATTTCGTTGAGCACTTGCTTCACACCGACGCCCATGATCATGAGTTTGCGCATGGCACTGATGTAGTAGCGCGTGGGGATGGTCGCCGATAGGTATTGTAAGATCCGCGGCATCGATTCTACCGGGAAGAGCATGCCCGAGAGCATGATGATAGGCATGATCAATACCATGGCGGACAGCAGGAGAGCGACGAGTTGCGTTTGGGCCACGTTCGAAACCAACAGCCCCAACGAGAGTGCCAGCAGGATGTAGAGGGTGGAAACGGCGAAGATCCAAAACAACGATCCGCGCACCGGCACGTGGAGCACGAAAGCTGACATGAGGAGAATGGAGATGAGGATGAGAAAGGCCAAAATGAGGTAGGGAACCACCTTGGCCGCGATGATGACAAGCTGCGGAGTGGGCGAAACGAGTAGGACTTCCATGGTGCCTTTCTCCTTTTCGCGAACGATGGAGATGGAGGTCATCATCGCGCAAATGAGCATAAGGAGCATGCCCATGATGGCGGGCACGAAGTTGTAGGCCGATTTCATTTGCGGGTTGTAGAGCAACTTGGTGTTCACCGCACCTCCCGACGGATTGCTTAGCACCGCGCCGGCATAGGCCGACCATTGTTGTGCCATGTTGGGGTCTGTTCCGTCGACAATGAGCTGATAGTCAGGTCGAAGACTCAAGAAATGTGCAGAAAACACCACGGCCAGGTCGGCTTTCTGGTCTTGAATGAGTCGGCGGGCCTCGGCCGGGGTGGCAACGGCGCGCGTGACGGTGAAATACGCCGAAG
>CAUTYW010000017.1:0-10753 GCA_963542795.1 uncultured Prevotellaceae bacterium | reverse complement strand
ATTGCGGTGAGTGTAGAGCGCACTGAGGTTCCAAGTGAGTTTTAGTCCCGCGATGCCGTTCCAACTCCACCTACGTTTCATCATGTCTTCGAAGAGATTCAGGCCCGGATTGCCGTAATAGCCTTGTGCAAAGAGCCCAAGTTGCGGCAAGAGTTGGGCGTCGACGGCTTTTTCTTGCGCATCGGTGAGTTGAAGTCGGCGGTCGAAGAGGCGAAGCTCCGGCCGTTTGTTCTCGCCCGAAGGCAGATTGGGCACGGCAGGCCGGCGAATGCTGTCGACCGGGATCCCGCAAAAAAGACTCAGCAGGCGTTGCAGCGTTTGCCGTTGCGACAAAAGCTCCGTTTGTTGCTGTTCGGCGCTCAGCCGCTCGGCTTTCACGTTCTCGAAGTCGCCGGCCGACGCCGTCCCGCTCTTGAGCATGGCGGCGAGTTGCTGCTCGTTTGAGCGTAAAAGGGCGTTGACATCGGCGTTGAGACGGAGTTGTTCGTCGAGTAGAAGGAGGGCAAAATACATTTCGTGCACGCGTTGCCCGATTTTGTACAGATCCACTTCGGTTTGCGCTGCTTGCACCGCGCCTTCTCTCCGCGCAATTTCGCGCCGGCTGCCGATTGCGCCGCCGTCGAAGAGCGTTTGGCGCACGTCGATGCCCACTTTATATTGGTCTCGGCTCAATCCTTGCAGCTGAAGCCCCATCCGGGCGAACAATCCTTGCAGATTTTCGGGCCACGCTGTCACTTTGTTTTGGTAACTGCCCTGGGCTGTGACGCTGATTTGCGGGAACCATGCCTTCTGAATGTTCCTGACTGTGAGTTCGGTGGTGCGGGCTATGAGATCGTATTGCCGAATGATTGGGTAATTGTGTTCGGCGGCTTGGCGACATTCCTCCAAACTCTGTGCGCGCACTGCGGGGAAAAGTACCGCCAGGACCGAGAGGAGTAGTAATTTCTTTCGCATACGTGTTTACTTTTGTCCGGTTTGTCTTTCGCACGTCGGACTTTTTCTTTCTTGTTGCAAAGATAGGGCGATTCGGGCGGGGAGTACTTACCATTTGCGGTGAAGTTATATACAAATTGTACGATTGTTGTGCTTCCAAATCGCGGGTATGGAAGAATTATATTAGCTTTGTGGGCACCAAACAAGGAGGAACAAAACATGAAACAGCCCAATTCGTTAGTGCAGATCTCTGTAAATGACGTAAATCTCGACAGTTTGTCGGAATGTGCGGGACAAATCTTGGCAAAAGAGGAGGCCGTGCTGGTGATCGGTGGGCATTTGCAGCACAGTTCGCTGCTCGAAAAACAGAAAATATACCAGGCGCTCGAGCCGCGGCTCCTGCTTTTGCTCGAAGGAGAAGCCGATCTCTGCGTTAATCTTCAGGATAGTCATTTCGAAAAGGGAAGCATTGCACTGGTGGCGAGCGACACCATCTTCGAAATGAAGCACATTTCGGACGATGCGCGCGTGGCGGTGGTCATTTTCCGGAAGGATAACGAAGAGATCGAGGACACTTTTCTCTCCGCATCGCCCGAGGAATTCGAACGCGTGGTGCATTTGATCATGCTGTTGCGCGACTTCATGCGCGTGTCTCCCTACCGGCGCCGAACGGTGCGGAGTTTGCTGCAAACCCTTGTGGCCGATGTGCAAGAAATCAGAGACGGACAGACACCTGACGGGCCGGAACGCGAGGCGCGTCCCCGCGAACTCTTTGCGGAGTTCAAGCGATTGGTGCACAAACACTGTGCGCGCGAGCGCAACATCCCCTTCTATGCCGCGCAACTCCACGTGTCGCCGCACCATTTGTCGGCCGTCATCAAGAAGACCGGCGGGAACAGCGTGATGTTTTGGGTCAACCGTGCCACGGTGCAAGCGGCGAAGATTCTGCTCAACACGAAGGGAATGATGAACTACGAGGTGGCCGATCGGCTCAACTTCCCGGGAGCGGCGGCCTTCTCCCGTTTTTTCAAGCGCGAAACCAGCATGACGCCCAGCGAATATCGGGAGAGTCTGCGAAAAACTGCCGGATGAGAAAGCGGGCCCCGAACGAAAAAACGTGCCAAGTCGGTGAATCACTGACTTGGCACGTTGTTTTGTGCTTGAGGGGGCGCGTGAGAAAAATCACGCACCGAAGAAATCAAACTTTGTTGCGCACGCGATCGTCGAAGGCTGAGAGAGCAGCCTTTGCGCCTTCGCCCATGGCCACAATAATCTGCTTGTAGGGCACCGTCGTGCAGTCGCCGGCTGCATAGACACCGACTTTCGATGTGCGGCAGGTGGCATCGACCACAATCTCGCGGCGCGGAGAGAGTTCGAGGCTTTCGGCGAACGACTGCGTGTTGGGCGCCAGACCGATCTGAACGAAGATACCATCGAGTTCAATTTCGCGTTCCGCATCGTTGGTGCGGTCTTTCACGCGCACACCGGTCACTTTTTGACCGTCGCCCAGCACAGCAGTGGTTTGCGAGAGGGTGAAGATTTCCACGTTGCCGAGACTCTTGGCCTTCTCTTGCAGCACTTCGTCGGCAAGGAGATGGTCGGCAAATTCAAGGACGGTAACGTGTGAGCAGATGCCTGCGAGGTCAATCGCAGCTTCCACACCCGAGTTACCACCGCCCACAACGGCCACGCGTTTGCCCTTGTAGAACGGGCCATCGCAGTGAGGGCAGAAGTGCACACCGCGACCGAGGTAATCGGCCTCGCCGTCGACGTTGAGTTTGCGCCAGCCGGCACCCGTGGCAATCACAATTTGTTTCGAGAGGAACACTTCGCCGCCCTTGATGTGCAGCTCTTTCACCTCACCGTCGAGGTTCACTTGCTCCACTTTGCGGTTTACGAAGAGATCGATAGGATAGTCTTCGATGTGTTCGCCCAGATGTTGTGCCAATTCCGGTCCTGTTGTCTTGGGAACGGAAATGAGGTTTTCGATACCCACGGTGTCATTGACCTGACCGCCGAGACGTTCGGCCACGATGGCCACGTGCAAGCCCTTGCGTGCCGAATAGATCGCCGCGGCACTGCCGGCAGGGCCACCGCCCACGACAACGAGATCATACGAACGCTCGATTTTTTCCGCGGGGATGTCTTCCACGCCGAAGTTTTCTTCGAGTTCGTCGAGCAGTTGCGCGAGTTCGCCGCGACCGCTGTGCACGAGTTTCTCTCCACCGAACACGGCGGGCACACCTTGGAGGTGAAGTTGGTTCACCTCGTCTTGGAAGAGCGCACCGTCCACGATTTCGTGCGTGAAATCCGGGTGGTTGAGCGCAATGATATTAAGCGCCTGTACCACATCGGGGCAGTTGGTGCAGGTGAGCGAGACGTAGGTGGTGAGATGAATCGGACCGCGGAGTGCTTGGATGCGGCGAACGAGGGTCTCATCGGGCAGGTTTTTGCCCTTGCCGTCTGCGTTGAGGATGGCCAACAGGAGCGAAGTGAACTCGTGTCCGCCGGGGATGCAGCGGAAAACGACGCCGGTGTCTGCTCCGTCCTTGAGCAACTTCACTTCGAAGCGGCCGGGAGCTTCATGCTGTTCGACAACGAGGTGGCTCGACGTCGTAGCAAAATCTGAAAAGAAGGACTTGAGTTCGGCAGAATGCGGGTTGGCGCTGTCGGTGTAGACAGCGAGCGTGAACTGCGCGTTGAGTTCGGCGAAAATTTGTCGAACTTGTTGAAGGAGAGCTTGATCGAGCATGTCTGTTATTTTGAAAAAGGCAAAAAGTGGCGGTGCTCATCTGAAAGATGAACGCCCGCCACACCTACAAAATGAAAACCTATTAACGTGTGTGTGAAGCTGATTAGAGCTTACCTACGAGGTCAATGCTGGGTTTGAGCGTTGTTTCGCCTTGCTTCCACTTAGCGGGGCAAACCTCGCCGTCGTGAGAAGCTACGAAGAGCGCAGCTTCAACCTTGCGCAGGAGTTCTTCGGCGTTGCGGCCGATGCTATTGTCTTGGATCTCAGCAACCTTGATCTTACCCTCGGGGTTGACCAGGAACGTACCGCGATAAGCCATACCTTCTTCTTCGATGTGCACACCGAAACCGCGAGTCAATACGCCCGTGGGGTCTGCGAGCATGGGGTAGGTGATCTTCTTGATGCTGTCAGAAGCGTCGTGCCATGCCTTGTGAGTGAAGTGAGAGTCCGTGCTCACCGAGTAAACCTCTACGCCGAGCTTTTGGAACTTCTCGTACTGTTCTGCGAGGTCTACCAACTCCGTGGGGCACACGAAGGTGAAGTCAGCGGGGTAGAAGAAGAAGATAGCCCACTTGCCGGCGATGTCGGCGCTGCTTACTTCTTTGAAAGATCCGTTATGGAATGCCTGAACCTTGAATTCAGGAGCTTGTGCGTTGATAATGGGTTGCATATAGATAATATTTTTGAGTCTATGTTCGTTGTTTCTTGTCGTTTGACGTTGCAAAGATAGACACTTCTCAGACATAGGCAAACAGATAATCTCTATTTGATAATAGAGAATAGCTATTTATGCCAATTACCTGTCTGTATTTCAGAGAAATGAGAGAGGATTTGACGAAAACTCCTCTGTTTTTTCTCGAGTCGTGTCAGTGTGAAATGGATTGCTGTTGCGCGGATTGTAGGTGTTGGGGGATTATGAATCCACTCAGTGTTCAGAACTCTTATGCGTGAGATAGAGTGCCGCAGAAATAAGCAGGATACCAATTCCCAAATAGAGGAGCTGGAGAATCGAATCGTATTTCATGCTCAATGAGTGCTCGAAAAACGACACGATGAGAATCATAAGAATCACTTTACCCAGCGATGTCTTCAGGTCATCAATACTTTTCACCACAAGCCAATTAGGTCGTTCCTCTTTGTTGCGGTTCACTACATCGATCTTGTTGATGAAGAGTTCATAGATGCCCAAAGCGAAGATGAAAAGCACCGTTGAGAAGAGGAAAATGTCGACCGCCGAAACAAATTCTGCCACCAAATGGTGGTCGTCGATTTGATTTTGACCCACGTTGGCAAAGAAATAGTAGACGCCTCGACTAATGTTGATTGTTCCTTTCGCAAATAGAACAATAGAGGCGATGAGCGATCCGACTACAGCCAGAAAGGTAGTAAAGCGAGTGCCATAGAGGAATTGCTCAAAAAGGAGAGTCTTGCGACTTTTGAAATTGAGAATGGAGGGATAATTGATGGATCGCGTGCGCAACTCGGAAAGCAAGAGTTGATCTGTCTGATCTAAGCCGCCTTGGCTTTGGATATGCGCGCGCAACCATTGTGCTTCTTGCTCATCGACCACACCGGGTGAATCTTCGTCTTCAAGTAGGAAACGAGTGATGGTATCAATGAAGAAAATACGCCAATTCGGGGAATTCTTTTTATTGGCAAATTGCTTTTTGATCGTAAACAGAAAGTTGGCTTCTTCGAGTGATATTTGTTGGTCGGCCTGAATTTCTTCTTGAAGACGGTCTATGATGGATTGATCTATGTATCCAATTTCAATAGCGTCCTTTCTGATCTCTTTTAATGTTGTCATTGAGGGTGGGTTTGTATAGAGAAAAATCTTTGAATTGTCGTTCTTTCTTTTGCGTGTCGTGTTTTTGGCTGTTGGCTTCTTCGGCTGTGGCGAGCGCGTCGGCTCGTTTTTAGACCTTGGCTTCGTATTGTGCGGGGAGTGCCCGGGAGGAGGTGGAAAACCGGTGAGCGGCGTTGTGCAATGAGTAGCAAATCGTGGCACCTCCCCGTGAGAGGAGATGCCACATTCACTTCCCTAAGCTCATCAACGCTTGAGGTTTCCATTTTTTTCGCTGTCGCCGAGCGGATACGGCACGTAGTTCATGTCGGGCGTCCAAGTGCCGCTGACTGCGACCGCTTCGGTGGCGGTGAAGCCCGGGGCTACTTCGATCGGCGCATTGGCTACGCGGCGGGCGAAGGTGTTTTTGAGATCGTCCATGCGGAGTTGGTCGGCGCGGCGCGTCACGAGCGACAGCCAGTGTCCGGCCACTTCCCAGCCGTGTTCGTCCCAGCAGGCTTTAGCCAGCTGTTCGGCGTTCATGGCGTCGATTTCTACGCCGTCAACACTGTTGATGTCGGCAGCATTCACGGCACGGGCGCGCACCTTCTTGAGACATTGTTTGGCCAGCGTGAGGTCGCTCTTGCCGGCACGGGCGGCACTTTCGGCGTACCACAGCAGCACTTCCGGATAGCGGATCACGCGGTGGCGCAAGTCGTTGATCATGCCGCGCCATTTCTTCTTCGTGTAGTCATAAGGAGCGGCGATCGGTTGGTTCTTATCGTCGGCATTGACGGTGAAGAGCGAGAACATGGGGTGATATTCCGGGATCACCGCATTCTTTTTGTCGGCTTGAATCGGTTGGCCGTCGGTCGTTGCCCACCAATCATAGAGATTTTCCTCCTTGAGAATCTGCGGATCGTAGGTGGCTTGCTTGCGGGGGCCGTCGGGCATGCGCTTCCAAAAAGCGATTTCGCCCCAAGCGTCGCCCCAACCTTTCAGGCTCTCGAAGAGCATCGTGCTGGTGAGTTCTGAATCGCGCGACCAACTGCGGTCGGGAGAGTTGTTGATGCCGAGAATCGTTTCCTTATTATAGTTGTTGCCCATCGAGTAGACATTCTTCCACTCGGCATCCATGTTGTGATTGTAGGTGCCGTTTTCCACCCCCTTGATGACCGCTTCGGCAGCGTCGGCCGCTTTGGCGTAATACTCCTGTCCCTTGTTGAGCGGATAGCCGGCCATGGCCATGTAGACGGCGGCCAGGGTGGACTTGACGGCTTGTTGCGTCACATACACGTCGCAACCAAACATATTGCGGGGCTCACCCTTGTAGGCAGAGGGGAGATTCAGTTCGTCGGCCTTGGTCAGATCGTCGACAATGAGTTTGTACACACCTTCCACGTCAGTCAGTTGCGTTTTGCCGCCGTCGGATTCGCTGTGCAAGCTGATGGGCAGCGGGCCGAAGATGCGCACCAAATAGAAGTAGGCATAGGCACGCCAGAAGTGGGCTTGTCCGAGGGCGATGTTGCGTTCGGTGGCAGAAGTTTGCGTTCGACCGGCGTTGTCGATGAGATCATTGGCCAGTTGGATGATCTTGTAGTGCTGATTCCACGCAGCCACCACGCCCTTGTTGTCGGCCGATGCGCGGAAAGCATCGAGCTGTGCGCAGGCTTGTTTGTTCGATCCGGGGTTGGCCGTGATGTCATCGCCCTGCCATTGGGGGTATTGCATGTTGGTGTACGACTGCGATTGCGTCACTTGCGCGAGCAGGGCGTTGACGCCCATGTCGAGTTCGTCTTGCGTGGAGTAGAACGTCTTGGGAGTGAGTCGTCCTTGAGGATTTTCATCGAGAAAATCGGAGCAGGCCGCCGTGCCGAAGAGGGTCGTGGCGAGGAGAGCGGCGAAGAAAATATGGCGTTTCATGATGAAGATCGGAATTAGAAGGTGAAACGAGCGCCGAGCGTGAAGGTGCGCGGGAAGGGATAGCCACCCATGTCGACACCATTTTCGTAGTCGGCGTTACCGAACGAGAAGCCCGCGGGATCGGAGCCCTTGTAGCCCGTGATGGTGAAGAGGTTTTGCACGCCGAACGAGAGGCGGATGTCGGCAAACTTGGTTTGCGCCTTCGTCAGGTTGTAGGCGATGCTGATGTTTTCGGCGCGGAAGTAGTCGGCATTTTCCACCCACTTGCTCGAGTTGCCGTAGTTCAAGTTGTCTTTGGCATCGAGGGCGGGCATGGTCTTGCCGCGGTTTTGTTCGGCCGAAGCACCGGTGACGAACATATTCTTCGCATAGTCGCGATCGGTCACAAACATCGAGGCGCCGGGCATGGCGTTCATCATGAAGCGCGCGATGTTCAGGCGTTGGGCACCGAAGGCGGCGTTGAAGAAGGCGTTGAACTCCCATTGTTTGTAGCGAATGGTGGTGTTCCAACCTAAGGTCACATCGGGATTGGCACAACCGATCACGCGGCGGTCGCCGGCGTCGATTTTACCGTTGCCGTTGAAGTCGGTGTATTTGTCCTTACCGTTCTCGTCGATGCCTTCCCAAACATAGCCGTAGAAGGTGCCGACGGCTTCGCCTTCCTTGACGATCGAAACCGGATCGACGCTACCTGCCGCAGGAGAGGAGCCGTAGAGGATGGGTTCTTCGGCGGTGAGTTTCACCACTTCGTTCTTGTTGTACGAGAGATTCAACGTCGCAGTCCACTGCCAGTCCGTGGTTTGGAGAATGCGTTCCGTCAAGCTCACATCGATTCCCTTGTTGGTGATTTCGCCGGCGTTCACCCAGTAGCCTTGTGCGCCCTTGTAGCCCGGTTGTTGGCGACGAAGGAGGGCATCGTAGGTGTGTTTCGAGAAGAAGTCGACACTCAGTTCCAGGCGGTTGCCGAAGAAACCGAGATCAAAGCCGAAGTCGGCCTGATGGGTGCGTTCCCACGTGAGGTCGGGCGTGGCGATGGCGTTAGACTGGTAGCCCGTGAAGTCGGACTTGCCGCCGAAGTTGAAACCGATGGGCGTGAGGAGGCCGAGTGTGGAGTAGGGTGAGATGTTTTGGTTGCCGATCACACCATAACTACCGCGTAATTTCAAATTGCTCATCGTCGAGCGCAGTGGGCGCATGAAGTCTTCGTTCAGCACAGACCATGCCACGGCCACAGAGGGGAAGTAGCCCCATTTTTTGTTGGTGAAGCGGCTCGAACCGTCGGCACGGAACGTACCGGTGAGCATATAGCGGTCGGCATAGTTGTAGATCACGCGACCCACACCCGAGAGGAGTGCATAGGATTCGTAGCTGTTGCCGGCGGTGCGGACGGCGGCGTTGTTTACATCCCAGTAGCCCACCGATTCGGCCTTGAGATCGTTGCCGCCAATGTTCATGTTGCGGCTTTCGCTCTTCGTGGCTTCGTAAACGGCCGTTACGGTCAGTGCGTGGTCGCCCCACTTATTATTATAGGTAAGGTTGTTGGTGGTTTGCAGCATGAGGTGGAAGTGGTCGCCGTTGCTCATGCTGTTTTTGCCCAGTCCCATGCGTTTGGGACGGAAACCATAGTTCTTGCTGTCGTGGTAGTCGAGACCGTTCGTCGTGGTGAAGGTAAATCCGTGGCCGAGGTTGAATTTGAGATCAAAACGGCCGTTGACGGTGTGCATCATGTGCTCGCTCTTCACGGCGGTGAGCAGGGCGTAGGGGTTGTCGGCGCTGATGCTGTTGTAGGGGTCGTGGGCGAAGGTGATGCCGTCGGCCTCGTACATGTCCATCGTGGGCGAATAGTTGAGCATGTGCACGAGGGGGTTGCCCACGTTCATGCCGAAGAATCCGTTGCCGTGGCCTTGCATGCGCGCGGCTTGGATGTCGGTGGTGAGTTCGAGCCAAGGATACACTTTGGTGTGTACGTTGGTCTTCGCGCTGTAGCGTTCGTGCTCTGTGCCCACGACCACACCTTCGCGCTTCATGTAGTTGGTCGACACGTAGAATTGCGTGTCCTCGTTGCCCTTGCTGAGCGAGAGTTTATAGTCCTGCGTCACGCCTGTTTGCAGCATCATGTCTTGCCAGTCGATACCGGCTTTGGTGCCGTCGAGATAGGGCTTGAGGGCTTCGGGAGGATTGCCGTTGAACTTGTATTGCTTGAGCAGTTCGGCATATTCGCGCGTGCCCATCATTTTGGGCATGTGGGTGGCGTTGCCCACACCGACCGAAGCGTCGAAAGTGACGAGGGTTTGGCCGGCCTTACCGCTTTTGGTTTGGATGAGCACCACGCCGTTGGCACCGCGGCTACCGTAGATGGCCGTCGACGAGGCGTCTTTGAGCACCTGCATGCCGGCGATGTCTTCGGGGTTGATGCCGTCGAGACCGTTCTCGCGCACCACGCCGTCCACCACGTAGAGCGGTTCGTTGGTGTTGTGGATCGAGCCCGTACCGCGCACGCGAATCTTCACGCTACCGCCGGGAATACCACTGTTGACCACCTGCACACCGCTCACACGGCCTTGGAGGGCGTCGCTCACGCGGGTGATGGGTTGGTCTTTGAAGGCTTTTGAGTCCATCACGGCCACCGATCCGGCCAAATCGGCCTTGCGCACCGTGCCGTAGCCGATCACCACGGCCTCGTTGAGCGAGTTGTCGTTGGGCTTGAGGGTGAGATTCAGCTGTGGGCCGGTCACCGTCACCTCCTGACGCTCGTAGCCGATGTACGACACTTGGAGCACGGCACCCGGTTTGGCCTGAAGAGTGAAGCGACCCTTGGCGTCGGTGGTGGTGCCCTGCGTTGTGCCTTTCACGCGGAGGGTCACACCGGCCAAGGCTTCGCCTTCGGTGTCCACTACCGTGCCCGTCACTTGTTGACGAGGTTGGGGTTTTTGCGTGCTCTGTGCGGGGGCATTGTTTTCATGGGGAGCCGTGGCGGCCTGAGCCGTGGCGGCAAAAAGGAGACCCAAAGAGAGGGGTAAGGCGCATTTGGCGAGGGATTGATACCAGAACGGACGGTGCGCTACCGGAAGTGGACTCTTTGTTTTCATGTTATTTTGTTTTGATGAACAAAGTAGAAGATGGTTGTGCCGCGAATGTAGTGTGTTTTATTGAAATAGACAAGTAGAGTTGTCAAAAAATAGGCGGTGTGTGGTATTTTTCTAAGGTGTACTTGTCAGAATGTGGTGTGTAGTGTTAATTCTAATGGTGTAAAGTTGTTATTATTCGGGTCTTTTTGTCCGTATTCTCTGTGCTTTTCGCGACAAATAAACGATTAAATGGTGAGTACACTCTACTCCAACGCTCGGTTAAAGAACAGTCGA
>CAUTYW010000016.1:0-19369 GCA_963542795.1 uncultured Prevotellaceae bacterium | reverse complement strand
CGCCCATGGAGCGGATGGTCACGCCGGCCACGCGGCCGAGCACCTCGTTGAGCGAGGAGGCCGAACCATCGATTTGGCGTGAAGAAAGGAGGGTCAAGGCCTGTGGGGCGTATTTGAGGCGAGTGGCTTCGGCATGGGCGGTGACGGTGGCCTCGTTCAGGTTTTGCGCAGGCGTGGTCACGGTGCTGTCGGTGACTGTGCCGGCCGGCGCCGGGGAAGAATCTGCATCGGCGGTGGGCCAAAGCGGAGCGCCGGCGCAAGGAACGACACCGACAAAGAGAAGGGGGAGAAGATATTTTGTAGGTTTCATGCCATGTAGGTTTCAACTTGCAAAGTTAAAGGCTTTCGCAAGACAGGGCAATACCCATTTTAGGGTATATGACGCACGTCTTTCGGTAGGCTAAGAGAGGCTTTTCTCCTCTTTTTGGGGATTTCGTGCCAGTGGAATACCCGAATGTGGTGATTCACGGCGTTTTTTCGTTCGCGATGGAGCACGGCGAGGGTATGTCTGTCGGCCGTGCCGAGAAAGTGGGGAGGTGTGTGGAAAAAGTAGGAAGGGATTAGCAAAAAGCTGGGGACTTTTCTCGGAAAGTTGTGGACTTTTCGGGCGAGCTACGTCATGTTAAAATGTAATTTGGGATTCATGTGTAAAAAAGTGGCTTTTGATTTGTTGTTGTTGGAAAAAAGACTACCTTTGCGTTTGAATTGTAATCAAAATTATTATGACATGAAAATTCTGAGAGAAAGCTTTTTGTTTATTGTGGTCTCCCTTTTGATGGGCGGATGCAATACGACCCTTAAAGATGAAGAGAATGTAAAAGATGAACAGAATTCGATAGAATTACAAGCTCTTTATTCAGAAATTGCTGTGATAGATGAGAAGCCTTGGCGTACCTTGGATGAAGCTATTGAAATAGCTTCTGAGGTGATTATGCGAGATCGTCCGCAAATGCGGTCAAGCAATCTTCGAGAGCTGTTCAACATAGAAGTGCTTTCGTTTAATGAGGGTAAAGAAGTACGTGGAGGAAAAAGTAATGAAGCTGATTCATCTGTGTATGTCTGCAATCTCGGGAAAAATGAAGGGTATGTACTCGTTTCTAGGGATCGTTGTGTACCTGAACTATTGGCTTATGCACCAAGTGGGGCACTCCACGTTGACTCTATTGATGCGAATCATCCACTTCATCCTTTTATCGAACGATTGCCAAAATTCTATGAAGAGCATAGACTTGCTTTTATTAAGAAAAAGCGATCGATAGGCGAAAGACCTGAGAGAATAAGACCCAGGGATAAGGAAGAGGGGGGAGGTTCTTATAGTGAGCCGCGTACGATGTGGAGAGAACTTGAGTGGGAAAATCAAAGTACCCCTGCCAAACAGCTTGTTCAATCTGCATGGAATCAAGGTGTTCCCTACAACAGCCATGCTCCCTTTATCAGAGACGGAGTCAGAGCACAATCGGGATGTGTAGCAGTCGCTGTTGGTCAATTGTTGGCTTATCATAAGTATCCATCTAATATAGATGGGTATCCCATAAACTGGGAGTTACTTACAAAATATGAATATAGAAGAGCGCCTCTCCAAGACGATTATAAACATCCGTTCCATTTAGAAGTCGGTAAATTACTGCGTAAAATAGGAGATGAATTGCATAATCAATGGGGAGAAAAGGAGACTGGAGCTTATGAAAAGGATATACCACCGTTTCTAAGGAAAATAGGGTACAATGTTCCCAGTAATCCTATTATCTCTTATAATGAAGCTGATGTCAAAGGAAGTCTTGATAGAGGATTGCCAGTCCTTGTTAGTGGATATAGTGAAAAAAGTACCTATCTAACAGGTATTTGGCCTTTTCGTAAGGAACATACCAAATACGACGGGGGGCATGAATGGCTTATTGACGGATATCTCCCTCAAGTACGGTTGCTTCAATTGGTAGATATAGATTCTCATAAAATACTGAGTACAAAAAAAGAGACTCGTCTACTGGTTCATTGTAATTGGGGATGGGATGGAAATTGTAATGGTTTTTTCCTTTCAGGAGTGTTTGAAGCAAATCATGCAGTGATAAGAGATGAGTACATCCCACTCACTGACGAAAACACTCGGTCTTCAAAGAATGACAAGAGTAATTTTCAATACTTAATCACGATAATTCCATACGTACATCCATGAAGTCATTCTCTTTTTACCTGTTTGCAATGCTCTTTGTTGCAACAACATTTTTCTCTTGTGAAACAGTCGAGCCGAGTCCCCGAGCAACATGGGGAGAGATTGTCAACCCGATTGAGGCTTTTATGTATCCTCGTGATCTAAAAGTTGTCGCAGCCAGGGAAGAGGGTAGGCGCTGGCTTATTCTTGTGGTTCCCGACAGTACCAAAAGTTCGTTTGCGCCCACCTCGAAAAGCACGCCCGCGGAAGTGGCGCGCTATAAGGAACTTTCCCAACTTGTGGGCAATCCGACTGAGCCGGTGGTGAATGAATGCCATTTCCATCGCACTTGGCTCACACAGGGGGTGAAGGCTATCCGGGTTGTGCGCACTCGTGCGGATGGGCGCGACGAAGATGTCACTGCGCAATGCGGCAATCTCTATTTCTATACGGACAAACAGATTTTCGACTGTCAATTCAAATGCGGCGATCGAAGCATCTTTGCCAAGCCGCTCGGGGAGACGGTCGAGGCGGATTACCTGTGGCTTCCGGGGAGAGATGTTTTTGGCTTGGTGGCTCCCCCCAATCCCGACCATCTCAAGCAGCGCATTGTGCTGCGCCTTGCCGACGGAACGGAAATAGAAAAAGAACTCTCGAAAAAAGGGAAAAAATAAAGGTACAAGATCACGAACCGCGTTGCTGTATAGGCAAATACGCAAAATCCCCGGCCGTTATGAGGTCGGGGATTTTGCGTATTTTGTTGTACCGGAAGAGGGTTGACTTGCTTAGTCGATGAAGCGGCGGGTGAGGGGGGCAAATTCTTCGATGCGGCGGTCGCGGAGAAAAGGCCACCAGCGGCGCACATTCTCGCTGCGTTGCAGGTCGATGTCGACCAGGTAGACGCCTTCGCTCTCAGTGTCGGCACCGAAAAGCAATTCGCCTTGCGGACCGGCCACAAAGGAGCTGCCCCAGAAGAGAATGCCGTTGGTTTGTCCGCTGGGGTCGGGTTCGTGACCAACGCGGTTGACGGCGATGACAGGTAGACCGTTGGCGACGGCATGACCGCGCTGCACGGTGGTCCATGCCTCGCGTTGACGTGCCTGCTCTTCGGGCGTGTCGCTGCTTTCATAGCCGATGGCGGTGGGATAGATGAGGAGTTCGGCGCCGCGAAGTGCCATGAGGCGCGCGCCTTCGGGGTACCACTGATCCCAACATACCTGCACGCCGAGACGACCTACGCTGGTGTCGATGGGCTCGAAGCCGAGATCGCCGGGGGTGAAGTAGAATTTCTCGTAGTAGGCGGGGTCGTCGGGAATGTGCATCTTGCGATATTTGCCGGCGATGGAACCGTCGCGCTCAAAGACCACGGCGGTGTTGTGGTAGAGGCCCGGTGCGCGGCGCTCGAAGAGCGAGGTGACGAGCACAACGGCGTGTCGGCGTGCGAGATCGCCGAAAAATGCGGTCGAGGGCCCCGGGATGGGTTCGGCGAGATCGAAAAGTTCGGTGTTTTCTGTCTGACAGAAATAGGGCGTGTTGTGCAATTCTTGCAGCACCACGAGTTCGGCCCCGCCTTGAGCGGCGGTGGCAATGTGGGCTGCGAGGCGATCGCGGTTTTGGGCGGGATCGGCCACGCAGGGCATTTGGATAAGGGCTACTTTCATGGGACGGAGTGTGAAAATAGAGAGAGAAGAAGTGCGGGAGGGCTTAGTCGAAGCGAACGACACCGCGGGGATATTGCATGGTGACGCAATGGAGCGAACCATGCTGGCGGATGAGGCTGCGACAGTCCACACCTACGATTTCATGCTGGGGGAAGGCGCGCTGCAACACCTTGCGTGCCGCTTCGTCATGTTCGGGCTGATGGTAGGTGGGTAGGAGTACGGCGCGGTTCATGATGAGGAAGTTGGCGTAGGTGGCGGGGAGGCGTTCGCCGGCTTCGTCATGAATGGCATCGGGCATGGGCAGCGCGAGCAAGCGATAGGGGCGGTCGTCGGCGGTGCGCAGGGCTTCCAGCTCGGCCTCCATGGCTTGGAGCTCGGCATGGTGCTCGTCGGCAGGATCGTCGCACTTGACGTAGACGATGGTGTGGTTGGGGCAGAGACGAGCGAGGGTGTCGATGTGCGAATCGGTGTCGTCACCCGCCAAATAGCCGTGGTGGAGCCAAAGGATGCGTTCGGCGCCGAGGCGTTCGCGGAGCAGCAGTTCGACTTGTCCGCGATCGGGCACAGGCACCGCGTCGCCTTCGAGACGACGGTTGGGATTGAGGAGGCAAGCGGTCGTGGTGAGGAGCGTGCCGGCGCCGTCGCTCTCGATAGCACCGCCTTCGAGCTCGAAATCGAGGGCCGAAACGTAGTGCCCATGCAGCCAACCGGTGTCGAAGAGCCGGCGGTTGATGGCGTTGTCGCGCTCGGCGGCGAACTTACCGCCCCAACCGTTGAAGCGGAAGTCGAGTAGTTCGGCTCCGTTGTCGGAGAGGACAGTGAGAAAAGCGTGGTCGCGTGCCCAGGTGTCGTCGGAGGGGGCGGCGACGAAATGCACGTTTTGCAAAGCGGCCGCGGGGAGTCGACGGGAGAGGAACGATTGCACTTCGTCGGGCTCGGGGCTGACGATGAGGAGCGGCTGGCGACTGGCGATTTCGTAGGCGAGGCGCACGTAGGTCTCGGTGACCTCGGCGAGCATATAGTGCCAATCGGTGTCGGCGTGCGGCCAGGTGAGCTGAACGGCGCTTTGGGGCGCCCACTCTGCGGGGAGCACGCGTTGTGGACGGTGTTCTTGCTGCTCAACATCGACGGCGCGCTGCACATCTTCGAGGTGCAATTCGGCGGTCATGCCGAGTCCGGGCTTAGGGGGGAGGGCTTCTAATGCCATAATGCGAATGCTGGGAGAGAGAGGGGGATTATTCTACGCGAAGGGCGCCCTCCGGATGGAAACCACGGAGGAAGTCGGTGACGGTCATGCGCTTTTTGCCGGCCAATTGGAGTTGTGTGAGCGAGAGATAGCCGTCGGGGAATGCAATCTTGAAATAGGTTTTGCCGTCGGTGAGCACGGTGCCCGGTTTTTCGCCGACTTGCACTTGTTCGCGTTGGGCGGCATAGAGTTTGAGTGCGGTACGCTTACCGCTTTCGTCCACAAGCTCTGTCCAAGCAGCGGGGTAGGGCGAGAGACCACGCACGAAGTCGAAGGCACGTTTGACCGAGATGTCGAGCGGGAGGCGACAAGTGTCTTTGAAGATCTTGGGTGCGTGCCGAATTTCGCCGTCGGTCGGGAGCGTGTCTTGGTCGACGGGGCGAATGTTGCCGGCGATGATGTCGTCGACGGTGCGTGTCACCACACCGGCTCCGACGTCGCGGAGGCGATCGTGGATGGTTTCGACATTGTCGGCCTCGGTGATGGGAATGCGGGCTTGGTGAATGATGCGACCGGTGTCGATTTCGTGGTCGAGCAGGAAGGTGGTGACGCCTGTTTCGGTGTCGCCATTAATAATGGTCCAGTTGATGGGGGCGGCACCGCGATATTGCGGGAGCAACGAGGCGTGGAGATTGAAAGTGCCGTGAGGGGGCATGTCCCAAACGACTTCGGGAAGCATGCGGAAGGCCACTATAACTTGGAGGTCGGCACGGAAGCTACGCAGGCTGTCCAGAAAATCGGGATCCTTCAATTTCTCCGGCTGGAGCACGGGGAGGTGGTGCGCAAGGGCGTATTGTTTTACGGCACTTTGCGAGAGTTCGCTCTGGTGGCGCCCCACAGGCTTGTCGGGCATGGTGACAACGGCCACCACATTGTATCCGCCTTCGACGAGGGCGCGCAGACTGCCGACAGCAAAGTCGGGGGTGCCCATGAAGACGATTCGGAAATCTTGTCGGTTCATCGTAGAAAGGTGTGGTTTCGGGAGATCATTGACTGAGAAATGATCAGAAGAGAATTATTTTGTGCGAAGATACGCCTTTTTCGCCGAAAAAAGAGTACCTTTGCTGCGCTAAATATATAGACTCGCCTCGGCTGAATCTTTGTATTGGCGCTTCTGCACGAGGAAACGTTGCCTAAAACGGAGCACTCGTGGGAAGCTCACGCTATTCGACAATAATAAATAAGCATATAACACCACACCTCATGAACATTACTCTCGAACAGTCCGGAGTGAGCGCCCTCGTCTCGGTGAAGATGGAGCAGGCAGACTATCAGGACGCTGTCAAGAAGGAACTCAAAAATATCGCGGCGAAAGCCGAAATGCCCGGTTTCCGTAAAGGAAAAGTGCCCGCCGGCTTGATCAATAAGCGTTTCGGCACGGAGGTGAAGATGAACGAAATCAATCGTCTCGTGGGCGAAAACCTCCAAAAGTTCATCGAAGAAAAGAAACTCAGCGTGCTTGGCGAACCGATGATGTCGGAAAAGCAGCAAGCACAGGACATCGAAAACCAAGATGACTTCGAATTCAAATTCGACATCGCACTTGCTCCTGAGTTTAAGGTGGAACTTACCGGCGAAGATCAACTCAATTATTATGATGTTGAGGTGACCGAGGAGCAAATCGACCAGCAGGTGAAGGCATTTGCGCAGCAAGCCGGACATCCTGAGGAAGTACAGGAATATGCCGACAAGGATATCTTGCGCGGTGCCCTCGCTGAACAAGATGCCGAAGGTAATATTCTCGAAGGAGGTATCAGTCTTGACACGGCAAGCCTCATGCCCAGCTATTTCGTGAGCGAAGATCAGAAGAAAATCTTCGAAGGTGCCAAGGTGAACGACGTGATTACCTTCAATCCTTCGGAGGCACACAACGAAACCGAGTTGGCCGCACTGCTCAAGCTCGACAAGGAAGAAGCTGCAAAGCACACGGGTAAATTTACCTTCCAGGTGAGCAGTATCAGTCGCTTCGTACCCGCGGCTTACGATCAGGAACTCTTCGACCGCGTGTTCGAGCCCGGCACCGTGAAGAGCGAAGAGGAAATGCGCGCCAAGGTGAAGGAACTCATCCAAAACCAGTACAACCAGGATGCCGACATGAAGTTTCTTATCGATGTACGCAAGTACACCGAAGAGAAAGTGGGCAAGCTTGAATTCCCCGAAGCGCTTCTTAAGCGTTTCATGAAGCTGCAAAATGCTGACAAGGGCGAAGAATTCGTAGAAAAGAACTTCGAGAAGAGCCTCGAAGAACTCCGTTGGCACCTCATTAAGGAGCAACTTGTTGAAGCAAACAAGGTGACGATCGACCAAAACGACGTCAAAGAGGCAGCTCTCCAAACGGCACGCATCCAGTTTGCACAGTATGGTTTGACCAACGTGCCCGAGGAATACCTCGAAAACTACGCCAACGAAATGCTCAAAGATCGCAACCAAATGAATGCTTTCGTGGATCGTAGTGTGAACACCAAGCTCGCAGACGCGCTTAAGAAGGTCGTGAAACTCGAGCACAAGAGCATTTCCTTCGACGACTTTGCGAAGTTCTTCGAAGCAGAAAACGCGTAAACAACATACAGTACACCGGTAAATAGTGGCTCGGGCACACTATTTGCAATAAATTCGGATGAGGGCGAACGGGTGAAACAACATCCGTTGTCCTCATTCGCCGTTTTCAACGGTGTGCTTCGTCATCGAAGCCCCGCACTCACTCATTTTATTCCACGCAACGCATGAATCCCGATTTCCGTAAATTCGCCACGCAGAAAACCGGCATCAATTCTATGGTGCTCGACGACGTGGTCGCCGTACAAAACCAATATCTCAACCCTTACATCCTCGAAGAGCGTCAACTCAACGTCACACAGATGGACGTCTTCAGCCGTTTGATGATGGATCGCATCATCTTTCTCGGCACACCCATCGACGACACGACAGCAAATGTGCTCCAGGCGCAATTGCTCTACCTCGATTCTGTAGATTCGGGCAAGGATATTTCGATCTATGTGAACTCTCCCGGCGGAAGTGTCTATGCCGGTCTGGGCATCTACGACACCATGCAGTTTATCCAAAGCCCCGTTGCAACCATCTGCACCGGCATGGCCGCTTCTATGGCCGCTGTGCTGTTAGTGGCCGGCACCGAAGGCAAACGTTCGGCTTTGCCCCACAGCCGCGTCATGATCCACCAGCCTCTCGGCGGAGCGCAGGGACAAGCTTCGGACATTGAAATCACCGCCCGTGAGATCATGAAGCTCAAGAAGGAACTCTACACCATCATCGCCGAACACAGCCACACAGATTTCGACAAAGTCTGGGCAGACAGCGATCGTGACTACTGGATGACGGCGCAAGAGGCCAAAGAATACGGCATGATCGACCGCGTGCTTTCGCGCAAAGCCTAAGAAGGTGCCGATCTGCCGTCACACACACGTTACATTCCATTATGTCTAAACACAATTCACAAGAAGAGCATTGCGCCTTTTGCGGACGTCCCGCGTCACAAGTCGACATGCTCATACACGGCACAGACGCCTGCATCTGCAGTGACTGCGCCGAAAGAGCCAAAGAAATCGTGGACACGAGTCTGCGCTCCGCAAGAGCACAGAGCGTGGAAGCCGATTTCGGCGAGCTTCCCAAACCCAAAGACATCAAAGCCTACCTCGACCAGTACATTATCGGACAGGACGATGCAAAGAAATACCTGTCTGTGGCGGTCTACAATCACTACAAGCGCTTGCTCAGTCAACAAGACGAGGCGGCCGACGACAATGTGGAGATTGAAAAGAGCAATATTGTCATGGTCGGATCGACCGGTACGGGCAAAACCCTCCTGGCGCGCACCATTGCCAAACTGCTGAAGGTACCTTTCACCATCGTCGACGCCACCGTCTTCACGCAAGCCGGTTATGTCGGTGAAGATGTGGAGAGCATTCTCAGCCGTTTGCTCCAAGTTGCCGACTACGATGTGGCGAGAGCCGAGCGAGGAATTGTCTTCATTGACGAGATAGACAAGATAGCACGCAAGGGAGACAACCCCTCGATCACGCGAGATGTCAGTGGTGAAGGCGTACAGCAGAGCATGCTCAAGCTGCTCGAAGGCTCCATCGTCAACGTGCCCCCCAAGGGTGGGCGCAAACACCCCGATCAAGACTACATTCAGGTCGACACGCACAACATTCTCTTCATTTGCGGAGGAGCATTCGACGGAATCGAAAAGAAAATCGCGCAGCGGCTCAACACCCACACCGTGGGGTACGATTCGGTGCAGAACAAGCAGAAAATCGATACCTCCGATCTCATGCAGTATGTCGAGCCGCAAGACCTCAAATCCTTCGGACTGATCCCCGAAATCATCGGCCGCCTGCCGGTACTCACCTATTTGAATCCGCTCGATCGGAAAGCCTTGCGCAATATTCTCACCGAACCGAAGAATTCCATCACGAAGCAGTACATCAAACTCTTCGCCCTCGATGGAATCAAATTGACCTTCGAACCCGAAGTCCTCGATTACGTGGTGGACAAGGCGGTGGAATACAAACTCGGTGCCCGCGGTTTGCGTTCGATTGTGGAATCGATCATGACAGAAGCCATGTTCGAAGCGCCTTCCAACAATTGCAAAGAATTTACCGTGACCGTAGATTACGCGCGCAAGCAGTTTGAGAAGACCGACCGGCTGCATCATTGATCCCCCTCCCTCCGAATCTCAGAAAGAGTCGGGAGTGCCGCTCCGAGGCGCGCGGTCTCAGCGACCCACCGCTGCGTACCGACGTCGAGTCTCATGCAGTCGCGCGAAACGATGCTATTTACGAAAAGCCCCATGGCCGATATTTTCGGTCATGGGGCTTTTTTGTTTCGAAAGTCCCCCGCTTTGGTCAAATTTCGCGGGGTAAATGCGCAAAAGCCCCGCGTTTTGTCGGGTTTCTCCCGCGACGAAATGCTTCCGCACACGAATGAAAACGACAACAGAGTGGGGGAGAGGAGGAGAAAAACCTTTTTCGGCGCGCTTCATGCCGTCGAGCCGTCAAAAAATGAGTACCTTTGCCCAATACAAGCCGTGGGCGGTGTATTTTCCGCTTTGCGTAGCTTTAATCTTCGACCATAATGAAACACTCTCTTCTGGCCGGTGCGCTGTTGTGCGCCGCTTTCGTCTCCACCGTTCCCTCGCTCCGTGCGGCCGACCGCAACACGGTCACCGTTGCCGTCATTTCGCTCAACGATTTCCACGCAGGACTCCTGCCCAATCCCGCACAGAACGTCCCCGGAGCCGCATGGGTGGTGCAAACACTCGATTCGCTCAAGAGCGTCTACCCCTACAACGTCACCGTTTCGGCAGGCGATAATTTCGGCGGCAGCTTTTTCTACAACGCCACGCGCAAAACGAGTCTCATGCCCCAGATGTTCAAAGACATGGGCATCAGAGTGAGCGTGCTCGGCAACCATGAGTTCGACGAAGGGCAGGAAGTGCTGGCCAAAAAGTGGAACGACGTGGAGGACAAGCCCCGTTCGTGGGAAGTGACCTACGTGGGGGCCAACGTGCGCGAGGCCGCCACCGGCAAGCAACCCGACTATGTGCAGCCGTGGGCCGTGGTGCCGGTGCGTATCAACGACCACCGAACGGTGAATGTGGCCTTCGTGGGCCTCAGTACCAGCAACACCCCTTGGCAAACGTCGGCACGTCGGGTGGCCGGTTTGAAATTCGACGGAAATTACACCGGCGTGCTCGACTCGCTGCGGCATTTGCCCAATTATAAGGAAGTGGCCGACGCCCCCGTGCGCTTGATCCTCTGCCACATCGGGACGGAAATGAAAGACGGACGTGCCGTGTGGGAAGACCGCGACGAAGAGAACCTCAAGGCAATGGACAATCCGGACTTTTGCGGAGTGCTTTCCGGACATACGCACTTGGCCGTGATCGGAGAAACCAACAGCAAGCGTCCCGTGCCGGTGGTGCAGGGATTGTGGCACGGCATTTACGTCTCGATGCTCAAATGTGAGGTCGACACCCTGACCAATCAAGTGGTGAAAGTCACCCCCGAACTGGTGCGCGTCAACCCCAAAGCGAAATTAGACTACAAGGCGGCTCGCTTGCAAGCACAAATCGAAGAGCAATACCACACGACCTTGTTCCGTGGCATCCCGCTCAGCCGCAAACTCACCGAGGCGGACCAGGCCATCGAGCACGATCGTCGCATCGCACGCCGTCAGAGCCCCATTGGTCGCCTGGTGTGCGAAAGCTATGCGGCGGCCTATCGCAGAGATCAGCATTTGCCCGACGACGCCCTCGTGGTGGGAGTGAGCCATTTTGGCAGCATCCGCTCGGGATTCCCGAAGGGCGACATCACAGTGCTCAATGTCGGCGAGGTGCTCCCCTTTGCCAACAAACTCAATGCCTATCGTTACACAGGGCGCGAGTTGCTCGATTTGATGAACTTCGGCTACACGGAGTGCAAACTGGGCTTTGTGCAGACCTCCGGCGTGATTCCCGTGCTCGACAAGCGCGGTCGGGTGACTTCCATCTCGTTGCAGCTGCCCACCGGCCGTGTCGTGCCCATTCGCCCCAATACGAAATTGGTGCTTGTGGCCGATGACTACATGACCACAGGGGGCGACGGCTATCCGGTCAAACTCTTTCCCAAGACCGACGAACTGCCGAACCACATGCCTACGTCTACCGATTCTTTCATCGCCTATTTGCGCACGCTCAAGAAAATCGGTTGACTGTAAGGGGGCTGCAACGCTCTCTCTGCTTACGACTAACTGAACGATGCTCCGTTTTTTCTATTTTTCCCTCTTTGGTCTGCTCGCCTTTCCCTCGCTCTTCGCGCGTGGGAAGGGCGAGCCCTGCTTTTCGCCGGAAGCGAATGGGGCAGCGGCCGACACGGTGGGGGACGTACAGCGGTGGAATTTGCAAGGAAGCGTTCCCCGAGCAAGTGACATCGTGGTGTGTTATGTGCCCGACACGCTGCGCATTGGCGAAGAACGGCGAGGAACCGAAGCGTGGTGGAACGTGAACTTCTCTTCTTACGGTCTGATTCCGCGGTGGAAAAAGAGAAAAGAAGAGCGCTGGCGCAACATTCCCGAGGATTGTCGCATCGTGTGGCGCCGGCATCGCGAACATTTTGTGTGGGATCTGCTCAATGACGTGAGCACCTTCTTCAATACGGTCGACACAACCTATGTGCAGCGAAATCGTTACGCGGGGCAGATACAATTATATAATACACATTTCCTGCAGTTGATCCGGTTGCGAGGCACTGACGCCGAAGGAAAATCGCAGGCGTTGACGTTCTCGCCGGCACACACCGTAAAAATCGGCCCCTACATCTCGTGGCACGGCCTCACACTCGGCTATTCGTTTGGCGTGGTGCCCGATCACTACGGTAGCCATTCGTCGGAGTGGACGGTGACGGCCTACAATTCGAAGGTGGGATTCGATTTCAGCTACGTGTCGAGCAAGGGGAATTTCAACCTCCTGAGTGCAACGGGAATTGAAGGCGTGGACGATGCGCAAATTCGTAATGTGCGTTTCCAAGCCATGCACACACATACACTGGCGGTCAATGCTTATTACGTGTTCAACCATCGCCATTTTTCCTATCCCGCCGCTTTCTCCCTCAGCACGGTGCAATTGCGAAGCGCAGGTTCCTGGCTCTTGGGCGCACGCTACGACAACCAGGCCCTACACTTCGATGCGCAGAAGGCGGAAGCCTTTTTCAAAACGATTTCACCGCAGGCACAGCTGAACGAGGCGCTGCGCATCGATAAAATCAAATATCGACAGTTCGCCGTCTCGCTCGGCTATGCCTATAATTGGGTGCCCTGGCGCGGATGGTTGCTTTGTGTCAGTGCTGCCCCGGCGCTGGGCTACAAATATCAACGTGGGGAAACTTTCTCGACGCAAACACTGCGCCGCAACATCGAGAACTTTCAGTTCGATTGCATCTTCCGGCTGGGGCTGGTTCGCACCAATGGCATCTATTACGCGGGACTTTCCACTGTAAGCTACCTGTACGATTACCGACTGGACAATTTCAGGCTGCTCAACTCCATTCATTACATTCAACTTTATGTGGGTTTCAATTTCAGTCGCTTACCTTTGTTCCGCGGCGAGAAGAGGGGAGCCGCAAACACGCTATATTGACACTGCTCCCTCCATGCTCGGTGGGTGTCAGATGGAAGGTTACCCGAAAAAAATACAAGTTCCTACGCAAAACGTTTGGCAACTCGCATTTTATTCCTAAATTTGCAGCGTCAGTGAAGGAGTGGAATATATCCTCACGAACCGCAACTGTGACGCGTTAGTCGCACAAAAAGAACTCTCAGTGCCCGTTCCAATTCTCGAAAGGTCGGTGTGTTAGGTTGCATAACTTGATGAAAATCAACCAACGAGATACGGAAACAGCAAATTATAAACTCAATTCATAACCTAATGAACAAGAAAATCATTAATGGCGCATTGCTCGGTTTGCTCGTCGTGGCAGCCCCTGCTTGCTCTTTCGTGTCCTGCAAGGACTACGATGATGATTTTGCTGCCATTCGCAAAGAGATCGCTGCCGACAAGGCTGATCTCGTAACGGTCAAGAATGACCTGAATGGCCAAATCACCACCTTGAAGGGTCAGCTCGATGCCGCTAACAAGAAGGCTGCCGAGATCGAAGCTAAGCTCGCTGACTACGCTAAGAAGTCGGATCTCGATCCCTACGCTAAGAAGACAGATCTCGATGCAACCAACGCAACGGTTCAGGCTCAGGCTACTCAGCTTCAGAACGCTCTCGCCAACATCGCAACGCTCGAAACGAAGGTGAAGGGTCTCGAAGAGGCGAAAGCTCAGTTGCAGACGCTCATCGACGGCAAGGTTGACAAGACTGAATTCAACACCACGGTTGCTGACATCCTCAGCAAGATTCAGGCTGCTCAAGGTGACGTGAAAGCACTTGAAAAGGCTTGCAACGAAAAGGCTGAAAATCTCGTTAAGGCTGACAAGGCACTCAGCGATCGCATCGATGCACAGAAAACTGTGATCGACGCCTTCGAAGCTCGTCTCAAAGCAGTTGAAACGAAGAACTTCCTCAGCGCTGATCAGATCGCAGCTCTGCAGAAGGTGGCTGTGCTCGAGAAGGGCGTGGCTGACAATGCGAAGGGCGTGGCTGACAATGCCAAGAATATTGCTGACAACACGACGAAGCTCGTTAATCTCCAGCAAGCACTTGATCAGGTTAAGGCCGATCTCGCTGATGTGAAGACGAAACTTGCTGATCGTCCCACAAAGGCAGAGGTTGAAAAGATGATCAAAGATCAGGTTGATCCCATCAAGGATCAGATCGTTAAGATCAACGAGCGTCTGAACTTCCTCGAATACAACCTTCTCGTTGGCCTCGAACTCATCCCCGACAGCTACTATCGTGGTATCGAAGCCATCGAAAGCAACCAGTTCAGCTACAACAAGTGGAATGTGAACCCGGTTGTGAACGGTGTTGTTGAATATAAGCAGGCTCCCTCGCAGGCAGGTGGTGCTCCCGTGCTCACCAGCCGTTATGCAGAGGCTGTTTATCACCTCAACCCCGCAGGTGCGAAGATCGACACGGCTGCCGCCAACTTCACTTACCTTCCCATCGATCGCGCTTACCGCGGTACGAACAGCGCTGCTGTGATCAAGGTGAAGAAGGCTACGGTTGAAAACGGTCTCCTTAAGCTCGTCCTCGACATCCAGGGCGCAACGAAGGACATCGATGTTGACAAGATGGTAACCACCGCCGCCCTCCAGTACAAGGCTCCCGGTGCTACGCCCCGCATCATCACTTCGGCTTACGATGCTATCTACACGAACCAATTCAGCAAGCTCGAAATCTTCGATCTCAGCAAGAATCTGGTGGCTGGTGTAGACAAGGGTCACGAAACCAGTGGTTGGGACATCAACAACGAGGGTGACTCCTTGGCCATCGCTACGCAGATCCGCACCAACGGCGTTCAGAAGGACGGTACGACCATCGCTATGGATCAGAACGCCGCTGAAGCTGTTAGCCGCCTCACGAAGAACGGCTTCCACTACGAATATCGTCTCGTGAAGACTGACGCTAACGACAAGTCTTACGAAGCATTCACGCTCGACAGCAAGACCGGTCTCATCAAGGCGAAGTACGATGCTAGCAAACCCTTCGTAAATGTCGGTAAGACGGCAACGGTTCGCGTAACTCTCGTTCACGGTACGGAAGACGTTGCTACGCTCGGCTTCTTCACGGTACACATCTCGCAGAAGGACGCTGTCATCACGGACTTCACCAATAAGAACGAACTCAAGTTCACTTGCAGCAAAAACGAAAATGCGGCTGACAAGTACGAAGCTAAGGTCGAAGATCTCGCTAAGGTCATCAAGGACAAGGCTTCGCTCGAAGCTACTGAGTGGGAATTCGTGAAGAACAATGCTGGCGAATTGACCCAATTCACCTTCAACAACCAAGTTGCTGCTGCTGCACCTGCCAACAAGGTGCTCGGTCAGGTGAAACTTAGTGCCGATGGTAAGAACCTCGTTTGGGACAACATCAAGAAGTCTCAGGTTGCCAGCCTCAAGGCCGGTGAAAGCGTGGCTACTTACGTCAAGGTGCAGAAGAAGAGCGATCCCAGCGTTCGTTTCTATGTGAAGTTGACCTACAATCCTGCAACTGAACAGGCTGCTCCTGTTGCTACCTTCGCTGGTAAGCGCATCAGCAACGACTGGTTCAAGAACAACATCCGCACGGATGAGCAGGAATTGCGTATGCACTTCTACATCGAACCTAACAACACGCAGTTCAACCGCTTCGACAAGTTCATGTACTCGATCAACGAGAGCTACCTGAACGGTACGGTGAAGATTGCTCCTCTCACTGGCTACTCTCAGGCTGTCTTGAATTCGGTACACTCCGGCTGGCGCTTCGTTACGCCTAAGGAAGACGTTGTTCCCGGAACTGATGGTAAGATGTACAAGCTCACCGTCAACAATACGGGTAGCGAACTCTATGCTAATGGCAAGAAGATCGCTCAGATCACCAACGATCAGGTTGGTACCATCGAGTTGCTCAACAACCCGACCACGCAGGTTCTCTTGAACAATGCAGGTCACAAGGAACTCAACAAGCTTCAGACCCTCACCGCTCGCGTAGGTTATGTAACTACGGTTTGCGCACAGGGCGAAGAGAAGGTGGTTAAGACGAACGGTGACACGGAATTCGATGTGAAGTTCCTCCGTCCGCTCGACCTCAACTTCGAAGGTGCTGTTGAATTCACCGATGCTAACATCGGCACGACCACGCAATCGCTTGCATTCGCCAACATTGCCAACTTCATTGACTGGCGCGATCGCAACGCTGCTGCAATCTTGGCTAACGATCACGTAACGCTCGAGCAACTCTATGGCGTTAGCGCAATCTACGTTGCCAACGAAAGCGAATGGACGACCGACCTCAACGGTAGCAACATCAGCAACACCAAGCTCGTTCAGACCTTCGGTGACCGCGGTCTCCACATGAATGGTGGTACGGCTGTCGTATTGCCCCCGTCGGCTCTCGTGCCCGGTTACGCAGCTTATGATGTAAATCATCTGCCCTCGTTCACTTACACCACGCAGCAGAAGGCCTTCAAGGACTACCACGTGCGTGTACCGGTTAAGGTGGCTTACTCGTGGGGTGCATTCGACGCACACATCACCGTAACCATCAAGGGTACGCTCAACAACGACACGAACAACACGCGTCGCAAGTAATCTCTCGATTACAAGACGTAATGAATAATGCGAAGAGCAGTGCAGGCTTGCCTGCCTGCTCTTTGCTTTTTATTTTAAGGACATGAAGATGAAACATTTCCTCGCTTTAACCCTTCTGACAGTGGGCATGCTCTTCACGGCTTGCACCGGTTGCAAGTCCGAAAAGCAACAAGGACCTCAACCAACCGAGTTCGAACAAAGCATGACTAAGAAGGATACGGCAGATGTGCAGCAGACCATCGCGCAATTCTTTGGTTTCTTGAAGAACAAAAAGTACTACGATGCGGCGCAGATGCTTTATTCTCGTCCCGCAGGTGCCGGAAGTGAGATGGAGCTCCTCTCAAATAAGGAGATGGACGACTACGTCAGCTTCTGGAAAAACTTCGATTTCGATGCTTACTCCATCGAGTATGTCAAGTTCTACGCCGCCGATAAAAACGAAGTGGCCTGCAACGTGGTACTCATGAAAGGGCGAAACGGAGCACCGGACGCGACGACAATGATGTATTTCACGCCGGTCTATCAAGACAGCAAGTGGCATCTGATCCTGACCGATAGCCGTCATGGTGAGACCACCATTACGCAAGAAGGTCAAAAGAACCCTGAGAAAATCTACGAACGCAGAGATTCTCTGAAAGACGTTTACGAAAACAGCGATGCAGCGAAGAACAAAAAATGATGCACCGCGCCGATAACAGAGCCTCAATTTGCAAATGCAGATTGAGGCTTTTGTTTTTGCCTACTTTCGGTGTGAGTAATGAAAGCATTTCGTAACTTTGTCTTCTACTCGATAAGTTATTCCCTATGGCAGCTACTACGATAAAAACAGACCAGCGGCATTTATATCGAAAGCTCAACATTCTGGTTAAGGTGGGCATCATTTTGATGGAAAGTGCAGCAGACAGCAACCGGATCATTCGCAATATGCGCAGAGTTGCGGCATTTTTGGGGTTGGACAATGCCAATTTGCACATAGACATCCTATACGGAACAGTCAAGGTCAGCTATTGTGACGAAACGCATTCGTTCAGCCGGTTTGTTCATTCTGACAAATACACCATCAACATGAAGGTGCTGGCCGATGTGAGCCAGCTCTCATGGAAAGCCATCCGCGAAGACGAGTCTATAAAATCGTTTGAGCGGAAATTGAGCGACCCAACTTTGACGCAACCCGACTATCCGGCATGGGTGGTCACGCTGGGTGCCGCCCTTGGCAGTGGAGGGTTTGCTGTTTTGTTCGGAGGAGACTGGCCCTCATTCATTCCGGCTGCGATTTCAGGCTTTGTCGGCTTCACAGTGCGCCACTTTATGTTGACCAACCGCTTCAATTTCTATATGGTGACGGCACTCACCGCGTTCATTGCCACGCTCACCGCTTGGTTGATGTTCCTCCTTCTGCCCGAAGGATTCACAAAATGCCCCTACCATCCTTTCCTGTGTTGTGCTTTGTTCCTGGTACCCGGAGTAGCCCTGATCAATTTCCTTGACGACATGCTCGACAATTATTTGCTCGTCGGACTGGCGCGCCTGGGGAATGCCGCCTTGCAAATTGCATCAATGACCTTCGGCATCGTATTGGCCGTGAGTGTGTGTGGGGTGACCAATTTTTTGGGCAATTTGAGCATGCAACCCATCATTTCTTATTGGGAAGCTGCGATTGTGACTGGTATTTCTGCCATGGGGTTCGGCATGATCTTCAATGTTCCCAGGCGTTCCCTTCCCATTGTAGCTCTTCTTGGAGTGTTAGGCATGTGCCTTCGCAATTTTATTGCCTTTGATTTGCACCAAGGACTCATACTTGGTTCTTTGGCGGGCGCAACGCTCATTTCATTGTTGGCTGTGCGTTTCGTACATGCAACGAGAAGTCCTAACCACGTCCTGACTATACCCGGTGTCATACCGATGGTTCCGGGAATCTTGATGTATCGAGGGATTTTTGGCTTCGTGCATCTCGGCACAGACGCGACAGAATTTATGAGTGCTTTTGGCAATCTCTTGAATGCGGGGTTGATCGTCTTGTGTCTCTCCATTGGAGTAGCCACACCGAACATCTTTGTTCGTCGTTGGATCGCGAAAAGACGAAGAGAAGAGCTCAATGCGTTGATTGCAGAGCGGAGGAAGAGAGGAAAATTTGTGGATTTGGCCGATTTTGCGTGACGACTTTCCCGGGAGGCGTGCTTTTTGATGAAAAGCTCGCCTCCTTTTTCTTATGCTGAATATTGATGAAATGGGTGATTCTGCAATATGATGAGATTGCAAATCCGCGGGTTTTGAGAAAAAACTGGGACTTTTTTCGCGAAACCCTTGGAGTTTTCGGAAGAACACCGTACTTTTGCACTCGCAATCGGGAAGCAACGCTAACCAACAAGATTGCAGCGATAATTTGACTTACTTACATAAACGAATCAAGGAAGATATAAGAACAACGAAGCATTTACTAGTTTTCAAGTAGGTGCTCGGGTAATGAATGATCTCTTGTGAGATTGTTTTTGCTAACGTCAATCTACGATTCAATGGATACGACATTCTGAAACAGAAAACAAACAAATATCATATTTACAATGAAGAGTTTGATCCTGGCTCAG
>CAUTYW010000015.1:0-29483 GCA_963542795.1 uncultured Prevotellaceae bacterium | reverse complement strand
ATCGTCCTATCGGCAAGTTTGCTGAAGTTCAAACAACGTTTAGCATCCAAACTCGCAAGACCGTCTTTTGCCACCTCGTGGCCGCATGTCGCTACTTGCGGGTTGGTTGAACGCCCCTTTGCGCTTTGAACGCAAGGGCAATTCAATTCATCGGAGCACGCGTCGCCGTTCCTGTGGCGACTGATCACCGGGCCTTCTCCATTTGGCTCTGTGTAGAATGCACCGCAACTTCCAGGAAAGTAAACAAACGTATTTCAAAATGTCTAGAACTAATTTTGAAACCCTTCTTGAGGCCGGCTGCCACTTCGGTCACCTCAAGCGTAAGTGGAACCCCGCTATGGCGCCCTACATCTTCATGGAGCGCAACGGCATCCACATCATCGACCTCCACAAGACGGTCGCAAAGATCGACGAGGCTTGCGAAGCCCTCAAGGAAATCGCGAAGTCCGGACGTCGCATCCTTTTTGTAGCTACTAAGAAACAGGCCAAATTGGTGGTTGGCGAGAAGGCTGCTTCCGTCAACATGCCTTACGTGACGGAACGCTGGCCGGGCGGTATGCTCACCAACTTCCCCACGATCCGCAAAGCTGTGAAGAAGATGACCAACATCGACAAGCTCACGGCCGACGGAACCTATTCCAATCTCTCGAAGCGCGAGATCCTGCAGATCAGCCGCCAGCGTGCTAAGCTCGAAAAGAACCTCGGTTCCATCGCTGACTTGACGCGTCTTCCCGCTGCCCTCTTCGTTGTCGACGTGTGCAAGGAACACATCGCAGTGAAGGAAGCCATCCGTCTCGGCATCCCCGTGTTCGGTATCGTTGACACCAACGCAGATCCCAACCTCGTGGACTATGCCATCCCCGCCAACGATGATGCTACTGCAAGCATCGAGGTGATCCTCGACGCTGTTTGCGGTGCCATCGCTGAAGGTCTTCAGGAACGCAAGGTCGAAAAGGCCGCTGCCGACGAGAAGAACGAAGACGAGGGCAAGGCTCGTCGCAGCCGTCAGGCTCGCACCGAAAAGAGCGAGGAAGCTCAGGCCTAATCGCCCGATCGGACTTTTCGGATAAACTCAGAGCGAGGTGGAGCTTGCGCTGACGTGCACACTGTGCGGCGGCCACCTCGACCTCGCTCTTTTCATTTCAACACCAGGATCACTGATCCATCAATACCTATATCAGCAAAATGGCTGTAAATATTGAAGACATCAAAAAGCTTCGCGCCCTCACCGGCGCAGGTCTCAGCGACTGCAAGAACGCGCTCGCAGAAGCAGAAGGCAACCTCGACGCCGCAGTAGAACTCATTCGCAAGCGCGGTCAGGCTATCGCCGCCAAGCGCTCGGATCGCGAGGCAGCAGAAGGTTGCGTGCTCGTGAAGATCGACGGAAACTTCGGTGCCATCCTCGCGCTGAAGTGCGAAACCGACTTCGTGGCACAGAATGCAGACTTCGTGGCTCTGGCCAACGACATCATCGATGCCGCTATCGTGGCTCGCTGCAAGACCCTCGAAGAGGTCAAGGCACTCACGATCGACGGACGTACGGTGGCTGAACGCGTGACGGATCAGTCCGGCATCACGGGCGAGAAGATGGAACTCGACGGTTACCAAGTGGTAGAAGGCGAAAACCTCGCTGCTTACAACCACCAGAACAACAACACCCTCTGCACGCTCGTTGCACTCAGCGCCAAGACCGAAGATCCCTCGGTGGGCAAAAACGTGGCTATGCAGATTGCATCGGCTGCTCCCGTTGCCATCGACGAAAGCGGTGTTCCTCAGGAAACGAAGGACGAAGAACTCAAAGTGGCTATCGAGAAAACGCGTCTCGAACAGGTGCAGAAGGCTGTCGAAGCCGCTCTCAAAAAGGCCGGTTTCAACCTCTACATCGCAGAAAGTGAAGAGCACCTCAACGAGGGCATCATGAAGGGCAGCATCACCGAAGAGGAAGCCCAGCAGATCCGCGAACTCAAAGAGAAGACTGCCAGCGAGAAGGAAAAGAACCTCAACGAGCAGATGATTCAGAACATCGCCAAGGGTCGTCTCGCCAAGTTCTTCAAGGAAGTTTGCCTCCTCGATCAAGAATACATCTGGGACAAGACGAAGACAGTGGCTCAGTTCCTCAACGAAGTGGAAAAGGGTCTCACGGTAACGGACTTCAAGCGTTTCACGCTCCGCGCCGAATAAACCGTCTATTCGCACTTTTGCCCTCAGGCACGAAACAGCGAACTGACCTGCGGGTCAGTTCGCTCTTTTTCTTTTCGTTCTCTCATTCTCTCTTCTCATCTTTATATAATGTGTATTCGCTCTCTGTGAGGAATCCACATCACAGTATTTCCGCACCATGCGCATCCCTACACAAGAAGAATTCGCAGCTCATCTCCAAGCCCCCTACTTCCGTCAACTCACAGCGACCATCGATGCTTTAGGGCTCGAGGGCTACATCGTCGGCGGCTACGTGCGCGACTACATCCTCAAACGCCCGTCGAAAGACGTTGATGTGGTGGTGGTCGGTTCGGGCATCGAGGCCGCTGAAGCCTACGCCAAGGCCTTGGGCAAGGGAGCCCATTGCAGCGTGTTCCGCAACTTTGGGACAGCTCAGGTGAAATGGCGTCACAAAGTGGTGGACGAGAACGGCCAAACCGAATGGCACGAACAAGAAATTGAATTCGTGGGAGCGCGAAAGGAGAGTTATTCTCACGATTCGCGCAAACCGATTGTCGAAAACGGTACACTGCAAGACGACCAACGCCGCCGCGACTTTACCATCAATGCGTTGGCGGTCTGTCTCAACGCGCACCGACTCGGCGAACTCATTGATCCATTCGGCGGAATCGACGATTTGGAAGATGGCATCGTGGCCACGCCGTTGGATCCCGACATCACGTTCAGCGACGACCCACTCCGCATGATGCGCTGCGTGAGATTTGCCACTCAACTTAATTTCCAGATTGAGGAAGAGACCTTCGAGGCGCTCAAACGCAACAAAGAACGCATCAAGATCATTTCCGGAGAGCGAATCATCGATGAGCTCAACAAAATCATGTTGGCGCCCCACCCTTCGCGCGGATTCATTGACTTGTATCGCTGCGGTTTGCTCGAGATTATCCTACCCGAAATGGTGGCGCTCGACGTGGTGGAAGAGCGCAATGGGCGCAAACACAAAAACAACTTCTACCACACGCTCGAAGTGCTGGAGAATCTTGTGCAGCGCCAGCGCGATGCGGAGGAGCTCCACAGCAAACGCCCCGACACAGGAGACGCCCCTCTGTTTTCGACCGACCGCTTACTCTTTTTGCGCTGGTCGGCACTGCTGCACGACATCGGGAAACCGAAATCTAAGCGGTGGGACAATAAAGTGGGCTGGACTTTCCACAACCACAATTATCTCGGGATGAAAATGGTGAAGCCGCTGTTCCGAAGGCTGAAGCTCCCTCTCGACGAGCGCATGAAATACGTAGAGAAACTCGTCGACCTCCACATGCGTCCCATCAACATTGCCGACGACGAAGTCACGGATTCTGCCGTGCGCCGCCTGCTTTTCGATGCCGGTGACGACATTGACGACCTGATGATGCTGTGTGAGGCAGACATCACCTCAAAAAACGAACGCCGCAAGCAAAGTTTCTTCGCGAACTACCGATTGGTCCGGAAAAAGTTGGTAGACATCGAGGAAAAAGACAAGATCCGCAATTTCCAACCTCCCGTCAAGGGGGAGGAAATCATGGAACTCTTCGGTTTGACACCCTGTCGCGAAGTGGGAGCGCTCAAGTCTGCCCTCAAAGACGCCATCCTCGACGGAGAAGTGCCCAATGAGCACGAAGCCGCCTTACAATTCATTATAGAACGCGCCAAGAAAATGGGATTGCACCCCAAAAGCTGAAGAAAATCAAAAAAGTAAACTCGTGATCATCGGCGAAACCGCCGTGGTCGCGAGCTTTTCGTTTCTATACTTCCGGCTAAAACCAAGCGATCTGGATACGATCCGACGAGGAACTCCTTATTTTTGTGGATGGAAGATAGCAATTCAAGATTAAACAGCATAGAGAAAAAACAACGAACTCTAAAAACGCGTTGATGTACAAATTTTCAGAGTAAAACGATCGACACTGCGCCCGTTTATTTTGTACATTTGCGACAGAGGTCCGCCCCCGAAAGAGCTTTACGCAGACAAAAACGGGCGCACTTACAAAACTCTTCGAACTTCAACCCCATAAAAACGATCACACACGAAAACTTTTTAGCATGAAAAAAATCGCCTATTTATTCGCACTCGGCCTAACGCTCACCGCGTGCTCGGGTAATAAACAGCAAATGATGGGAGCAGACAACAACGAGTTTGCCGTTGAAACCGTCGAAACGGGTGCTGCTGACTTGAGTACCACTTATCCTGCCACCATCCGCGGTGTGCAAGACGTGGAAATCCGCGCCAAAGTGTCGGGTAACATCGTCCGCCAGCTTGTAGACGAAGGAGATTTCGTCAAAGCAGGGCAGGTTTTGTTTGTTATCGACCCCACACAGTACAAAGCTGCGGTAGATCAGGCGCGGGCAGCCGTGAAATCTGCGCAGACGGCCATCAGAACGCAACAACTCACGGTCAACAACAAGCGCGCGCTGCGACAAAAAGAAATCGTTTCGCAGTATGACCTGGAAGTGGCCGAGAATCAGCTGCAAACGCTCCGCAGCCAACTCGAACAGGCCAAGGCGGCACTCGCCAACGCCAACGACCAACTCTCGTTCTGCACGGTTCGTGCCACCAGTTCGGGTGTGATCGGTACCATCCCCTACCGTGTCGGCGCATTGGTCGGACCTTCCACGCAAGAACCGCTCACGGTGGTGTCGAACCTCTCGCAAATGTATGCATACTTCTCGATGACCGAAAAGCAACTCCTCGACATGACGCGCACTTCGGGAGGCATCGAGGCCGCCATTCGCGAGATGCCCGCCGTTTCGCTCGTGCTGGCCGACGGTACCACCTACGAACGTCAAGGAAAGGTGAGTGCCGTGTCGGGAGTAGCCGATGTGGCCACCGGTAGCGTGAAGATGCGCGCAACTTTCGACAACCCTCATCAGATTCTTCGCTCCGGAACCACCGGACAAGTGAGCTTCCCGGTGAATAAGAGCAACGCTATTCTCGTACAACAAAAGAGCACGGTCGAAATTCAGAACAAGAAGTTCGTCTATCTCGTGGACAAGAACAACAAAGTCCACTCCACCGAGATTGAAGTCATGCCACAAAACGACGGACAGAACTACATTGTCACGAAAGGCCTCAGTGTAGGCGACCGCATCGTCGTGGAAGGTGTGAACAAACTGAAGAACGACATGCAAATCAAGCCCATCACCCCTGAGCAAAGTGCTAAACAGCTCGAGAAATCGATGGACCACATGGCGAAAAAGAAGATGCCCGGACAAGATTGAGTGCGCCGCGAGACGACGACTCCCTCTTCGCACGCCTCGCCCGCTCAATTTCACCCCAACGCAAACCAAAATTGCTGATCAATGAAATTAGATTTATTCATCAATAGGCCGGTATTGTCCACGGTGATCTCCATTTTCATCGTCTTGCTCGGCTTCTTGGGCTTGGTTTCCCTGCCCATCACCCAATATCCGGACATTGCGCCGCCCACTGTGCAGGTTTCCACAGCCTATCAAGGTGCCAATGCACAAACCGTGCTCAACTCTGTGATCGCACCTCTCGAGGAAGCCATCAACGGTGTGGAGAACATGGACTACATGAGCTCGTCGGCTACGAATACCGGCGCGGCCTCCATCCAGATCACCTTCAAAATGGGCACTGATCCCGACATGGCTGCCGTCAATGTCCAGAACCGCGTCTCCAAAGCCACCGGTGTCTTGCCCGCAGAAGTCACGCGCGTCGGTGTCTTCACCCAGAAACGCCAGAGCTCCATGCTCATGGTGTTCTCGCTCGTGGACACACAAGACAAATATAGCAGCGACTTCATTGAGAACTACGCGAAAATCAACCTCATCCCCCTCGTGCAGCGCGTGCCGGGTGTAGGTGATGCACAGGTGTTCTCTGGATCTTATGCCATGCGCATCTGGCTCGATCCCGAAAAGATGGCCTCCTACGGGCTCGTTCCCACCGACGTGGCCGGTATTCTCGCCGAACAAAACATCGAAGCCGCCCCGGGTAACGTCGGAGAACGCAATAATAATACGTTCCAATACACGCTGCGCTATCGCGGACGCCTTGAAAATCCCGAACAGTACGAGGAAATGGTCATCAAAGCCACCCCCGACGGCAAGGTGATTCGCTTGAAAGACATCGCCCGTGTCGAACTCGGTTCAGACAGCTACGCCACCGGCAGTCGCACCAACGGACACACCGCCGTGTCGTGCATGGTGACACAGATCGCAGGATCCAACGCGACCGAGATCGTTCAGAACATCCAGAAAGAACTTGAAGACATCAAGGGCACTCTACCCTCAGGCTTGGAGATTCGTACCGTCATGAATGTGAACGACTTCCTTTTCGCTTCAATTCATGAAGTCATTAAGACGCTCATCGAAGCCTTTGTCCTCGTATTCCTCGTGGTGTTCCTCTTCCTACAGGACCTCCGCTCCACGTTGATCCCCACCATCGCCATCCCCGTGGCCTTGATCGGTACTTTCTTCGCCCTATATTTAATTGGGTTCTCCATCAACCTCCTCACCCTTTCGGCCCTCATTCTGGCCATTGCCATCGTGGTCGACGACGCCATCGTCGTGGTGGAAGGTGTGCACGCTAAACTTGACATGGGCTACTCCTCGGCGCGCAAAGCATCGCTCGATGCAATGAACGAACTCGGTGGGGCCATCCTCTCGATCACCCTCGTCATGATGGCTGTGTTCATCCCCGTTTCCTTCCTCGGCGGCACGAGTGGTGCTTTCTATCGCCAGTTTGGTATCACAATGGCCATTGCCATTGCCTTCTCCGCCCTGAATGCACTCACCCTCTCGCCCGCACTTTGCGCCATCTTCCTCAAGGCGCACAACGACGAGCGCCCGCTCGGACAACGCGTCAAGGAGGCACAGGGCGAGGCCCTCCAAATCATGAAGGAAAAGTACAAAGTGCGCGGCATGCGCTTCAGTTTGGCGCTCCCGCCTTGGCTCACGCTCCTCTTGCTTTTGGCGACTGTCGTCTTCATGGTGGCCGGTTTGTTCACCTCCGACCATCTCTACATCTCCATCCCCGCATGGATCGTTGCCATTGTCGCCGTTCTCGGTCTCTTCTCGCAGCGTTTCATCGATTCCTTCAACCACGCTTACGACCGTCTCCTCGAGCGCTATAAGAAAGGGGTGGGTCACTTCGTGAAGCGTCCCTGGCTTTCGATGGGCTTTGTCGCGCTTTCCATCGCCTTGCTCGTGTTCACGATGGCGAAAACCCCGACTACCCTCGTGCCCAACGAAGACACGGGTACCATTATGGGCGCCGTCACCCTCCCCCCCGGCACTTCGCAAGACCGCACCGACAAGATGCTGCACCAAGTCGAGAAACTGGTCATGGCCTCTCCCCTGGTAGACAACACCATGGTCATTTCCGGTTTCTCCTTCCTCGGTGGACAAGGCTCATCCTACGGCTCGTTCATCATCAAACTCAAGCCTTGGGAAGAGCGCAACTCGGTGACCGAAAGCTCCACCATGGTCTTTGCCAACCTCTACCTCGAGTCGCAGAAGGCATTTAAGGACGCCCAAGTGCTCTTCTTCCAGCCCCCGATGATCACCGGCTACGGCATGAGCAACGGTTTTTCGCTCAATCTCCAAGACCGCACCGGTGGTGACCTCACGAAGTTCAAGAAAGTAGCCGACGACTTCATTGCCGAACTCACAAAGCGCCCCGAAATCCAATCGGCGCAGACCAGCTTCGACACGCGCTTCCCGCAATATACCATCGACATCGACGCTGCACAGTGCAAGCGCGCCGGCCTTTCGCCCACTGACGTACTCACCACGTTGCAAGGCTACCTCGGCGGTCTCTATTCCTCCAACTTCAACCGCTTCGGTAAGGTCTATCGCGTCATGGTGCAGGCCGATTTCGCCGACCGCAGCAACATCGAGTCGCTCAACAACATCAAAGTACGTAACAATCGCGGTGAAATGGCGCCCATCACCCAGTTCATGACGCTCACCCCCACAGAAGGTCCCGACGTCATCAGCCGCTTCAACATGTTCACCTCGATTGCCATCAATGGTAACCCGGCCGACGGCTACACCTCCGGACAAGCCGTGAAAGCAGTGGAAGAAGTGGCGAAGTCTACCCTCCCCGTAGGTTACACGTACGAGTATTCCGGTCTCACTCGCGAAGAGCAATCCTCGGGGTCGAGCACCACGGGGCTCGTCTTCGTGCTTTGCTTCGTCTTCATCTACCTTTTGCTCGCCGCACAGTACGAAAGCTACTTCCTGCCCTTCGCCGTGCTGCTGTCTGTTCCCTTCGGTTTGCTCGGTGCCTTCCTCTTCATCCACTTGATGGGCAGCTTGGGCTACATTCCCGGCATGGTGGGTAAGATTCTCGGCGCCATTTTCGGACAAGCCCAGAACAACATCTACGTGCAAATCTCGCTCATCATGCTCATGGGTCTCCTGGCTAAAAACGCCATCCTCATCGTAGAGTTCGCGCTCGACCGCCGAAAGATGGGAATGAGCATCACTGCCGCCTCCCTCCACGGTGCCGCCGCGCGTTTGCGCCCGATTTTGATGACTTCCATGGCCATGATCATCGGTCTGCTCCCCATGATGTTCGCCTTTGGTGTCGGTGCCAACGGTAACCGCGCCCTCGGAACGACTGCCGTCGGCGGCATGTTCATCGGCATGATCTGCCAAATTTTCGTCGTGCCCGCGCTCTTCCGCATTTTCCAAGGCATTCAGGAGCACTTCAAGCCCATCGATTTCGGCGACCTCCACGATGCCGATGCAACACCCGACCTGGAACAATACACCAAGTAACGGCGTTTCCACTTCACCGCGGTGACTCGTCCTCAACGGCGGGGAAGCCACTGACTTCCCCGCCGTACGAGCACCGACAACACAGCATTCAAGATTATGAAACATACGCTTCTACTCTGCTCGGCCGCATTGCTGCTCACCGGTTGCAGTTCGCTGTTCGGACACTACGAGCGCGACACCCAACACACCAAGCAGTTCACCGCAGCCCTCTACAGAGACACCACCGCAGCCGGCGGCACGTTGGCCATTGCCGACACCGCTTCGTTCGGCAACCTCCCTTGGCGAGAAGTCTTCACCGATCCGCAACTGCGCACCCTCATTGACACCGCTTTGGTGCGCAACACCGACATGCGCAAGGCCCTGCTCACCGTGAAACAGGCAGAAATCGGTTTGCGCATCAACAAACTCGCCTATCTGCCCCAAATCGCACTATCGCCTTCGGGCACGATCTCGCACGCCTTCATTGACCACGCGACAACCAACAAGACCTACGAGATCCCCGTGCAAGCCTCTTGGCAAATTGATGCCTTCGGCACACTCTACAACGCCAAGAAACAAGGTGAACTCTCGCTCGAGCAGGCCAAGTGGGCACGACAAGCCACGCAGACCGCCGTGGTTTGCGGAGTGGCCAACCTCTATTACAGCTTACAAATGCTCGATGAGCAATTGGCCACCACCGAATCGACCCTCGCCCTCTGGCGCAAGAACATTGCCGCCATGGAAGCGATGAAAACGGTCGGCTACACCAATTCGGCCGCCATCGCCAGCGCAAAAGCACAGGTGCTCCAAATCGAAGCCGGTGTGCCCACCATCAAAAAGAGCATGCGCGAAGCCGAAAACGCCCTCTGCCTCTTGCTCCATGAGACGCCCCATGGCATTCAGCGCAGTGCCTTCACCGCCGAAGGCTTCCCCAAATCCTTCAGCACCGGCCTCCCGCTTGCCCTCCTCGCCAATCGCCCCGACGTTGCCATCAGCGAAGCCAAACTGGCCCAAGCTTTCTACGGCATTCAGGCTGCGCGCGGCGCTTTCTTCCCCAAAATCACCCTGAGCGCACAGGGACAGTTCACCAACTCGCTCGGCGGTATGATCATGAACCCCGGCAAATTCATCGCAGCCGGCGTTGCATCGCTCACCCAGCCGCTCTTTGCACAAGGTAAACTGAAGGGCAACTACGAAATCGCCAAGATCACGCAAGAAAGCGCACAGCTCGATTTCGAAAAGACCCTCCTCAAAGCCGGACAGGAAGTGAGCAACGCGCTCAATGCCTACAACACGGCATGCCAAACCACCGACTTGGCCAAACAGCAAGTGCAGCAACTCCAAAAAGCCTACGACGACACGCAGTTCCTCTTCAAGAACGGCAACACCACTACCTATCTTGAGACGCTCAACTCGCAAATGTCACTGCTCAACGGCCAGCTCTCGCTCCTCAACAAGCGCTATGAAAAGGTCCAAGCCGTCATTTCGCTCTATCAAGCCCTCGGAGGCGGACGTCATTAACCCTCACAACTCTCATTAGCTCTATGATCAGTCCTCTTGCTTACGTCGATCCGGCCGCGCAAATTGGTCAGAACGTCGAAATTGGTCCCTTCGTCTACATCGAAGGCGACGTCCGCATCGGCGACGATTGCGTCATCATGCCCCACGTCTCCATTCTCAACGGAGCCACCATCGGAGCTCGCAACGTCATCCACCAGAACACCGTCATTTGCGCCGAACCCCAATCCTTCCACTTCGAGAAAGGGCAAAAACCTCACGTCGTTATCGGTGACGACAACGTCATCCGCGAGAACGTACTCATCGCAGGAAGCAACCGCACCGAGGACGCCACGCGCATCGGTCACAACAATCACCTCATGAACAAGGTGCACATTGCCCACGATGTCCACATCGGCGACCACTGTGTGCTCGGCATTTCGACCAGTGTTGCGGGCGCCTGTCTCATCGACGACTATGCCATCCTTTCCTCCTCCACCATTGTGCAGCGGGGTGTGCGTGTTGGTAAGTTCGTTCTCTTGCAAAGTGGCTGCCGCGTCAAGCGCGACGTCATCCCCTACGGCATTTTTGGCGGCAACCCCGCCGCCTATCACGGCGTGAACTCCAAAGTCATTACCGCTGTGCGCCCCGAAACGGACGAACGCCTCTTGCGCCACATCGCCAATGCCTTCCGTATGATCACAGCCGGCAACTTCTCACTCGAAGATGCCGAAATCAAAATCAAAGAACAAATCCCTCTTTCGCCTGAAATTGACGATATCACGAAGTTCATCACCACGTCCGAGAACGGCGTCATCCGCTATGCCGAGGAAAAAGAGTGAACCGAACTGATCGCATTCCCCTTTCGCCCCGAAGGCCTTCGCTTTCGGGGCGTTTTTTGTGCCCGTCGGCTGCTATCTTCGGGTTTCTTTCCCACACGTGCAACCCGCGCGCTGGGCTTACCGTACCCGCATTACAGCCGCGCCACATCTCACTTCGAAGGTCAAGGGCGAGGGCTTTTCATCACCGACTTCCCATCCCGAACTCCGCGAGCCGAATCCTCCACGCCCACCTGCCATAAAAAAGATGAGGACTTTGAGCGTGAAGGTTGCCGATTAGAACATAGCAGCCCAAGGGTCCCCGTACCCATGGGATGATGAGATAACAACATTGCGCTGTTCTGCGAGAAACGTCCCACTTTTCGCCGAAAGCTCCCGGCTTTTTTCTAAAATCTCCCGATTTCCCCAATTGTTCTGCCGTCTTTTTGATCTTGGCCGATTGCAAAACACAAAAAGCCGAACGAAAAAAATAAACTTCGGCTTGGCTACATGCGAAAAACTACTTACTTTTGTCGTACGATAGTATCCATACTAAGTCGATACAGTCGATTTTTAGCGACCTAGTGCGCCGCATCAGTTCCTCAGCGCCGCATAAGTTTTCGCTCACCACATTGAAACAATCAAATTTATCTCTCACTCAAATCCTTATCTAAATGGCAACTACAAATGCTACGGCAGCCACGGGTGCTGCCCCCAAAAAAGGCTTTACGGGCATCAAGTCCGGCTTTGCAGTAATCATCATCTGCTTCCTCATTGCTGAATGTCTCTACGTCTTTGGTGCCGGTTACCTCGGAAACTTCCACGGCACGGAGGATGCCACGGGCCTTCCCTTCCACTTCTTCCAAGACAAGAGTTATGAACCCGCCGGTATCGTGGGTACGGTCTACAAGGGTGGTTTCATCGTGCCCATCATCTGGACCCTTTTCATCACAGTTATTGCACTCGCTATCGAACGTTGGTTCGCCATCAGCACGGCTAACGGTAAAGGTAACCTCGGCAAATTTGCGGCCGCTGTGAAATCTGCCCTTAAGCAAGGTGATGTGAACAAGGCCGAACAGCTCTGCAACAAGCAACAAGGCTCCGTTGCCAACGTAGTGCTCGCAGCCCTCACCGAATACAAGAAGCAACAATCCACCGACCTCGAGACGGAAAAGAAGGTGCTCGCCATCCAGAAGACCATCGAAGAGGCTACTGCACTCGAAATGCCCATGATGCAGGAAAACCTCCCCATCATCGGTACCATCGTAACGCTCGGTACACTCATGGGTCTGCTCGGTACGGTTATGGGTATGATCAAGTCGTTCTCCGCCATGGGTAGCGGCGAAGGTGGCGCTGACTCTTCTGCACTCTCCGTGGGTATCTCTGAAGCACTCGTGAACACGGCTTCCGGTATCGCCACCGGTGCAGCTGCCGTTATCGCCTACAACTACTACACGAACAAGATCGACCGTCTGACTTTCGCCATCGACGAACTCGGCTTCACCATCGTAGAAACTTTCAAGACCACCCAAAAGTAATCATAAACAGGTAACTCCAAAACAATGGGACGTTTTCATGTAAAAAAACAAGACACATTCATCGACATGACCCCGATGAGTGACGTCATGGTCCTGCTGCTTACCTTCTTTATGCTTACTGCCACGTTCACCAAGGAAGAACCTGTCAAAGTGAACGTGCCCGGATCGGTCTCTGACATTAAAATCCCGGAGAATAATCTGCTTACCATCTTTGTTTCGCCCCAAGGAAAGGTGTTCATGAACATGGACAACCCCACTGCACAAAAGGCAATGGCACAAAACCTGGTGGACAACAAGAAGCTCGACCTCAACAGTGCGCAGCTTAAGCAGTTCTCCGAAGTTCCGATGTTCGGGACGCCCCTCAATACGATCAAAAGCTGGTTGGCTTCGGGCGACAAACGCAACGATATCCTCCAGAAAGATCCCAATGCGGGCATTCCGTGCGACAGCACACATAATGAACTCAAAGATTGGGTAACGGCAGCACGCCAAGCGAACGGTGAAAAGATGCGCATCGCCATCAAGGCCGACCAGAATACACCGTACAGCACCATCAAAGAAGTTATGAACTCACTTCGTCAAATCGATGAGTCGCGATACAACCTCATCACGACACTCAAAGGCGAAGAGAAATAATCGGATAGAATAAAGTTATGGCACAATTAGATACAGGCGGCGGAAACGGCAAGGGTAAGAAATCCAAGCAGAAAAAGATGAACGCCCGTGTCGACTTCACTCCGATGGTCGACATGATTATGTTGCTCGTGACTTTCTTCATGCTTTGTACCACGCTCCTCAAGCCCCAAACGATGGAAATCACCATGCCTTCTGACAAAGAAGACATTAAGCAGGAGAACAAGAGCCAGGTACAGACCGATGAAGCTATCACGATTATCATTGGCAAAGACAATAAGCTCTACTACTTCGAGGGTAAACCCTCTGAAGCCAAACTTGAAGAAACCACCTACGGCAAAGACGGTCTGCGAGCTGTGCTGCTTCGCAAAAACCAAGTCGCCAAAGCCAAGGTGGAAGCCCTCAAAAAGCAATATGCAGGTATGTACACCGGCAATGCACAGAAGGCCGAACAAAACAAGGCTTGGTACAAAGAGGAACTCAAGAAGATTAAGAACGCTGACGGCACGCCTACGGCCATCATCAAGCCGATGGACGAGTCGACCTACCTCAATCTGATCAATGTCCTTGACGAAATGCAGAATTGCTACATCGGCAAATATGTAATCGACAAGGTCAACGATCACGATAAGCAAATGGTTGAGGACTTCAAGAAGTAAAACCATAAGTAAAGTAATTCACTATGTCAAAAGTCGATATTATCTCGCAGCAATGGTGCGACCTCGTCTTTGAAGGGCGTAACAAGAGCTACGGTGCTTATGATTTACGCTCAAAAGCCGGCCGTCGTCACCTCCTTGCTATCATTGATATCCTCGTCGGCATCGCAGCTTTGGCGGCCTTGATCTTCAGCTACACGGCTGCGAAAAAGGCTTACGACGCCAGTGTCGGAGCCGATGCACAAGCGGTCACCGAACTCTCCGAACTCAAAAAGGACGAACCCAAGAAGGAGGAGAAGAAGGCCGAGGTGAAACAGGAAGAAGAGAAACCCAAGGAGCAAATTCAGAAAGTCGCAGTTCGCGCTTCGATAGGATTCACCGTGCCCGAGATTGTGGACAAGGTAGATGAGACCAAGAAGCTCAAAAACCAAGACGAACTGAACCGCTCCAACATCTCGATTGCCGCCCAAGACTATGTCGGTGACTCCAAGAATGGTATGAACATCGACGACCTCAAGGACAATCAGCGCGCCGGTGGTGACCAAGTGCCCACAAAGGAGGAAGAAAAAGCTCCTGAGGTGCACACCATTGTTGAGCAGATGCCCGTCTTCCCCGGTGGTGAAAGCGCGTTGCTCGCTTATGTGGGCAGTCACGTCAAGTACCCCGAGATCGCAAAGGAACAAGATATACAAGGTATCGTCCAGCTCCGTTTCGTCGTTCTCGAGAACGGTAGCATCGGCGACGTGCAAATCATCAAGTCCCTCGAATCGCATTGCGACGCTGAAGCCAAGCGCGTGGTGAAATCTCTCCCCCGCTTCATTCCCGGTAAGCAACAAGGTAAGGCTGTACGCGTTTGGTACACCCTCCCCATCCGCTTCCAGATTCAGTAAGCACTCGAACGAATACATTTTCTATCCGCGCTCCGGTTTCCCCGGCGCGCGGATTTGCTTTTGCCCCCACTTTCGCACGAAAAAATGCGGCGTATGTTTTGAGATTGAAGCAGTTGTTGCTAACTTTGTCTCGGGTAAGTACCCAAATGCCCCAACTATCTCCCAAATTCAAAGAACTATGCTGAGACATCTCCTCATTGTTGCAATGCTGTTGACTACGACAGCGACGCTGAGTGCGCAAAACACCAAAAGGAACCACGACCGACTTCCCGTCAAAGCGGAAGAAAGAAGCCCGGAAGTGTGCACCATCCCCGAGCAGATGCCGGTTTTCCCCGGTGGTGAGCATGCCTTGTTGGCTTACGTGGCGCAGCACCTCAAGTATCCCGAACAGGCGATAAGAGACCGCGTGCAGGGTATCGTTCAGCTCCGTTTCGTCGTTCTCGAAGACGGTCACATCGGCAAGGTACAAATCATCAAATCTCTCGAATCGCATTGCGACGCTGAAGCCAAGCGCGTGGTGAAATCTCTCCCCCGCTTCATTCCCGGTAAGCAAGGAGGCAAGGTTGTACGTGTTTGGTACACGCTTCCCATTCGTTTCATGATTCCCGAGAAAACAACCGAAAAGTAAGCCACTCCCTTCGAAATTTTCAGCCGTCAATCCCCCGCCCTCTCTTAAAACGGCCGACTGACGGTTATCACTGCCGAGCTACTCTTCAATAAAATCCTATCTCCATGCGCAAATTCACCTTTCTATTCCTGTTGACCGCGCTGCTGGCCACAGCCTGCGGCACCAATCCCAAAGCGGCCTACGAAGAACTTCACGAAGACGACGTACATTTTGCGGCGGATGAAAGTTTCCAGCCCATATTGACCGAACTCTCCGACCTTTATGCCCTCCGCAAGCCGGAAGCCACCCTGCTGCCGGTCTATTGTAGCGAAGACTCGGCGGTGAAGCTGCTGTTGAAAGACTCGGTGCGCATGGCCATCACCACGCATCCCCTCAACGATAAACAGAAAGAATTCGTCGGCTCGCACAACCTCTCCGTCACGCAAAGCAAAATCGCCTACGATGCCTTCGCACTCATCGTCAATAAAGCCAACACCGACACGGTAATCAACCTCGACGAGCTGCGCGCCATCGTGCAAGGGCGGATCACAGACTGGAAACAGCTGGAAGTCACCCACCGCAGCGGCAAACTCTCGCTCGTGTTCGATGCTTCCGGTTCGAGCACCGTGCGCTACATGAAAGACAGTCTCAATGGCGGCAAGGAACTCAAGGGAAACATCTTCGCGCAAGGGAGCAACTTGAAAGTCATCCAAGCGGTGAAGGAGAATCCCAATGTTATTGGTGTCGTTTCCACCGACTGGTTGCGCCAAGAGAAGGGAGACACCACTGTCATCAAGAGTTTCCAAGACCTTGATGTCCACGTGATGCTCGTCGGGAAAGTCGGGAAAAAGGCCAATGACTGGCAGCGCCCCTATCAATACTACATTGCCACCGGCGAATACCCGCTGGTTCGCTCTGTTTGGGCCATCACTACGGATCCCAGAACCCGCAGTGCACTCAAATCGTTCTACTTTTTCCTCAAAGACAACGTAGGACAGCGTGTAATCTGCAACTCCTCGCAGCTTTTGCCCCGCAATCAGGTGCAAGTGCGCGAAGTCAGCGTGCAATAGCCCAACAAAGTCCCCGGTTTTTCCGCAATGAGAAGGAACTACCAAACATAATCTTTGCGTCGCATTTCCCAACGAACGCGCGTCTGTCCGAATCTATCGGCTAAATGACCCCGTTCGTTGGGAAATTGCGTAGAAATCGTTATATTTGCATCCCAACGTTTCAATTCCCGTTCCGTGCAAGACCTCGAATCCTCCCCCGCACTCTCGCTCTATGAGCTCAATTCTATCGTTCGCCAGACGTTGGAACTCACCCTCATGGACAGTTTCTGGGTCGTGGCCGAAATTGCTGAGATGCGTGAGCCGCCTAACGGACACTGCTACCTGGAGCTCGTCGAAAAAGACGAGCGCCGCTCCGGAGAGTTCCGCGCAAAAGCACACGCCAACATATGGAACAACACGTGGCAGCGACTTAAAATCCGATTTGAGCGCGAAACGCGCCAACACCTTCACAAGGGGCTCAAGATCATGGCCCGTGTGAACGTCAGTTTCCACGAAGTCTATGGTTATTCGCTCAACATCATTGACCTGAACAGCGAATTTACACTCGGCGAACTCGCTCGAAGACGGCAAGAGATCGTCAACCAGCTCATGGAAGACGGGATTTTCACGCTCAACAAGGAGATTCCCCTGCCCCGTCTTGCGAAGCGCATCGCCGTGATCAGCTCGGAAAATGCAGCAGGCTACGGTGATTTCAGCAACCAGATCGAGCAATCTCCCTATGCCTTCGTCCTGCAGCTCTTTCCCGCCCAAATGCAAGGTGCCAACGTCCCGCAAAGTGTCATTGCGGCCCTGGATTCCATTGCAGAACAACTCGACCGATGGGACGCCGTCGTCATCATTCGCGGCGGAGGTGCCACGACAGATCTCGACGGCTTCGAAGATTATGAGCTGGCGAGCAATGTTGCGCAATTTCCCCTCCCGGTGATCACCGGTATCGGGCACGAACGCGACGAAACCGTCGTCGATCTGGTGGCCGGCACCCGCTGCAAAACGCCGACGGCCGTGGCCGCCTTTCTCATCGAGCGCATGCAAACAGAGGATCACCGCCTCCTACAATTCGAAGCAGCGTTGCACAACGGCACACTCCGCGCATTGCAAGCGAAACAGCGCACATTCGAACTGCTTGCCCACCGCTACTCGGTCAGCGCCACCGAGTTTGTGGCCACGCAACGGCACCGCGTGTTTCGACAAGCCAACCGTTTGCAGACTGCCGCCATTCAACAGCTTGCAGACTGCGCACATCGCACCGCACAAATCGCACAACGCCTTGCACCGGCCGCGGAACGCATGCTCGAACGCGCCACACATCGTCTGCAAGTCGCCGAGAAAAGCATACAGGCCGCCGACCCCAAACGAATCCTCCGCATGGGCTACTCCATTACCTACACCCTCGACGGAAAAACCGTGCGCAGCGAAGAGCAAATTCCCACCGACACGCTCATAGAAACCCACTTGGCCAAAGGAATCGTGCGCAGTCGAGTCGTTGCCCCCCAATAATGTGTCATCCCGCCCCATAAATCCCACCGATATGCCCCGCAGCACCCATCCCTCCTACGAAGAAGCCGTCAGGGAAGTAGAACAAATCGTCACAGAAATTGAGCGTGGCGAAATGGACATCGACCAACTCACCCCAAAAATCAAGCGCGCGCAAGAACTTCTCGCCCTCTGTCAATCTCAACTCAAGAAAGTTACCGACGACGTAAAGAAACTATTAGACCATGAGTAAGAACAAGCTCTCCAAGTTCGCCGAAATGGCCACTTATACTCACGTAGTCGAGGCACCTTTCCAGACACCGGACACTCCCCCCCACCCTCTGCGCGGGAAATGGCACAGCGACTTCTTCAAAAACGAGCACCCCATCGTGCTCGAACTCGGCTGTGGACGAGGCGAATACTGCGTGGGACTCGGCGAACTCTTCCCCGACAAAAATTTTATCGGGGTGGATATCAAAGGCGCGCGCATGTGGAGCGGGGCAACAGAAGCCCACAACAAAGGCATGCACAACGTGGGATTTCTCCGTACGCACATCGAATTCATCGACAAGTTCTTTGCGCCCGGCGAAATCGCTGAAATTTGGCTCACTTTCTCCGATCCGCAAATGAAGAAGGTGACCAAACGACTCACTTCCACCCATTTTCTCGAACGCTATCGCCGCCTTTTGGCCGACAATGGACTCATCCACCTCAAAACCGACTCCAATTTTCTCTTCACCTACACCGATTTGCTGGTGAAAGCCAACGGGCTCCCCGTCGAATTCCGCACCGACGATCTCTATCACACCCTGGCAGCCAACGAGAACAAGGAGGTGGCAAACATTCTCGGCATCAGAACCTACTACGAACAGCAGTGGATCGACCGAGGCCTCACCATCAAATACCTCAAGTTCCACCTCCCGCAAGCCGGAACGCTCGTGGAACCCGACGTCGAAATCGAGATGGACGACTATCGTTCCTACAATCGTCACAAACGTTCGGAACTCAACAAGACAAAATAATTTTCATTCATCCCCATATCCCGCAAACTCATGCTCAAACATATCGTCATGTGGCGCTTCAAAGACGGCGCCGAAGGAAAAACAGCCCTCGAACACTCCGCTTGGATGAAACAACACCTCGAAGCCCTCGTGGGGGTGGTGCCCGAACTCCACTCTCTCGAATACGGCGTCGATGTGCTCCGCTCCGCTTCCTCGTATGATGGCGTTCTCACGGTAACAGTCGACGATCTCGACGCCTTGTCGCGCTACGCCAACCACCCCGAACACCTCAAAGTGGTGGAATATGCGAAGCGCGTGGCCGAAAGTCGCGTCGCTGTCGACTTCGAATGCTGAACCTCCCCCTCTTGTCCTCTTCACATGACCCTCTATCCCAAACTCATCACCGACGTCTTGGCCGGTATTCGCTATCCCGGCAACGGAAAGACGATCATCGAAGCCGATATGCTCGACGATCAGCCGCACATCGACGGCATGAAAGTGAGTTTCTCCATCGTCTTCGACAAGAACCCCGACCCCTTCATGAAAAGCCTCTTCAAATCGATCGAGGCTTCCATTCATCGTGAGATCAGCCCCGACGTGCAAGTCGAAATCACCCCCGTTTATCGACAAGCCGAGCGCCCCGAACCCGAAAAGCTCCTGCCCGGCGTCAAAAACATCATTGCCGTCAGCTCCGGCAAGGGCGGGGTGGGCAAAAGCACCGTCTCCGCCAACCTCGCCGTGGCTTTGGCCGCCCAAGGCTACGAAGTGGGCCTGCTCGATGCCGACGTTTTCGGTCCGTCCATGCCCAAAATGTTCAGCGTCGAAAGCGAACAAATTTACGCACACATCGTCGAAGGCCGCCAACTCCTCATCCCCGCACTCAAATACGGGGTGAAACTTCTCTCCGTCGGCTTCTTCGTCAACCCGCAAACGGCCACACTCTGGCGCGGCTCCATGGCCTCCAACACGCTCCGGCAGCTCATTGCCGACGCCGACTGGGGAGAACTCGACTATCTCATCATCGACACGCCGCCCGGCACGAGCGATATTCACCTCACCCTCCTGCAAACGCTCGCCATCACCGGTGCCGTTATCGTCAGCACCCCGCAACAGGTGGCACTGGCCGATGCACGCAAGGGCATCGACATGTACCGCAACGAAAAAGTCAATGTGCCCATCCTAGGCCTCGTGGAAAACATGGCTTGGTTCACACCTGCCGAATTGCCCAACAACCGTTACTACATTTTCGGTCGCGAAGGCGCCACCCGGTTGGCCGAAGAGCTCAATGTACCCGTACTTGCACAAATTCCTATTGTGCAAAGCATCTGCGACGGGGGCGATAGCGGCGAACCCGTAGCCCTCCGCGCTGAGACCCTCACGGGACAAGCCTTCGCTCACCTCGCCGGCGCAGTGGTCGAAGCCACCGAACGCCGCAATCGTGAGCTCGATCCCACGAAGATCGTGGAGGTCACGATCAAAAGCGCCAAAGACATGCAATGATCCTCCCTCCGCGCGCACCACGCACTCTGCATTTCTGCACACCATACGCGCCCCTCGACCATGCTACGGGTCGAAGGGCGCGTTTTTTCGTACGTTCCTTGCCGTTAGCGCGCCGCACTCCCCCACTCCTTGACCGGCACCGAGCACAGCCGGTCGCACGTTTGTCACCGACTCGGGTGAGCGCCCCGTCTTCGTCCACACTCCACAACCCACCATCCCACTCGCGCCCCACGGAACGACACTTCGCCCCTCCGCATCCTCGTCTTTTTGCTTCCCTCGGCGAAAATCCCGCGTTTTCTCTTGCTCTACATGGCAGAACGCACTACTTTTGTATGCATACTTCCCACCGATAGCCTTCTGCCTTATGATTCTCGACGAAATCTCCCGCCTTCGCGCTTACGCCTCCCTACATCCCGGCTTCCTCGGGCTCACTGACTATCTCGAACAGCACGACCTCACGCAGGTACCCACCGGGCGCATCGTGATAGACGGCCAACAGCTCTTCATCAACGTCGACGAAACGACGATGAAAACCCGCGAGGAACAGCTGCTCGAAGTCCACCGCCGCTACATCGACGTGCATTTCCCGCTTTCGGGAACCGAGGTTTGCGGTTGGTCGCCCCTGTCTTCCCTCACAACTCCCCTTGTGCCCTATGATGCGCAGCTCGATCGTGCGTTCTATCCCGGCCCCGCACAGACCTACTTCGAAATTCAGCCGGGTCAGTGCTACATTTGTTTTCCCGACGACGCCCACGCTCCCATCATCGGCAGAGGCACGATGAGGAAACTCGTGGCCAAAGTGCGCATCGACCGTTGAAGTTTTCCGATGGCTCCGTCCGTCGCCATATCCCCCGAGACAACCTATTCACCATGCAATACGATTTTTACAAAGAAAACGACACCGACCGCATCTGGTGGGTCTATACGGTCGACAATATAGGACTCTACCTCTTTTCCTTCGACCGAAAGAAAATCTATAATCTATTCTCTGACTATCCGCACAAGCTCTCCGCGGAAGAAAAAAGAATCTTCGACGAAGAAAATCCGTATTGGAAAGCATTCTTCCGGGCGTGATCTCCCTTTCCCACGGGCAGCCTCGTTTTAGTTCGGTCTCGCTTACGTCTACGAACCGGTCCCATGCTCTCCTCGACCATTACGCCCCCAACGCACCGGCAGCCCTGAGTCGCACCGGGCAGTCGTCAAATACCTAATCCCTGCAATCAACTCCTATCCACATGCTTACTCCACAAGACCGCGAACTCCTCGACCGCAAAGGCATCAGCGAGGAGCAATTCAACCGACAATTAGCCGACCTCAAGCACGGTTTCCCTTTCCTCGAACTGGAAGCTGCCGCATCGGTGGACAACGGTGGCATTTATGTCCCCTCCGAGACGGAACGCAACCTCTATCTCGCTGCATGGGAGCGCTACCTCAACGAAGGCGACCATGAAGTGGTCAAGTTCGTCCCCGCTTCCGGCGCAGCAAGCCGCATGTTCAAGGACCTCTTTGCCTTCCTCGACGGCACATCAGACACACCGACCGACGCCTTCACCCAAACCTTCTTCGAAGACCTGCCCCACGCCCCGTTCCTCGGCGCGCTCGATGCAGCCATGGTGAAGTTGCACGGCAAAGACAGCGCTGCGCTCGTGGCCGAAGGCGAATACAAGAAAGTGGTGGCCGGTTTGCTGCTGCCCGAAGGACTCAATTACGGCCGTCTGCCCAAGGGACTGCTGCAATTCCATCGCTATGCCGACGGAGCGCGCACGCCGTTCGAAGAGCACCTCGTGGAAGGGGTGAAATACGCCTGCGCCGACCGCCACGTGCGACTCCATTTCACCGTTTCGCCCGAACACCGCGCCCTTTTCGAAGCACTGGCCGAAAAGTGTGCTCCGCGTTTTGTGCAAAACGAGGGCGTGCAACTCGACATCACCTTCTCCGAGCAGAAACCTTCCACCGACACTGTGGCTGCCAACCCCGACGGCACGCCGTTCCGCAACGCAGACGGTAGCCTGCTCTTCCGCCCCGGCGGACACGGCGCCCTGATCGAAAACCTCAACGACCTCGATGCCGATGTGGTCTTCGTCAAAACCGTCGACAATGTCTGCCCCGACCGGTTGAAAGCCGACACCGTCACTTACAAACAGGTGCTTGCCGGTCTGCTCGTCAGCTTGCAAGCCCGTGCTTTCGCCTATCTCGAAGAACTCGAAGCGGGCGATGTGAGCGAAGAGCGCCTGCACGAGATGTTGCAGTTCGTCGAAAAAGATCTTCACTGCCACAGCGATGCCGCTGAAGCCCTCGAAGGACTCGAACTCCTCGACTATCTCTATTGTCGGCTCAACCGCCCGATGCGCGTCTGCGGCATGGTGCGCAATGTCGGCGAACCCGGCGGTGGCCCCTTCCTCGCTTACAATCCCGACGGGAGTGTTTCGCTCCAGATCCTCGAGAGCAGCCAGATCGACATGAACGATCCGAGCAAAAAAGCGCTCTTCGAACAAGGCACGCACTTCAATCCCGTCGATCTCGTGTGTGGTTTGCGCGACTTCAACGGCGAAAAATTCCATTTGCCCGATTTCGTCGATCCCGCCACCGGTTTCATTTCCCACAAATCCAAGGACGGCAAAGAATTGCTCGCACTCGAACTCCCCGGCCTCTGGAATGGCGCCATGAGCGACTGGAACACCGTCTTCGTTGAAGTGCCGCTCAGCACGTTCAATCCCGTGAAGACGGTCAACGATCTCTTCCGCCCGCAACATCAAGCCTAATCGCCGTTGCCCATCGGGCAGCACATTTCGAATAGATCCCCTTAGCAGCGCACCCTCGCCCTGCAAAGGGGAATTTTTGCTATGGAAGGCTTCCCCTCTTTCCCCTCCTTCGTCCGCATCGAGTCCCCTCTGAAGATGAAACGCCCCACCTGACGGCGAAACAGCCTCCCACGCGGCCTTCCGACGGGCAAGAAAATGCGGATAACGGGGCGCTTTGTGTAGAAACTCGCGCATTTTCGTTGCAAAGTCCCGCATTTTTTCCATCGCAGCGGGGACTTTCGGTCTACGTGCCACATGTTCTCACGTACGGCTCCGGGATAGGTACGCACCCAGGCGTGACAGAGACGCAGCACTGCGCACACATCGCCCCGCCGTGGTCGCCGCAGGGTCCCCGTCCCCCTTCCGCCCGCAAAAAGCTGCCAATTCGACAGGCGAGCGCCGAATGCTCGCTTTGCCCGATAGCCGGCCGCGGAGTGCAAAATCACATCTTCACGGAGGAAAAGTGATAATATATCCGACGCGATACATGTTTTTCTGTATTCGTAGCGCTCACCGACAAAAAAGTAGTACTTTTGCAGCGTAAAGACGTGGCAGACGCCTGTCAGCCCCTCGCCGCTTTGGCACACTATTGGCATGATTGGGGACATCAAGGCAGCAAAGCCACACTAACCACGCTCGGCCGTTCTCGGTACAGCGATTTCAAACTTCAAAAAACAAAAGCTTTATGGCACGTCTCATCAATTCCACAGACTTCCCCGCACTCGTACAAGATGATAAGCTCCTCGTCGTTGACTTCTTCGCCACCTGGTGCGGCCCCTGCAAGAAACTTTCGCCCACACTCGACGAGGTGAGCGAAGAGTTCGGCGACCGCGTCAACATCGTCAAAGTTGATGTCGACGAGAGCGAAGATCTCGCCATGACCTACGGCATCCGTTCGGTTCCCACGGTGCTGTTCTTCAAAAATGGTCAGCAGGTCGATAAATTCGTCGGAGCACTGCCCAAGTCGGAGATCGTTTCCAAGATCGAAAACCAGCTCTGATCAGCGAACGCTAACGCTTCACTCTATACCCTCCCATGGCCGTATTAGACAACGAATTGCTCGAGGACGCTGCCCTCGACGCAGAAATTGTGGCTCACGTTCGTCGCTCACTTCCCTCGGAAGTCAGTGCTCGATTTGACGAAGAGCAACTTTACTACTTCCACGATCTCATCGAAGAATTCTTGGCAGACAGCGACATCCTCGATGCCGAACCCGACGAAGAGGGTTACGTCAATGTCGATCTTGAGCGCATCGCCGAGACACTCCGACTCACCGCGCACAAAGACAAGGTGGGCGATTTCAGCATAGAAGATCTCGAACTCGTGGTCGAAGCTGAATTGTCCTACGGCGATGACTTTGAGTGATTCGCACCCGTCTCCACCCTATGCAAAGGCGTCCCTTGCCGGTTTCTCACAACCGGTGAGGGGCGCTTGCGCTTTTTTCGCGCTCCACTCCGTGCGCGCTCCACTTTCCTGAACACGCAGCGTGCGCACGCGCACCGCGTTGTCGATTTTCGTCGCACCACTCCCCCACCGTGGGCAAACTTTTACCCCACAGCGTACGAAAATCGAGGTCGCCGCTCCACCTCTCGGCATTTTTTCGCTACCTTTGCAGCAAAGAACCGAAGTGGTCTACCCCCACACGTCCTCAACGAACAACTATCACCCCAACACAACTTAACCGGCATGCGCATCGACATCATCTCCGTAGTTCCCGAAATGCTCGACGGCTTCCTCAACACCTCCATCCTGGCGCGAGCGCAGAAAAAAGGACTGGTCGAAATTCATGTGCACAACCTGCGTGACTACACCACCGACAAACATCGCCGCGTCGACGACTATCCCTACGGCGGCTTTGCGGGAATGGTGATGCAGTGCCAACCCATCGACGACTGCATCGCAGCGCTCAAGGCCGAACGCGACTATGACGAAGTGATTTTCACCTCGCCCGACGGTGAAAAGTTCGACCAACCCATGGCCAACAGCCTCTCGATGAAGGGCAACCTCATTATTCTCTGTGGACACTACAAGGGCATCGACTACCGCATTCGCGAGCACCTCATCACGAAGGAGGTTTCGATCGGCGATTTCGTGCTCACCGGCGGCGAATTGGCCGCAGCCTGCATGACCGATGCCATCGTGCGCATCATTCCCGGTGCCATCGGCGACGAACAGAGCGCACTCAGCGACTCCTTCCAAGACCACTTGCTGGCAGCTCCCGTCTACACCCGCCCGGCCGACTACAAAGGTTGGAAAGTGCCCGATGTGCTCCTCTCGGGCCACGACGCGAAGATCCACGAATGGGAGATGGCACAATCGCTCGAGCGCACGAAACGGCTCCGCCCCGACCTGCTCGAAAAATAAAGGCTCCGCACGGTTTGCACCATGTCTTTGCTCTGCGCACCGCGCAATTGAGCACAGCCCACTAATCCGATTTGTGCCTCCACACCAATAGAAAAAGCGACGCGCACCACACAAATCATGTGGTGCGCGTCGTTTTGATATTGTGACGTCCGCAGTGCCGAATGTAGGACCGGTATAGTGCTTGTCGTTATTCGTACACATGGAAAATACGCTCCATGCGCTGCCATTTTTCTGCACTCCCGGCGGTGGGATCAGCGCGCTGAAAGCGGGCCACAAAGGCTTCCCATTCTGCTTGCCGCGGTCCTGCTCCCATGCGCGCCATCACTTCGTCCCAACTGTCGGATGCGGCGAGTTCCACGATCATGAAAAGACGGGTGCCGAGGAGGTAAATCTCCATTTCGAGCACTCCGCTGTCTTTGATGCCCTGCAAAATTTCGGGCCAGATCCCTTCTTGAGCGTGCCAATGCTTATAGGCGGCCACCAGCTCGGGGTCGTCTTTCAAATCCAGGGTTTGCACCACACGTTTCGTGGCGCCGGCAAATTGCCGAACGGGATAAGCGTACTTTTCCATTCTTCTGTTAGCTATTTTCTGGGTGACATGATGGGCAAATATAGGCAAATTTCTGCGTTCTCCTCAGCAGAAACCGCTAAAATGCAATTCGCGCGCATTTTTTCTTCCTATAATTTCGTCATTCCACACAAAGATCGTACCTTTGCACTCGCAAACGAGCAGCAAGCTCTTTGCGATTCTCCTAAAAATCAATGAGAATCACTTTTCAACCGGAGAGGTGCTCGAGTGGTTGAAGAGGCACGCCTGGAAAGCGTGTAAACGCCTAAAGCGTTTCGGGGGTTCGAATCCCCCTCTCTCCGCAAAGTGCTTCAAGATGACTTCAAAATGGTCGTCAGAAAAGCCTTCAAAATTAGCGTAAATCGTTGTAAGACCTATACTTACAACGATTTTTCTTTGTATACAGCCCTACAATGTGAAGGCTAAACCCTGGGGCTCAATGACGACAAGCGCGGTCTTGTCCTCCGCCACCTCAATAGAGAAGGAAGAGGATATGGGAATTGCTGTCTCTTTAAGGCAGGAGGAGAGGAGTAAGGATAATAGAGACACTAGTATAATCCTATCATTCATCTGGATTTTCTTCATACTTCTTACTCGTGTTATTCGTTCACACGCTCAAAGATATGCAAGGTGTCCTGGAAATCCCTGATATACAGTTTGCTGCCACTCATATATAAGGGCTGAGGAGCTACGAGATGATTCCCCGTTGCACGGTATTCCTCTTCACTGATGACTTCACATTCCCAAACAAGCCTGCGAGCTTTGTAATCAAAGATGCCGACCTTGCGGATACCACTGTACTCCCCTTCTTTCTCGCCTAAAAAGGTGAAATAGTCTCCTTGAAGAAGTGGGTGGAACACACTTCGGTAAGTTCCAATGCCATCGGGGTCATCCTCTCTGAAGATAAAACGATCTATTACCTCAGCCGTACTTGTGTCAATAGCCTGAAATCCCGAAGAACTAATACCTATAATAGCTTTATCTTCTTCTCGAAGATAACAACGACCAATGCCTTCAACCATCTTATATTGAGGCTTCTCTTCGTCTGCGGGATTACATGAGAGTTGGTATACCGGCTTACCTGTTGTAATATCAAGAGCGATTAGACGGGCGAAGTCAGTCTTAAACCAAAGCAAGTCACCAACAATACCTAGTATTTTGACAATGCGGTCTACTTCACCCGGCGTGTGGATATTATCTTCACCAAGATCTACAAAGGGGAATGACCAGAGGATATTGCCATTCCAGTCAACTCTAAAGATCTCTGTGTCATTTTCAGCAATTCCACCATCTGGCAGATATTCGCACAGAATATAAGGCAAAACATAACGCGCACCTGATGCACGGTTAACGTAGGAGTTTGTTTTCTGCTCAGAGTTACGATAGTTAATGTATTGTTCTGATACATCTTGGACGATTTCGTCTCTGACGACTCGCTCAACTCCTGTTTTCAGATTAAGCTCATAGGTGTAAGGTTCTTGCCATTTTGCGAAAAGGATCGTATCACCTAATGGAAAGAACTGAGTCAGACAAACCTTGTCAGGAACTAATAGTTTCTCTTCGGAATACAAGGCCATCCAGAATGGTTTAGAGCCATCTGTGGTATAGTACGCCTTCCCCTCGACCAGCTTAAAGAAGTCGACGTTTGAGATCTTGTTTATTCGTTTCATTTATTTTGTTGTTTGCACCGAAGTATATATAACAGACTTCGGATCTTGAATCAAAAGTGTTAGCCTCTCAATAGCCTCATTATCATTTTTTATCTAGCAATTGCAGTTTCCTCTGATACCTCACTGAGCCGAGTATACTTACGAGATACGATCTCTGTATTGGGGACGTACGAATCCTAATGTTTAGCAGACGAATCTCCTGCCACCTTTGCACCTTTCTTTGGTGCTTCTAAATACCCCCACCATGGTAAAGACAGAACTTGGCACACGCCTTATTGAAGACCGGCACCTCCACTCGAATTCATTGCTTAGGTTCTTGATAGCGTTCGATGTCTCGTTGGAGATACTGCCTAAACGCAGGAAACTCCTTGTCTGTATACTCAAGGATACGATCCCGAGCCAACAGAGGGATACGATCCAAGCGTATGAGTTGATCGTATTCCCCAAACTTCGGGTAGTCCACCCAGAGTAGCTCCAGCTCTTCGACTGAGATGGGGAAGTAGTATACCCTACTATTTCTATGATGAGGTATGGTTGTGATAATACTCTCGTTGAAAATCCCGCCAGTCTCTCATCAGTTCGTAAACCTCTTCGATAGGAATAATAGCTTCTACCTTGTCGTCTTCGTATACATTCTTTACTACCGCTTTTTCTCTATCACACTCTATCATATACATCTCAAAGCCAAAACCTTCATAAAAGTCGACTTCGCCTCTCAGTAGCATTTCTATTGAGGAAACTATTTCCTCTGCATACTCAAGGTCTATGTGATTCACTTCAGACCAGAAAAATATTCCATACTTTGAAGCATTCCCTAAATGAATGATAGAGGGAATGGTTTTCTTTAATCCATCCGGTCCGTAGTAATCTATTTTACCAAATCGATATTGCATAGTTATCATTGCCTTACAGGAAAGAATGAACGTATTTCTCCTTCAACATAGTAAAAATGGATTTCTATCCCACTACTACTGAATCCCCAATACTCTTCAGGAGGACCACCTAAACTTTCCCTGATTATGTATAACTGCATATTGCACTTGTCGGTTGACTCTACGGCCGAGTATACTTACGAGATACTATCTCTGTATTGGGGACGTACTCCTAATGTTTTGCAGGCGAATCTCCTGCCACCTTTGTACCTTTCTTTGGTGCTTCTAAATAAACCTCGTTGAAAGGATAGAACTTGGCACGCGCCTAGTTAAAGACCGGCACCTCCACTCGAATTCATTGCTTAGGTTCTTGATATCGTTCGATGTCTCGCTGGAGATACTGCCTAAACGCAGGAAACTCCTTGTCTGTGACTTCTAATATCGTCTCTCGAACGACCGTCGGAATACGATCCAAGCGTATCAGCTGGTCATATTCACCAAACTCAGGGTAGGAAAGGCAAAGCTTGGAATAGTCCTCTTCAGAGAGAGGGATCTCTGATTCCTCGACACTATCACTCCACGTGCCCACTCCTCCTTTATGTTTCA
>CAUTYW010000014.1:0-38927 GCA_963542795.1 uncultured Prevotellaceae bacterium | reverse complement strand
GATACATGGCATCACGCGGAATCAAAGCACAACTATAAGAAAGGGGCGGAGCATCATTGCCCCGCCCCTTACCTTTGAACTTGCATTGTTAGCTTGCAACCTTTCGTCAGAGCTTGCATCATTAGCTTGCAACATTTCCGTATAGCTTGCAACATTAGCTTGCAACCTTCTATTGCACGGTTTGCTCACCTCATATATAAGGCGAGCAAAACAGACGACACTTAGACATAGCCCACCGGCTAAGCACTCTCATCCTACATAATTCATCGAAAAGCACACCGAAAAACAAGAAAGTGTGCGTAAAACCGCTCAAACTTCGCACAATCGCCTGGAAATAAGGGCTGTGTTTATTTTCGCCGAAAACTTGACCGTTTTTGACAAAAAGTCCCCTTGTTTCGTGTGAAACAAGGGGACTTTTTCGTGTCGGCCGAACAGGTTGTGCCGGCGGTTGTGGCTTTATGGGGCGGAACGGCCGATCAGAGTCCGGCGGGGAGCTTGTAGCCGGCCAGACGCGCCACGATTTTCGGGATTTCGGTGTTGTCGATGCGACCGCGGAACTTCTCCGCGCCGGCGCCGATGGCAAAGACGGGCACATAACCGTCGGTGTGGCCGCCCGTGGTCCAGGCCACGTGGGCGTGCTTGGCGAGAATGCGCTTGGCCGTGGCGGCCAGTCCGCACTCGGAGGCGTAGAGCGACTCGGCGCCCTTGTCGCGACCTTCCACCATGTCGGTGTAGGCTTGGCGCAGCGCTTCGACTTCGTCGCGGGTGGGTTGCAATTTCGTGCCGATGCCGAAGTTTACTTCCAGATCCTTGCGCACGAGGTCCCAGGTGAAGGCGTCGCCCTTCGTGCGGCGCAGGTATTTGAGGCGCGCAGTGTAGTTGTAGCTGCTCATCGTTTGTGCGGCGAGCAGACGGAGGTCGAGGTTGTAACCGCCGTTGCCGAGGGCGAGGCCGCCCGTTTCGTGGTCGGCGGTGATGAGGATGAGGGTTTCTTTCGGGTGCTTCTTGTAGAACTCATAGGCCACGCGGATGGCTTCGTCGGTGTCTACGACTTCGTGCACCATGGGGGCAGCATCGTTCGTGTGGCACGCCCAGTCGATCTTGCCGCCTTCGATCATGCAGAAGAACTTGGCGGGATTTTTCTTCATGAGGAAGTCGATGGCGCCGCGGGTGATGTCGGCGAGCGTCAAGTCGCCGGGTTTGCGGTCGAGGGCGTAGGGCAGCGAGGTGCTGTCGCGGTGGTTGGCCTCGCGGCTCTGGAAGTAGATCATGCGGTTGGCCTTGCGCCACGTGTTGTCGAACTCTTCTTTGCCGTTGGCGATGACGAAACCGGCATCGCGGGCTTGGGTATAGAGGTCGGCTTCGCCTTCTTTGAGCGGGGCGGGCTTGAGGAAAGAGCTGCCGGCGAAGAAGTCGAAGTTGGACTTGACGAGGTCGCGACCGATCTCGGCGTACATCTTGCGGTGCTTCTGGTGGGCGTAGAAGCAGGCGGGGGTAGCGTGGTCGACGCTCACGCTGGTGGCGATGCCCACCGCGGCACCGGCTTCTTTGGCCCACACGGCGATGGAGGTGACGGGCGTGATACTGTCGGGGAGCACGCCGATGGCGTTGTTATACGTCTTGCGACCGGTGGCCAAGGCGGTGCCGCCGGCGGCCGAGTCGGTGATGCCGTGGCTGTCGCTCTGGGTGTTGACGAGCGCGACGTTGGGGAAGCTCGGGAAGGTGAGGGGTTTGATGCCGCGGTGCCCTTCGACGGCGGCGAGATAGGTCTCGGTGGCGTTGACTTGGTTCACGCCCATGCCGTCGCCGATGAAGTAAAAGACGTACTTCGGCCCTTTTTGGGCGAAGGCTGCGGCGGCAAAGGCCAAACCTAAACAGAGGGTGAGAAAATTGCGTTTCATATCGTGAGATGAAATTGGATGTTGGCTTGCGAAGGTCGGTGGGCGGGGCGGGTTTACCGCGTTTCGTCCGATGAAATGGGGAGAAACGGGGCAATAGGTGAGCCGATTTGCAACACCGATGGAGCAAAGTTACAAAATTTTACGGCGATGACGGGGTGCTTCGTGGGCTTTTGCGCGAGGGCGGGGTGGCTTTTGTGTTTTTTAGCCGAAGGACGTGGGGATTGTGGGGACGTTGCCTTCGGCTCGTTGGCGGAGAACAAAAAAAACGATGCGCTCCTTGCGGAACGCATCGTGAGGGGGTGAAAAAACGCGCGGGACTTTACCCGAACGGGGAATTTATTTCAAACTGTCGGCCTTGGCGCGGAGGCTGTCGATCTCGGCTTTGTAGGGGGTGAGGACGACATTGACGTCGCGGACGTTGCCGAAATCGGTGCCGAGCACGACATCGAGGCGATAGCTCTGGCCGTCGGATGAATTGGTGACGCGGTGCACACGACCGACGAAGATGCCGGGGGGGAAGACGGAGGAGTAGCCGGAGGTTTCGATGACGTTGCCGGAACGCACTTTGGCGTAGCGGGGCACATCGTCGACGTGGGCGCGGCGCGTGCTGCCGCCGTCCCAGAGCAGATAGCCGAAATAGTGGCTGCCGCGCACGCAGCAGGAGATGCTCGACTTGCTGTTGGTGACGGGAAGTACGAGTGAATGGTGCTCGCCGACGAGATAGATGATACCGACCACGCCACCGCCGCCCACAACGCCCATTTCGGGGCGGATGCCGTCGGCGCTTCCGCGGTCGATGACGAGGTAGCCGTCGCCGCCGGAGCGGATGTTGTTGCTCACCACGCGGGAGGGGAGGAGGCGGTAGCCGCTGAGCTGTTGGAGTACGCGGCGTTCGGTGTGGGTGCTGTCGTGTTGGGCTTCGGCGAGGGCGTCGCGCAGGGTGGCGTTCTCACGTTGCAGGCGGATGTTGTCGTCGGTGAGGGCGCTGTTGATGTTGCGGAGGTTGAAAAAACTCTCGGTCTCGGTGTAGGCACGGTTGAGGTGGGCGCTGCCTTCGCCGGCGGCGGTGAGCCACACGCTGCCTTGATAGTCGTTGAAGCGGAAAAGGAGAGTGAGACTCACGATTTCGAGCACGACGAACAGGAAGATGTAGTTGTAGCGACGGAGAAAATCGAGAAGAATTTGCATGGGGTGGGGAGATTGACGGGGCTTTTGGCGTGCGGCAGGACGTATTGAGGTGTTCCCGGTGCGTTGTTTCGCGGCTTTGGGCAGGTTGTTGCCTGCCGCCGTGGGATGCCGAATACAACCTGCGCGTTGTTTTGCGGCTTTGGGCAGGTTGTTGCCTGCCGCTGTGGGATGACGAATACAACCTGCGCGTTGTTTTACTACTTTGGGCGGGTTGTCGTGCGCTTATAGGCTGCTGTGGCGCAAAAAGCCCAAGCGCCCCGCCCGAAAGGTCGGACGGGGCGCCGGTTTGAAGGGGAAGCGTGCGGGAAAGCACGCGGGGTGCGCAGCAAAATGGGGAAGTTCGAAGGGAAGTTGCCCATCGGTTGGTGCGCGGATTCGTCGTTTTAGTGTCGCTTAGCGCATGAGGCAGGGATAGTCGTCGACATTTTCGAGCGCTTTGCCGGTGCCTTTCGCCACGCAGAGGAGGGGATCCTCGGCCACGTGGAAAGGAATATTGATTTTGGCCGTCAAACGCTTGTCGAGACCGCGCAACAGGGCGCCGCCGCCGGTGAGATAGATGCCGTTCTTGACGATATCGGCGTAAAGTTCGGGAGGCGTGTTGCTCAACGCGTTGAGTACGGCCGTTTCGATGCGCGCTACGGAGCGTTCGAGGCAGTGTGCGATCTCTTGGTAGCAGACTGACACTTCCATCGGGAGCGCTGTGATGCGATTCGGCCCGTGTACTACGTAATCGGCGGGGGCTTCGTTGGCGGGAAGCTCTGCCAGCGCGCTGCCGACCTGGATTTTGATGCGCTCGGCCATACGTTCCGAAACAGAGACGTTGTGTTGGCGGCTCATGTACTCGCGAATGTCGGCCGTGAAGTCGTCACCGGCCATCTTAATGGAGTTGTTCGAAACGATACCGCCCATCGAGATGACGGCAATCTCCGTGGTTCCGCCGCCGATGTCCACGACCATGTTGCCTTCAGGGGCATTTACGTCGAGACCGATACCGATGGCTGCGGCCATGGGCTCATAAATGAGATAAACGTCGCGACCGCCGGCGTGTTCGGCGCTGTCGCGCACGGCACGGAGCTCAACTTCGGTGGAGCCGGAGGGCACTCCGATGACCATTCTTATGCTGGGAGTGAAGAGATGTCGGCTGGTTCGCACCATATTGATGAGGCCGCGCATCATTTGCTCGCAAGCGTTGAAGTCGGCAATCACGCCATCTTGCAAAGGACGGATCACGCGGATCTTTTCGCTCGTCTTTTCATACATGAGCTTGGCGCGTTCGCCGACGGCGATGGTTTTGTCCGAGCTAGGATCGAGGGCAACGACCGAAGGTTCGTTGACGGCGATCTCACCATCGGCAATAATGATGGTGTTGGCCGTGCCCAGGTCCATGGCCAGCTCGCGTTTCATCGAGAAAAAGGAGGAGAAAATTCCCATTGGGCAATGCGGTTGTTAGAAAGTGGAGCTAGGGAAGTAGCTTGTTGGGTGAATGTTTCCGAATTGTGCGTCAGGCCTTTTCGAACCAGTCGTGGATGGCCGTGTCGTAGTGCGAAGAAGTGGCGAAAGCGCGTGTGGCAAAGCCGCGACGCTCGTCGAGTGTAGTTTCTGCACCGCGCGCTTCTACGATTTCGAGCAGGGGAGCGTAGTCCGATTTCGAAGAAACGATCACCACATCGTTGAAGTTTTTGGCCGCGGCGCGGATCAGCGAAATGCCGCCGATGTCAATTTTCTCAATGATGTCGGCTGCTGAGGCGCCGGAGGCCACAGTGTCTTCGAAAGGATAGAGATCCACGATCACCAAGTCGATGTTGCCGATCTCATACTGTGCCATTTGCTGCACATCGTCGGCCAAATCGCGGCGACCGAGGATGCCGCCGAACACTTTGGGGTGAAGTGTTTTCACACGTCCGCCCAAAATGGAGGGATAGCCCGTGAGGTCTTCCACGCGTTCGCAGGGAAGTCCCAACGAACAGATAAAGTCGTGCGTGCCGCCCGTGGATAAGAATTGGACGCCGTGGCGATGCAGGGCGCGGAGCAGCGGTTCGAGGCCGTCTTTGTGATAAACCGAGACGAGGGCGGTTTGGATTTTGCGATTTGTGGCCATGCGCAATGTCGGAGTTTGGTATTTGGCCGCAAATATACGGAAAACTTTTGGATTGGCGTGCAATTCGCTCGCGCATACTGCAAGACTTTGTGCGCAAAAAAAGATTTTTTCCCGCCGGTCGTCTCTTGTCGCGCGCGTTCCCACCGGTGTGGCGGATAAAGTGTGCGATGGCTCCGCACCGTGCGCCCCTTTTGAACGAAAAGTCCGTGCAAAAAAGCGCCCCCTCCCGCTGTTTGTGTTGACAGCGGGAGGGGTGCCTATATATATAAGGAGTCGATGGCTCAAACGCGAGGTGAGCCCATGCGATGTTCGCGATCAGTGCGTCACGATGAGACGGCGTGCCACGCGGGTACCGGGCGTGGTGATCGAAAGCACATAGGCGCCGGCCTTAAACTGTGCGAGGTCGATCACTTCTTCGTGGGCTTGTTGCACCCCACTGAGGTGGCGTTGCAGCACCGCGCGTCCGTCGAGCGTATAGACTACCAGAGTGGCTTCGCGCTCGGGGTTGTTGAAGAGCACGCGCCAAGCAGCGGGCGTACGCGAGATGCTTACCGGTTCGAGACTGGCCGAAGGACGCGCCAAACCTTCGAGTTTGCCGAGGCGAAGGGCTTCTTTCAGTCCCTCGTAGGCATCGACCAGACCATAACCATAGTGGCTGTCCCAATCTTTGCCCTTCATGTCAGCGTGCTTGCGCGAAGTCTTTTTCAGAATCTCCATCACCTGCTCGTGCGACAGGTGGGGATAAGCCTGCAACCACAGCGCGATCGTGCCGGCCATGAAGGGAGCCGCTTGCGAAGTGCCTTCCATCAGACCGTACCACGATTTGTCTCGCCCTCTGCCCACCGAAGTCGTCAGGAGCAAGTCTTCATCGCTGGAATCGAAGCCCTCGGCCAATTTGTTTTGCGCACTGTTGATGAGCGAACCGGGAGCCAACACGGCGGGTTTGAGATAGTTCTCGTTGAGGAACGGGCCGTTGGATGAGAAACTGGTGATGTTGCCTACTTTCTCCTCGCTGATCTTTTCGCCCTTGTAGTCGGTGTTCGTGGCATAGGCACCTACGGCGATGGCGCGGGGGATGGAGGCCGCACCTTCGCCCACGATGTACTCGTCGTCGGCTTGGAGCGTTGCCGCCTCGTGGTCTTTCATGGCACGCTTCGAAACGCCGGCCGAAAGACCGTTGCCGTCCACCCACACGTGGAGGTTTTCGGCCTTTTTGTTGTCGGCTTTCGCTGTGATCTTGAAGCCGATTTTCATATTGATGTCGTCGGTCGCTCCGTCTTCCTCGTCTTCGTCGCCGGGGATCACGGCATTTTTCCAAGCCGCGCGGAGATCCAAGAAATAGCGGTGCAATTCGCGGTTGTTGTTGGCGTTGACCACGCCGAGTTCGCTGCTCTCGTCGATCACTTTTTTCCAATAATCGGCCGTTTGCGGGAGCATTTCGCCACCCGAATAGAGGAAGGGCGTGATTTCGAAGTGGGTTGCGCCGTCGGCCGCGCTGCCCCAGATGTCTACGTTGGTGTAGAATTGATCTTCCGCCTCGCCGTCGATCACACTTTGGAAATCGACATCGACCAACAAGTATTTGGTTTCGTCGGGCGCGAGGGTGGCTTGCGAATGGATGTGCAGGTCGCCTTCGTTGCCCATGGCCGCCGTGATGAATCCGCCGCGGCCGTCCAGGAGTTTGTCGATGCTTTGGTCATAGTCCGTCGTGCCGTCGTGAGGGCCCGTTTGACTGCCGAAACTCATGTTGACCACCCAAGGTTGTTTGGCCTGTTGGGCATATTCCTTCACGAATTTCACATCCTCCATGATTTCCGCGTCGTCAAACGAGGAGGGAATCATGATGATGTCGGCTTCGGGCGCCACCCCTTTCAGGCCGGTGTTGCCGACTTCGCTGCCCGCCGCGATGTTCGTCACGTGCGTGGCGTGTCCCGTCTCGGGTTTTGACAGGTCGGTGCCGGTCGGGATCACAGCGGTGGGGCGGGTGTCCTTGTTCTCGGAGGCTTCGCTCGAATAGCCCGAACGATCCCAGAGCATCTTCACGCGCGAATTTTTCGACGTGGGGTCGAGAAACGCGGCGTGGCGGAATTCAAAACCTTGGTCGATGACGCCGATCACGACCCCGCGGCCGGTGAAAGGGGTATCGAGACCCGTGCCCGTGTGCACCTTGGTCACGCCCGCATCGGCGCGCGCTTTGTTGAGCGAAGGGCGGAAGCGACGGGGGAAAGTGAGGTGTTTCACCTCGGGAAGGGTCGACAGCGTGTCGAGCGCCGCGGCGGGCACGGTGGCCGTCACCATGGCGTCGGTGATCACGGTGGCCGTTCCGCCCAAAGCCGTGATGTGCGCCGCCACGTTCTCGGCCGCGCCTTCCACGGTCGAGATGCTCAGGCGCAAAGGCGCGTTGACGTTCACCACACGGCCGCGCAGGCGGAGGTGCGTGTCGCTGCTGTCGGCGCTGCTGCGTGTGGCACGTGCCAGTGCAGCGCGACGTTGTACGATTTGGCTGATCGCTGCGTCCATTTTGCCGGACGGGGCGGCTTGTTGTGCCGAGCCCTGCAGCGCGTAGCTCAGGCCACCGAACAAGAGGAGGCCAAATAACGGAAGACTATTATGTTTCATTGAGATGAGAATTGATGCGAATTTTGCCCGAAAAAAAGGGCTTGACAGCGAAAGTACGCATAAAATATGAATTGCGGGGGCGTTCGCCGCGGGAGAATGCGCAAAAAATGCTTTTTCACCCCTTGCGAAGACCGAAAATAGCCTCGGCCGGCGCACCAATTCGCCGAAAAACGACAAACGGTGCGCGCGCTGCGCTTAAGGCTGTGCCGCGGTTTGTGCCACGCGGCGGGCGATGCCTTCGGCCGCCGTGAGTCCCGTGAGCCAAGCCGCCGTGAGGTTGTAACCGCCCGTCACCCCGTCGATGTCGAGCACCTCGCCCGCAAAGAAAAGCCCCGGCACGTGCTTGCTTTCCATCGTCTTGGGTGACACGGACGAGAGACTCACGCCGCCGCACGTCACAAATTCGCCCTGATGGGTGGTGCGCCCCGTGATGGCGTAGGCATCGGCCGTGAGCACGGTGGCCAAGCGGTTGAGTTGCTTGCGGTTGAGTTCGGCACAGCGCCGGTCGGCCGGCACTTCGGCGCGCTCGAGGAGCAACGCCCACAGCCGGCTCGGCAAGTCGAAGGCGCGCACGCTGCCCACCGTGCGACCTCCGTGGGCGGCAAACAGCGTGTGGAGCTCGCTCAGCGCGGCGGCGGTGTCGGACGTGCCGCACCAGCCGATGAGCAGCGTGCCGCGATGACCGGCATCGGCCAGCAGGCGCGCACCATAGGCCGAGAGGCGCAGCACACCCGGCCCACTCACGCCCTGGCGCGTGATGAGCAGCGGCCCCTCGGCGCGCACTTTCGTTCCGCTCAGCGCGAGCGTCACTTCGCCCACCGTCACGCCCGAGAGGGCGGCGAGCGCCGGTGCTTCAAGGCGCAGGCCGAAGAGCGAAGGGCAGGGGGCGGCAATCTCGTGACCCATGGCGCGCCATGGGGCGAAGGCTTCGGGGCGCGCCAAACCGCCGCAGGTCACCGCCACTTGCGCGAAGGGCGTCGCCGAGAGGGCGTCGCCGTGCCGATCGGTGAGCAGCAACGTGCCGTCGGCCTGCCGTTCCACCCCCTGCACGTCACAGCCCGTGCGCAGTTCCACGCCGACGCGCTGCAGGTGGGTGAGCAGGGCGTTGACCACGGTGTCCGACTGTTGCGAAGCGGGGAAAACGCGCCCTTCGGCCTCGACGCGCAGCGGCACGCCGATAGATTCCCACCACTGCATGAGGGTTTTCGGCGGGGTGGCGCGCAGCAGGCGGCTCATCAGGCGCGCACCGCGCGGATACACCGCAGCGATGTCGTCGACGTGGGCAAAGGTGTTGGTCACATTGCACCGGCCGCCGCCCGTGCTGCGCACTTTGGCGAGCGGCGTGCCGCTGCGTTCGAAAATCACTACCGGTTTGTGCGGCAAAAGCGTCTTGAGGCGGAGCGCAAGTAGGCAACCGGCTGCGCCGCCGCCGAGGATGGCTGTAGACATGGGGAGAGAAAAGAGGGGAGAGTGGTGAAGAAAAAAAGGAAGCGCGGGGAGAGTGGACAAAAAATGGGGACGTTTTGGGGAAAACTTGTGGAGTTTGCCTCAAAATGTCCCCATTTTTTGTCGTCCGACGTGGAGTTTTCGCCGAGCGTTGCCGTCGGCAGACCATTTTTTCATCGTCGGCCGGTGCCGTCGCCGGTCGTTGCCGAAGTGGGGGCGGCGGTTTTCGGCGGGGTGGTGAGCCGTTCGAGGCGGCGCAGGGCAGGGCGTTCGCCCACCACCCAAAGCACGTCGCCGGCCAGGATGGTGCGCGAGGCCTCACTCACCTCGAGTGTGCCGGAACGATCCTCGAAACCGATGATCATGCAGTCGTAGACGTCGCGAATGCCGCTGTCGGCTACCGTGGTGCCCACGAGTTCCGAACGCCGCGAGACGGGCAGGCGGCGCAAGCGCAGGCTGTGATCGGCATTGTCGGTGGGGGGTGCGGCGTCGGCCTCGCTTTGCATTTGCGCGGCGAGGGTTTCCAACCCAGTGTCGTCGCCAATCACCTCGAGCACGTCGCCCGGATAGATGTGGGTGCTGCCGTCGGGGATGTTGATGCGCCGATCGCCGCGAAGCACCGCTGCCACGTGCACATTGAAGCGCTGTCCGAAGTTCAACTCTTGCAGTGTTTGCCCCGCCCAGTGGCTGCAGAGCGGAAGGGTGAGGCGCACGAGGTGCAGATCGTGGGCGGCCAAACGACCGGCGTAGTTGCCCGGCGCGTTGAGGCGCGAAGCCGTTTCGCGTTGCGTGAGGTTTTGGCGGAAACGACGCTCGATGCGGATGCTTTGATACTTGATGCGGCGCGAGCGCATGATGAAACCGAAGGTGAGTGCGGCGGCCAAAAGGTGATAGTACCAGGCGTAGGGCGAAAGGTACTCGAAGATGTAGAACAGCGTGTAGAGGGCCAGCGCGATGCGGAGCGCCATCGTGCCACCGATGAGCATTCGGCCCGCCAAGTGCTTACGCAGGGCTTGAGCGGCGGTCGATCGGTGTTTGCGCGCCACGACGGGGCGGATGAAGAGGGCGACGATCCACAGCGTGATGAGGCCCGTCACCGCATTGCCCGGCCAGTGGGTGAGCAGGTTGCGCAGAGCCGGCAGCAAGGCGGAGAAACTCAGCACCACGGTGGCGAAAATGAGCACACCGTAGACGAGGGTCTGGAGCACCACGGCTTGGAGATATTGGCCCACGTAGGCCGGCACCCAGCGCGGTGTGGCGGGTTCGGCGGCGGTTGCACTGTTGGCCGCGGCAAGTTCGGTGGCCACGCGGTCGGCGTCGATGCGTTTGAAGTAGTGGCCGAAGCGCTGCGCCACAAAGCGGTAGGCCGGATCGGCAAAACGGATCATGTAGGGGGTGAGGAAGGTGGTGATGATGCTCACCGCCACCACGATGGGGTAGAGGTGTGGGCTGGTCACGTTGAGCGAGACACCGAGGGCGGCGATGATGAAGGCAAATTCGCCGATCTGTGCCAGCGAGAAGCCGCAGTTCATCGCGCGGCGCAGCGGATGACCGGCCACTACAAACGAAAGGGTGCCGAAGACGGCTTGGCCGCCCAGGACGGCGAGGGTGATGACGAGCACGGCGCCCCAATGCTCCACGAGAATGCCGGGATTGACCATCATGCCCACCGAAACGAAGAAGATGGCGCCGAAAAGGTCCTTGATCGGCGCGGTGAGTTTCTCGATTTTTTCGGCTTCGAGCGTCTCGGCCAAGATGCTACCCATCATGAAGGCGCCGAAAGCCGCCGAGTAGCCGGCGCGATCGGCCAGCACGACGAGCAGGAAGCAAAGCCCGAGCGCAACGACCACGAGGGTTTCGTTGTTGATCAAGCCACGCGCACGACGCAGGAAGGCCGGCACCACATAGATGCCCACCACAAACCACAAAACGAGGAAGAAACCGAGAGAAATGAGGCTCTTGGCCAGTTCGCCGCCCTGAAATTGCTGCGAAACGGCCGTGGCCGAGAGAATGACCATGAGGAGGATGCCGAGAATGTCTTCGAGAATCAGCACCGAAAGCACTTCGCCGGCAAAATTCTTGCTGCGCAGACCGAGGTCGTCGTAGGCTTTGTAGATGATGGTGGTGGAAGACATGGCGAGCATGCCGCCGAGAAACAGACTGTCGGTGCTACTCCAGTCGAAAAGGCGACCGGTGGCACCGCCTACGCCGATCATGCAGCCCATCACCATGGCCGCTGCCACGACGGGGCGCATGCCCATTTTCAATATCTTCTTGATAGAAAACTCCAAACCGAGCGAAAACATCAAGAAGATGACGCCGATGTTGCTCCACGTCTCGATGGAGCTCTGATCTTTGACCGTGGGCAGGTAGGGCATGTGGGAGCCGGCCAGAAAACCGGCCACGATGTAGCCCAACACGAGGGGCTGTTTGAGACGCTTGAACAACACGGTGACCAAACCGGCCACAATGAGGATGAGAGCCAGGTCGGAAATGAGCGGCGGAAGGCTGTGCATAGGCAAAAAAAGAGGGGCTGTGAATGAGAATGACGCACCGCCGAGGCGGTTTGCTACAAAAATACGATTTTTTGTCCCGCGGCGGGCAGAAGTTGGGCAGTTTTTGCACGCAGAGGACGTTTTTGTGCCTGATTTCCGCCCTTCTGCAGGCAAAAGCGGTGGTGTTTTTCACAAACCGTTCGCCTGCGACGCGATTCGCCCCCGCAAACGGCTTGCGAGTGAAAAGAAAATTGTATTTTTGCTTCGCACTTGCTGTGCATATCTATCATGTACAAACTCAAACGACTCGACACTTTTATTTTAGGCAAGTTCCTGCAACTCTTTGTGGGGGCTTTCTTCATTTGTCTGTTCGTGTTTGTCATGCAATTCATGTGGCGATATGTCGATGACTTGGTGGGCAAGGGGCTCACGGCCATTGTGCTCGGCAAATTCATGTGGTATGTGAGTGTGAGCTTGGTGCCCACGTCGCTGCCGCTGGCCGTTTTGCTGGCCTCGCTCATCACTTTCGGAAACATGGGCGAGAACCTCGAACTCCTTTCCATGAAGGCGGCCGGCGTTCCCCTCGTGCGCATCATGCGACCCATCTTCCTTTTGGTGCTGCCCCTCACCTTTGTGGTCTACTACTTCCAAAACAACATCGCCACCGACGCACAGAAATCGCTCCGCAGCCTGCTCGTTTCGATCAAAATATCGCAACCGGCCGTCGAAATCCCCGAAGGGGTGTTCTACGGCATGAAGAATTTCAACCTTTATGTCGAGAAGAAAAACGCCGAAACGGGTATGCTCTACCACACCATTATATATAAGGTGGATCAAGGCTTCGACCGCGCGCAGATTGTGCTCGCCGATTCGGCGCGCATTGAGCTGACGGCCGACAAAATGCACATGCGCCTCACGCTTTGGGACGGCGAGCAGTTTCAAAACCTCAAGTCGGACAACATGACGGTCTTCAAATCGCAGGGCGTGCCCTACGATCGCGAGACCTTCAACTACAAACAGCTGATTTTTGACTTTGATTCCAATTTCAACGAGTTGGAAGCCAATCAGTTTGCCGATATTCCGCAGGCCAAGGACATGCAGGAGCTGAACCACTACGTCGATTCGGTGAATCACCTCATAGACTCGTCGGCGGTGGCCTATTTCAACGGCATTTCCACCGTGCAGGTCTACGGCGCAAAGCCGCTTTCGCGCAAAGATTCGCTGGCGGCGGTGCGTAACTTCGAGCAGCACCCCGTGAGTTTCGACAAACTGCTCAAAACGTGGAAGGAAGATAAACTGATCCCTGCGCGACAAATGGCCGTCGCCCGCCTGCAAAGCCTTTCGTCGCAATATGACTGGCAAAGCGAGACGGTGGAGGACCAAATCTGGTATCTCCGCCGCCACGAAGTGGAATGGCACCAGCGCATCACGCTGTCTTTGGCGTGTTTGCTCTTCTTTTTCATCGGCGCCCCGCTCGGTGCGATCATTCGCAAGGGTGGTTTGGGCTTGCCGACGGTGGTTTCGGTGCTGATCTTCATCTTTTATTATGTGGTGAACACGTCGGGCATGAAGATGGCGCGCGACGGCAATATAAATATGGTGTTGGGCATGTGGATTTCGAGCATGATTCTCGCACCGGCCGGCGCCTATCTGACGTTTATGGCCAACCGCGACGCGGTAGTCTTCAACCGCGATGTGGTGATGGAGCGCTTCCGGAAATTCTTTGCCTTGCGCATCAAACGACACGTCTTCCGCAAAGAGGTAATCCTCACACCGCCCGACTGGGACGCCGATCGTCGGCTCGCCGTTGCCGTGCGTCGCGACTTGGAAGCCTATCCCGGCAAAAAACGCCTCTGGTTGCCGCCGAATTATTTCACGCTTTTCTTCCGACATCGGCCGGACGAAATCGCAAAACGCTTGGCCAACAACGTCGAAGCGCTTGTGGAAGATCTCAACAACAGCACCTCGCCGCAGATTCTTTCGGTGTTGGGCGACATGCCCGTGCTGTATGAGAGTGGAACGCGTTCGCCCTTTGCGCATCGCCGCGTGAATTGGGTGCTGGCTGTCTTCTTTCCCCTCGGACTCGTGGTGTGGCTGCGCGTTTGGCGCTTCCGTTTCCGTTTGGCACGCGATTTGCGGCAACTTCGCAAAGCCCTCAATCGCCTTGATGAGGCCTTTGCCGAAATGTTTCCCGATGCGGAACCGATAAGTGCCCATGCTGAATCGCAAGATGGTGATGCTGAGCCGAAAGGGTACGATGCTGAGTCAAATACCCGCGCTACCTTTGCCGAGAGGTGCCCAGATGCGGAACCGCAGGGGCACGATGCCCAGTCGAAAGCCCCCAACTTTCAACCGAAATTCCCGACGCCCCAGAGCGCCGAAGACGATAAATAACTGACCTACAAAGACATTTCTCTAAATATATCTCATGTCTGAAATTCAACTCTCCACGATAGAAGAAGCCCTTGAGGACTTCAAAGCCGGAAAATTCGTCATTGTCGTCGATGATGAGGATCGCGAAAACGAAGGCGACCTGATTACGGCCGCCGAACTCATCACTCCGGAGAAAATCAACTTCATGCTCCAACAGGGTCGCGGTGTCCTCTGTGCACCCGTCACCAAGGAGCGTTGCCGCCAGCTCGAGTTGGAGCACCAAGTGCAGAGCAACACGTCGGTTCTCGGCACGCCCTTCACCGTAACGGTCGACTTGCTCGAAGGATGCACCACCGGTGTGTCTGCACACGACCGCGCCGCGACGGTTCGCGCCTTGGCCGATCCGAATGCGCGCCCCGAATGGTTCGGACGCCCCGGACATATCAACCCACTCTACGCCCAAGACCGCGGAGTCCTCGCCCGTGCCGGACATACTGAGGCGGCGGTCGACTTGGCTCGCTTGTCTGGCTTCCAACCCGTGGCCTGTCTGATCGAAATCCTCAACCCCGACGGCACAATGGCGCGCATGCCGCAATTAAAAGAGTTCGCGGCGCGTGAAGGCCTCAAGATCATCACGATCAAAGACTTGATTGCTTACCGACTCAAAGACGAAACACTCGTGGAGCGCGGAGAAGAGGTGCAAATGCCCACCGATCATGGTGATTTCCGCTTGATTCCGTTCAGACAAAAGAGCAACGGACTCGAACACGTGGCGCTTTTCAAAGGAACGTGGGAGCCGGGCGAACCTATCCTCGTGCGTGTGCACAGTAGTTGCGTGACCGGCGACATTTTTGGCAGCCGTCGTTGCGATTGTGGCGACCAGCTCCACAAATCCATGGAGTTGATCGAAAAAGAAGGCAAAGGTCTTGTACTTTACCTCAACCAAGAGGGCCGCGGCATCGGTTTAATGGCAAAAATCGCCGCCTATAAGCTCCAAGAGGAGGGACTTGACACCGTAGACGCCAATGTTCACCTCGGATATGACCCCGATGAGCGCGATTATGGCGTGGGGGCACAGATTTTGCGTGCACTCGGTGTGACAAAGATGCGCCTGATCACGAACAACCCCGTGAAGCGCGTCGGATTGGAGGCCTACGGACTCGAAATTGTGGAGAACGTCCCCATGGAAATCACCCCCAATGAGTTCAACCACCGCTACTTGCTCACCAAACAAGAGCGCATGCACCACGCCCTCCACTTGAAAAAGTAAACATCTCCCTCAAAGCGCCGAAGATCTTCTTGGTATCGGTGGGAAACTCTCTATATAAGATGTCTTTCTCTCGAATGTGAAGGAGAAACGTGTCCTCAAATAGAGGAACATCTCCTCAGAAAAGAGATCGCCTACCCAACGTAAAGTTGTTTTCCCGCTGCAAAGCGAGGGGGAGTGCCCTCAGATTGAGGAATATCTCCTTGGTATCGGTGGAAAACTCTCTATATAAGGTGTCTTTCTCTCGAATGTGAAGGAGGAACGTGCCCTCAAATAGAGGAACATCTCCTCAATAAGGGTCGACCTCTCACAATAAGGAAGGGATCTTCCGCGAGGCACAGTCGAAATTCTTCGATGGGAGGGAGCAAAGGCGGACAGTCGTTCCGCAAGGTCTGAAATATTCACTTAAAACCCTTGATATTATGTACGATCCTCAAAACTACAATTCAAAGTACACCGTATCGCAAAGCGGAACCGGTGTAAGTTTCGTCTCCGTGATGAAGAATGTTTATCTGTGGATGACGTTGGCGTTGGCCATTACGGGACTTACCGCCATGGCAGTCGCCACCCAACCCGAAATCGTCTACACCATTTTCACCAACAAACTCCTCTTCTGGGGACTCATCGGTGCAGAATTGGGCATCGTGTGGTTCGTTTCTTCGCGCGTCATGAGTCTTTCGGTCACCACGTCCGGTATTCTCTTCGCGATCTACGCCTTGTTGAACGGCGTCTTCTTCTCTTCCATCTTTTTGGTGTTTGAGATCGGTTCGATTGCGCAGACGTTCTTCATTACCGCCGGCGTGTTCGCATCGATGGGTGCCGTCGGCTTGTTCATCAAGCGCGATTTGTCGATGATTGGCCGCATCTTTTACATGGCCCTCATCGGACTGATCATTGCTACGGTGGTGAATTGGTTCTTTAAGAACGACACCTTGATGTCGATTTGCAACTACGCCGGCGTGGTTATCTTCACCGCTTTGACGGCCTACGACACCCAGAAGATCAAAAACATGTTGGTGCAGGTGGGCGATGCCGACAGCGAGACGGGGCTCCGCATCTCTTTGCTCGGTAGCCTCACGTTGTACCTGGATTTCATCAACCTTTTCCTCTACCTCCTGCGTTTTTTCGGACGCCGTCGTTAATTCTCCGCGCGTTCGCTCCATTTACGGCTCGGAGGGTTCCACCTTCGGAACCCTCCGAGTCTTTTTTAACCCCTCACTTCTCCTATTTTTTATCGCATCATGCAACTTTCTGCCCGTCTCAACCGACTTGCCCCTTCTGCCACGCTGGCCATGTCGCAAAAAAGCGCCGAACTCAAAGCACAAGGCGTGGACATCATCAACCTCAGCGTCGGTGAACCCGACTTCAATACGCCCGATCACATTAAAGTCGCCGCCAAACAAGCCATCGACGACAACTGGTCGCGCTACAGCCCCGTGCCCGGTTATCTCGACCTGCGCGAAGCCATCTGCGCCAAGTTGCTTCGCGAAAACAACCTCGAATATACGCCCGCACAGATCGTCGTGGGCAACGGTGCCAAGCAGGCAGTTTGCAACGTCCTCCTCTCCATTGTCGACGAAGGCGACGAGGTGATCATCCCCGCTCCCTACTGGGTGAGCTATCCCGACATGGTGCGTTTGGCCGACGGCACCCCCGTGTTCGTAGAAGCCACGATCGAGCAGAATTTCAAGATCACGCCCGCACAACTCGAGGCCGCTATCACGCCCCGCACGCGCGCCCTCATTCTTTGCAGCCCCTCCAACCCCACCGGCTCCGTATATAGCGCCGAAGAGATGGAAGGACTGGCCGAAGTGCTCCGCCGTCATCCCCAAGTCATCGTGATTGCCGACGAAATCTATGAACACATCAATTACATCGGCCACCACGCATCGATCGCCACATGCGAAGGCATGAAAGATCGCGTGGCAGTGATCAACGGAGTGTCGAAAGCCTACGCCATGACGGGATGGCGCATCGGTTTTGTGGCTGCTCCTCTCGAATTGGCCAAGGCCGTTTCGAAATTGCAAGGGCAGTATACCTCCGGTCCCGGTTCGATTTCGCAGAAAGCCTCTGTCGCCGCCTTCAACGGCCCGCAAGAGCCGGTGGAAGAAATGCGCAAGGCCTTCGAGCGTCGCAAGCAACTCATCGTAGAGCTCGCGCGCGAAATTCCCGGGTTCGAGGTCAACGATCCCGAAGGCGCCTTCTATCTCTTCCCCAAGTGCTCTTATTACTTCGGAAAGTCTGACGGCGAAAGCACCATCCACACCTCCACCGACTTTGCCCTCTATTTGCTCAAGGCCGCTCACGTGGCTTGTGTAGGCGGTGACTCGTTTGGTAGCCCCGAGTGCTTCCGTATGAGCTATGCCACCAGCGATGAGAACATCGTTGAGGCCATGCGTCGTATTAAAGCGGCCTGCGAACGCCTGAAATAAGCGTTTCTCCTCCTGCTTCTCTCTTTTTAGCGACCGGTAGGCGACTTTCGCCGCCGTCCTCCCCACTTTCGCCCCGTTGCCGTCTTGGCAGTGGGGCTTTTTGTGCTTTGTGGTGAGTATCCTCCTCGCGATCGTGGGGAAAGTATCCCTCGTTGGTGCAACTTCACATGGTCTTGTGCTGTGCCTTCTACCGCTTTGCATGGCGTTGGGGCTGAAATAGATCGAATTATAGCCCTCATTTCTCTGTCTTTTGTCCTTTCTCCTCGAAATGAAGAGAAGGTTTATGTTTACTTGGCTAGCCATTTTCCTTCGCTGTGGTGCTCAAAATCTAAATTCCCTTGGCTTTTTCGCAAGCGCTGTTTTGTTTATTCTATTGATAACGAGGGGTTATTCTACTAATGCTATATTAAAATGTAGATAATACATTATAGTAACCAGAAATCCATTGTGTTATTATGAATAGTATAAGTGATAAAATAGAATTAGCGGATAAATCATTTGCAATTAGTTGATTCTGCAATTTATTAGATGTGTAAGGTTTAGTATAACTCAATTATTCTATTTGTAATCAGCCTATTTCATATATACTGCTCTATTTCTATTGAAAGATGGGCAAGTTTCTGCTTAAAGAAGAGAGAAGTAGATGATAAGTGGTGGGGGTGGTTTTGAAAGTCCACTTGTTTTTGCGAAAAGCCGTGGAGTTTCGTGCAAAAGTTGTCGGGTTTTATTTTGAACAAGTGGGATTATGTATAATAGTCTGCGCGTTTGATTTTCACCGTTTCGGCTTTTTGCAGCGTAAGGAGAACTTCAATAAAGAAGAAAAGGTGTTGTGCGCAGAAAGTGGATTGAAGTTCAGTCGGTTGAGGGATATAGAGTGGAGCAGCGCACGATGTCGGCCGTTTCGAGGCGAAAAGTGGCGCGGAAGACCGCCGAGGGAGCGGAAAAGGCAAGGGTAGACGAGAGCAGAACAAGGCCGGAAAGCAAGAAAAAGCGTGGCGGAACGTAAAAACGTGAAAGCCGAAGGCATGTAGATGTAATAAAATAATTACTTTTGCACTCAAATTGAAAGCAAGTTGCGAGTTGCTCTCTCGGTTTTGTGTCGATTGTCTATTGTTGTTCGGCCGAGGGCGATTCGCAGTGCGCGCTATTCCCAACTTCCCCATGAGCTATCTCATTCCCATTAGCAACTATCGTCCTTTGCTCGACATGAACGCCACCGAGCAGGGCATTAAAGTCATCAAAGAGTTTTTTGCCGACAATCTTTCGACGGCACTTCGTCTTCGTCGCGTCACCGCTCCGCTGTTCGTGCTGCGCGGTTTGGGCATCAACGACGACCTGAGCGGCAAGGAACGCGCCGTGAATTTTCCTATCAAAGACCTCGGCGACGCCCGTGCCGAGGTGGTGCATTCGTTGGCCAAGTGGAAGCGCCTCACCCTCGCCGAATATGGCGTGCGACCCGGCTACGGCATCTACACCGACATGAACGCCATCCGCGCCGATGAGGAGTTGGGCAACATCCACTCGCTCTATGTCGACCAATGGGACTGGGAACGCGTGATTCGTCCCGAAGATCGCACCGTCGAGTTCCTCGAAGAGGTGGTTCGCTCCATCTATGCCGCCATGCAGCGCACCGAGTATTTGGTGTGCGAGCGTTTCCCGCAACTCCAACCGCAGTTGCCGGCCGAAATCACCTTCATTCACGCCGAAGCGCTGCGCCAACTTTATCCCACGCTCACGCCCAAAGAGCGTGAAGACGCCATCGTGCGCGAGAAGGGCGCGGTGTTCATCATCGGCATCGGCGGTGCGCTCGGCGACGGCGAGCCCCACGACCTGCGCGCCCCCGACTATGACGACTATTCCACGGTGTCCTCCCTTGGTCTGCCCGGTTTGAACGGCGACTTGCTCGTGTGGAACAATGTGCTCGGCCGCGCTTTCGAACTTTCGTCCATGGGTATCCGCGTCGACCGCGAAGCATTGGAACGTCAGTTGTGCGAGAGCGGCAAGGAGGAGCGCCGCAGCCTTTATTTTCACAAGCGCCTGCTCGAAGGTTCGCTCCCGTTGAGTGTGGGCGGCGGTATCGGTCAGAGCCGTCTGTGCATGTATTATCTGCAAAAGGCCCATATTGGCGAGATTCAAGCCTCGATTTGGCCGGAAGACATGCGCCGCGAGTGTGCCGAAATGGGCATCGCACTGATTTAAGGCGCGGATAAATTGCCGCTCCGCAAGAGAATAAAAATGCACCGCGATTCCGTGTGAGTCGCGGTGCCTTGTTTTATGAAAATAGAGGTTCGTCGGGCGAAATCGCTGGACGGAGGCTTCCGGAAAGGCCAAAAAAAGGAGGCTATTTGTTGAAAATAGGTCGAAAATCGGCGGTTGTTCGCTGTGCGGGCGCCGGTACGGTCAATTTGTTTGCAGAAGTTATGAGAAATGAGTAATTTTGCAACTTCATTCTCCTTACTTACGTACGATTTGTACGTGAAAAAATAGAATACATGCAAGCGTTTCGTTTTCGTCCGCGCCTCTTGCGCGATCTTCGCTCCTATCGTCGTTCCGACCTTTCGGCCGATCTGCTCGCCGGTTTGGTGGTGGGCATCGTCGCCCTCCCGTTAGCGATTGCTTTTGCCATTGCCGCCTCGCCGGGTGGCGATGTGCAGCACACGATCGGCCCGGGTGTGGGCATTCTCACGGCCATTGTGGCCGGCATTGTGATCTCGGCATTGGGCGGCAGTCGCGTGCAAATCGGCGGCCCGACGGGGGCTTTCATCGTCATCATCTACGGAGTGGTGGAGCATTTCGGGCTTTCGGGGCTGTTGGTGGCCACGATGATGGCCGGTCTCTTCCTGGTTTTGCTCGGGGTGTTCCGCTTGGGGAGCGTGATTAAGTTCATTCCCTATCCCATTGTGGTGGGCTTCACCTCCGGTATTGCGCTCACGATTTTCACCACGCAGGTCAAAGATTTCCTCGGTCTGCACATTGAAGGCGCGGTGCCGGCCGGTTTTGTCGACAAGTGGGTGTGCTACGTCCGTCACCTCACGACCGTGAGTTGGGATGTCCTCGCGGTGGCACTCTCGACGGTGGGAATCATCGTCGGCACGCAGCGCATTTCGAAGCGTCTGCCCGGTTCGCTGGTGGCCATTGTGGTGACCACGGCCGTTGTGGCGCTGACCAACGGGCAGGGTTGGACGCAAATTCCCACCATCGGCGATCGTTTCGGCGCTATCACCGCTTCGCTGCCGCCCGTCACGGCGTGGCAGCTCGATTGGCACGGCTTGTTCACCGCGCCCGATGGGAGTTTCACTTTCTCGACCTTCAGCAGGCTGTTGCCCACCGCCCTTGTGATCGCTGTGCTCGGCGCCATTGAGAGTCTGCTCTCCGCGACGGTGGCCGATGGGGTGACGGGCGATCGGCACGATTCGAACCAAGAATTGGTGGGACAAGGCATTGCCAACCTCGTGGCTCCGCTGTTTGGCGGCATCCCCGCCACGGGTGCCATCGCGCGCACGATGACCAACATCAACAACGGGGCGCGTACCTGCGTGGCCGGCTTGGTGCATGCGGCGGTGCTGCTCGTGATCTTCCTTGTGGCCATGCCCTTGGCAGCCTATATCCCCATGGCCTGCCTGGCCGGTGTGCTGGTGGTGGTGAGTTACAACATGAGTCAGTGGCGCACCTTCGCTGCTTTGCTCCACCACCCGAAGAGCGACGTGACGGTGTTGCTCATCACGTTTGTGCTGACGGTGGTGTTCGACCTCACGGTGGCCATCGAGGTGGGGCTCGTCATGGCCTGTCTGCTCTTCATGCGCCGCATGGCCGAAACCACCCACCTCTCTGTGCTGACGGGCGAACTCGATCCGAACGACGATCCAGAGCTCGATCTCGAACTGCACGAGGAGTCGCTGACCATTCCCGAGGGAGTGGAGGTGTATGAGATCAACGGTCCCTTCTTCTTCGGTATTGCCAATAGTTTTGAGCAGATGACGGCCGAAATGCAGGACCATCCGGCAATTCGGATCCTCCGCATGCGCAAGGTGCCGTTCATCGATTCGACCGGTGTGCACAATCTCGAAACCCTCTGCCGCATGAGCCGCCGCGACGGCACGCGTATCATCCTTTCGGGCGTGCGTCCGGAAGTGCGTGAGGTGTTGTCGCGCACGGGCTTCCCGGAATTGATCGGCGAAGGGAACATTTGTTCGCACATCAGCATCGCGCTGCGCCGTGCCGAGCAGATGGTCGAAGCCCATCGGGGTGCCGCCGAATAGGTACTCCGTCTTTTCGATTCCCGCAGTGCCTTGCACACGTGCTCGTGGGACGTATATATAATAAGGAGTGCCGCCGAACGATGCACAAAACGTCGTTCAAGACGAGTTATGCCCCTGGCTTTGCGACGCCGACCCCGCAGTTGGCGTGCAAAAGCCGCCCATTTTCACAAATAAACACTCGCGCGCAATGTATTATTGCCGAGTTTGTCGTACTTTTGCTCATCAATGGCGGTATAAATGCTCGCGCCGCACAGAACGCGACCGCCCTTCACTTTGAAAGAACTGATTATTATGCTGATTCACCGTCTGAGAACTGCAGCTTGCCTCATGACGCTCTTCATTTTGCTGAGTTTCACCTCCGACCCCGCGACTTCCGCGGCGCCGCGAGGCGGTAGTCAGCGCTTTGTCCTCGTCATCGACGCGGGACATGGGGGGAAGGACAACGGTGCTTCGGGCAAAATCTCGAAAGAGAAGAATATCAACCTCAACATTGCTTTGGCTTTCGGCCGAATGGTGGAAGCCAACTGCCCGGACGTGAAGGTGGTCTACACTCGCAAGACCGATGTGTTCGTCACCCTCCAAGGGCGCGCGGACATTGCCAACCGCCACAAAGCCAACCTCTTCATTTCGATCCACACTAACTCGATGCCGCCCGGAGTGACCGGCCCTTCCGGCACAGAAACCTACACGGTGGGTATGCACTCGGGAACAGAAAACCTGGCTGTGGCCAAACGTGAGAACAGTGTCATCACGCAGGAGGCCAACTACCGAGCGGTCTACAAAAACTTTGATCCCAACAAATCGGAGAGCTACATTATCTTCGAATTTATGCAGGATCGTAACATGAAACAGAGCGTCGAACTGGCGCGCCACATCCAAACGGCTTACGGCAACCAAGGCCGTAAGAACAAAGGAGTGCACCAAGCCGGTTTTCTCGTGCTCCGCGCCACGGGCATGCCCTCTGTGCTGACGGAAGTGGGTTTCATCTCGAATCCCGAAGAGGAACGTTTCCTGAACTCCAAAGAGGGCATTCAGAAATTGGCGCGCGCGTTGTATAAAGGTTTCTGCGCCTACCGCAATCGCCACTATGCTGATGCCGACCCCGTGTTGCCGGGCGACGATCTCTCCGCGAGTGGTCGCGCTCTTGCCGCAGCAGAGGGCGCAACGAGTGCGCGCGAAGCCGACAGGGCGCTCGCCGTCGACGCGATGGGCGCTCCGGCGCCTGCGGTAGTGGGCGTCGTGCCCGTTGCCACGCGCGCTTTCCGCGGTGGAAAGCGGCCGGTGATGAACCCCGCCGCACCCCAACGTGCGGTGGCGGCCGTGGTGCCTGCGCCCCCTCCGACGAAAGTCGTTGAAAAACGCCAAGCCCAGACGGTGGAGCAAACGGCTTTGGCCAATGTTCCCCCTTCGCCGCCCCCGACTCCTGCTCGTCCGATCGTGACGAGCGAAGATCGTACCATTCCTTTGCTGGCCGACGCGGTACTTCCCGACGCCGGTGCGAAACATGCTGTCCCTTCTGCCCCGAGCGGCCGCTTTGAACGCGGAACCGACGCGGGGCTTCGTCGCGTCGATACGGTGGCTTTGCAAACAACCGCCGCGCGAGGAACGGAAATTACTGTTGTTCAGCGTGATGGTGCGCCGACGCAGCCCAAAACGGTGGAGAAACCGCTGACCATTGTGGTGATTCCCTCGGCCGTGGAGCAGCGTGTGGCGGCCGAAGCCTTGTTGGCAACGAACACACCCCCGCGCCAAGCCGTGAATGCCGTCGACGAATTGCCGGCCTCATTGCCCCACACCGAACAGGTGCATTCGGCGTCGAAGCCCCACACGGTGCCGAAGCATGTGCCCGACACCTACACTGCTCCGCTGAAAGGGGCGAAAAAAACAACGGTGGAGCGCCCACTTCCTGCTGCGCAACCGGTGACGCCCGCGAAGACCAAGGCGCCCGAAGCCAAGAAATCGACCGAAAAGGGCGATCGCGAGAAAAAAGCGGAGCCCAAAGAGGTGAAAAGCGAGAAAAAGGACGCCAAAGCCGTAGCGCCGACCGCGAAACCGACGCAGAAAGAGGCGGCTACACCAGCGAAATCGGCTAAACCGGAGGAGAAGAACGCCCAAAACGCCAAGGGTGGCAAGAAGGAAACGGGTGCCGCGCCGCGCATCACCTTCAAGGTGCAAATTTTGACCTCCGACAAAAAAATGGCCGCCGGCGATGCGCGCCTGAAAGGCCTTGCCCCGGTGAGCTTCTACCACATCGGACCGCTGTATCGCTACACTTACGGCAGTTCGCACGACTATGCCGAAATCAAAAAGACACTCAAAAAGGTGAATGCGCTCTTCCCCAACGCCTTTATCGTGGCCTTTGAAGGAGATCAGCGCGTCGAAGATTTGCAAGCGGCCATTCGAAAGTCGCAAACTCAATAAATGGGAAGCGACGGTGCGCTTTTGCCGCCGAAGTTTTCATCCCCTTTTCTAAACAGTCTACACACTAACGCATAACTATTTCTCCTTATGAAAATCTCCAACGAGATTAAAATTGCGCTTACTGCGATTGCAGCCGGTGTACTCCTCTTCTTGGGTATCAATTTCTTGAAGGGCATCAATGTGTTCAAGTCGAGCAATTCGTACTACGTTCGTTTCAAGGACGCCAAGGGCTTGACGGTTTCGAGCAAGGTGTTTGCCAACGGCTATCCCGTGGGTACGGTGCGCGACATTGAGTACAACTACGACAACAACAGTGGCGTGGTGGTGCGCATTGAGTTGAACGAGAGCATGGGTGTGCCCCGTGGCACGCGCAGTGAACTGGTCGAAGCGCTGATGGGCGGGGTGACGATGAATCTCCTGCTCGGTTCGAATCCGGTGGACAACTTGGCCCCCTTCGATACGATTCCCGGTGCGGCAGCCACCACCTTGATGGGCGACGCCGGCCAGATGTTGCCCGATGTGCAGCGCATGTTGCCCAAACTCGACAGCATTCTCACGAATCTCAACCGCCTCTCGGGCGATCCCGCGCTGCAGCAGACGCTGACCAACGCGGCGGCCATCAGCGAGAACCTGAAAACGACAACGGCTCAGCTCGATCGTCTGATGGCGCGCGACGTTCCGCAGTTGATGGCCTCTTTGCATCGCACGGGAGCGAATGCCGAAAAGTTTTCGGGCAATCTGGCGAAGGTGGATGTGCAGCAAACGATGGATCGCGTGAACACCACGCTGGCCAACGCGCAGCAACTCTCCGGACAGCTCAATACGATGGTGGGCGACCTGAACCAAAAACTCAATTCGCGCGACAACAACCTCGGCGCCTTCCTTTCGGATCGCGTGCTCTACGATCGTTTGAACCGTACGGCCACGAGTGCCGATTCGCTCCTCATCGATCTCAAAGCACATCCGAAGCGCTATGTGCATTTCTCCATCTTCGGTCGAAAAGGTAACTGATTTTCAAAACAGCGACAGCATCAATAATTGGATGTTGTCGCTGTTTTGCTTTTGGAGAGGGACTATACGACCGCGCCCCTGGGGTGAACGCAGCGGGAGGACGTGGGGACTTTCCGCGTAAGTCGTGCGGTATGTTGTTTTGTTTTTCGAAGGAGGGGAGGGGGATGTGCTGCGTTTGAGGGATTATGATGTTAAATCTTTGGCGGTGTTTGGATTGTGTGTTGAAAAGAAATATCTTTGCAGCGTATAAAATAGAGTGAAAAGAATTTATGTTGTCTGTATCTTGTGCTTTGACTCTCCGTTGGATTGATGCAGATGTTTGCTTGTGAATTTGGAGTGATCCCTTGGGTTGGAGTGCTTCTAAACCAAGTGACTTTCCTAATAAGCGCATGAGCTTTTCGTATGATGTAGGCATCTGGAGATTCTCTCCGAAAAAATAAGCATTCCTGATGAAACAAATTATTTATTTCCTTTTTCTGTGTTTTGCGCTCTCCCTGATTGCGTGCGATGACCGAATAGATGATTCGCGTAAATCGGATTTTCATGGAGACACCCTGATGTCCATTGCGTGGAACTATCCCCTCATCATGGAACATCACTATAGTACGCATCTTTTCAACGAGGGGCTAACACGCCGTGTTCCGGTCGTTCCCCGTTCGTGGAGCGGAAAGTGGAGTGGGCTCTACGTCATTGATCCGGAAGTCAAAGGAGTGTACGTTCGTAGGAAGGCCGATACTTGTCTTCTCATGGAGGTGACCGTGCTCGGCGATACGATAGATCGGCGTAAAAAAGAATTTGACGACTACAAAAAGACCAGCTTGCGCCTCACCGGAGAATCTCCTGTCCGTACCACCCCCGTGCTTTGCGGTGTAGATCGGCTTGAAGCCATCGGCACACATCGAGAAACGGGTGAAGAGGAAGTTGTTGGGGATTGGTTGCAGCTTCGATTGCGCAGGACCTTGAGTGAAGGTTCCAGTCCGTTGGCAGAGAACAAAGTCCGTTGGGTGGCTTGCGAGTCGTCTCTTGAGATTTCGCGGGCTTACCTCGCGCGGGTAGGCAGGCTCAACCCGTATACGGAAGCAGGTGAACTGGAACCGCGGATAAAAATATACGTCCCTCTGCGAATTTGTCGTGCCTATGATCGTATGCGCGTGGGACTGCTGTTGGTCAATCGGCAGAAGTTGGTTTTCGAAATCCGTAACCCCGACCTCACCACGCTGACGCCGGAAGGGTTCAAGGTCTATCAAAAAGAATGGATGACCAAAGAAGATGTGTTGCTGTAGGTTGTGCGCACCGTCTTGCCCTTTGTTCGTGGAGTGGTGTGCATGAAATAAAAGTTGCATACCGCTCTCTCCACCGAGAGTGGTGGGTGAGTCGCCGGAAAGGGGGCGTTTCGCACGGCACGCGCCGAGTATGGATACGCGCCGCGCGGACTGAAGAAAGCATGCGCCCGACAAAATGACTTTTCGCGCGAAAAAAACGCCGATTTATTTGGTCGTTCCAAAGGGAGTGTGTAATTTTGCATCGTCTTCGAGAGGGCATCTCGATGATACCTGTTTGGGGTATGGTGTAATTGGCAACACTACAGATTCTGGTCCTGTCTTTCCTGGTTCGAGTCCGGGTACCCCAACCACTTGACGCGATGATTCCTGCGAATCATCGCGTTTTTTGTTTTTATCGTGCGACAAAGAGCAGAAACGTGTGCAATATCCTCATTTTAAGGTATTGTGTAGCTGTCGCAAAGCCCGTAATTTTGCAGCAAGATTTTATCTATCACACTTATGAAATTCAAATCAATTCTCACGGCAAGTGTCTTCGCCCTCGCGATGATGGGCACGCTTCCCGTATTGACCGGCTGTGAAGACAGCGAAAAAGAAGAACAACTGACTACTGTGGAGGCTTCCGGCCGTTTCGCCACGAAACTCTTGATGGACATCGGCAACGGCAAGTTGCTCCACCAAGAGATCCCCTCGACGGTGGTGACGATTTCTCCCGAAACCGCCACGACGGTGAAACTGCAGTTCAGCGCGTTCAGCGTGGATGTGCAGCAGGATAAAGCGCCGTTGCACGGAGCGGATGTGCAATCGTTCACGGTGCCCGGCGTGCAACTCAAGAAAGAGGCCGATGGCAGCTTCACGTTGAGCGGTAGCCCGCAGTTCACCACACTGATGCGCCTCGGCATGGGCAACGCGCCCCGCCAGTCTGCGCAGTTCAAGGAATACAAGGCAATGGAAAGCAGCTTGCAGGGTACGTTGAAAAACGGTGTACTCCACCTCAACCTGACCTTCAAGCCCGGCTCTATGCCCATGCCCTTGTCGCTCACTTACGACGGTAGCCGCCAATGATAGGCGTTCGCCGTTTACTCTCTTTCCTTTGCTGGCCGATGCTCCTTTGGGGAGTGTCGGCTTGCGAGGGTATCTTGGGTTCGCTCTATGACAATCCGCCCGCCGAAGACCGAGTGCGCGAAGGGTTCAGCGTCTGGGATGCCGAACAGCACATCCAGCGGTTGTATGTCGATGTGGTGAGCTACAAAGATTGGGTATATGTCGATTTGCATCGGCGCACCACGGCGCGCACTGCCGCGCCCTCGGCCCTCACGGGAGCGTGGGATGGCCGTTCGGGGGTGAGCTATCACCAAGTGGAACTGCCCTCGACATTTCATTTCAGCGAACTGTTGAAAACCGATTCGCTGGTTGCGCCCGCCGAGTGGGACTTGGTGTTGCATCATTACGATGTCGGCACGAATGACGGCGGGGCTTTCGAAACCCACTTCACCCGCCTCGAAGATCTTCCTCGCGAAGGGGAGGCGCGGGCCGCCTTGCTCCGTTCGACCTTTGCGCCCGATACGTGGAGCGACCACCGATGCTACGAAGATCTGACGGGCATCTACAATTATTATATAGGTTATCGGAACGCGCGCACGAACGAAGTGCTGAGCCGGTGGATGGATATGAACGTGAGCAATCCCCCTCCGACCTACACCACCAGCGGGCGCGTCTATTTGCTCCGCTTGGCCGACGGCACGCATGCCGCTTTGCATTTCAAAGACTATATGAATGCTGCGGGCGCCAAAGGTTTCGTGACGCTCGACTACATTTATCCTTATTAAACCCTCTTCGTTTTCTCCAAAGTTCCTGCTCGGAAATGCCTGCTTTTCGTCTGCTGTTTCTCTCCCTCCTGCTTTGTTGCTTCGGTGCCCCACGGTGGGCCGAAGCACAACGATTGCGCCCTCAGGGAGGACTTGCAGATTCGACTTTGACCACGGCGGTGGTGACGGGTACGCGCACGCCGCGTCGCATTGCCGAGAGTCCCGTGCAGACGCGTGTGATCACGGCCGAGGACATCCGCCGCGCCGATGCGAACAACGTGCAAGACGTGCTCACCCACGAGTTGCCGGGATTAGAGTTTACCCAGGCCATGAGTGGTAATGTGAATTTGAACTTCGGCGGTTTTGCCGGGCAGGGCGTACTCGTGCTGGTCAACGGCGAGCGCTTGGCGGGCGAAACGATGGACAACGTCGATTTCGAACGCCTGAACCTCTCCGACGTGGAGCGTATCGAGATTGTGCGCGGCGCGGCTTCGGCACTCTATGGCAGCAATGCCGCCGGCGGGGTGATCAATATCATCACGCGACAGCAAATCCACCGTCCTTACGAACTGCGTTGGGAGATGCGCAACGGCCGTCACGACGAGTCGCGCCAAAATCTGTTTTTTGCCACGGGACAAGGGCGCATCACGCAGTTGCTCACGCTCAGTCGCACGGCAGCCGACGAATATCGTTTGCAAAACCCCAGCGATGTGACGCGCCACACCAAATATTCGCTCAATCGCGTGCCCGGCGGCCGCACCTTTCAAGCGCGCGAACGCTTCGTGGTGCGCCCCGACGACCACTGGACGCTCAGCGGGAATGTGGGATACTACTTCCGTCAGCGCGATTTCGACCCCGGCGAGCGGAATCGTTACCGCGATTTCGCCGGTGGCGTCAAAGCCGATTGGAACGGCCACAACGGTCGGCGCGCAGAGGTGGGCTATCGCTTCGACCAATACGACAAAAGCGACTATTATGTCGCTACGGGACTCGATGTGCGCGACTACAGCAACGTGCAGCACACCGTTCGCGCCCTCTATTCCACGGCGCCGCTGCCTTTGTGGGCAGAGGGGCACACGCTCGAATTGACCGGCGGAGGAGATTTGGCGCGCGACTATTTGCTCACCTACCAATTTCGCGGCGATGCCCACCGACAGTTCACGGCCGACGGCTATGTGCAAGCGGATTTTCACCTCGGTGCACAGTGGGAAGCGGTGGCGACGGCGCGCTATGACTATTTCAGCGTCGGACACCACGGTCGCCCCACCACCAAACTCACGGCGCGCTATCGCAATGGCGCATGGACGCTGCGTGCCAGCTACGGGCAGGGATTCCGCGCCCCGACCTTGAAGGAGAAATATATGAATTTCTTCCTCAACGACATCTTTATCATTCGCGGCCACGAGCAGTTGCGCCCCGAAGTGAGCCACAACTGGCACGTTTCGGCCGATTGGTCAAAGGGCGGCACGGAGGTGTCGAGCAGTGTGAGCTACAATCGCGTGCTCGACCGCATCACTACGGCCGAACCCACCACCGAGCGCGACGGACTGTCGGGATTGCCTTTTGTCGACTACATCAATGTGCCGCGTCTTACGGTGTGGAATGCACAACTCTGTGTGAACCATCGTCGCCGCCTCGGCAGCGGTACGCTGAGCGGCACCTTCCAATATGCCTTCACCCACGAGCAAGCGCCGACTGTCGGCACCCTCACGCCCTACATGCCGGCGCGCCCGCACAGCGCCACGGCACGACTGGCCTACGATCGACGTTTTTCGCCTCAATATGCAGTGGGCGTGCAGTTGAGCGGCCGCTTTTTGTCGGCTCTCTCCGGGCGCGAATACAACAGTGCGACCGGCGCTTCGCGCACCCTCCACTATCCGGCTTATGCTCTCCTCCGCTTGGCTCTCACCCAACAGATGGGCACGGCCGTTCGCCTCAATCTCACCGCCGACAACCTCCTCAACTATCGCCCACACATCTATTATTATAATGCCCCCCTCACCGATGGACTCAATCTTTCGGTAGGGATGACCTTAGATCTCGACCGCCTATTTTGAAGGCCGTCGCCGATCGCGCATTTCCTTTCTTTTCTCTGCTTACCGACAGCCGTTTCGCCTTTTTTCTGTTGCAAGGCGAAACGGTTTTCGTGTATCTTGCTCTAAAAAAACGCGGCGAATCGACCATCTGTCCGAAAAATGTTGTAATTTCGCTGCGAAGCCTGTCTATTTACGTGGCGCATCTTCTTACTAAAATTCTTATTTTTGCGCCCTCACTGACTCGACAATGGATAACGAATTGCTTGCACAACGCTACGAACGGATCCGCCGGAATGTGATCCGCCAAGCGAATCAACTTTTCAGAGCCCAAGGCATTCGTGATGTGACGATGGACGACATCTCGAAATGCCTTCGCATCTCGAAACGCACCCTCTATCAGCTGTTTAACGGCAAAGAGGGGTTGGTGTTGGCCTGTGTGAAACAGGATGTTGCCAACGACGGCGCACGGCGAGCCGAGATCGAACGACATACCGACGACGCTTTGGAAATCCTTTTCCGCATCGCGGAGTTCAAACTCAACGATTTGCAAGGTATCAATCCGAATTATCCGCGCGAACTGCGCACCTTCCCCTCGGTGGTCGCCTTCCAAAAGGAGGTGCGCAAAGAGTTTCTCAACAGCCTGCGCACCTTTCTGCAAATTGGTTGCGCACAAGGCACGATTCGTCCCGACTTGCATTTCGAACAAGCCACCAATGGGCTGATTTTCATCGTCGACGGTGCCGCGCTCTACGATGCCTTCTCCGATTACACCATCCACGATTTCATTTTCAACGTCCTCCTCGTCTTCATTCGCGGATGCGCCACTGAAAAGGGAATTGCCCGCATCGACGAATTTATCAAACGTCACCGTACGCAGCCGTTGCCCGGTGCACTGCTCGAAGAAACATCCTAATACCCGAATATGAATCATTTCTCTCTCCGTCAAGTTGTCGTCCTGCTCAGCCTGCTGTTGTCGCCGGTCGTCAACTTTCGTCTTTTTGCGCAGCATGCCCTGCCGACCGAAGACAAAGTTTATCGCATCGCGTGGCACAACAACCGCGGTCTCTTCATCACCGAGAACGATGAAGGCGGCCTGATCGTCACCGAGCGCAACAATGCGAGCAAACAGTTCTGGATGCTGATCCCCGTAGAGGGAAAAGCCGATGTTTACTACGTGCGCAACACGGCCACGAAGCACTATATCGCCTCGTGCAACCTCACGCCCAGCAGCGCTTCGCGCATTCGCACCACCACCACGCCCACTCCTTATTATATAGCGCACAATCCCCAGGCCAAGGCCGCAGGCGCTTGGTATTTCTCTTCGACCGATTGTGACAACTACAACCAGCCGGCCAACAGCCCGCGCGGTTTGAACAAAGACGGTGCCTCGTCGAACGTCATCACATGGCACGCCGGCAACGCCAACGTCGGGTCTTATTGGTGGCTCGAGGCCACCGACGATCGCTACGAACTGCGTCCCTTCACCACCGGCAACCAAGCGCTCTATGCCTTGGTCAACGTCGACAACAAAATGCTCAAACAGCAGCCCGACGGCACCTTGTCGTGGAGCGAAGGCACGAAAGTCGATGCCGATGCGTGGTATTTTGAGCGCACCCCCGAAGGACGCTACCGCATTGTGCACGCTGCCGATGGCAAAGCCCTCAATAACGGCGCCACTTATAGCGTGAGCGAAGCCCCGAACGGTGCCTATCATTTCGATGCCCCCGACGGACAGCTCACCCTCGACGGCCACAACGCCTTCCGCTTCCGCGCCCTGCGTTCGGCTCTCGCCCGCCGTTTGCAAATCTATGATCTCCCTTGCGTGGCCGCAGACGCCACGCGCCTGCTCAGTCTCCAACTCACCGGCGAAAAAGGCTTGCAACCGCTCACCTTTGCCGATCCTGCCGGCAAAACGCAAGGCTACACCCTCTTCACGCGCAGCCGAGCCGGACTCAATCGAGGAGAGAGTGCCACGTTGCAAGTGAAACTCAATCGCACGCCCGGAGCCGGAGCCACTGCCTTCGTCTATTTCGATTGGAACCACGATGGCATTTTCGAAACCTCCGTTCCGCTCGCAGTAGGTACCTCGATGCAAACCACCGTCACCGTACCCACCGACGCCGCTCTCGGCAGCAGTCGCATGCGTCTGCGCGTCACCCTCAACGGACTCACCGATGCCGACGACGAAACCGCCGGTTTGGTCTTCGATGGAGTCGTGAATGTGGTCGAGCCCACCGGCGTTGTGACCGTCAACAAGGCACAACCCACCGCCACCACCTTCGACCTCGCCGGTCGTCGCGTCGAAACTCCTGCCGCCACCGGCCTCTACATTCGCAATGGTGTACCCACGCTCCTTCAACGTCCCTAAGCATCTACTTCCACGTATCATGAAGAAAACATATACCCTCATCGGACTCGGCGCCCTCGCCGCCTTCTCCGCCCACGCCCAGCAGCGACCCAACATCATCTATATCATGTGTGACGATATGGGCTACGGCGATCTCGGTTGCTACGGTCAGCAGTATATCTCCACCCCCCACATCGACCGCATGGCCGCCGAAGGCATGCGCTTCACCCAAGCCTATGCCGGTAGCCCCGTGTCGGCTCCCTCCCGCGCAACCCTTATGACCGGACAGCACAGCGGCCACACCCACGTGCGCGGCAACAAAGAGTATTGGCGCGACAAGACCGTCCAGAATCTCTATGGGCAGAACGCCGACTTCGAAGAAGGATGGGCCGGACAGGAACCCTATGACGTGAATCACAAGATTCTCCCCGAAATTCTCAAATCCAACGGCTACACCACCGGTATGTTTGGTAAGTGGGCGGGCGGTTACGAGTCTTCTGCTTCCACCCCCGACAAGCGAGGCGTCGACGAGTATTTCGGCTACATTTGCCAGTTCGAAGCGCACTCCTACTATCCCAACTTCCTCAACGCCTTCAGCCGTTCGGCCGGCGACACCAAGACGCACCGCGTTGTCCTCGAGGAAAACATCAAGTACGGCATGCCCACCGCCGCCGACTACACCAAGCGCCCGCAATACTCCGCCGATCTCATCCACAACAAAGCCATGGAGTGGCTCGACAAGCAGAGCGACGCGCAACCCTTCCTCGGCATCTTCACCTACACGCTCCCACACGCCGAACTCGCGCAGCCCGAAGACAGCCTCCTCCTCGCCTATAAGAATCATTTCTGCCAAGAACACAAGTTCGCCGGCCAATTCGGCAACCGTTATCACGGCACCGAAATCGCCCACGCGCAGTTTGCAGCCATGATTACCCGCTTGGATGCCTATGTCGGTCAGATCCTTGCCAAACTCAAGGAAAAGGGACTCGACGAAAACACCATCGTGATCTTCACCTCCGACAATGGCCCTCACGAAGAAGGCGGTGCCGATCCCACCTTCTTTAACCGCGACGGACTCCTCAAAGGTCTGAAACGTTCCACCCACGAAGGCGGCATCCGCGTTCCCTTCATCGTGCGCTGGCCCGGTAAAGTCAAGTCAGGCGAAGTTTCCGATCACCAATTTGCCTTCTACGACCTGCTGCCCACCTTCTGCGACGTGGCCGGCATTCGCGACTTCCCCAAGGCCTATCAGCACAACGAGCGCGACCTCTACGACGGCATCTCCATCTATCCCACCCTCACCGGCAACACCGAAGGCCAACAGCGTCACGATGCCCTCTACTGGGAATTCCACGAGACCGATATGCTCGGCGTGCGCATGGGCGACTGGAAACTAGTTGTTGAGCGCGGCAACTGCCGTCTTTACGATCTCTCGAAAGACCTCCACGAAGACAACAACGTCGCAGCCACTCACCCCGATGTAGTCAAAAAGATGGTCGACATCATCTATCGCGAGCACACCAAGCCCGCCTATCCGATGTTCAACGTCACGCTCCCCAAAAAGCAGTGACCTCAACATCACTCCCTCATCAACTCCGTGGTTCGTCCACGGAGTTTTTTTGTGCGCATAACCCCGAAGGGGAGGGCAAATGGCGGCTTTATGTAACCTGCCTTTTCCCTCGTGAACACCCTCCTTGCTCATCTCCCCCGCGGCGTGGATTATTTTGCACCGATTGTAAAATGCCGAAGCACCAAGCGTTGCACGAACCCCAAATTGTCCACCTTCTTGCGCCTTTCTCGCATTTTCTTGCTGTAAAATTTGGTGGAAACAAAAACTTGTCGTACTTTTGCACTCGCAAAGAGGATAAGAGCTGGTAAAACAGTAACTAACGCTTGTCACTTTTTTGTTGGAGATCCGCTAGCTCAGCTGGTAGAGCAATACACTTTTAATGTATGGGTCTTGGGTTCGAGTCCCAAGCGGATCACGATGATCTGTACATCAGACATAATGTAAGGTTTTTACGCACGATACGTTTTCGTATCGTGCGTTTTTTTGGCTTCATCCGAGATTCGAGTGATAAACTCACCAGACAGCACATTCCCCAGTAAGTCAATTTCGATGATCTCATAGATAAAAAGATGTCGAGCATACAGAAGAATATCAACAGTAGACACAGACAAAAGCTGAGGTTTGAAACACCAAAAGAAGAGTTTTTCAAGCGAATAGCCTAATTTTGCACTTTCTGGTTGACTATACGTGTAGGTCTTCCTTTGTTTTTATCCATTGTTTTGGTCAGAGTATTGAAAAAAAACTCTATCTTTGCCATTGAGCGTCTGGGTATTCTATTATAATATGAATCGATATATTCTCTTTTTCTTCTCGCTGTTGCTGAGCCTTTCGGTATCGGCTCAAAAGGTGATTCTAAGCGATGAACTCTTACCCCTATCGGGCGAAAACAATACGACAGTTTATTTCGAAAAGGACAGCCGAAAACCCTTGCAGGGAGAGTGGCGTATCAAGCGGGAGCTTGACGAAGAGACTATTTTCTTTTCTAACGGACTGATGGATGGCAAGTACCACCGCTATCGGGATGGTGTACTGAGAGAAACGGGAGCGTATGACCAGGGGAAAAGAAATGGGGTGTTCACGGAGTACTACCAAGACGGCAAAACTGTCAGCAAGATTACCCCTATGAAGAAGGGCAAAATCGATGGCTGTGTAAAAACCTATTTCAAAGACGGTCGTTTGGATTTGGAGAAAGAATACCAGGAAAGTGTGGAAAATGGCTTTGAGAAGCGGTATGACAGCCAAAACGGTGCTCAAATACTTGAGACCCGTTGGGTGAATGGGAAGAAAGACGGGGTCGAGTGGAAACTCACGAAACAGGGAGATGGCGTTGAAAGCAAAGTCACAAGAACTTATCGCATGGGCGTGCTACATGGGGCGTACAAAGAAGAAGTTTTGCGCAACGGAGATCCGATTTTGGTTGTAGAGGGACAGTATGCCGATGGAGAACGTTCGGGGGTATGGAAAGAGTACGACGCCACTATGAAGACGACAAGAGTACTAAGAAATAATAATTGAGACAAGCGAATTTGTATGACTGCATCAATAATTGCCGGGAGTGTCCTTATCGCAATAGCTGTGCTTATACTGATTTGGGGTATAATCACCTCTAATAATCTCATTGCCAAGAAAAACAGGGTGGAACAATGCCGGAGTGGCATTTGTGTGGTACTCAAGCAGAGAAATGACCTTATACCCAATATTGCTTGAAATCTACCAAGAGATCGGGTTCTGTCTTTCTGTAGAAGAAATGATGGGGAAGCATGTGGATAAGTAGGAAATATGATATAATAGACTTATGTTTAACTTCAAAATAATATTTGTATGATCTGGAAAATCATCGTGGCAATAGTCGCTGTCTTGATTATTGCTTTTATCGTGTTTGAAATCGTGTCTCGGATCTTTGCTAAGAAAAACCTGAAAGCCTTTTTGGCTTCTCATCCTCAAACACCGCTCACCGAGGAAAAGAAAAGGTTACTGGTATTTGGAGCCATCTTGTCTTGTTATCGCAGTGAGGACATCCTTAGTATTATCACCGATGATAATATGAATGTATACAAGACCGGGCTTCAAAAACAATGGAGCATTAATGGGCGGGAAGATGCTCTAGAGACGCTAAACGCTCTGCTTAATTTAGAGCTGAGTACGGAATTGGACGAAGTCTTTGCTCAAAGAGGTTCTTCCGAGGAACTTATTGAGCTGCAGACTTTGATAGCAGACGGGCTAAAAACGGATTTGGCTCAAGTCCAGACCACAACCTCCACGTATGCTTGGGACGTATGCCGACTGGTGAGCTTGGCAAAATGGTGTTATTGGTTGCAATACATCAGTGAAGCGGAAATGTGGAAGTACCTCAATGAAGGAGCGGTGAAAGCATCGTCATTAGGCAAAGACTGGAACGACTATACGGTCTCGTTCTTAATGGGTCGAGCCATTCACGGATTTGGTACAGAGGATATCATAGACGATTGTAAGGCTCTATATCATAGAGAGTCTGACACGGATGTGTATTCCAAATACAGCTTTAAATAACTATTCAAAGCTGACCGAGACCTCTGTGCAAAGGTCTCCCAATGATGGTATAGTCAATGGTCCTTTACAAAAAGGATCATTGACTATATTATTATCTATGTCTATCTTTCTTGTGAGAAAGAGGAAGTCTTTGACAGCTGTTGCCTTTATCTCGATACCCTCCTTTTGCTTCATCTCTTCGAGCATTTGATCATACCGCTCCAAAAAGGTGATTTGACTTTGCATACTACCTTGCAGCAACTCCTTGATGTCAGTCGCTGTAAAGACAATCCCTCGCTCACAAAGGGTTTGATAAGCCGACTGCGCCGAGAGCAGCAAGCGCTCCAACTTGCCATTCGTTGTCACAGCTTCACGACTTTTGCCGTTCAGCCTGCTCTCACGCGCATTCCACAGCTTGGGGACGCACGATAGTTTGCAACTGAATTGAGCCATCGTTCGCCCGTAAGTTATCCGCCCCATAATCGGAGCTAGTCCCGACTTGTCCAATCCGCTCTTTTTGAGGTAGAGCAACACCTTCATTTTGTCTGTTTGCATACGCTTCTGTTTTTATGGGCAAAGTTACCCGTTACCGAAGCGTCATCAGCTATGCAAAGCATTGTATATCAGAGCAACAGCACCAGAAATGCAGAGGGTTCACTTACCGAATACTCTTCCGTCAGTTACCTGCTCCGACCTCTTCGTTACCATTCGGAGAATGGGCTAACGATTTGGTAACGGAACTTCTGCTCAAATCCACGCTTTCTGCACTTTACCTCGTAGCGCAAATCACAGAGATATCGTGCAAATCCATCTCATTCCATTTACTTACCTGCAATCCTCTCCCTAATGCCCTCCCCCCTAATAGTTCCACCGACTAAGCGTAGAGGTAACTGCTTGAATTTGCCCTCCATTTTATTTCTCTCTCGTACGCGCGCGCGTCCAGTGTTTTTCTATTTTTGCCTTCACCTCTTCACCTTTTTGGTGTAAATCGTTGATTGATTGTGTGTTACGTGTGAAGGTTTCACCCTTTCGTCTTCACCGATTTTTTGCAATAGAAGTCGCGCAAGGTGTTGAATTACAGGTTGTTGCGGTGAAGGTGAAGGTGAATGCAGGGTTTGCCTTCACACGCAAGCGACTGGTATACAGCTTGTTGCGGGGTGAGGTGAAGGGTGAAGGCAAAAATGGCAAATTCGCTGAGTGCGCAGGCGCGTACATACGCGTAGGCGCGTGTCCTGCGCGTAGGGTGAAAGGGATTTTGTGCGGGGTAGGGAGGTTTGAGATAAAACAAGGGAGGAAGTCGCGAAAAGTGGGGACGTTTGGAGAGAAAGTCGGCTTGTATTTTTTGAACGGAGTGGGGGAGGGGAAGAAAAACAATTTGTCTTGCTCGGTTGTGCTTGGTCTTTTCTGTGTAGTACGCTTGCTTTTTGATTTTGTCCTTTGGCTTTTCCGTGATGGCCTTGTGTTTTTTCGTCCTTGGGCAGAACCTTTCTCCATTTTGATATTGCTCCGTCTGTGGTTAGATGAAAAAAACGCCTTCTTCCTCCTTTTCCTCGCCTGCAAAAGTCGAAATTCGGGCGAACTCCAAGCAAAAACTCCTCGTCAAACTGATTTTTTCGGCGCAAAATGAGATTTTGGGCGAGAATTTCTCGCGAGCAGAAGAGAAAAACACCCCGAAAAAGGTGGTTTTTGCCCCCAAAGTGGCCGAGCCGGACGAAAAACGGCGGTTTTGGGTGGGAAATCACAGGGAGGGGGTGAAGCGAAAAAACGGACTTAACTGCCGATTTTGCCATGCTATGAAGTAGCAAAATTAGCGCAAATGAATTTTTCTCGCATTTTTTTTCGTCGAAGTCTTGCAGGGAATGGAGAAA
>CAUTYW010000013.1:0-39693 GCA_963542795.1 uncultured Prevotellaceae bacterium | reverse complement strand
GCTCGATATTTACGCAACCACCTGAAAATCAGTATCGTATTTATTTCTCCCGAAAAAAGCACTCCAAAACCAGAGATTCAATGACAACATTTCAACTTCGCCGCGGAAAATCCGAAAGTCTCAAACGTTTTCACCCTTGGATCTTTTCGGGGGCCCTGCGCGGAACGCTAAATCGCGCTCCCCTGCCCCAAGAAGGGGAAGTGGTGGACATCGTTGATGCCGACGGAGCTTTTATCGCCCGCGGACATTACCAAATTGGGTCCATCGCCGTGCGTGTACTCACCTTCCGCGATGAGCCCATCGACCACCGTTTTTGGGTGACCCGCTTGCGAGAGGCTTTCCGCATGAGAAAAGCGCTGCAACTCAACGTCAACCCTGAGGTGAACGGCATTTATCGACTGGTGCACGGCGAAGGCGATCGTTTACCCGGTTTGATCATCGACATTTTTGGCGAAACGGCGGTGATGCAAGCCCACTCTGTGGGGATGCACTGCGACCGCGAGGCCATTGCCGACGCGCTGCTCGAAGCAACCAACGGAGCGGTGCGCAACATCTACTACAAGAGTGAGACGACACTCCCCTACAAAGCTGATCTCAAGCAGGAAAATGGCTTCTTGCGCGGTAACACGGAAGAGAATGTCGCCCTTGAGAATGGTTTGAAATTCCATATTGACTGGCTTAAAGGCCAGAAAACGGGATTTTTCGTGGACCAAAGAGACAACCGAAGCCTGCTCGAACAGTACAGTCGCGGGCGTTCTGTCTTGAACATGTTCTGTTACACCGGTGGTTTCTCGGTTTATGCGATGCGCGGCGGGGCTGAATGCGTGCACAGTGTGGATGCCAGCGAACAGGCCATCCGACTCACGGAGGCCAACATCGCGCTCAATTTTCCGAACGACGGGCGGCACGAAGCCTATGCCGAAGACGCATTCAAATTTCTCGATCGCGCGGGCAGTAACTACGATCTAATCGTGCTCGACCCCCCGGCTTTCGCCAAGCACAAGGATGCGCTACGCAACGCCCTCAAGGGTTACACGCGACTCAACGCCATTGCGTTCCGAAAAATCAAGCCCGGGGGCATCATTTTCACCTTCTCCTGTTCGCAAGCGGTCAACAAGGATCAGTTTCGCTTGGCCGTTTTCACAGCGGCGGCGCAAAGCAGAAGGCATGTGCGCATTTTGCATCAACTGCACCAACCCGCCGATCATCCGATCAACATTTATCACCCGGAAGGCGAATATCTCAAGGGCCTGGTGCTCTATGTTGAGTAAACCTCCCGTGGTTTTGCGTTGCGACTACCCTACTCTCATACTTTTCGAAGCGGATGGTCGCAGACAGAAGGCGCAAGTCCAAATGAAAAGCCCATCGCTCATTTGTGAGCGATGGGCTTTTTTGTGGATGATCGGGAGCACGTTTCGTGCTGTTGAGAACTACTGCTTTCCCGCCACCGTTGTATGTAATGGGGAAGCGACGTTTATTTCTCCAGCTCGCGGTTCACGAGATCGCAGATCAATGAATAGTCTACTTCCTGCCAACCGGCGGCTGTCAGCTCCTCAGCATTATCATGGAAAAGCGCAACTTCCGCACGCTTCTTGCCTTGGATCGAAAGTCCGTTCATGTAATATTCTATCGCTTTGGGTACTTTGCCGAGCGACCAGGCGTTGTGCGCTGCATGGAAGTAGTCTCCCGACTTGATTTTTACCCAGTTTTCGAGTTGCTTTTCCTTGTTTTCCTCCAAGAGCGCTAGCGGTTCCACGTCGGCATCGAGCAGTGCTTCTAAAAGCGGTTCGGCCTCTGTGAATCTCCGCAGGCAGAACAAGCACAAAGCCTTCACGCGCTGAGCTCTTAGGTTGTTGGGAAACAAATACTCCAGCTTGTAGAGATAGGTCAGCGCTTCTTCGTAGAGTTCCAACCTTGCATAGCCGATCGCTATGCGGAAAAGCAGCTGTTCGTCCTCCGGTTTCAGTGCTTCCATCTGCACCAAATAGGTCAAGGTCTCCTCATTGCGGTCTAGTTCGTTGCAAAGTCGCGCCAAATCGTGAAGAACCTCGTAATTATTCGCATCGATTTGCAGGGCGGCCTCCAGAATGCTCACAGCCTTCTCGAAATTTTTCAGTTTATAGTGGGCAAATGCCAGTTTTCGCAGCGTTTGCACGTCGGTACTTTCCTCGTTTTGCAAGGAAATCACGGGATTCCACAAATCATACGGCAAGCAAAATTCGGCCAGCTCCCCGCGTTCCTCGGGATCTTCGAAGGCGGAGGCGAAAAGCGGGTTCTCGGCGAGAAAAAGGTCGCAGCGGAAAGGATTGTCTTGCTCGTTTCGATAGACATAGAGGGAGCAAAAGCGGAAAAGATCACGCAGATAGCCCTTTATGTGGTCTTCTGCTGTCGAATAGCTCACAACTTCGATCGTGAAATTGACGTCGGCTTCAGCAAAGAGCGAGTTGATCTGCATGCGCTTCTCTTGCTTCTCGTTTTCGTCGGTGATCGTTTGGAGCACCTCCGCAGCTTTCACCCAACTGAAGCGCTCTGTGTTGCCGATTCGCCCACCTCGCTCTGCATGGCGTAGATCAATGCCCGAGGGGACTCCGGCTAACTCCGGATGCTCGGGGGAGTATTCGTAAAACCAGTGGGCGGCTTCGTGGAAGAAGGGATGGCGCATGGTGAAACGCCCAAAGATGCCGTAGTTGATGTCCATTCCGTCGGTCTGCACCCGTGCTACTTCGAGGAATACGCGCTGAATGTTTTTTTGCGCGGGAGTCATTTCCTTCCGTCCCTCGATGATTTGCATCAACTCTTCGGTCTCGAGCGGGAAAGCCCCCTTGCTCTTGATGATTTGTGGGAGCAATTCCTTGATGAGGTGGCGACTGAAGGGCACGGTCTCCTGAGCTATCCACAGCGCGCGCTGGAGAACACTCCAGAAGGGCGGATATGCTGACGTGAAATCCACGAGTCGCGAGGCCCATTCTTTCGCTTCGGGGAAGAGCGGAAGCCATTCTTGCTGTTTTATCGCGACGAGTACAGCGCCGATCAGGGCGCGGGTGTGCAAAACGCCGGACGTTTTTGCTTGCGCAGCTCGACAAAGCCACACAAATTGCCGATTGTCGAAAGAAGAAAAGAGACGTAAAGTCACGGCAGAGGCGGCCATGGCTTGCCGTTCCCCGTCTGCGTTCTCGTCGTCCAGGAATTTCTCAGCGTCGTGGGCTTGTTCTTGCGTCCACTGTGGGGCTGTCCAGAGCACATTGAAGAGTGTGTCGTTGGAACCTTCGCCCTTAAAGACATCAGACACGGCGGGGCTTGCATTGTCCTGGGACAAAAGTTGGTAACACATCGTGCGACCATCCACTTCCTTCTCGGGGCGCACAAAACCGCAGGCGAATTCGAAACGAAAGTAGCGGTGCAGATCGTCGCATACGCGATAAGTTTCTTGCAACTGTGCAAGCTGTTTTTCTTGAACTCCCAAGTGAGCGGGGTCTTCCTGCAGACTGTCGAGAAAAGAGTCGTAGTTCATCTGCAAACGCCACCGGAGTAGGTCGAAATGAGTGGGCGTATTGATTTGCCCAATTTGGGCTTTCAACGATCGGAGGGCGTCAGCGAGTCGGAATTCGCGCAGGGCGCGCAAGGTGTCCTCGCGTAAGGTGAGATAAGTCGATGTGCTCATGAAGAATATCCTATGGGGTAAGATCGTAAGACGGGGCTTTTGAATATTTCGGTGCCGGAAACGAAGCAAACGACGGGGAGAGACGGGAGAAAGTGGGCTACTTCTGCTGCCTATCCTCGCCATTCGTCTCCGCCACGTGAGGGCGCTTGCCGGTTAGTGGGTGGCGTCGTAGTGTGGCAGACGAATGGCCGACAATTGTGCGGCGGGAACTTGATAATCCTTCACCAAAACGCTGTCTAAATAGGGAGTCCGTCCTTTGTTGATCGCAACCACTGCGAGATTGTAGGCTTTGCGCAGCAGTTGTGCCTGGGCATTGTGACGTTTGTTGCGCAAGGCGCGCTGATTCATGAAGAGCGACATTCGCATCTCCGAGGGGAGCGCCGAAGACAAGCGCACATTCCCGTTGGCCACGGCTCGTGAGGCATACGGCTCGGGGAGAACGGCACAATCGATCTGCTCGTTTTCTAGCATAAGATGGCGAATCTTGAAACTATTCACCTGCGCGAAGAATAAATCGTCGCTCTTCAATCGCAAACTGTCACGCAATCGGGTGATATAATGGTCGGAGTTGGCATAACGCGCCATGCCCACGGTGCGCCCCTTGAGGCTTCGCAACTCACGTATGCGCAAACGTCCGCCTGCAAGCAGGGACCAGCTTCCGTTGAGGGCGATGAACTCATCGAAATTGCGCATGCGTCCGCGCGAACGGTAGTAGGCTGCGCGATAATGATCAGTGATTCCGCCGTCGACTGTCCGACCGAGTAGAGCCGTGTCGGCATCAAACTGCGCGAAGTAGGTTTTCACGCGAAGTGGCAGGCCGAGTGAGTCACAAATTCCGCTGCGCACGGCGTAATAGAAGGGGATGCTCTCCGCCGTCAAGGGACAAGCGATGCGCAACGAGGTACTATCGTCCGGCGCACGGCGTTCGCCGCTCTCAATGGTCGCCCCGCTTTGCCGACAGGCGGGAAGCGCGAGCAGCAACAAGGCGGCCAAACCGAGCCCCAGTGAACGAGAGGAAGAAGAGAAGGAGTATGACATGCAGAAAAGGCCGAAGTTACGGTGTGGCAACGCCGGTAGCATTGCACACTCCGTAACTTCGAATGAATTATTGCGATATTACAATCTCAAATTAGCCCTTGATGGCAGCCACACCTGGGAGAACCTTACCCTCGATGGCTTCGAGCAGCGCACCGCCGCCGGTAGAGATGTAAGAAACCTGGTCGGCCATGCCGAACTTGTTGATGCAGGCCACGGAGTCGCCACCGCCGATGAGCGAGAAGGCACCATTTTTCGTAGCCACGGCAATGGCGTCGGCAATCGCGCGCGAACCGGCCGTGAAGTTGTCGAATTCGAACACACCGGCGGGACCATTCCAGAGAATAGTCTTAGCGGGCTCGATGACAGCGGCGAAGGCTTTGCGGCTCTCGGGACCGGCGTCGAGACCCTCCCAACCGTCGGGGATGGCGTTGACGGGAACCACCTGCGTGTTGCAGTCGTTCTTGAAAGCGTCGCCGGCTACGCAGTCCGTACCCAGGACAAGATTCACCCCCTTGGCTTTGGCCTTCTCGATGATGGAGAGCGCGAGATCGAGCTTGTCTTCTTCGCAAAGCGAGATACCAATTTTTCCACCGAGTGCGCGTGCAAACGTGTAGGTCATGCCGCCGCAGAGAATCAGGTTGTCCACTTTGTCCATGAGGTTCTCGATGATGCCGATTTTTGTCGACACTTTCGATCCACCCATGATAGCAGTGAAGGGACGCTTGATGTTTTTGAGAATGTTGTCTACAGCTTCTACTTCTTTCTCCATGAGATAGCCGAGCATCTTGTGGTCGGCGTCGAAATAGTCGGCGATCACTGCCGTAGAAGCGTGCTTGCGGTGTGCTGTGCCGAAGGCATCCATCACATAGTAGTCGGCATAAGAAGCCAAAGTCTTGGCAAACTCTTGCTGACGCACCTTCATTTCTTTCTTAGCCTGGTCGTAAGCAGGATCTTCCTTGTCGATGCCCACGGGCTTACCCTCTTCTTCGGGATAGAAGCGGAGGTTTTCGAGCAGGAGCACTTCGCCGGGCTTGAGTGCAGCGGCAGCTTCCTGTGCTTTTGCGCAGTCGGGAGCGAAGGTCACGGGAGCATTGAGTGCAGCAGCGACAGCTTCTTTGATTTGTCCGAGCGACAATTTGGGATTTACCTTGCCTTTCGGCTTGCCCATGTGGCTCATGATGATGAGTGCACCGCCATCGGCAAGAATCTTCTTGAGTGTGGGGAGCGCACCGCGGATGCGCGTGTCATCGGTGATGTTACCGTTCTCGTCGAGGGGCACATTGAAGTCCACACGTACGATGGCTTTGTGGCCTGCGAAGTTGCAAGTATCGATTGTCATGATGTTGGTAATATATGATAGGGTTGTTTGAATTTCACTTCTTCGGGAAGACTTCGAAACCGGTCCGTGCGTTGTGCACCGGACGGGAACTCACGCGCCTGCGAAGGCGTATCTTCACAGCGGCCTTCCGATCTCTTTCGGAGCAACGGGGGCGGTGCGACATAGAGCCCGAAATCTTCACTGCAAATGTAGCGATAAGCGCCCAATTTGCAAAGAGTTCGCGGAGAAAAGTGAAGGAAACTGCTGCAAACAGAGCACTTTCCGCGAGACTGCCTCCCAACAAACTCGGTGTGCTTTCGCATTTTCCGAGTGAAACGCGGAGAGGGCACAAAAAAAGAGGGGATTTTTCGGACGTTCCCTCCAACTTTTGCACAAAAAAGGGGAGCTTTCAGACGAGGCTCCCCTAATTTTTAATGTCGTGACCGAATGTGCATTCGATCAATGGCTGAAATGCAGATTTTGTCGCGGGCTACATGGTCAAATCAACGGGTTCCACCCGACCGGCATAGACATACCAAACGTAACCGCGCACATTGCTGCGTCCCATTCGGGAGAGCAAATGGCAATAGTGCTGCACTTGCTCGTGATGGCGCCGATGTGGTGCGCCAAATTTGTAGTCAATGACCACCGTTTCGCCGTTGCGTTCCATGACGCGGTCGGGGCGCTGGGGCGTGTTTCCCTTGCGCAGGATGTTCTGTTCGCGATGTAGGGTCCACGATCCGTCGAACCACTCGCGGGCCACGGGATGCGAGAGCGCTTCGGTGAGTTGTTGGACGATGGTTTCGGGCTTGGCGTTGTCCACCAAGCGGCCTTCTGCTGCAAAACGCTCGACAGCATCAACGACTTGGTCGGCGCTTTCCACATTTTCGAGGATGGCATGCAGCATTTCCCCGCGTCTGCGCGCCTCCAATTGCTCAATTTCCCCACTCGCGTCGGCGTCTTCCAAAAGGCGCGCGTTGAAAAGGTGAGCACTGTTGGACTGCACCACCTGCACCTTGCGCGCATTGAGCGTGTAGTGCACGGATTCGGCCTCGGGGTCGAAGAGCAGCGGATTGGTTCGCTCCTTCTTTTTGCCGTCGGTTTCGCACTCGAGATGAGAAGGCTCCCCCCATTCGAAGAGCAGTTCGCCGTCGGCGGCAGAAGCCGGCGCCGTGGCTGCCTGTCCCTCGTTGGTCTCGTCGCCTTCCGGCATCTTTCCTCCTTCGGCCTTCAACAGATAGGAGCTCCACTGGGGTTCGTCGACCACGGCGCGCGACAATGCGGCGGCAAGCACCTCACGGAAGGTGTTCCCCGCCTTGTACGGTGCGATGACCACGATGTTCTGGCGCGGACGAGTGAAGGCAACGTAGCCGATGTTGAGACTTTCGATGCGCCTACTGATGTGCTCACCGACATAGTGCGAGGCATAAATACTTTTGGCGGTTTGTTTGCCGAGCGGGATGGGGAGGAGGGGAATTTCGTTGTAGGGTGCTTCGTTCGGCTCCACCCACAAAATGTCGCTGGCCCGATCCTCTTCGATTTTCCAATTGCAATAAGGGATGAAAACGGTATGAAAATCAAGTCCTTTCGACTTGTGAATGGTGAGAATGCGAACGCCCTTGGCCGCAGCCGAGGGAATACTCTGTTCGTGTAGCTTTTCGTCCCAGAATTTCAGGAAGGTGGCAATATCGGGCAGGTTGTCTTCGAGAAAACTGATCACGGCATCGAGAAAAGCATAGAGATAAGGTGCCTGTCCCTTCTGCTCATTGAGCGCGAAAAGCTCGACAATGCGTTCCACGAGTTCGTAGAACGGCACATTGCGGTAGTGTTCACGCTGCCAATGGCGGATTTGTTCGAAAATTGCAGCGTGTGCGGTGGGCTCAATGTGGGCTTCGACGTAGGCACGCGCCACTCCGTCGTCAGCATGCAGGATCAATCGGAGCGTGTGCACGATGGTTTGCACCGCGGGCGAGGCTTCCAGCAGAAAAGCCTCGTCAGACATGAGCTGGATGGGGTCGTTCCGGAAGTATTCGTGGTCGGAGAGCGACTCGAAGAAGGACAAAACTTGCTGAGCTTCGGCTTTTACGCGGACGAGGATGGCCATTTTGTCATAGGGCACGCCGGCTCGGCGCATACGGACGATTTGTTCTGCCAGCTCGTGCTCCACTTCTTGTTCTTCGGCGGCGGCCAATTCCTCCTCACTCTCGGTTTCGCTCTGTGCTGCGGGCTTTGGCAAGACGTGGATGCGCACGAAACCGCCTGCATTGTGCTGTTGCTGAGCCACTTCGCGCTCATCATAGAGTTTGGTGAGGAGTTGTGTTTCGTCTAATCCATCGCGATCGAGCACTTGTGCCGCCCGCACGAAGAGCGCATTGTTGAATCGCACAATGCGTTCGCCACTTCGGTAGTTACGTTCCAGGTGCTTGATCTCGGTGTACTCGTCGTCGGTGAAACGTGCGAGGGCGTTCCAGTCTCCCCCACGCCAACGGTAGATACCCTGCTTGACGTCGCCCACAATCATACTACTATTGTCTGTCGAAGCGGTTTCGCAAAAGAGGTGACGGAGGTTGGCCCACTGCAGTCGCGAGGTGTCTTGAAACTCGTCGATCATGATGTGCCGGAAGTTCGTACCCGCGCGTTCAAACACGAACGACACCTCGTCGGTGCCCACGAGTTTGTGAAAAAGCAAGGGGGTGTAGGCCAGCATGAAGGCGTTGCTTTCGCGATTGATGGCGCGTACCTCTTTGTCGATGGTGTCCAACAGGCGAAGCGGGTTGAGATTCTTGGTGCTCAATTCGCAGGAATTGATGCAGATCAGCCCCTCTTCTGTTTTTTGACGAAAGGCCGCAAAATCAGCTGCGATACTTTCGACCCATCCATTGCGTGCGCCGAGGAATTTCTTATTGATTTTATCGGTCGGCTTCGCAATAAAAGCGTCGATCGTCTGGGTTACCACATCGCCCACTGATTTATTCTTGCCAAAATCCCAATCGATGTATTTTTTCAAGAAGTCCTGGAAAGATTTCTTCCCATATTTCAATACCCCGTAGCCATCTTTGTCGGCGCTGATACGGGCGTCGAGCACTTCGGCCTCGCGCCGAATCAGCTGTTGCGCCTGCTCTTTGTGTTGATTGATGTGGTTTCGATAACCATTCACCACAGCACTGCTGAGCGGGAGCGCGCGAAGCCGGTCGGCATTGGTCATATAGGCCTCTTTTGTGAGCTCTGCAGCCAGTTCGTTGAGGGGGTAACTGACATTCCAGCTCTTCGATTCTTCCAAACGCTGCTCCACGAAACGTGTGACCCACTCCAATTCGAGCGAGCCCGGGCGCAATTCGCGCAACATCTTGTCGACCGCACGGCCAATCGTGAGTTTATCGTTCAGTTCAACGCGGAAACCGGCGGAAAGTCCGAGATCATGAGCCAAAGCCGTGAGCATCGACTGGAAAAAAGAGTCGATGGTCATGACGCGGAAGTGGTCATAGCCGTGCAGGATCTGGTGTAGCGTTTGCCGGGCGCGGGCACGGATCTGCTGATCGCCGAGGGGCTGCGTGAGTCGATCGCGCACAGCACCGAGAATCCCCACCTTCGTGAGGTCGTCGACGTAGGCCAACTCGAAAAGATACTGCAGGATGCGCTCCTTCATCTCGTTGGTGGCCTTTTTGGTAAAGGTGATGGCCAACTGATGTCGGTGCGCGTTGTCGACAGGATGGAAGTCGTTGAGCAGATTGGCGATGAATTCGGCCGCCAGCGTGAACGTCTTTCCCGATCCTGCCGAGGCCTTATATACGCGTATGGGTTTGGCGTCCGAGGTCATCAATGTTTGTTTTTTCCGAAGCGATAAACGGTCGTCTGTCCCTTGGCCACCAGGCTGTCGGCGTCCAATTTGAGGATCTCGACGGGCTCTTCAACATTCGAACGACGAAGCAACAGCTGTCCGTTCACGATTTTGAACCCATTGCGCACCACTTGTTTCAATTGAGTGAGGTTGATTGCGATGGCCAATGCGGTGCCGTTGTCGGTAGTGGTGAGGGCATATGCATTGCCCGGCGTCAAATCGCCGTAAATTTGGGCCGACGTTCCATCGTTGTGGGTGCGCACGAGTTGCACTTCGCGGCCGTCGGCTGTTTTCACCGCGAAGGTGCTCATGCCCCAATCGTCGGTTGCCGTGCCGTAGAGCGTGGAATCTGTGACCGGCTTGGCGTCTGCCGATGTTTCGGTGCGCTCCATCTCACCCGATGTGGCGCTGTCGTTCTTCCGGCTTGTGCAAGCCGTGAAAAAAAGGAGGGAGATTGTTGCAAAAAACAGGAGGCTTTTCTTCATAATCTGGGAAGTTTTGTGGCGAATGTACGACTTTCGCAGCACAAAGTGAGCGCAAAAGCCGAAAAACTCTCACTCACAGCAAAATATTAGGCAGAAAAGTGGTGCATCTCAAAAAAAACGCCTACATTTGCAGCCGATTCATAGCGCGACATCCCGTCGCGCCCGAATTTCCCCGTCGCGCCACGATACGGCGAGCGCAGCCCTCTTTCTCCAATATGGGACACTCGAGCGCGGCCGGCGAGGATCGTTTTTTATCCACATTTATCAACCAACTAACATTAATGGAGAATCTTAAAAACGTTGCACCTCTCGCAGATTTCGATTGGGATGCATTTGAAAACGGCACTGTTGCCACCGGTGAAAACCATCAGGCTACCGAAGCGGCTTACGAAAAGACGCTCAACAACGTGCACGAAAACGAAGTGGTGGAAGGTGAAGTTACCGACATCACCAAGCGTGAAGTGGTGGTTCGCATCGGCTCGAAGAGCGACGGCGTTATTCCCGCCAATGAATTCCGCTACAATCCCGAACTCAAGATCGGTGACAAGGTAGAGGTCTACGTAGAAAATCTCGAAGACAAGAAGGGCCAGCTCATTCTCTCGCACAAGAAGGCTCGCGCAAGCAAGTCGTGGGAGCGCATCAACCAGGCTCTCGAGAATAAAGAGATCATTAAGGGCTACATCAAGTGCCGTACGAAGGGCGGTATGATCGTTGATGTCTTCGGCATCGAGGCATTCCTTCCCGGTTCGCAGATCGATGTGAAGCCCATTCGCGACTATGACGTTTACGTCGGCCAGACGCTCGACTTCCAGGTGGTGAAAATCAACCAGGAGTACAAGAACGTTGTGGTTAGCCACAAGGCGCTCATCGAAGCTGAGCTCGAAGCACAGAAACAACAGATCATCAGCACCCTCGAAAAGGGTCAAGTGCTCGAAGGTACGGTCAAGAATATCACCAACTACGGCGTGTTCATCGACCTCGGTGGCGTGGATGGTCTCGTACACATCACCGATCTTTCTTGGGGTCGCGTAAGCAATCCCCGCGAAGTGGTGCAGGACGACGAGAAGGTCAAGGTGGTTATCCTCGACTTCGACGAAGAGAAGAAGCGCATCGCCCTCGGTATCAAGCAACTCACGCCCCATCCCTGGGATGCCCTCGACCCCAACCTCAAAGTAGGTGACAAAGTGAAGGGCCGCGTTGTAGTTATGGCCGATTACGGCGCATTCGTGGAAATCGCTCCCGGTGTCGAAGGTCTCATCCACGTTTCGGAAATGTCTTGGAGCCAGCACCTCCGCTCTGCTCAGGACTTCCTCAAGGTGGGCGACGAAGTAGAAGCTGTTGTCCTCACGCTCGACCGCACGGATCGCAAGATGTCGCTCGGCCTCAAGCAGCTCAAGGAGGATCCTTGGAAGGACATCGAGGTGAAATACCCCGTAGGTTCGCAGCACACGGCCAAAGTTCGCAACTTCACCAACTTCGGTGTGTTCGTAGAACTCGAAGAAGGTGTTGACGGCCTGATCCACATCTCCGACCTCTCTTGGACGAAGAAAGTGAAGCACCCCAGCGAATTCACGCAGGTGGGCGCTCCCATCGAGGTGAAGGTCCTCGAAATCGACAAGGACAACCGTCGTCTCAGCCTCGGACACAAGCAGATCGAAGAGAATCCTTGGGATGTATTCGAAACGGTGTTCACGGAAGGTAGCGTACACGAAGGCACGATCACCGAAATTCACGACAAGGGTGCTGTTGTTCAGCTCCAATATGGCGTGGAAGGTTTCGTGACTCCCCGTCACCTCGTGAAGCAAGACGGCTCGAAAGCTCAGCTCAACGAGAAGCTTCCCTTCAAGGTGCTCGAGTTCAACAAGGACGGTCGCCGCATTCTCCTCTCGCACACGCGTACGTTCGACGACAGTGTTTCGGCAGAACGCACCGAGAAGAAGAACCGTCGTTCGGCTGCTCCCCGTGCCAACAAGGAAGAAAGCAACGTGGTGATCAACAACCAGGCTGCTGCAAATCTCCTTGGTGACAACGATGCACTCGCTGCACTCAAAGCTAAGATGGAAAAGGGCGAATAATATTTATTCGTTCTCTCAACTCAGCTCCACTCTCCCACTAAACGGAGAGTGGAGTTCTTTCTTTATAATCGGATTTATCATGGAAAACTTCGTCAATACAACGGTCTACCTTCCGTTACTCCGGCAATTCTGCGATAGCGCTTTGCCGCTCTACCGCTGTGGTTACCCCTACGGCCCGTTCATTCCGCATGTGTTTCCGCGCTATGGTGCAGCGCCGCTCAAAATTTTCTATGTGGGGCGCGACACCTACTACTGGGTTCCCAATTCGCACCCGAACGGTTTCTTTCGCTGCGTCGAAGAACGTCGCCTCGGCGATTACTTGCGCGAGAGTGCCAACACCGTGACGCCTGAGCGTACACTCGAATGGGCCAACAACGCCGGTTCTTTCTGGACGTTGGCGGCGAAACTTCAAATTTATCTGCTCACAGGTGAGCTTCCCGGAGACGTTCGACACCTGACGACAGAACAAAAGTACTGCATTTCGCAGCTTGGCTATGGGAATATGAATGCGATTGAGGTCCGCGAATCGTTGGTCAACGAAGGAACCTGGGACGACATTACGGATGTGGAGACTTATCGCCGCTTGAAAGCACTCGCCCACCCCATCGAACGACTGAAACCACTGCTTGAGGCTTATCATCCCGACGTGATTTTCATCTTCAATTGGGAGGAACGCCCCGATTTCTTCGACGGGCTGGATGTCACCTGGCACAAACCCTACTATGAAGAGCCTTTCCGTGCAGTTTATACGGTGAAAGGCTACGATACAAAGATCATTTGGTCATGCCACCCGCGGCGTTTCTCTTTCCTCAAGACGAACGTCGAAGAAATGGTCCATTATTTGGCCGAGACCTACCAACAACTGCGGTAAGCTGGGTGAGGAAGGGACATGCAACGCGTACTCCTTATATATATAATGTGTGTCGACAGCCATTCTTCTTACGGATGCAGCGATCGTCCGAGGCAATCAGTGTGAGGCCCTCCCACCCGCAACGCGAATTGGGCGACGCAGTGCTTGTTAGCGCGCAACAAACGAGCAAAGCCCGCGTCAGATCAAGAGCGCGAGCGCATTTTCGCAAAAGAAGGTTTGTATTTGAGCGGAGATTTGCTAACTTTGCTCTGAACTCCAACTCCTATTCTCATGAAAGCCTATCGCAAAGCCTTCTTCATCCTTGCCCGTCGCCGCAAGACGGTGGTTCGTCGAATCGGCCTCCCCTATCTGTTGAGTGCCACTTCGGCTGCATTGTCGGCAGTGGGGGGCGTGTCGACAACCTACAAGTGCTTTGCACCAATCGTGGCACTGCTCTTCCAACATGTGCCGGCGACCAAAGCTTTGAGCGCGATAGGAATTGATTTATGGGGAATAATTTGTTCGGTCATCGGTAGTTTTTTGCTCCTTTTCTCCTTGATCTACGCACACATTGCGACCCTTCGAATGCTACGTTCGGGACGTTGGTACGTGTCGCGCGAGCAGATGCGTCCTTCTACCGACAAACGCTTGTTGCGTCTCACGCTTGACCTGTCTATGTGGCTTATGCTCATTGGACTCGTGGTGCTTCCGCAATTGCTCATCGGTGTGGGGCTTTTCAACAGCGCAAATTCGCAATTGATGCTCGGAGAATCGTATCTTCCCGTTTGGGTTTACGTAGTGGCCGCCGCATTTGCCGCTGCGGGGATGCTTATTTTTGAACTTGCCGCCCTCTATCGTCGGATCGTGGGCCTGAACTTTTATGTCAAATGATCAAATCATTCGCTTTGACTTGCCTTCTGGCCGGCGCAACGACGGCTGCCTTCTCCACGCAACCGGTGCGCCGCATTCTCGTATCGGACAGTAATGGTGCCGTTTCGTCCGTGTCGCTCGACAGCCTTGGGCTCGCGCGTCCCGGAAACGGCGACACGTACTGCCCTTATCGCGCGCCACAGCCTGCCGACACCCGTTCTTTCCACACGGTTTCCGACGATGGGCTCGGCCGCCTCGGTGTCTCGGCACTCGGTACCCTGCCCAGCATCGGAAAGCAGCTTATTCCTGTGGTGCTCGTTGAGTTTGCGGATGTTTCTTTCCAACCGAGTACGACAATCGAGCACATGAATCGGCAATTCAACGAGCCGGGCTTCCGACAAAACAAGAGTTCACGCGGGAGTGTGCGCGATTACTTCGTAGATCAAAGCTACGGAAAGTTCACGCCCCAGTTTGAAGTGCTGGGACAAGTGAAGCTTTCGCGTCCTCGTTCCTATTATGGAGCCAACGAGGGCAACAGTAAGAATGCGAACATCTATGAGTTTTATAATGAAGCGCTGCGCTTGGCTCAAGCCAACGGGATGAATTTCCAACGCTTCGTGAATGGAGGGGCTGTTCCCCTTGTGGTCTTCATTTTCGCGGGAGAGGGGGAGCACAACTCCAAGACGCGGGGAAGCGAAGACTACATCTGGGCGCATTACAAAGCGGAGTTTACGCGCATCAATGGCGTGGCTTTCAATAGTTACTTTGTCGGCAATGAACTCACGCCCATATATAAACGGGAAAATGGTCAAGTGGTGATGGAAGACGGGTATCCCGTTGTGGATCACCGCGAGCCGGACGGCATCGGCGTCCTGTGTCACGAACTGGGACACGCATTAGGCCTCCCGGACTTCTACTCAACCAGTGGGAATCCGTTGGATTTCCAAACGCCGGACCTACTTGATGTGATGGATTACGGGCAATATTGGAATGATGGCTACGCACCGATGGGCTATTCCGCCTACGAACGTGCTTGCTTGGGGTGGTTGCAACCGGACGAATTGAAGGTTTCCGACGGACATCTCCGCATTAGTCCGTTGGCAAAGCCTGCTGCCGGCACGCCGAACGCTTATATATTGCGCAATCCGGCTAATTCCGCAGAATACTACCTACTTGAAAACCGGCAACCCTCGCGCTGGTTCCCCAAAGGTATAGGCCACGGCATGTTGTTCTACCATATTGACTACGAACCCAACCGCTGGGAAGTGAATGCCGTGAATACGGATCGCAATCATCTGCGGTGCAGCATCGTTCGCGCGGACAATGTGTGGCAAAGTGCCGCCGTTGCCAAAAAACTCGAAGAATATCGGGGCGATTTCTACCCGGGATTGAATAATGTCATCGAATTTTCGACCGAGAGTTCTCCCCGTTTGTTTTGGTATCAGGGGAATAAACGCTATCGCTTCTATGGTATGCGCACAAACGAGGACAGTATGATGACATTCAGCTACGACGACTACACAGTGACGGGACTCAACCAGCAAAAGACGGAGGATGCCGGACGGTTAGCCCCCGTCTATGATCTCAACGGCCGACGAGTTAGCGGTACGCCCCGGCCGAATCACATCTACATTCGCGAAGGTAAGAAATTTGTGCTGCCTACTACACTCTAATTCTAGCGAGCTTTGCCCGCGCCTCATCGGGTTAATGTGGGCAACGCCGCGCCGATGAGCGACTCGCGTGGGAGGGATGCACGATAATTCATTGATTCGCCTTCGCAGCTGCGCGAAAACTCTGAAGAAAATAGATCCATGGAAAGAAATGTACCCATTCGGTGGGGATTCATCGGCTGCGGACAAGCCACAGAGCTGAAGATGCTACCGGCTTTCTCCGAGTTGTCGGATGCGGAAGTCGTAGCGGTGATGAGCCGTAACGGACTTCGCGCTCGTGCCTTCGCAGAACGACATAATATCCCCCACTGGTACGCCGATGCCCAAAACCTTGTGACGGATCCTTCCGTCGATGCGGTTTACATTGCCACGCCGCCTTCCACACACGCCATTTTTTCGATCATGGCCCTCAAAGCCGGCAAAGCAGTGTACGTAGAAAAACCGTTGGCCACGAGCTATGCTGATTGCTTACGCATAAATCATATCTCGGCAGAGGTGAGACGGCCTTGTTTCGTGGCTTATTATCGGCGCTACCTACCCTACTTCGACAAAGTGCGTCAGTTGTTGGCAGAAGGAACCATCGGAAAAGTACTCTCAGCCCAGATCCGTTTTTCCGTTCCTCCGCGTGATCTCGACTATCGTTCGACAGATTTGCCCTGGCGACTCCAACCGGACATTGCGGGAGGGGGATATTTCTATGACTTAGCCCCACACCAATTGGATTTGCTCCAGCAATTGTTTGGCCCCATCGTGGAAGCAACCGGCTACACGGCCAACCGCGGTGGACTTTACCCCACGGAAGACACAGTGAGCGCTGCTTTTAGATTCGCAGATGGCATGCTGGCTTCGGGCACTTGGTGTTTCGTGGCTCACGAAAGCGTGAAAGAAGATCGCATCCTCCTGATTGGCGACCGCGGCCAGATTTCTTTTTCGGTTTTCACCTACGCACCCATTCATGTGCAGTGCGAAAACGGCGACCTTCACCTGGAAGTCGAAAATCCGGAGCATGTTCAAATCCCCTTGCTCCGCGAAATCATGGGACATCTCCAAGGGCACATCGTTTGCACCTGCGATTCGGTCAGTGCCACCCCGACAAACTGGGTCATCGATCGCATTCTGGGCAAAATATAGGTGCATGCAAGCCGTAGTTGGCGTTAAATGCGTAACTTTGCAACACTTCATTTGATTTTACGACACAAGAATATCGTACACTATATGGAATTAGCCACGAAATACGCCCCTGAGGCAGTGGAAAGTAAGTGGTATGCTTACTGGACCGACCATAAACTTTTCAGTTCCAAGCCTGATGGGCGCCGGCCTTACACAATTGTCATCCCTCCCCCCAACGTTACCGGTGTGCTTCACATGGGGCACATTCTGAATAATACGATCCAAGACATTTTGGTTCGCCGTGCCCGCATGGAAGGCAAGAACGCTTGCTGGGTTCCCGGGACGGACCACGCCTCGATCGCGACGGAAGCCAAAGTTGTCAACAAGCTAGCAAAGCAAGGCATCCGCAAACGCGACCTCACCCGCGAAGAATTCTTGCGCCACGCCTGGGATTGGACAGAAGAGCACGGAGGCATCATCTTAAAGCAGCTTCGAAAGCTCGGCGCCTCCTGCGATTGGGACCGTACGGCCTTTACGATGGACGAAAAACGCAGTGAAAGCGTGATCAAAGTCTTTGTTGATCTCTTCAACAAGGGACTTATCTATCGTGGCCTCCGTATGGTGAACTGGGATCCCAAGGCCCAGACCGCACTTTCCAATGAAGAGGTCATCTATCGCGAAGAGAAAAGCAAACTCTACTATCTCAAATACTACGTTGTGGACGATAATGGCGCCAGCACCAGCGCAGAAGGCGAAATCATCCACAGCGATGAGAAAGGACGCTACGCCGTTGTGGCCACAACCCGCCCCGAAACCATCATGGGCGACACTGCGATGTGCATTAACCCCAAGGACCCGAAGAATGGCTGGTTGAAGGGACAGAAAGTGCGCGTCCCTCTTGTGAATCGCGTCATCCCCGTGATCGAAGACCGCTATGTTGATATTGAATTCGGAACCGGTTGCCTGAAAGTCACGCCCGCCCACGACACCAACGACTACATGCTCGGCAAGAAGCACAATCTTGAAACGATTGATATCTTCAATGCCGACGGAACCTTGTCGGAAGCGGCCGGCATGTACGTAGGACAAGACAGAATGGCCGTTCGCGAACAGATCGCAAAGGATCTGGCAGCCGCCGGCCTCCTCGAAAAAGTAGAAGACTACGACAACAAAGTGGGTTATTCGGAGCGCAACGCCGACACTGCCGTAGAACCCCGCCTTTGCATGCAATGGTATCTTAGCATGCAGCACTTTGCCGATCTCGCCCTCCCGCCCGTCATGGAAGATGACATTCGTTTCTATCCGGCAAAGTACAAAAACACCTACAAAAACTGGTTGACCAACATTCAAGATTGGTGCATCAGCCGACAACTGTGGTGGGGACATCGCATTCCGGCCTACTACATCAGCGCACCTAACGCTGAGCAAGAAGAATTCGTGGTGGCTGAAACGCCCGAAGCCGCTTTGCAGTTGGCACGTGAGAAGACCGGACGCAATGACCTGCAACTTTCGGATCTGCGTCAGGACGAAGATGCACTCGACACCTGGTTCTCGTCGTGGCTTTGGCCTATTTCGCTCTTCGACGGCATCAATCATCCCAACAATCCCGAGCTCGAGTACTATTATCCCACCAGCGACCTCGTAACCGGGCCGGATATTATTTTCTTCTGGGTGGCTCGTATGATCATGGCGGGTTATGAGTACACGGGCAAGATGCCCTTCAAGAATGTCTACTTCACCGGCATCGTTCGCGACAAGTTAGGGCGCAAAATGTCGAAGTCGCTGGGCAACTCCCCCAACCCGCTCGATCTCATCGACCAATTTGGCGCAGATGGTGTGCGTATGGGCATGATGCTTTCGGCACCTGCCGGCAACGACATCCTCTTCGACGAATCGCTCTGCGAGCAAGGTCGTAATTTCTGCAACAAGATTTGGAACGCCTTCCGCCTTGTGCAAGGATGGCAAGTGGACGAAAAGCTGGAACAGCCCGCCACTTCATTGCAAGCCACGGAGTGGTTCGCTGCGCAACTCCGCAAAAGCGCTGCCACCATCGCAGATCTGTTCTCGAAGTACCGCATTTCCGAAGCCCTCATGGAAGTGTACCGTCTTTTCTGGGATGAATTCTCCTCTTGGTACCTCGAAATGGTGAAACCCGCGTACCAAGCCCCGATCGATGCGGCGACTTATCGCGCCACACTCGGGTTCTTCGACGACTTGCTCCACCTCTTGCACCCCTTCATGCCCTTCATCACCGAAGAACTGTGGCAGCACCTGGCAGAACGCCGCCCCGGCGAGAGCATTATGGTCTCTCCTCAGACCATTGAAGCCCCGTACAGCGGAGACGAAGCCCTCATTGCCCAATTCGAAACCGTGAAAGGCGTAGTTGCCGGCGTGCGTGGCGCAAGAGCGCAAAAGAACATTTCGCCCCGCGAGGTACTTTCGCTCACCGTTGTGGGCAAAAATGAAATCAGTGCCTATGATGCTCTCGTAGCCAAGATGGCTTCGCTCAGCGAAATCAAGGTTGCCGATGAAGTTTCGGGCGCAGGCTATTCGACCTTCCTGGTCGGCACCACGCAATATGCTCTTTATCTCGGCGATGTCGTGGATCTCGAGGCAGAGAAGGAAGCCGCAAAGGCCGAACTCGAACACTTGCGCAAATTCTTGAAGAGCATTCAAGGCAAACTCACCAACGAGCGCTTCGTCAACAACGCGCCAGAAGCCGTTGTTGCCCTCGAACGCAAGAAGGAAGCCGACACACTCACCAAGATCGCGGCGCTGGAAGCCAAACTCTGACGGTGTGCCGCTCTAAAATAGACGCGTCTCTGTCGATCGGTGCGTGAATCGATTGACAAGCCCCTACCCCACTATAGAAAGTGCACGCTTCGCTCCTTGAGCAATGCGTGCACTTTTTTGTTATCCGGAAGATTGTTCTTATGATCTCTATCCTTATTCCCACTTACAACGTCGATTGCTTGCGTTTGGTGGCCGATGTGCAAAAGCAGTGCGAGGAATTGCAGGCACAATACGGAGAAAGCGAGTTTGACTACGAAATCCTCGTGGCCGACGACGCTTCTCCCGTCGAAAGCATCGTTGAGCGCAACGAAATGATCGAGCTCCTGCCCAACTGCACGCATTTGCGACTCACCGAAAACGTAGGAAGAGCCGCCGCACGGAATTATTTGGTCGAGCAATCCCGCTTTCCTTATATATTGTTCATGGACGCCGATGCCGAAATCTGCACCGACGATTTCATTCTCACGTATTGGCAGCAGCGGGAAGCCGCCGATGTGCTTGTCGGCTGCATCACCAACCTCGCCGAAGCCCCTTCCGGTTGCGAATTGCGTTGGCGCTATGAAGTGCAGGCCGAGCAGCAGCGCACCCTTGATGGACGGCGGCAACATCCGGCCGCAGAATTTACCGTCTTCAACGCTTTCTTCCGCCGCTCGGTCTTCGATTGTGTCCGTTTTGACGATGCGCGCTGCAAAGACTACGGCTACGAAGATGCCCTCTTCGGGCTGGAAGTCGAGGCAGCCGGTTTTTCAATTCTCCCCGTCGACAATCCTCTTCGCCATCTCGGCATTCACTCCAACGAACACTTCCTGCACCAAACAGAAATCGCGCTCCGCACCCTCGCTCGTTTGGGAGCGCCGATGACGGAACGCGCAAAAGTGGCCAAAGCTTGGAGTCGCTTACACCGATGGCGTATGGACGGCCTCTACCGCCGGCTGTTCAAAATGATTCGCCCCGTGTTGCGCCGCAATCTGCTTTCGCAACGGCCGATTTTGTTACTTTTCAGTCTCTACAAACTCGGCATCTACTGCGAATTGATGGGCAGTTCGATGCGAAACACCGTCCCTTCGCCCGGCGCTGACCGCAACACGTAAATGCGGCCGTGGTGGTATTCTTCGATGATGCGCTTGGCTAACGACAAACCCAAGCCCCACCCGCGTTGCTTCGTCGTGAAACCGGGTCTGAACACCGTTTTGTGGTGTTTCCGTTCGATGCCTTTGCCAGTGTCTGCCACATCAATCACATACCGATCGCCCACTTTTCCGCCGCTGATGCCAATTTGTCCCACGCCGGGCATGGCATCGGCGGCGTTTTTGCAGAGCACCTCTACCACCCACTCCACCAACGGGGCGGAAATGGGAATCAATTCCGATTCATCGCGCAGGTCGACCGTCAGCTTCACCGATTTCGGGATGCGGCGCGCGATGTATTCCGCCACGCGCTCCACAATCGGTCCGACCGTCTCGGGATGTAATTTCGGCGCACTGCCGATTTTCGAAAAGCGTTCGGCGACCATCTCCAATCGGCGGACGTCGGCCTCCATTTCGTCGATGAGTGCATCGTCGGGATGGGTTTCGCGCATTACTGCCATCCAGGCCATCAGCGACGATATGGGGGTGCCCAACTGGTGAGCTGTTTCTTTCGTCAGCCCCACCCACACCTTGTTTTGCTCGGCCCGTTTGGTCGACAGCAAGGCCAGGAGTGCCACGAGCAAAAACACCGTCACTACTCCCAACTGCACATAAGGAAACCAGGCCAACCGCTGCAATAGCAGTGATTGGCCATAGTAAATGTAGAGCGCCGTGGCATGTGTTTCCCCCACTTCGTCGGTGCCGAGCGAAATGCGCATGGAATGCCCTCCCGCTTTGAGGCGGGCAAGCGCCTCGTTCACCTGTTTCACCGAGTCACGCGAGGTGCGGTAGCGCAAACGAAGGTTGCGCGAGGTGGTTACCCGCCCTTTCTCGTCGGTCACAATGACAGGGATGGTGTGGTTGTCGTTGATCACACGCAACACGAGGTTCAAATCCGTGGTTTCATCGGCCGAAGTAAGCGAACGCATGGCCTCAGCCCACACGCCCATCTTGGTTTGCTCTTCGTTCTTCAAGTCGGAGATCAAACCGTGCGAGACCCACAGCGAGGCCACCACAATGAGCACGGCGCCGGCCACCAAAATGCGTTTCACACGGCGCACACCGTCGTAACGGTTCATGCGTTCTCGTGAAATTGAGTGTTGATTTGCTCGATGTAGTCGAGCACTTCGTCGCGTCCGCGGCCTTGTGCGCTACTCGTCACAAAGTGCGGAGGCAGTTCCTCCCACTCCTTGCGCAGCTCGTTGAGGAAACCATCGACGTTCTTGCGCAGTTCCGCCGTTTTGCTCTTGTCAGCCTTCGTGAAGATGAGGGCAAAGGGTACGCCTTCCTCGCCGAGCCACTGGATAAACTCCAGATCGATGCGCTGCGGCGTGAGGCGTGAGTCAATCAGCACAAAGAGGCAAGTCAGTTCTTTGCGTTCCAGCACGTAATACTCGATCAGGTTGCGCAGCTTCTCCATTTCTTTTTTCCCTCGCTTGGCGTAACCATAGCCCGGAAGGTCGACCAAATACCATTCGTTGTTGATCGAAAAATGATTGATGAGCAGTGTTTTCCCCGGCGTGGCCGAAGTCATTGCCAACTTCTTGCGGCCGGTGAGCATATTGATGAGCGAACTTTTCCCGACGTTGCTTCTTCCGATGAAAGCATACTCCGGTTTTCCATCCGTCGGCGGGCAGCGATCGGCGCGGGCCGACGAAATGACAAATTCCGCGGTTTTAATCAGCATGGGAGATCAGATTTCGTGGTGACGATCGAACTTGGGGAAGGTGAGAATGCCCAACACGAGCGAGATGAGCACACAGTATTTTGCGTTTTCGGCATAGGAGGCCACACAATAGGCCAGCGCATTGAAATTGAGCGCAAAGGCAAAGGCGCCGGTGCGCACGAAATGCGCCACACGGCCGGCGTGGCGAGCCACCGATTCGTCGGGCGATTGCAAACGCCGCGCCACAAAACCAAACTTTTCCCACGACACCACCACGATCACGGCTGCGATGGTGACAACGATGCAGGCCAAGTTGACGCCATAGCGGGCTTCGTTGCTTCCGCCGAAGAGATCGGTGCCTTCGAGTGTGAGATAAAAGATGGCTGCCAGCACAATGGCAGCAAGATAGAGCGCATAGATGCTTGTTTTGTGAGTGTAAGTCATATTGAAGTTGAGTTGTAGTAGGATATCAGCCCTCAGGCGGAGCGCTGTTCCGAATTTAGTTTTTCAGCTCGACACGATCCACCAACGAACGGCCGAGGGTGACCTCGTCGGCAAACTCCAAATCATCGCCCACCCCGATGCCGCGTGCCAGGACACTCATCTTCACCGGGTGTTCGGGGGTGATGACCGCCGCGAGTTGGCGAGAAATGTAGAAATTGGTGGTGTCGCCCTCCATGGTGGGGTTGAGCGCGAAGATTACCTCATCGACCGTGCCGGTGCGCACACGGTCTACCAGTGAGGCAATGGTCAAATCGCCGGGGCCCACTCCGTCCATCGGACTGATCACGCCGCCGAGCACATGATAGAGCCCTGCGTAGATGCCCGTACTCTCGATGGCCATCACATTTTGCACGTTCTCCACCACGCAGATCTGGGCATGGTTTCGGCGATCGTCGGCGCAAATCTCGCAAACCTCGTGATCGCTGATGTTGTGACAGTGGGTGCAGTATTTCACCTCATCGCGCAAGCGCAAAAGGCTGTCGGCCAGTGCGTGAGTTGCCTCGGCGTCTTTGCGCAACAGGTGCAAAACCAGGCGCAATGCCGTTTTGCGTCCTACACTCGGCAGTTTCGCGGTTTCCGACACGGCACGTTCGAGCAACTGTGAGGGGAATTGGTCTATTTTCATATCCCTGCAAATTTACGGGCTTTCCCGCGCATAGCCAAATTCGGCCGTGCACGAATCGTGTTACGCGAATCAAAAATAAGATAACGCGCGCAGGTTACTTTCCACAATGCGAACTCGAGTGTAAAAACGCGAAGCTTTTCGCACTTTGTCCCCAAGTTTTTTCCAAAACCTCCCAATTTTCGCCCGAAAAATCACCGCTTTTCGTTCTTTCCTTCGAGAAATTCTAAAAAATATGCCTCCGGGCCTTTGTCAGATCCGGACAAATCTATACTTTTGCACTAAGCTTTCAGCAAATCCCTGACAAATGACAACTCAACGCTATTATTTCGGTTACTTCTTTTACTTTACCTACCGGGTGAAGCGGGAAGTCGTGTAATGGCATCACGAACATTCAATTGGCCCTCGGCCACATTGTAATCCCGCTCTCAAGGCGGGATTTTTTTATTTCCGTTCTCTGCATTTCTCTCTCCAATTTTCGCCACTATGAACATTGCCATTCAAGGAATTCTTGGTTCGTTTCACGACATTGCCGCTCGCCGCTATTTTGGCGACACTGCGTTGCACATGCACTGTTGCGACACCTTTGAGGCGGTGTTCGAGGCCCTGCGCAACGAAACGGCCGACTTGGCCCTCGTGGCCATCGAGAACACCATCGCCGGGAGCCTGCTCCACAACTACGAACTCCTGCTGGAAAACGCCGTCACCGTGGTGGGAGAACACAAGCTCCACATCGAACACGCACTCATGTGCTTGCCCGATGACGATTGGGACACCATCGCCGAAGTGAACTCGCATCCCGTTGCGCTCATGCAGTGCCGTCACTATCTGGCGCGCCATCCGAAAATGAAAATGGTGGAGACCTACGACACCGCCGGTGCGGCGGCCGACATTGCACGCAATCGGCGACACGGGCACGCCGCCATTTGCCATGCCGATGCCGCGCGACGCTACGGACTCAAGCTGCTCGACCGCGGCATCGAGGACAACAAACACAACTTCACCCGCTTTCTCGTGCTTTGTGACAGTCGCCACGAAGAATACGCCCCCTGCACGGAGTTGCGCAACAAGGCAACACTCGTTTTCACGCTGCCCCACACCGAAGGCGCCCTGGCTCGTGTGCTCACCGCCATCAGTTCCTTTGGCATCAACCTGACCAAAATTCAATCGTTGCCCATTATCGGTCACGAATGGCAATATCGATTCTATGTTGATGTGACCTTCGCCGACTATGTCCGCTACCTCCAATGCGTGCAGGCCTTGCGTCCGCTCACACTCGAATTGAAAATCTTAGGTGAATACACCGGCGACTAAAAAAATCCCCCACGACCATGAACATCCACGTCCATCCCGCCCGACGACTTGCCGAGGTACAAGAATACTACTTCTCGCGCAAGCTCAAAGAGGTAGCCCGTCTTCGCGCAGCCGGCCACGACATCGTGAGCTTGGCCATCGGTTGCCCGGACCTCCCGCCCTCTCCGGCCACCATCGAAACGCTTTGTCGCGCAGCGCACGAACCTGCCGCCCACGCCTACCAGCCCACCGTGGGCACGCCAGAGCTGCGCGAAGCCATGGCCCGCTTTTATCAACGGTGGTTTGGTGTTCAACTCGATCCGACTTGCGAAATCCAACCGCTCATCGGTTCGAAAGAGGGCATCCTCCACACCACGCTGGCTTTTGTCGACCACGGAGACCAAGTTTTGGTGCCCGATCCCGGCTATCCCACCTACACGTCGCTCTCACGCCTGCTCGGGGCACAGCCTGTGCCCTACAATCTTCGCCCGGAGCGCGGGTGGCAACCAGACTTCGACGAGTTGGAAGCGATGGACACCTCACGAGTGCGATTGCTCTGGTGCAACTATCCGCACATGCCGACGGGAGCCCGCGCCTGCCGCGACACCTACGAGCGTCTGGTGGACTTTGCGCGACGTAGGAACCTGGTGGTGGTGAACGACAACCCCTATTCCTTCATTCTGAATGAGGGCGAACACCTCTCGATTTTGGCGGTCGACGGAGCGAAAGACTGCTGCATCGAACTTAATTCGATGTCCAAGAGCCACAACATGCCCGGGTGGCGCGTGGGTATGCTGGCGGCGAATGCGGAATTCGTCTCGTGGATATTGAAAGTGAAGTCCAACATTGACTCGGGCACCTTCCGCGCCGTGCAACTGGCGGCTGCGGCTGCCATGGACAACGACGAAGATTGGCACCGCGAACACAACGTGCGACGCTACGCCGAACGGCGAACGCTGGCCGAAAGCATCATGCAAGCCCTCGGTTGCCGCTTTGATCGCGCCCAAACCGGGCTCTTCCTTTGGGGACGCATCCCCGATGCGCTGGCCGACGCGGAAGAACTCACCGAGCGCGCCCTGCACGAGGCGGATGTCTTCATCACACCCGGCGGCATCTTCGGCCAAAATGGACGACGATACGTCAGAATTTCGCTTTGCGCCGACGAAAACCGCATGTCCGAGGCACTTGCACGAATCCAAAACGTGTTTGCGTGAAGCCTATACGGCATTTTCTTTTTAATTTTGCAACTCAACAGACCCTCAAATATGGAACTTGATCTCTCTCCTCTCGCTCTTCCGGGCGTGGATAGCACCCGCCCCATCGTCATAGCCGGCCCCTGTTCGGCCGAAACCGAAGAACAGGTACTCACCACCGCCAGACAACTGTTCAAGAACGGCATCAAAATATTTCGTGCCGGCATTTGGAAACCGCGCACCAAGCCCGGCGGTTTCGAAGGGGTGGGCGAAGTCGGACTCCCGTGGCTGGCCCACGTAAAAGAAGAGCTGGGCATGCTCACGTCGACCGAGGTGGCCACACCCGCCCACGTGGAGGCAGCGCTGCAACACGGCATCGACCTGCTGTGGATCGGAGCGCGCACAGTGGTCAACCCCTTCGCCATGCAGGAACTGGCCGACGCCTTGCGCGGAACGGACATTCCCGTGCTGGTAAAAAACCCCGTTAATCCCGATTTGGAACTGTGGATCGGCGGACTTCAGCGACTGAACGATGCCGGCGTGCGCCGACTCGGTGCCATTCATCGCGGCTTCTCGAGCTACGACAAGCGCATCTACCGCAATCCTCCGCTCTGGCACATTCCCATCGAGCTGCGCCGACGCATTCCCAACCTTCCGATTTTCGGTGATCCCTCGCACACCGGTGGCAGCAGGGAACTCATCGCCCCACTCTGCCAACAAGCCATGGATTTGGGCTACGACGGACTCATCATCGAGAGCCATTGCCGCCCCGATACGGCGTGGAGCGATGCGTCGCAACAGGTGACGCCCGACGTGCTCGCCCTGATTTGCGAGAAACTCGTGATCCGTGAGGTGACCGATCGGACAGAGAACCTCGAATCGATGCGGAAACAAATTGACGAATGCGACAATGCGTTGCTCGATCTCTTGGCTCGACGCATGCGGATCTGCCGTGAAATCGGTGCCTACAAGCGCGATCACAACATGACCATCGTGCAAACCAACCGCTATTCGGAGATTCTGGACAAACGCGGGGCACAGGGCAGTCTGTGCGGGGTGAATGCACGTTTTGTTCGCGAACTCTTCGAACTGATTCACGAAGAGAGTATCGCTCAACAGGTTGAAGTGATGAACAAATGAGCCGAGATGGGGACTGAAAGCGGAGACGGACGATGCGCAGTGCCGTCGTACTTCGCACCACTCGCCCCGCCGCTCATTGCAACGCATGAGTCTATGAAAATTTTAGTTCTCGGTGCCGGTCGAATGGGGAGTTTCTTCGTCGACCTGCTGAGTTTCCACCACGAAGTGGCCGTCTTCGAAACCGATGCGCAGAAACTACGCTTCGTCTATCACGCCCTGCGTTTCAACGACCGCAATGAGATTCGCGACTTTGCGCCCGAACTCCTCATCAATGCCGTCCCGCTCAAGCATACGCTCGAGGCTTTTCGACAAGTGGAGGACTTTCTGCCTAAAAACTGCATCATCTCAGACATTGCTTCCGTAAAAACGGGATTCAGCGAATACTATGTGCAGTGCGGTCGGCGCTTTGTCTCGACCCACCCGATGTTCGGCCCCACCTTTGCGCGCCTCGACAATCTGAGTCGGGAGAATGCCATCGTCATCACCGAAGGCGATCACATGGGGCGGCTCTTTTTCCTTGATCTTTATCGGCGTTTGGGACTGAATGTGTTCGAATATTCGTTCGAAGAGCACGACCAAACCATGGCTTACTCCCTTTCCACGCCCTTTGTTGCAACCTTCGTTTTCGCCGCCGCCATGAAGCAACTGCAAGCACCGGGTACGACCTTCAAACGCCACCTGGCCATTGCGCGTGGTGTGCTGGGAGAGGACAACGGACTGCTGCGCGAGATCCTGTGGAACCCACATACCGTGCAGCAAGTGGAGCTGATTCGCGACGAACTCGCGGAGCTCAGCACGATCATTGCCGAAAAAGACGGAGAAAAACTGGAAGCCTATCTCACTCGCCTGCGTGAAAACATCGGACAAGGCGATGGAAATGGGTAGATACAGATGTTTCGGACGGGGGGAAGCCTACTTTGACCTATAATAGTGATCGAATCCATGCCGAGCCTTTCGAAATGCAAGCGCATCGCCCCACACAAATTCAATGTTTTGACGGCTTATGACTCGAAAGCGAAAAATACTCATTAACCTACTGAAGGTTCTTCCCATTTTATTGCTTCTGGCCTATCACATTATGGGATATACAGAAAAAGGGATAGACATCTCTCATCATAATATTCGATTTTCAAAACAAGATTGGAAGTATCTGCGCGAACAGGGATACAGCTTTTGCTATATAAAAGCAACGGAAGGTTCACATTTCCAAGATGATACGTACAAACTGGTGGGCAAGGCAGCTCGTGACGCCGGTTTTGAATTAGGTTATTACCACTTCTTCCGCGACGATGTGTCGGCCAAAAAGCAGTTTGCCAATCTAATTGCACACATAGACACGCGTTTGACAACGTTGCCGATCGTGTTGGATTACGAGAAAGATGGGTTTGTCGGTAAAGAGTCGGAAAAGGTGAAGAAACAACGCCTCAGGGCGCTTTCTATACTCGTTGAAAAATATCAAGGACGCAAACCGATTATTTATTGCAACCTGATCGAAGCAGCTAAATTGTTGCCCTCTTTCCACGACCATCAGTTTTGGATTAGTGACAATGTGCCTCTTGGGTATATGTATCAGCAGCAAAAGACATTCAAAGGTAGGCCGCTGGATGTCAATTGGCGAAAAGGGTCGGTGTTCAGTTGGTTCAAATCCGGCAAACGATGACAGAAAACGACAGAACTGCTCCTTTGCCCTACTTTAGTGCAGTAAAACCCATAATCAAATCGTTACATGGCGGACATCTATAACTTAGAACGCTTCAAACAAGCACAAGACCTCGGAGTTTACGACAAGGCGTTTGAAGAGGTGCGGAACGGACGAAAAACAGGACACTGGATTTGGTTCATCTTCCCCCAGATGAGAGGATTCGGTAGTTCTTACAATTCTCACTTCTACGGCATCACCTGTGCTGATGAAGCGAAGGCTTATCTCGCAGACCCCGTCTTAGGCGGCAGACTCAGAGCCATCACGCAGGCATTCCTCGACACATCGCTCAGTCCCTTCGAGGTTTTCGGCCGCGTCGATACCCTTAAGTTGCGCTCTTGTATGACCTTGTTCGACTTTGTTTCGCCGAATGATCTCTTCGGACAAGTCCTCGAGGCAAAATTTGAAGGGGAAAGAGATCTCGATTCGCTGGAACTACTGCAAAATCCCCATCATCAACCTGATGAACCCCGAAAGAGTTTGTTCAATCCAAACATCTAATACAGAAAACTGCTGATCATCAAGGCACACCGGTTGTGCTATTCTGAAATGGTCAGCAGTATGCTGTGTTTAAGCGGGAGCCTTCTCAAAAAGTCGGATGCCGATGGAGCCATTAGGGTATTGTTTCTCCGATAGGCTCCTCACTGCGCGGCGACTCGGGTGTTATTTCCTCCGTTGGAGCGATGAAAATGAACATTCTGTTGCATTTCGATTTTGAAAGCGCGGGCAGACGAAAATAAAACCTTATATTTGCACTTTACCAAATCCGAAACGACACGACAATATAACATGAAATTTATATCTTGGAACGTCAACGGTCTCAGGGCTTGCCGCGAGAAAGGCTTTGAAGAAGCCTTCGCCCAACTCGACGCAGACTGTTTTTGCCTGCAGGAAACCAAGTTGCAAGAAGGGCAAATCGATCTTCAATTCGAAGGCTACGAGAGTTATTGGGACTATGCCGAAAAGAAAGGCTACTCGGGAACCGCGATTTTCACACGCATCCACCCACTCAGTGTCACTTACGGCCTGGGCATTGATGAGCACGACCATGAAGGGCGCGCTGTGACGCTGGAATTTGAAGATTTCTATCTGGTCACAGCCTATGTGCCCAACTCGCAAGATGGTTTGCGCCGTTTGGACTACCGAATGACATGGGACGACGCGTTCCGTGACTATCTTTTGGCGCTCGACGCGAAGAAACCGGTCGTAATGTGCGGCGACTTGAACGTGGCACACCGCGAAATCGACTTGAAGAACCCGAAGTCGAATCGCAAAAATGCGGGATTCACCGACGAAGAACGTGCCCAATTCACTCGTTTGCTTGAGAGTGGATTCACCGATACGTTCCGTTTTTTCAATCCGGATCTCGAAGGGGCCTATTCTTGGTGGAGCTACCGTTTCAAAGCGCGTGAGAAGAACGCAGGATGGCGCATCGATTATTTCATCACCTCCAAGCGCTTGGACGATCGCCTCGAATCGGTGGGCATACACAACGAGATTTTCGGCAGCGACCACTGTCCTGTCGAATTGGTAATGCGCTAATGCCGGCAGCGACACACATTATATATATAGGCCTTCCGGCCGATCGAAACTTTACGGCACAGTCCTTTCGCCCCATCACGCAAGGGCGACGGAAAAGTCAAAACCGCCTCTCCCCCATTGGGGGATTAAACCTTGACATCGCGGCTCCGTGAGAGTCTGCTTGTCACCTTCTCTCCTAATTCTCCACGATGAAAAGTTTTTTGAAGCAAGTTCTCGCAGTTATCGTCGGTATTTGCAGTGTCGGTGCGTTTGCCACCCTCATGTTTTTCGTGATGCTCGGTGTCATGCTGGCCACCGGCGATGAAAAACAGTCCGTATCGGACAATTCGATTCTGCGAATTGAGTTGACCGGAACCGTTGTCGACCGTTCTACGCCCGACAGTCCGCTGAATCAATTGCTCGGCCGCTCGAATGCTTCCTCTCAAGGACTTGATGTCCTGATCGATGCCATCAAAACGGCCAAAGGCGACAAGCGGATCAAAGGAATTTACATTGAAGGCGGGACGATGTCTTCGGACTTCGCCACACTGCAAGAACTGCGCGGCGCACTCGTGGACTTCAAAAGCAGCGGAAAATTCATTGTTTCTTACGCCGATTCCTACACACAAGGAGCCTATTACATCGCTTCCGTGGGAGACCGCGTGCTCATCAACCCGTCGGGCTTGTTAGATTGGCACGGCATCGCCATGCAACCGATGTTTTGGACGGGACTCATGGAGAAAGTGGGCGTGAAGGCGCAGGTTTTCAAAGTCGGAACCTACAAAAGTGCCGTCGAACCTTTCATTCTCAAAGAAATGAGTCCGGCCAACCGCGAACAGGTGGAGAGTATGATCACGGACTTGTGGAAGGAGACCTGCACTGCGGTGGCCACCTCGCGAAAACTGAGCCCCGATTCCCTCAATGCCTATGCGGATCGCTACATCACGCTGGCCGACGGCGCAGACTACAAGCGTTTGAAGCTGGTTGACGACTTGACATACGTGGATCAGGTGAGAGATGAACTGCGTAAGCGCATGAACGACAAGGAAGTGACGTTTGTGAGTCCGGAAGTTGTCGCCGCACAAGCTGAAGACACGGGCGACGACGATAATCAAGTGGCCGTTTACTACGCGTCCGGCAATATTGTCGATGTAGCCGGCAGTGGTGCGCTGATGGGCGGAGGCGACGAAATCATCGGAAGCCGAGTGGTCGAAGACCTCGACAAGTTGGCCAATGACAAAGACGTGAAAGCCGTCGTTCTCCGCATCAATTCCGGAGGTGGCAGCGCCTATGCAAGCGAACAAATGTGGCGTGCTGTGCAACTGCTCAAGAAAAAGAAGCCTGTGGTCGTATCAATGGGAGGAATGGCGGCTTCCGGCGGCTACTACATGTCTTGCGGTGCCAATTATATTGTGGCCGAACCCACGACACTCACAGGGTCTATCGGCATCTTTGGTTTGATTCCAGATTTTTCCGGTTTGGTCAAAGACAAACTCGGCTTGCGTTTCGACGTCGTCAAGACCAACAAAGCATCGGATTTCGGGACTTTGAGTCGTCCCTTCGACACCGCGGAAAGCGCAGCGCTGCAAGCCCACGTGAATCGCGGCTACGCACTCTTCTTGAAGCGCGTGGCCGATGGACGCACGGCTGCCGGACGCAAAATGACTCCCGAAGCGGTCGATCATATTGCGCAAGGCCGCGTGTGGACCGGCAATCAGGCGCTGAAAAATGGATTGGTAGACAAAATCGGCACCCTCAATGATGCCATTCTCAAGGCCGAACAACTCGCCCAAGCCAAAAATCCGGCTGTGGTGCGCTACCCGGCTCCCAAAAGCTGGATGGAAAGTTTCAGCAAAGAGAAACAAGAAGACGACTATTTCGAACGGAAAATGAAACTCGTGCTCGGCGATTACTACGAACCGCTGAATTTCATTCAAAATGTGGATCGTGGCAACTATCTGCAAGCACGCCTCTTCTTCTATCCGGCCTTCCGATGAAACAATGCCTATTCCCTTTCGCCCTACTCTACGACGGCGTGACGCGATGCCGCAACGCCCTGTTTGACTGCGGCTGGCTCAAGGAACACACCTTCGCCATTCCCACAATTTGCGTTGGTAATCTTGCCGTCGGTGGGACGGGAAAAACACCGCACGTGGAAATGATCGTAGGATGGCTGCTCGACACCGGCATCAAAACGGCCGTTCTTTCGAGAGGTTATGGTCGCAAAACACACGGCTTTCGCCTCCTCACGGCCGGAGATTCCGCTGAATCGGTTGGCGATGAGCCACTACAAATGTTCCGACGCTTCAAGCAGCAAGGCAATGTTTCGGCGGTTTGCGAAGATCGAGTCAAGGGCATCAAGCGCCTCACGGAGATCTTTCCTCAACCGGAAGCCATTGTGCTTGACGATGCTTACCAACATCGTTACGTAAAACCCGGGCTCAACATTCTACTCACCGAATACGGTCGACCGTTCGATCGCGATTTTCTCCTCCCTGTGGGCAGATTACGTGAAGCGGCGCGCGGAGCACGCCGTGCCGACGTGATCATCGTCACCAAATGCCCCCCCACACTTCCGGAAAGTGAACGACAACAATTCATCAACCGGCTAAAGTGCCGAGACAATCAAGCCGTTTTTTTCAGCACCGTCGAGTATTCGGCTTTTCCCCCCACCACTGATGCGGGACTCGTCACGGGAATCGCTCATCCCACTCCCCTGCTTCAACATCTACAAGCGGCAGGTGTAGCCGTCGAGCACCTGGCTTTTTCTGATCATCACCGCTTCACAGCCGCCGATCGCGAAGCCATCATTCAACTGGCCGACCGACATCCCTACCTCTTCACCACCGAAAAGGATGCCACCCGTCTCGAACTGCTGCAACTTCCTCCGCAAGTCCAATCAAAAATCAATGCCATACCCATAGCGACACGTGTGTTGTTCGACGAAGCCACCACGTTGCGCCAAATCATTACCGACCATGTTACAACAAATCCAAGCCGCTGCTCAGTGGATTAGCAGCCACACCACCCTTCACCCCATGGTAGCCATCGTGCTCGGCACAGGTCTCGGCCGCCTGGCGGAGGAAATCGAAGTGGTAGAGAAGTTTTCCTACGCCGACATCCCGCATTTTCCCGTTTCTACGGTCGAAGGTCACTCCGGTTGCCTCCTGTTCGGCAGATTGGGCGGAAAAGAAGTACTTGCCATGCAAGGACGCTTCCACTACTACGAAGGTTACGACATGAAACAAGTGACCTTCCCCATCCGTGTCATGTATGAACTGGGGATTAAAATGCTCTTTGTCTCCAACGCATCGGGTGGCCTCTCGCCCGAAATGCGCATCGGCGACATGATGTTCATCACTGATCACATCAATTTCTTCCCCGAACATCCTCTTCGCGGTAAGAACTTCCCCACGGGCCCGCGTTTCCCCGACATGAGCGAGGCCTACGACCACCAATTGCTCAACCTCGCCCGCGAAATAGCAAAGGAGAAACAATTGCGCCACGTCGAGGGGGTGTATGTCGGTACTTCAGGTCCCACTTTCGAGACGCCGGCAGAATATAAGATGTATCGTGTCATCGGTGGAGACGCTGTGGGCATGTCCACTGTTCCCGAAGTCATCGTTGCCCGCCATTGCGGCATTCGCGTTTTCGGCATTTCCATCATCACCGATTTGGGAGTCGAAGGCAAGATCCAAGAGGTCAGTCACGAAGAAGTGCAAGAGGCAGCCAATGCCGTACAGCCGCTCATGGCAGACCTCATGCGCGAAATGATCGTACGCAGCTGTTAGCCCTTTTCGGTGCAATATCGTGGGAAAAGTCCCGCGATATTGCACACTCCAATATAAAATGCGTAACTTTGCACCACGTTTTTTGATCTGTATCCCATGTCAATCACCAAGACACGCCAGAAACTCATCGAAGTGGCACGCGAACTTTTCGCGCGCAAGGGCATTGAAGGCACCACAATGAACGACATTGCCACCACCTCTCAGAAAGGAAGGCGCACGCTCTACACCTATTTCCGAAACAAAGAGGAAGTTTTCGCGGCCGTCATCGAAGACGAACTCGAACATCTCTCTGAGGAAATGGACAAAGTGGTGAGTCTCCCGCTGCCGCCGGACATCAAAATCGTGAAACTCATCTACACGCACCTCAGTTTGATCAAAGATGTGGTGAAACGCAACGGGTCTTTGCGCGCTGAGTTCTTCAGCGACATCAATCTCGTGGAGAAAGCTCGTCGTAAGTTCGATCTTGAAGAAATATCTGCCCTGAGAAGTATTCTGCGCGAAGGCATGGAAAAAGGCGTCTTCCACATCGACCACCTCAATCTCACGGCCGACGTCATTCACTATGCCGTGAAAGGCATCGAGGTCCCCTTCATGTTCGACCGCTTGGGCGAAGGCCTATCCATGGAAGACAGTGTTGGTGTCGTCGAACGCCTACTTCAACGATCACTCGGTGCAACAATTCCCTCCGACAACTCCTAATACAATATATCATTATGGGACTTTTATCCGGAAAAACCGCTCTCATCACCGGTGCCGCCCGCGGTATCGGCAAGGCGCTCGCGCTTAAGTTTGCAGAAGAGGGCGCAAACATCGCCTTCACCGACCTTGTCATCGACGAAAACGGTGAAGCCACACGCCAAGAGGTGGAAGCCAAAGGCGTTAAGTGTATGGCCTACGCTTCCAACGCAGCCAATTTCGAAGAAACGGCTGAGGTTGTGAAGAAAGTGCATGAAGATTTCGGTCAAATCGACATTCTCGTCAACAACGCCGGTATCACCAAAGATGGTCTCATGCTCCGCATGAGCGAAGCCCAATGGGACGCCGTGATCAACGTAAACCTCAAATCGGCCTTCAACTTCACGCACGCCTGTGTACCCATCATGATGCGCCAGCGTGGTGGTTCGATCATCAACATGGCCAGTGTGGTCGGTGTGCACGGCAATGCAGGACAAGCCAACTACTCTGCTTCCAAAGCCGGTATGATTGCGCTCGCCAAAAGCGTCGCACAGGAAATGGGTAGCCGCGGCGTACGCGCCAACGCCATCGCTCCCGGATTTATCGAAACGGCCATGACCGCTCAACTTTCTGAAGAGGTGCGCAAGGAATGGATGAAAACCATCCCCCTCCGCCGCGGCGGACAGGCCGAAGACGTGGCCAATGTGGCCGTCTTCTTGGCATCCGATCTCTCCAGCTACGTCACCGGACAAGTCATCCAGGTTGATGGCGGTATGAACACCTAATCGGACTGTTCAAGACAAACAAATATCGGCCGAAGCACGCGTTGCTTCGGCCTTTTCGTGCACGATAGGTCCACCTCCCTTGCAGTGACCACGTGGAGGTATGCTTCTTCTTTCTCCGCTCCCTCGCTACGGCGGCGTTCTCAGGGGATTTCCGACAATATAATCTCAAAAAAATACGACATCTTTCCAGATTTGACAAGGCACAAACTTGCCCGAATCGAAAAATGACGTATATTTGTACTGCAAATGAGGGGGATAGCTCCTCATTCAGCGAAAATAAAAAACATCACTCCGCATCTATTTCTCGCAATTCCACTTGGCAAAAAGCGCAGAATACAGACCTTCGTATGGCTGGAACGTGAGCGCCGCGAAGACCTGCGCCACCTTCCCACTTTCATTTTGCCCTTCTGCACGCGACAACTCCCTCAGTTGTCGGGAAACGGTTCGCACGATCTGCTTTTCCGTTCCCTCACTCCATATATTTTCATCCTGTTCTCCCCTCTATGGAAGTCCTCTACGAAGACAATCACGTGATCATTGTCAACAAGGCCGCCGGCGAAATCGTTCAAGGCGACAAAACCGGCGATCGAACGTTGGCCGACGAGGTCAAAGCCTATATCAAACAAAAGTACAACAAACCCGGCGAAGTCTTTCTCGGCACCGTGCACAGACTCGATCGTCCCGTGAGTGGTCTCGTGGTTTTCGCACGCACTTCCAAAGCGCTCACACGGCTCAACGAAATGTTTCGGCGGGGCGACGTGCACAAGACTTACCATGCCATCGTCCCTCTCATTTCCGAGCGTCCCAACTGCACTTGGCCCACACAAGTGGGAGAATTCGTCACCCTCACCCACTTTCTCACCCGTGATGAAAAGCGCAACAAAGCCTTTGCGCACCATCACGAAGTCTCCGGTGCCAAACGCGCGGTGCTGGATCTCGGACTACTGAAAAACGGCGAACGCACGCGCCTTGTCGAAATCCACCTCCACACCGGTCGCCACCACCAAATCCGCTGTCAACTTGCCACGATCGGCTTCCCCATTCGTGGCGACTTGAAATATGGCGCACCGCGATCCAATCCCGACGGGAGCATCTGCTTGCACGCCCGCCACATCTCATTCATTCATCCTGTCTCACAACAAAAGATTTCGGTCACCGCACCCTACCCCGCACTTTCGGTTTGGAACAACTTTGCGTGAGACTCTCCGCTCTTGGCACGCAACACGGTTGCGTGCCTTTTTTGTCTTCGTTCCGACGTTTCCACTTCTGCCACTTCGACGGCTGCCCAATCCACTCCACTTTTCATCCTCGCGCAATCGTGAGCGGAATCCCGCCCAACTCAGCCGCTGTGTCCGTGAATGAACTCCAATACGAACCGATGAGCCGTTGCGTTCGCGACAAGACGAAGAGATCCACCACGGCGGCCTCCATACCTTCTCGCGTGGCACGCGTGGGGTCACCCGCTTGATGCACCACGCGTCCGGGGAAACGTTGCACGAAATGATCACGCAAGGCACTATCGTCGGTGGCCAGATAAAAACAAACTGCAGGATTCGCCGCTATCGCCGCTCGCATTTCCCGTTCGAAAGCTTGCGGCGAACTCACACTTTGACTTTTCATGTTGTCTGTTCGCCGAATGTGTACCCCCACGGTGTGCGCGCCCATGCGCTGGCACAGCGCGTCGATCCGCTCTCGAAGCGGTGAAACAGGTCGCAATCCTCTCCAGACTTCCGGTGGGGTTTGACACAGCTGCAACCCTGTAGAGATATAGACGCGTCGCCATTTTTCAAAATGCGCCAAGCACTCCCCTGCCGTCCAATCCGAATGGAAATCAGCCCGTTGTGCACTGTACACGAATAAGCGACACAGGGCGGGCAGTCGCAAATTGTGTCGCCACACCGCCGGTGCATCGAACCATCGCGACTTGCTAAATACGAATTGCCCGGTGGGGGTAAAATGATCCTCGAACAAATCGCCATACCGCGCCGCACAATCTCGATTGACGTCCCAAACCACACGAACTCGCAATTCGTGGTCATGGTCAACGAGGCTGCGGGCGGACAACAAGGCGCGAAGCCGATTACAGAGTCCGCCAAGCGGAACCAAGGTGAGATTTTTCATACGTTATGCGTTTATTTCTCTACGCAATACCTCATTGTTGGCGACCTATACGCACTCCATTTCTCCATACAAATTAGTTACTGAAATCGTATGGAGAAGTCCTTTGGGTTTGTAGTACCGACCTTGCTTGAGAAGGCCTCCATTATCGTCGTCGAATAATATTTTATGCTCTTCAAATATACTCTTTTTTGCCCACACCTCCCCCAATCAGCGTGTAAAAACTACACCTTTCGGAGAAAGTAGCCGTTTTCTTCCCTCAATCGTGCTACAAGATGGTGTAAATACCTCACTTGTAGCAGCGCTTGAAAGAGAATCGCGTCCACGCTCTCAAGTTGGAAACGACAACGTGCAATACCAGTAGATAACCCGGGGCGAACTGAGAAATTGCTCCTAAGCAATCTGCGAAAAAGTTCGACCAAAGCGCTATGAACGCGGTGAACACCTTGCTCTCTCACTGAGGGCGCACATTCCTCCGCCGTCATTTGCAAGATGACGGAACGTGTGCTTGCATTTCCGCTCTGGCTGTGGCAAATTAGCTTGGGAACCAGTCCTTATTTCCCTGCAGAAGACAGCCACGCTCTTGCTTGTTCGCACAATCTCTCCCTAAGAAAATACCTACTCCATTTCGCCTTGTCGTTAGATAGGCGCGTGGGGACAGATGGGCCGCGTAGGTCAGTAAGTCAATGATCACTTGCGCCGACTCGTCGAGGAAAGGCCCTGACTTTGCGCTATATGGACGCCGCGACGCGGCGAGAAAGAAGGTGAGTTGTGTTTTATCAGCGGCAAATGTAATCATTTTATCTCGAACAATCGAGATTTTCGAGAAGAATCCTCTCGCATTTCTCGAAACCGCGAAAGAACAAGCAGAAAATTGGGGACTTTCTGACGAATCCTCCCCTCATTTTTTCACACCCTCCCTCATCGAGATGGTTGCCCCGTTGACTTTTTCTTCGTAGTCGATCATGAGGCCTGCTCTTGCGTGAGCGATCGCTCACACACACGCGCCTGCGCGTATCGCGCACACAATGAGTTTTCGATTTTTGCCTTCACCTTCACCTTGCAATTCATTGATTTCTTGCGCATTATGGGTGAAGATAATGCCCCGTGAAGGACATTCACGAAAGCCTTCACCCCAAATGAACTGTCCCACAGCCTTTTATCGCAGACGGGTGAAGAGGTGAAGGAAAAAAACGAAAAACAGCTGACGCGGGCACGCGAAGAATACGCAGCGCATGCACACCGGAAAGCGGATGAGCGAGGAGCAAAATTCGGAGATTCGGGTGCAGTACGCTGCCACGCGCTTCCCGTCAAAAAAGGTGGAAGGGTTGATCGGATAGTAGGGAAATGATTTTGCACGAGCTCCTCGTCTTACGCCCAATCGACGAACGAGCATCGAATTATCCTCACGCCTTGCGATCCGAAAGCGACACGCTCTCTGCACTCCTTCCCTTTTTCCTCTCTCCGCCCCGCATGAGCGAGAAGGGCCGGCGAGTGAGACCGAAAAACGCCCGTCGAAATGGGAAAAACGCCCCGTTTCGGTCTGAAAGTCTCCGAGAAAATCAAAAAACGGGAGAGAGAATCCATGAAAAGAAGATTTTCAAGTTCACAAGCTTGGCTATTTCGCAGAATATAAGTACATTTGCATGCCGATTATTATCAATGTGGCTCATTTGCAGCCACACTCGCGTGTTAATAGCCGGGTTTCATTGGCCGAAAAACGGTGGTTAGTGAATCGCGAGAACGATAACTTAATTGAAATAGGAGCTCGCTCCTTAGTAACTACAAAACTACATCAAAAAGAATGGACACTTTAAGCTACAAGACCATTTCTGCCAACAAGGAAACCGC
>CAUTYW010000012.1:0-47850 GCA_963542795.1 uncultured Prevotellaceae bacterium | reverse complement strand
ATCGTATCCTTGAGTATACAGACAAGGAGTTTCCTGCGTTTAGGCAGTATCTCCAGCGAGACATCGAACGTTATCAAGAACCTAAGAAGTGATGATGCGTACCTTCGCCGGGCGTTGAGGGCAAAAGTACCCGATCCCGGCCCGAAAAGAAAGAGCACACAATGTGGCTTATTTCACCTATCTGAGGTTTCCCGAAAATGTGCGCCGAACGATTTAGTCGACCAACCGAGACGAAACGCCTTAAAGGTCGTGCACCATGCTCCTGTGCAGAGCGATGCGCTCAGCTGCTTCGTTTTTTAGTGCTTGGCAGCTGTCGCCACAGAGAAGGAAGCAGGGCCGTATGCCAGGCGGCTACCGTATATGAGGGAGGGGAAGATGCGGTGAAACGACAAAGAAGTTCAACAGCAAAAATTGCCCTCAGGCTTGGGATATCCCAAGCCTGAGGGCAAGGACGGAGAGTATTTCCCCTACTTTGTGGACATTGCACCCCCCTTCAGGCTCCATGCACCAATTGCACCACTGCCAGGCGACCTCCCTGACTACTGTCGAAGAGGATTTGTCGGCCTTCGGTGAGGGGAATGAATGCCCCTATGGGAATGTCGCGGCCGGCGGTCACGTCGCGCAAACCGGGCAAACGGCGATTGATGAGAATCCACTGACCGTTGTGGAAGTGAAAGTCGCCCACCGGAAGTTTGTCTTCTGCACTTGTTTTTTCGTTGGGTACAATCAAATTGTTCGTATGCCAACGATAAAGGGTTTGCCGGTGATAGACCATCATGCGGTAGTTCTCTGAAATGTACTTGCCATGGGAAGGGGCATAGTAGAAATTGAGAATCGGAAGTTGACCGACATAGGGTTTTCCGCAAAACGGACAAACAGGCTTTGTCTTGTTGTCAAACACATACCACCCGTGTTCGCAACTGCAGGGTTGCAACAAATCACACGTTTTTACGAGGGCTTCTTCCCACTCTCCGGCACTGGGGCGGAGTCCGGGATTGTGCAAACCGTCGATGAACGCGCGGTTGAACATTTTGGTGAGGTAAGGGCCGCACAACGTGTAGGGGCGTTGCTTCGGATCGGCTTGCGGTAGTTCGCGCGGATCGAGTTGTGCCGGATTCACACGGTTGGTGGCATCGGTGGGGTGCTCGATAAAAAGCGCTTTTTCTCCATAGCGAAGATCGTCATCGCGCTGAATATCGTCAAGATCCCAAACTTTGCCTCCATTGAGTGGATGGCGATTGAGCAAGAAGGTGTAAATGAGTACCGCTAAGGCGTGCCGATCGGTGGAAATCTGCGGGAGATTTTTCTTCGGATCGCCGAGGCACAGACTCCGCGTAGCCATCACTTCGGGGGCTATGAAGCCGGGAGTACCAACGACTTCGGGGGGGAACTTCTTGGGGACAACCAAACCATCGCAATCGATGATGCAAGCATTGCCGCCTACCGGATCGACCAAGACATTGTTGTACGACAAGTCGGAATGCGCAAGTCCCGCGGCATGAAGGCGCCGCATGGCACGGGCGATTTGCAAGCACATGCGCAAACGAGTGAGAAAGGTGCCTTTTTGATTGGCAGGCACGTAGCGATTGACCAGTTTGGCCGCCGAAAACCACTTTCCGTTCTTCTCCTGTCCATTTTTGATGTAACGCCACGTCGGATCGACTCCACTGAAGAAGAATTTCTTGTCGTAGAAAGGCATGACTAACCCCACCTTCTCGCCCCACATAACAATTTTGGTGGGCCAGGCGAAAAGTGTCGCCCAATACTTCCCGACCTCATCGGTGGTGAAAATCAGTTGGCGGTGCGTGTTCACGATGTCATCTATGCGCTGCCGGTCATTGGGACTGAGGGCTTTGCGATAGAAGGCCACCACATAGGTGCCATCGGTGGAAAAATAGACATCCTTGACGCCGCCGGAGGCTTTGATTTCGTCATAGAACTCAACGGAACTACCGTCAGTGGCTGTTAGCGTTACGATATTTGCCATGGTCGTAGGGGGTTAACAATGAGCATCAGGAGAATTCGTGACTTCGCCGTCGCACGGACTCGAGGTTGGCTGCGCGTCCGCGGTCTCGGTGTGAACGGGAACTTCACCGGCCGTGGCCGAAGCTGTTTCGGCTTCTTTTGATGCGACTTCAGCAGCAAGTTGTTCAGTTGCTTGGGCAGACGTAGGTTCGCCGGTCTCGACATCGGGTTTGGGCTGCTTTTTCTCTTCGGCAGCCTTCTCTTCGGTAGCGGGCGCAGTGGGCGTCGCAGCAGCTGAATGTTGCTCTGCGGTCACTGATGCTTGTGGAGCCAAGACTTCGGATGCCGGCTCTTTGGCAGGCGTTACCTCGCTATCGGTAGGCGTGTCGATGGCTGTTTTTTCTGTAGAAGTAGTCACGGCGGTTGTTGGTTCTTCGTGAGGAGCCACGCTGTGGGCGTAGACCGTTGACTTTTCCACAGAAGTGGCCTCTGCTGTTGCAGGCTCTTGGAGAGAGGACTCCGCGCTACCGGCTTTCGAGACTTCGTCGGCGACAGCAGACGTATTTTCGTCGGACGACGGGGCTTCTTTGCCGCAGAGCACTGCGATGGTGCGGTCATCGTAATTGCCCGGCGACCAAAAATCGAGCCAAGACAACAACTGATTTTTTGCAACTTCTTCACCGGTAGTGAGTCCGACTCCTTTGTGCTCCAAATTCTCCCAGAGTTCGTCCCACTTTTGGGGATTCTTCAGATTGTTGGTGGTTTCGAACTTGGCATCACTCACGCCATCGGACATCAAGAAGAGGGCGGTGAAGTCGTCGACCAACGTGAATCGCAGACGCTTGTAGCAAGCTGTTGGATCTTGGAAGATTTCGGGCATGGTGACAAAACGTGTTTGTCCGCCATATTCTCCTTCATCGGGCTCGCCCATCAGTTTAACCTCATGCAGATCGCGGCGATAGAGGGCAATGGCGCCGTCGCCTACCCAAAAGGTACCGACAAACCAACCAAACGGGAAACGCTTTGTGATGCTGAGCAACAAAGTGGCCGCATAGGTTCGAGGATCGCGCTGTTGTTTCGCAGCTTCTGCTTGTATGGCCTTACTGGCATTGAACGCTGCAGAGCAAAGCAGATGATAAAGCACTTCACCCACCTTCGAGATGTTTTCGCTCTCTGACTGATGATAAGCCGAAATTTGTGCTTCGATGTTTTTGAGCGTTTCGGCATCGGCCAGTTTCTTCAAACAGCACTCGACCGCTGTTTCACAAGCCAAACGTGAGCCCTCGCGGGAATAGGCTGCGGAGCCGGCACCGTCAGAAACGGCCATGACGTACCAACCGTTCTCGGCACAATAGTGCATGCGGTAAGCGTCGTCACGCGGTTTGCCTTCGTGCGCATGACTGCGCCCTCGCTTGCTGGCTACCACGATGTGTTTCGCCGGAGTGCCGTCGAAGGACGTTTCCACAGCCAAAAAATCCGAGGCTTCATCGGCATGTCGGTATTGAGGTGCGCCTATCTTCTCCCAATCGACCGGGAGATTTTTCCACAACTTGTGAGGATCGGGATTGACGGTGAGTTTGAATTCCTGCTCGAGGTTTTCTTGTTTTCCATATTCACTACCGCCTTCGAAGTCAAAACGGGCTACGAGGGTGAACTCGGTCTGCAAAGTGCGCCCCTCTTCTCTAAATTTGTCAAGTTGGGGGGTGCCACTGACCGTAAAGCTGTCGGACGTCATTTCAATGTTCAATCCGTGGGTTTCACGATCTACTCCGCTCACGCTTTTTAAGATCAAATGCGTGTTTTCGGGAAGTGAAGGGAGGCTGATTGTTGCCTCGTAGGTCGAATTTTCGACGGCATTGGGGAGAGCAGGCCACGGATGTGCGGCGAACCAATTTGTGAGTTTATCCATACGAGAGGTTTTGAATTCGTTCCAGTACTTTTCAAAGATAAACCGGGCAAAGGCTTCAAATTCTGCCTTGTCGCATGCCGGTGGATTGAAAAAGCGATAGAGGCGTTCAAAAAACATATTAGAATTAGGGGAATAACAAGTTACGGTTGATAAGAACGAGAAAAGATGGGCGAAATGAGACGCTGTGAAGCGCATGAAGTCATCGCACTTTCAAAGCACAATATTGATTTCTCCCGGTGCCGGAGGTAGTGCTGTGTCTTCGGACACTCCTATCGTACGCCCTCCCTGCTGCACATTGATGGTTACCCATTGGAAAAAGCGCTTGAAAGTGGCACGATCCATTGTGTCGAGGGTAAACACGTGGTCAGTAAGTTTCTTCAGAGGAGCCGTTTGCGCCTTCGGACCGGCGGCACAGGCAACGATGTTGGAAAAAGGCCGCTGCTTTATGGCCTCGACGGCCTGGTCGTAGACAAGAAGATCGGAAGGTTTGCCGTCGGTTAGCACAAACAACAAAGGCATCCAGTCACCTTTCTGCTCCGAACTGCCGGTACGCACCTCTTGATCGTAAAGGTCGCACAAGAGTTGCAAAGCCGCTCCCAAAAAAGTGGGTCCCGACTCCGGACAATCGATGTCGGGGAGTTGCAATTGCTCTAAATCGGTCAGCGGCAATACCTGTCGTACCGTCCGATCATAGGTGATGATACTAATGTGGGCGGTATCCAAGGCGTAGGGATCAAGGCGAAGCGAAGATATCATGTCAGCTAAACCGACCTTCACGGCTTCGATGGGCTCGCCACGCATAGAGCCACTGGTGTCGATGAGAATGTAAACAGGTAATCTTCTACTCATAAGGAAAAGGCAAACGAGTGGTTACGGCCTTAGCAGCACCACTCGTTTGTAGGCAAATGGACGGCGATGTGCTAAACTACAATGTTGACTTCTGCGGGGGGAGGGGGGAGTTCGCTCAGCGAGTTGGTTTCATCTCCCGTCTCTACCGCCTTGCTGCTGGTGCTGATGGAGGCTGACACCCACTTGAAGAAGGCTTTGATGGTAGCGCTGTCTGCTGTGTCGAGTTGCACCACATTGGGGGTAATCATTTGCAAGGTGGCCGTATCGGCTCCCTGACCGGCGGCGCAGGCTACGACCATACCGGTTTTGCGGCTGCGGAAGGCTTCGAGACCTTGGCTTAGGTCGTCGGTAGGCAAGCCGTCGGTCATGATAAAGACCAAGGGGCGCCAATCGCCTTTCTGCTCGGCGGTGGTTTTGGCCACTTCGGTATCGATACGATCGGCCAAAAGGGTGAGTGCTTCGCCCAAAGCTGTGCATCCGCGGGCTTCAATCACAGGAGTTTGAAATTGTTCCAACTCTGTCAACGGCACAAGTTGCTGTGCATTTGTGTTGAAGGTGATGACACTGAGATAGGCTGTTTCTAAAGCATAGGGATCGTTGCGCAGGGTCGAAACCAGCATTTCTACCCCATTCTTTACGGCCTCGATGGGTTCACCGTGCATGGATCCACTCGTATCGAGCAGCAAGTAAATCGGAAGTTTTCTCATAGTTTATTTTTTAGGTAGTGGTATTGGATTTTAGCGGGCGAAGTCTTTCATCACGCGCGAGACGGTGTGAACGATACTTCTATCGGGGAAGGCTTCACCGATGGCCTTAAACTGCCAAGTTCCATTGACACGATAGAGTTTGCCCATCACCAAGGCGCGCATTCCCTCACAGTTTTGTTGCGTGGCCACATTGTATTGCGCAAAGACGCGACGGGGTGCACGCTCAGGCACTCCCTCAAACATGCGGATATGAGCATAAGGAATACCCGAAAAGTCGCCGCTGTACTCGTTGTTATTGTAAATATTGAGGAAGAAAACGATGCTTTGCACTTGGGCATTGACACGATTGAGATCGACGGTGATGATTTCATTGTCGAGTCCGTCATCGCCATTTTGGTCGCCTTCAAGATCGTCGCCGGTATGGTGCAATGCCCCATCAAGAGAGGTCAATTTGCCATTGGGCAATCCCACCTTGTTGTCTCCGAAACGATAGAGCGGAGACCAAATGTGGTCGATGGGTTGGCCTTCGGCATTGAACATGAGGCAACTCAAGTCAACGTCAACATCGATTGTCGACTTGAAGAGTCCGAAGAAAGTGCTGCTCACAACGGCTCCCCAATTACAACCAACACAGAAGTTGGTCAGTCTTTCGCCACTCTCTTTTTCCAAATTGATGGAGCGGCCTTTTTCAAGATTGATGCTCATAGTTGTATTTATCTGTATTTGTCAACAAGGAATTGAAGACCTCCTTTTCGACCGATTCCCAGTGCTTCGAATTTCCATTCACCGAAGCTACGATAAAGACGGCCAAATTCAACCGCGGTTTCCACCGAAAAGTCTTCATTGAGATCGTAGCGGGCTATTTCCTGCTGATTCTCTTCGTTGTAGATGCGAATATAGGCATTGTGTACCTGTCCGAAGTTTTGTCCGCGCTCTTCAGCTTTGTGAATGGTCACCGTGAAGAGTATCTCCTGCACACGGGGATTCACATGAACCAAATCGACGCTCAGTTTCTCGTCATCTCCTCCGTCGCTGTTTCCACCGGTGAGGTCATCTCCACTTGACTGCACTGCACCATCGGGCGAGGTTTGATTGTTGTAAAAAACAAAGTACTCATCAGCGATGAGGCGACCATTGTGTCCCAACATAAATGCCGAAGCATCCAGATCATAAGGATTACCGGGGTTTCGACTAGGATCCCAGCCGAGTCCGACAGAGACATGAGACAAACTATTAGACAAGCTAAAATTGTCTCCTTTAACAAGATTGATAGCCATTGACGGTTGTGTTTTATGTCACTTAATGTTAGATATGCTCATCTGCCCCGACCCTACTCGATGGTTTCCGAGAGGTCATCCGTTGTATTGTTGTTCGGTGTGGTAGATGTTGCAAAGGAAAAGTTTTCTGCTGAACCGAAGCGAGAAGATGCAAGATTGCACGTTCTTTTCATTTTGAAACGCTCAATAGCCTGCAAACTTACAAAGATAAGATGCGGCGCCATTCTTCCGATTCGTCCAATCTGTGAATGCTTTCTGTTTCGGCATCGTAATAGCAAATCAGATCCGGCGAAATGCTTACGGCGTAATTGCCGTAGATGTTACGATCAGCCACGTAATTTTCCGGACTATGCAAGATGTCTCTAAGGCTCATTAACTGGCGTTTCAGTAAGCTCAACATGGGAGAACGCGATTCGGTGTTCGCCAAACTCGGAGTGACTTTACTACTTCCACCAAACATGCGATAAATGAGTGCATACTTCTCTTGCATCCTTTGCATGCGCTGCTCGTGGCGTCGCTGCAATTGAGCGCCGGTTGGTCTACTGAAGTTCACACCCCCGCTTGCACTCTCTAACAAGAGCAAGGTGTAGAGTGCTTTCTCGCGACGATGCACTTTTTCCAACTCGACATCGGCATCGGCGAAAAAGATTCTTTCGTTAGCAGGATCGATCACAACGCGACTACGTATCCCTTTGCGCAACATCAAGATGTCGAAGATTTGCTTGTGAATGCCACACACAATGAAGCGCCCACTCTCTTCACGTAAATAACGTACGCTCGAATTTTGATGATATTGATTGAAGAGGTCGATCATTTCGCGCACTGTGTCCAACGCATTGTCAGAGATTTCCAACAACATGAAGTTGCTGACTTGTTCATTGTCGACCAGCGATTCGTTGATTTTGAAAAGAATCGACGGAGCGACGTCCACCAATCCCTTGAAATTGAGTTTCATCGAGAGCTGTTCGCGACAGAAACGCGCAGTAGACAGTTCGCGCAACTGCATAATGATGACGCGCAGGCGCTCATCGCTCACCTGTGGATAAAGGAAATAGCCCAGTTTGAGCAACTCTTCGTCGCTCATCTTTTGATAATTGCGGGCGATCTGCGGCAAATAGACAAAGTCGAAACCGGTCAGGCGGAGTTCGGTGCAGATTTCGCGGTATTGCTCTCCGATTGACGCATTGACTTCCTCATCGTATTCACTCTCGACGTAAAGCACTTGGAAAGGCTCTAAATTGATGCGCTGATTTCCACGTACGGAGATGACACTGTCACGACTGGCCATGTTTTGCGTCAAACAACTGCGCAAAGCCAACATCAGCATCGCTTCCTCGCGAGCACAAATGTTGTCGGACATCGAAATGAGCATACAATCATTGAGCAACTTGTAGCGCAAATCCTCATCGGCCTCCGACAAGACTTTCATGGCTTCTGCCAACGTGCATTCATCGGCAAGGAGTATTTCTGTTTTCTTCACACCGTAGTCGGAGTAAAGTCGGTCTAGTAAATCCATTTCGCGCGTATCTAAGATACCATCAGCCAAAATGAGATCGTGGATTACGCGCACTACGGCGACTTTTTCTATTTGTTTCATATATTACCGGAGCGGAAAAAGCGGAGAGGTGGGAACGACGAACTATTCCCTTTAGATTTTGAGGAGGTTATTTTCTACTATCTTTGAAAAACAGTTTACCGAAATCAGATTAGCGGCAACAAGAAATGCAATATTCGACATTTTTCTCGACATAAACAACATCTATTCAAATTATTCTCAAATGTTTTTTTCATCGCGAGCTGATTCGGGGAATTTCGGGTGTGCTTTTCATTCTCCTATGAGCATTTACCAACACTCTCTCCACAAAGTGGAGCAAAAGTGCAGTTCAGCTCTCTCGGAGAGGGGGAGTTGATTTAATACAAAGAAAAAAGCGAAAGGAAAACCTTTCGCTTGTGAGAGCCGAAAACGAGACTCGAACTCGTGACCTACGCATTACGAATGCGTCGCTCTACCAACTGAGCTATTTCGGCAACCGCTAATCTTTTCGATTGCGATGCAAAAGTACGGACTTTTATCGGAACCACCAAATTTGCGCCCTATTTTTTCGTCGAATCCCTCAAAAAAGAGGGCGAACGAAAGCATTCGACCGCGACAACAGCCTGTGAGCGTTGTCGCGGTCGTGGGAGATTAAGCGATCGGCACCTGAAGTGCCATGATGCTTTTACTTGTCAGCCTTCTTCGTAGCCTTGGCGGTCGTCTTTTTCTCCGCAGGCTTCTTGGCTGCCGTCGTCTTCTTGGCAGCGGGCTTCTTGGCAGCTGCTTTCTTTGCGGGCTTTCCCTCTGCTTCAGCGGGAGCAGCTTCGGCAGTTGCGGCCTCTTCAGCGGCAGGAGCCTCAACTTCAGCCTTCACGAAGTAGTCTTTGTAACCGGCCTTGGCAAGGATGTTGTACCACTGCACGAGTTTGCGAATATCGCTCACACGCACACGTTCGCGGTCCCAAGCGGGGAGAGCGGTTTCGTCCATGAACTTTTCGAGTTCTTCGACGGTGGCTTGCTTATAGTTGAAGGGAGTTTCACCGCCTTGAAGGGCATCGCTGATGTTTTGGAACACGAGCATGAGAGGCACGTCGTCGGCTTCGGTGTACATCGTAACATCGCCGAGCGAAGTGACACGATCGCGAGCACCTGCGGGTTGACGACGATGCGTTTCGTCAATGGCCTCAACGATCAGGCTTGCATTGCCGCGGGCAATGAGCTTGTAGAGACCGGGCTTGCCAGAGATGGCGAGAATAGTTTCTTGCATGTTATATTTGAGTTGCTTGTTGCAATAGTTTGCGGGCGAATCGGTTTGCAAAATTACGGCTTTATTTCCGAGTCGGCCGTGTTTTCGTCGAGAAATATCGAAGTGGATCAGTCTTTGACGAACTTGAAATGGCGGAAATAGAGTTGCTGTTCCTGTCCGCTCTTATTGGTGATGCGGAAGGCCTTGACACGGAGTCCGCCCAACTCATTGCCGGTGTGAATCACGGGATCGGTGTCCTTATAGTGGAGCAGCGCCACTTCGCGCCACGTACCGTCGGGCAGTTGACATTCGAGTCGGAAAGCAGCGGCGGCACCGGGTTTTCCGAAGTTGAAATCCATGCCGCGCAAGGTGAAGGGACGGTCGCCGCGCACCGTGAATTGCGAGCCGGGAGCCCAGGTGATCACCTCGTTGGAGGGCGAAATCTTCACCTCGCCGCCGTACGTCGTAATCGGCTGTTGTGCCAGTTGCGAAACGGTGCTCTCGATGGTGAACGGAGAATACTGCGTCACCACTTCGAATTGCGTAGCGTGCTGCGCGTTGTAGTTCTTCGTGGCGTCGGCCAAGACGCGATTGATCGCGGGGAGGAGACGCAGGGTGCCTAACTTCGTACCCGTTTGGTATTCGTGGAGGAGTGCGGGGTTCACCTCGTTGTCGTACATCTGCTTTTGGAGCGACATGGCACGACGGTAGAGCTGCGGGAACGATTGCAACGACTGCTCGTTCTCCACCTTGCTCTGAGCGGCATCGCAAACGGCCTCACCGTACTGAGCAAGGAGCTTACCTTGCACCAACCACGGGCGGAGTTCTTCGATCAACCACTTGTTCTCCTTATTATTTAAGAGGAGGTCGCAAGCGGTCGCCAATTCGGTGCAACGCACACGCAGATCGGGGATGGCCGTCACGTCGCCTTTCTCAATACGATCGCAGAGGGGCTTGATGTTGCGGCTCTCGTCGCGGCGGAAACCGTGGCCGTTCGGGCCGAGGTCCTCATTATAAGAAGCAAAGACGCGCAGTGCGGCCGTTTCGTTGGGGAGCAGATCGGCCAAAGCACGATCCCAGGAGCTGGCCCAGTCGTAGTGCTTCATGTTCCACGTGTAGTCGGCAATGGAATAGAGCGCGATCTTCGAACTTTCGGCATATTGCATCGGGTTGCTCACAAATCCGCTCACATCACCGGCAATGTCGAGACCGTTACCATAGGTGGGGCCGAGCAAAATGTGGTCGCGCACGAAATCATTCACGGGGAAGTTCAGCCAGATATAGCCCTTGCGCTTGATGCGCGAGTTGATCCAGTCCATGCTCTCCTTGTCGATGGTGTGCACCACCGTGTTACCCGTCCACATCACCTCGATGCCGGGACGCAACGAGCTGCCCAAAGCATTGAGATACTTGTCGCCGGGGCCGCTCCAAGCGCGGTTGTAGATGGTGGGGCAGAGCAAGAGAGGCGCGATGTCGCCGTGTTTCTTCACAAACACAGAATCGACATAGTTGAGCAATTCGGCTTGCTTCTCACCGCGCGCACCTTCGCCGGCAATATCGTCGAAGAAGACAGCAAACGAACGAATGCCGAGATCATACATCTTCTCGAGTTTCTTCACGAGGTTGTCGCGATCTTCCGTCGTCCAACGAATGTCTCCGCCGGGGTGGATGGCCCAGTAGAAGTTCACGCCGCGAGCGTGCGCACGATCCACCAATTCACGCAGTTGTCGCGCTTCCTTTTCGGGATAAGGATCGCGCCAGTGCTGACGGTGATAGGGATCGTCCTTCGGACCGTAGATATAGACGTTCATCTTGTTGCGACCGTAGAAATCGAGTTGGCGCAAGCGATGTTCGTGACTCCACGGACGGCCGTAGAAACCCTCGATCGCACCGCGGAAGGCCACATCGGGCCAGTCTTGCACGGTGCATTCTTCCATTTGTCCCTTGGCCATCATCTCGCGCAAGGTCTGCACGCCATAATAAAGACCGCGTTCGTCACGGCCGATGATCACCACTTCTTTCTGAGTGACGGACAAATAATAGGCATCGGGGTGATTGGGCACCAACTGCCGGTACTTGGCATTCTCTTTATCGGTCGTCAGTCCCAACGTGACACGGAAGGTGCCGCGACCTCCTTTGGCACGCGAAACCCCAATCTCGTCGAGGGCAGCGGTGGCATAGGACTTTGCGAGGGCATAAGTCGAATAGACACGCCATTCTTTCGGAGCAGTAAAAAGCTTACCGGTCGAGTTGACCGTTTGCGGCCGCGGATTCACATTGGCCACCTGCGCCGAAACACCGCCGGCGAGAAGGGTAAATAGGGCAAAGGAGAGAAACGTCTTCTTCATTGTCATTATATTTGTTGCATTGTTGCGCAAATATAGCGCAAAATAGGCGCATTCCCAAATAAATGCATTACTTTTGTCTTCATTCATTCACGTCCGCACCCCACTTTTCCACAAGGAAATGAGCCGTGTGGCCACTCATCTCTTATTTTCATCCATGGATCAAATTGTCAACCGCTTTCTCAAATACGTTAGCTTCGACACGCAAAGCAACGAAGCCTCCTCTTGCACCCCCAGCACCGAGAAACAATTCCGCTTAGCCGAATATCTTGTCGAAGAGCTCCGCGCTATCGGCTTAGAAGAGGTGGAAATGGACGCGCAAGGCTATGTTTACGCCACACTGCCCTCCAATGTGGAGCACGCTGTGCCCACCATCGGCTTCATCGCCCACATCGACACCAGCCCCGACGCCTCGGGCGCCAATGTCCAACCGCGCATTGTGCAAAACTACGACGGCACGGACATTGTCCTCGACGCGGAAGCCGGCATTGTCACCACCGTCGAGAAATTCCCCGAGTTGCTCCGCCACGTCGGCGAAGACCTCATTGTTACCGACGGCCACACGCTCTTGGGCGCCGACGACAAAGCGGGCATTGCCGAAATCGTCAGCGCCATGGCCTACCTCGTGCAGCACCCCGAAGTGAAGCACGGTCGTGTGCGCGTGGCCTTCAACCCCGACGAGGAAATCGGACGCGGCGCGCACCAATTCGACGTGGAACGCTTCGGCTGTGAATGGGCTTATACCATGGACGGCGGCGAAGTTGGCGAACTCGAGTTCGAAAACTTCAATGCAGCCTCTGCGCGCATCGACATCACCGGCGTTAGCGTCCACCCCGGTTTCGCCAAAGACAAGATGGTGAACGCCGCTCGCCTCGCTACCGAGTTGGTGCAGAAGATGCCCGCCGCAGAAGTCCCCGAAGCCACCACCGGCTACGAAGGTTTCTTCCACCTCACCGGCCTTTCGGGATCGGTGGAGCGCGCCACACTCAATTTCATCATCCGCGACCACGACAGAGAGCGCTTCGAAGCGCGCAAAGCCATGCTCCGCGGATTGGTGCAGGGCATGAATCTCAAATATGGCTACGAAGCCATCGCCCTTCAGCTCGACGATACCTATTATAATATGCGCGAAAAGGTGGAACCCGTCATGCACATCATCGACATCGCCCGCGAGGCCATGGAAGCTGCCGGTGTGGAACCGCAGATCAAAGCCATTCGCGGCGGCACCGACGGGGCGCAACTCTCCTTCATGGGACTACCCTGCCCCAATGTCTTCGCCGGCGGGCTCAACTTCCACGGCCCCCACGAGTTCCTCCCCATCCCCAACCTCAAAAAGGCTTGCGAGGTGGTGATCAACATCGTGCGACTCACCGAAGCGCGCTACCGCTGATCCGTCCAATCCGCGACAACAGCACTCGCCCACGCTCTAAACGCATTTCGAAACGAGCGCACAACGTGGTGTACTCAAGGCTTTCGTCCCATTCACGGCACACATGTGCCGATGTCCACCGGCTGGCACTGCCACTCCTATTATATATAGCACAAAATGCTCCCCCGCAGTTTCGTTAACTGCGGGGGAGCATTTTGTTTGAGTTAGAGTTCATTTGTTGGGGCGCGTCGCCACCGGTTCTTTTTCCGCCATTTGGCGCGGCACATAGCCCGTAACAGTGAGGAAATGCTTCACCGCCGGACTGGCCAACAGCCTTTTTGGAGCGCGATCGGCGATGCGGCGCAACTGATCGGTGAGCACCGGGAAACCATTTTCTTGTGCCAGCGACATGAAGTAGCCGGGACCTAAGACGTTATCGGCATTGTCGCAAACGAAATTTTCTTCGAGGGTCGATATTTTCGTCAGCAGTTCATCGCGCTTTGCCTTGGTGCGCGCCATGGAGGCCTCCGATTCGTTGCCCAAAAACATCGCTTGGCGCATTTCGCGCTCCAGTTCCCAAAGTTCGTTGTAGAAATTCGAGCGGCGGTTGAGAAAATCCGACAATCGCTCATTGAGTGGGCCGCCTTTCACGCTCTGTCCGTAGTTGTCGAGTTGCAAAAAGAGCTGTCCGCCCTCCAAGACCACCGGCATCAGCACATCGTTGCCCACATAGACCTCGGCCATCACAATCGTTTCGCTGCTACCGCCGAAACGAAAACGCCCGTGCACCACTTCGCACGAGTCGATCGTTTGGTAGCGCGTGCGAGGGGTGTCTACCTGCGGCACACGCAAGTACAGTCGTTTCCCGTCCAGGCACGACAGCGACGAGTTGCCGTCTATAGAATATTGCGAACTGCAACCGCAAAACAACGGAAGCAGCGTGAGTAAGCCGAATAAAGGACGCATAAATGGGTAGTTTTTCGGTGATACACAAGAGTGGTCTATTGGCGAATATAGCCTTTAAGTGACATTCTGCCAAAATATACGCTGGGAAAGCGTCGTTTTGCAACCTTATTTCAAGATTTGTACGCAATGACCGATTTTCTTATCCATTTATTACGACGGTTTTATTCATAATTCAGACTGCTGCTGTTGTTGCAACTGCCATTTTTCGCGCGCCATGTCTTGCATGTCCACGGCCTCGTCGTTTTCGTCCACGATTTCCACGCCGAGCATCGTTTCGATCACGTCTTCCATCGTCACAAGACCACGCATCGTGCCATATTCGTCGATGATCACCGAGATGTGCTCCTTCTTTTCGAGCATCAGTTCCCAGATGTTCGACACCGGTTCGTCGTCGCGAAAGGTCAGAATGGGGCGAATCAAATCGCCCACGCGCTGTGCAAAGTGATCTTCCGAGAGTTCTTCGAGCACATCGGCGCGCAGCACATAACCTTTGATATATTCTTCCGCTTCGTCGTAGACCGGAATGCGGCTGTACGAGTGCAGGTGCTCTTCGTCGGCATCATAAAACTCTTGCAACGTCATGTCTTCGCGCACCGTGGCGGCCACTGTGGCCGGCGTCATGATCTGCTCGGCACGCACCTCGCCCAGTTTCAAGAAACTGCGGATGGCTTTCGTTTCCTTGGCCTTGAACACGCCTTCCTCCACACCCGCGTCCACCATGGCCTGCACTTCTTCGCGACTCACGGAGAGTTGCGCTTTTTCGCTGCCCACCACGCGCGTCACCAGTTCTGAAAGCAACACCAAGGGGTAGGTAATAATAATGAGCACGCGGATGATGCGCGTCGCGCCCAACGCCATTTCGCGCCAGTAGGTGGCGCCCACCACCTTCGGTATGATTTCTGAGATGACCAAGATGAGCAACGTCATCACACCCGAGGCGATCCCCACGGCTTCGCTGCCCCAAATGATCGCCGCCTCCGCGCCCACGCCGGCAGCACCCACGGTGTGCGCAATGGTGTTGAGCGAAAGGATCGCAGCGATGGGGCGATCGATGTCGGTTTTATACTTTTTGAGGGTAGCGGCGATTTTATAGCCTTCTTGTTCTTTGATCGACGCAAAAGAAGTGGTCGAAGCCAGCAAAACAGCTTCGAGCACCGAACAAAGAGACGAAAGAGAAAGAGAGAGTACGAGGTAGAAAAATAAAAGCAGTAAATGCGAATCCATTAAAGTTCGACACGTCCGGCGTGTCTGTATTGGTGATGATGCAAATGTACGACTTTTCCCACGAGAGTGGAGCAAACACGGCAGTTTTTCGTACCTTTGCGGCGTTTTAAACAACAAATACCCAAATCAATGTATCAAAAAACCTCTCCTCAGGGAGCAGTTTTCACCTTCCGCCGCTTTTCGCGCAAGGGCTATGCGCTCTTTTCCGCATTGGGCAGCGAGGTGAAAATCGGTGTCCTCACAGTGGCCACATTGGCCACGGCCGCACCGTGCTTGGCTGCCAATACCCACGCAGCGACACGCACCGCGACCGCCGAGGATCGTACGGAAGTGTCCGACGAACTCGACGATGCACACCGTCTCGCGGAGGCCGTCACCACGACCTCGCGCGCTCCCCTCGCCGCCGACGCTGCGGCGAGACAAGTGGTGACCCTCTCGCGCGAACAGTTGGCCGCGGCGGGTGTCGCCTCTGTCAACGACGTGCTCAAACTCTGCGCAGGTGTCGATGTCCGACAGCGCGGTAGTTTCGGAATGCAAACGGACATCAGCATCAACGGCGGAACCTTTGACCAAATTCTTCTTCTCGTCAACGGATTCCCCATCTCCAATCCACAAACCGGTCATAATGCGGCGGAATTTCCGCTCAACCTCAGCGACATCGAGCGCATCGAAGTGCTCGAGGGCGCCGCATCGCGCGTGTTCGGCACGCAGGCTTTCTCGGGAGCGGTGAACATCGTCACCCGCCGCGACGCCCGCACGGCACTCTTCCTCGCCGGCGGATCGTTTGGCACGGCGCAGGCCGAAGCCCGCACCGGACTGCAAGCGCGACGCGGCAACGTCGACTTCACTTCCTCGCTCAGCTTGGGCTACGGCCGTTCGGACGGTGCGGTGCGCAACAGTGATTTCCGCTACGGCAAAGCCTTTTGGCAAGGCCGCGCCGACGCGCCCGACTTCCGCGTCGATGCGCTCTTCGGCTGGACGCAATCGGATTTTGGCGCCAACACGTTCTACTCCACCAAGTCGGCCAACCAATGGGAAGGCACGCATCGACTGCTGGCCGGCGTGCGCGCCGAAACCAAAGGCCGTTTGCACCTTGCTCCGCAGGTGTCGTGGCTGCGCAATGCCGACCACTTCCAGTTTGTGCGCAACACGCCGACGTATGAGAACTTCAACCGCGGCGATGTCTTCACCCTCGGCCTCAACGCTTGGACCGATTGGGCGGCCGGCCGCACCGCTTTCGGCGCAGAGATGCGCCAAGAACTCATTTACTCCGGCAATTTGGGACGCGACCTCGACTCGACTCATTGGATTGCCATCGGCGGAAAACACGCTGATCGCCGCGATGACAAAGGCGTGTGGCGCGACAACGACGGCAGCATCGCCTACTACACCAAGCGCGCCGAGCGAACGAATGTGAGCTACTTCGTGGAGCACGATCTCCTCTTCGACCGGTGGACGGTATCACTCGGCCTCATGGCGCAGCGCAATTCGAGCATCGACGAGCAGTTGCGCCTCTATCCCGGCGTGGACGTGGCGTGGCGCCCCAACTCGACGTGGCGCCTCACCGCCTCGTGGAATCGTTCCCTGCGCCTGCCCACCTTCACCGACCTCTATTACAAGAATCCTTCGCAGGAGGGCAACGTCGGCCTCCGCCCCGAGGAGAACAGCGCCTTCCGACTCGGTGCCACCCACCATGCTCCGTGCGGCATCACGGTCGAAGCAACCGCTTTCTACAACCGCGGCACCAATGTGCTCGACTGGGTGATGTATGACGCAAAAGACAAGTTCCACTCCACCAACTTCCGTCTGGACAACTTCGGCGTGAACATCACGGCCACCGCCGATTTCGACCGCCTGCTCGGCACGTCGCAACCGCTGCGCCGCCTGCGCCTCGACTTTGCACGCCTGTGGCAGGATCGAAAGGACGATCGGCCGTTCTTCAAGTCGAACTATGCGCTCGAATATCTCCGCCACAAGTTCGTCGCCACCCTCGACCATCGGCTCTTCGCCCACTTGGGTGCGTCGTGGGTGCTGCGTGTGCAGGATCGCAACGGCCACTACATGCAGGTGGATCGCACCAACCCGGCCAAACTCGTCGACACCGGCACGCTCCTGCCCTACGGCACGCACGCCACCCTTGACGTGAAACTGCATTGGACGACCGATCGCTATCGCCTCTTCTGCGATCTGCGCAATGTCACCGACAGCCGCTACTTCGATCTCGGCAATGTGGAGCAACCCGGCTTCTTCGTCATGGCCGGCGCGTCCTACACCTTCTGATCGCCCCGCTTCGTCCCCCTGCGCGGCGCACATTTTGCCGCCACCTCGGGCGAAACACAACGACAACGCCGCACGCTTCCTCGGAAACGTGCGGCGTTTTTGTTTTTTCTCGGCGACTTTTACGCAAAAGCTCCCCACTTTTGCGCAAAAGTTGGGGACTTTCTCTCGAAAGTCCCCAACTTTTTTCTGTTCCTCGCGCAAATGGCAGACGGCAGTCCACGAGTGTGCCGAGCCCCTCCACAGCAAGGAGCAGAATACGGCGCGCGGGTAGGCCGCCCTACTCCGCTTCGGGCAAAAGGAGGAAGCCCAGTTTCTTACGCCCGTCGATTTTCAGCGACAAGGGGCGGTCGAAACGCACATGGCGCACAAAATCCGACTCGTAGACGGCGGGCTGCGCGTCGAGGGCGCCCCGTTGGTAAAGGCCGTCGCCGATATAATCGTTGATCGTGAAGTAGCCCACGCCGAAGGAGGTGAGATTTTGGAAAAAGTGCGTGCCCTGCGACGGATCGACGCGATAGTTCGTCAGTCCGGCCTCAACAATGAGGCGCGCGGCGGAGATGGCGGGCCACTTCACGGGCACCCCGAGCCAAGGGTCGCTCGATCCCCAACGGCCGGGGCCGATGAGCACATAATTTCGGCCTTCGGCGAGGAAACGGGCGTTGAGTTGCTCGATTTCATCGGCAATGAGCGGATTGTTGCCGGCCGAATAATTGTCGGTCTTCACATAAACCACATCGGTCAGCTCGTCGAAATTGCCGTGTCCCAGGGCATTGTCACTGCGCAAGAGCACGCGCGACGGATCGATGGCCGAGAGGTCGATGTTCACGTCGGTGCGCACGTCGACCATGGGGCGAATTTGCAGCAAGTAGAACACACAGCTGCGATTTTCGGCATCGATCTCGACGGCAAACTCAATTTCGACGGGGCGGCGCATGGCTTCTTCGCTCATTTGCAGCACTTCGCGCATAATTTGCGGCAGCGGTACGACGTCGTGCTCCAACACGCCGACAAAACTGATGATCTTTCGGCCGCCGGGATACAGGCCGGGATAGATGACTTGGTCGGTGGGGTTGAAAGTCGAGGCGATGAACTGCAACGAGCCGTCGGCATCGGCCGTTTTGACGGGAAGGCGCAGGAGGTTGAAGCCGTCGTCTACCGAGAAGTTCTCACCGAGATTTTTCAGGTCGAGGGCATAGAAGCGAGTTTGCGTTTCGCGCAGCGCCATTTCCGTATCGGAGGTTTGCAACACCCGCGCGGGATGCGCCGGACAGACACGCAGCGTGCGACCGCCGTCCACGATGTATTTGCCCAAACCGAGCGCCAAACTCACCGTACCCTCTTCGGCGCGCTCGTCGTCGAGGGGATAGTAGTTGAGCGAGCGACCCACGCCCGAAATGTTGGGATAGAAATGATCGCCGTAGCGACTGCCCACTACTTCTTGCAGCACGACGGCCATTTTCTCCTCGTCAATCACATTGCGCGTGGCTTGCATGTAGGCTTTCGAGTCCTTGAAAAACACCGAGGCGTACACCCCCTTGATGGCATCGCAGAGCATGGAGAGCATACGCCCGTGGTTGTCGAGATAGGGCACCATGTAGGTGTTGTAGATCCCGGCAAACGGTTGGTAATGACTGTCTTCGAGCAGTGAACTGGAGCGCACGGCCACGGGACAGCGGAGGGTGTCGACGAAAGTGAGGAGGTCGCCTTCGAGCTGTTCCGGCAAACGCGCACGACGGAAGGCATCGAGGATCTCTGCGTCGTCCACATCGGAAAGCGCGAGCTGGTAAAGATTGTTCGTCTCCATGAATTCCTCGAACAGATCGGTGCAGAGCACCACGGTCTTGGGAATCATGACGGTGGCGTTGTCGAAGCGATTGATTTCGGGGTGGGCTTTGACGAGATTGTCGATGAAAGCCAGACCGCGCCCTTTGCCGCCGAGCGAACCTTCGCCGATGCGGGCGAAATTGGAGTAGCGGTCGAAACGATCGCGGCGGAACACGGCAACGACACCGCGGTTTTTCATCAGCCGATACTGCACGATGGCTTCAAAGATGATGCGCCGGTGGGCATCGAGGTCGCGCAATTCTTCCCACGAGAGCTGTTTCACAAATTCGGCCGCGGGAAACAGCGCGCGACTGCGGAGCCAGCGCGAAACGTGGTTGCGCGTGATGTGATAGAGGAGCGAATCGGCCGGCACACTGAGGATGGCGTTTTGCATCTCCTTGAGATTGCGGGCGCGCGCCACTTCTTCGAACGTGCGGGGGTCGCGAAACACGAAATCACCGAAGCCGAAATGCTGTTTCACGGCGCGACGCAGATCGACGGCCATCTTTTTGGAGTTTTTGTCGACGAAAGCGGCGTTATGCGCCGAGGCTTCGAAGGCATTGTGCGACTCGGCGGACTCGAGGATGAGGGGCAAGAACGGATCGGCCTTGCGCAAACGCGTGAGGAGGGCGACACCGGCTTTCGGATCGACCACTCCGCCGCGCGGATAGCGCGCATCGGTGATGACCCCGAGCACGTTGTTGGGATGTGCGTCATAGAGCGCGGTGGCTTCCTCGTAGGTGCGCGCCAAAGCGATCTTCGGACGACCGCGCATGCGCAATGTGCGCTGGTGCTCGTTGAGGGCTTCGGTGGCAAACTCCTGACTTTGTTGCAAGACGAACTTATAAAGCTCGGGCAGGACGGAGGAGTAGAACCGAATGTTGTCTTCGACGAGAATGATGAGCTGCACTCCACCCTCTTCGATGTCGTGATCGAGGTTCATTTTGTCCTCGAGCAACTTGATGATGGAGAGGAGCAAATCGGTGTTACCCAACCAGCAGAACACATATTCGAAGGCCGAAAGATCTTCGTGCTCGATGCGTGCCGTGATGCCGTGACTGAAGGGGGTGAGCACAACGACGGGAATGTGCTCGTTGCGCGCTTTGATGTCGCGGGCGATGTCGAAGGTGTCGCTGTTGTCCGTTCCGGGCATGACGATGATGAGGTCGAACGAGTTCTTCCCCAGTTCGCCCCAAGCCTCGTCGGCGGTGCTCACTTGGGTGAAGCGCGGCGGATAGCGCAGCGAGAGGGCGGCATATTCGTTGAAAAGTTTTTCGTCGATGCGCCCGTCGTCTTCGAGCATGAAAGCATCGTAGGGGTTGGCGATGAGCAAAACATTAAAGATACGCCGTGTCATGAGATTGACGAACGACGTATCTTTCAGATAGAGTTGCGTAAATGTTTTTTTGTCGAGCATAGTGTTGTACGGGCTAGACGGGTGTTGCCTGAAAAAACGACGAGGCAGCGAGTGGCCGCGGCCGACTAAAAAGCCGCGCGGTACTTGTCTTCGTCGTGATCTTCGAGCATGGAGAGATAAGAGGTGTAGCGCGAGGGCGCAAGGCGGTGCGCTTCGAGCGCTTCGCACACAGCACATCCGGGTTCGTGGGTGTGGGTGCAGTTGGAGAAGCGACATTCGTGGCCGAGGGTGAAGATGTCGCGGAAGTAGTGGGCTATTTCTTCGGGTTCCATGTCGAAGGTGCCGAAACCTTTGATGCCGGGAATGTCGATGAGGCTACCTCCGTCGGGCAAGTCGAGGAGTTGGCTGAAAGTGGTGGTGTGCATACCGGTGCCGTGCGACTCGGAAATTTCGGCGGTGCGCACACACGCGCCGGGGATGAGGCGATTGAGCAAAGTGCTCTTGCCTACGCCCGAATGACCGGCCAACAGCGTGATGCGGTCGCGAAGGTGGGGCGCCAACTCGGGGAGTCCTTCGCCGGTGACGGCCGAAAGATGGAGTACCTCGTAGCCGATGTCGCGATACACCCAAGTGAGGTACTCGAGCGTGGCACGTTCCTCTTCATTGAGGTCATCTATTTTGTTGAAGGCCAGCACCACGGGCACGCGATAGGCTTCGGCCGAAGCGAGGAAGCGATCGATGAAGGTGGTGGACGTCTCGGGGCGCGCAATGGTGGCGACCAAGAGCGCGCGGTCGATGTTGGCAGCGAGAATGTGGCTTTGTTTCGAGAGATTCGACGCTTTGCGAATAATGTAATTGCGGCGTTCGTCGATCGCGGTGATGAAGGCGATTTCGTCGTTGGGGGTTATACGCAACACAACCCCATCGCCGACGGCAACGGGGTTGGTGGTGCGGATACCTTTGAGACGAAAATTGCCCTTGACGCGACATTCCACCTGCTCCCCGCCATCGGTGCGCACGATGTAGCTACTGCCGGTGTTGCGCACCACGATGCCGTGAGCTGCTGTGGTGGAGGTATTTTTGCTGTTCGAGGGTTTACGAGCCAAAAGCGTAGATGTTTGTGACCTTAGACGGTCATGATTTCCTTAGACTTGGCAGCGAGCAGATCTTCGATGCGCTTTACCATCTTGTCGTGGAGCTTCTGCAGATCGCCTTCGCCATCTTTCGCCACATCTTCGGGCACACCGTCCTTGGTGCTCTTCTTGAGTTTGTCGATACCGTCGCGACGCACATTGCGCACGGCGATTTTTGCTTCTTCACCTTCTTGATTGCACTGCTTGGTGAGGTCGCGACGACGCTCTTCGGTGAGGGGCGGAATGCCCAAACGGATCACTTCACCGTTATTTTCGGGCATGATGCCCACATTGCTATCGATGATGGCCTTCTCGATGGGGTGGAACATGCTTTTGTCCCAAGGCTTGATGGCGATGGTGCGGGAATCGGGGGTGGTGATGGCGGCCACGTTGTTGATGGGCACCATCGAACCATAGGAGTTCACCAGCACTTGGTCGAGAATGTGCACGTTGGCTTTACCGGCACGGATGTGCGAAAGGGTTTCTTCGAGGTGCATCACGCTCATTTCCATGCGCACTTCGCAGGCGGCGAGCAATTGCTTTACGTCTAACATAAGGGATAGCGTCTATTCGAGAGTTTGAAATATGATTTGTGGCAAATTTACGACGCGTTTTGTGAAGTGCAAAAGAAAAAGGAGGCAAAATGCGGAAACTTCCCGTGTTTTGCCTCCCGAGGGGGATGTTCGACAACCGTTCTCGCATCGCAGAGGAGAAAAGGTTGCCCCTTTTTATGTCGACTCATCACCTTCGACAAGCCAACGAAGCACAAAAGTATCGACTACATGGGGTCGACGTCAAAATAGATCGTGACATTGCGACAAGCGCTGTGTGACAACACGCGATCGCGCGCTGCCAACAACGTGGCGCGCACCGAAGCGGGGCTCAGCGTGGGCGACACTTTCAACAACAACTTGCGAATGTGCTGCAACTGGACGTAACCCACCGCCGGTTTGTCGGGGCCGAGCAAATCATCGCCGAAATGCGGCCGCAACAAGTCGCCGAGCAAGCGAGCGGTGACGGCGACGGTGCGCTCCTCGCGGTGTTTGAGATAGATGGTGATCAGGCGCACTTCGGGCGGAAAGCGAAAAATGCGCCGATCGGCCATTTCGCTTTTGTACATCGCTTGATAGTCGTCGGCCACCACTTGGCGCACGACAGGCAAATCGGGTTGTCGCGTCTGCAACACCACGCGTCCGCGACTGCCGCGGCGACCGGCACGACCCGCCACCTGCGAAAGCATTTGAAAGGCGCGTTCGTGGGCGCGAAAGTCGCAACGATTCAACAGTTGGTCGGCATTGACGATACCCACCACGCTGACTCCGCCGAAATCTAAGCCTTTGGTCACCATCTGCGTGCCGACCAGCAGGTTGGAACGGCCGTTTTGAAACTCGCGGATGATGCGTTCGTAGGCCGTTCGCGAGCGAGTGGTGTCCAAATCCATGCGCGCCACCTTCGCCGTGGGAAAACAAGCCTCGACGGCGGCCTCGATTTTCTCCGTGCCCGCACCGATGTCGCGCAAATCGGCCTGTTCGCACTGCGGACAATGGGTGGGCACTTGATACTGCGCGCCGCAATAGTGGCAAACGAGTTTGTTGAACTTCAAATGCAGCGTGAGGGGCACATCGCACTGGGTGCAACGCGGCGACCACCCACAACTTCTGCACTGCAACGACGGACTGTAACCGCGCCGATTGAGGAAGAGAATGGCTTGTTGCCCATTGTCCAACGCCGCATTCACTTCTTCGTGCAAGCGCGGTGAGAAAGGCGTGGGCAATAGTTTCTTTCGGCGCAATTCGGCGAGGTCTTCGACGATGATCTCGGGCATTTGCACATCGCCGAAGCGCCGATCCAAACGCACCAAGCCGTATTTTCCTTCGTCGGCGTTCTTATAACTCTCCAACGAGGGCGTGGCGGTGCCGAGCAAGACCTTAGCGCCGCAGCGGTGCGCCATGAGGATGGCCACATCGCGCGCATTGTAGCGCGGAGCCGGATCTTGCTGCTTGTAAGACGTCTCGTGCTCTTCGTCGACGATGATCAATCCGAGATTTTGAAAGGGCAAAAACACAGAAGAGCGCACGCCGAGTAACAAAGGATAGGCGTTCTCGCTCAACTGCCGCTGCCAAATCTCCACACGCTCGTTGTCGGGAAACTTAGAATGGTAGACCCCGAGCTGTTCGCCGAACACGCGGCCGAGACGATCGGTAATTTGCGTTGTCAACGCGATTTCGGGCAACAAAAACAGGACTTGTTTTCCCTCGGCGATGACGCGTCGAATGAGTTCGATGTAGACTTCCGTCTTGCCGCTCGACGTCACGCCGTGCAAGAGCACCACTTCCTTTTCTTCCCACGCCGCGAGAATCGCATCGTGCGCTGCTTGCTGCGCTTCGCTCAGGGGACGCGGCGGCAAGCCCTCCACGGCTTTGTGCGTCTTGAGGCGTCCCACCTCGACCAAGGTGGAAATGAGCAGTCCGCGGCGCACCAAGGCCGTAATGGCCGCTGCTCCGCCCTCGGGCAAGGCCTCGACGAGTTCGGAACGGCGCACTTCGGCAAGCAAAGCGAAATTATTGAGTCGCTCGGCCGCCGCTATGCCGGCTCGATCGAGGAAAGCCAACATCGCCTCGGACTGTCGCGGCGACCGCCCCAGCTGTTTCAGCGCCTGCTCGAGCGTCTCCGCCGAAGCGTAGTCGGGAGCGAGCGTGAGTCGCGCTTCGCTTTTCGCTTTGAAGCCTTGACTCACTTTTTCTTCGACCATGATGCACCGCGCTTCGACCAAGTTTTTGAGTGTGCGCAACAATCCCGGTCGCGGAACAGCCTTGCGCAAATCGCTCACGCGCAAAGGTTTGGCCATCAATGCCCGCAATACTTCGCGCGCTTGCTCATCGTGCGCCTCATCGTGCGGATCCGCGTCTTCGGCCAAGGCAAAGAGCGTTTCGCTCTCCAACTTCAAACCGGCGGGCAAGGCGGCTTTCATCACTTCGCCGGGACAGCACATATAATATTGCGCCATCCAGCGCCAAAGGGCGATTTGCTCCTCGAGCAACAACGGGCGTTCGTCGACCAACTCCTCAACCGTCTTGATGCGCTCTTCGTCGAAGTTCGCCAACTCCTCGTGCAAACGAATGACAATGCCGGTGTAGCGTTTGTTTTTGCCCAACGGCACCACCACACGCGAGCCGACGACGACGCGCCCGTCGAGTTGTGTGGGCAATCGATAGGTGTACGCACCGGGAACGGCGAGGGGGAGCACAATGTCTGCGAACATGGAGAGAATACATGAGGGGCGGCAACGTCTGTGCGCTGCCGCCCGCGATTAGTCTTTGAGCAGTTTGAAACTTTGACGATGATAGGGTGTCGGCCCGTGCGCAGCAATCGCCGCACGGTGCGCCGCAGTCGGGTAACCGGCATTGCGATTCCACGCATAGTCGGGGTATTCTTCGTGCAACGCGGCCATATAATCATCACGATAGGTCTTGGCCAACACCGAAGCGGCGGCGATCGACAGATATTTCGCATCGCCCTTCACGATGGTGGTGTGCGGAATTTCGAGCACCTCGCGCACATAGGGTTTGAAGCGGTTGCCGTCGACGATAATGCATTCGGGACAGGGCTGCAAACCGTCAAGTGCGCGGTGCATGGCCAGGATAGCGGCGTTCAAGATGTTGATCCGGTCGATCTCTTCCGCGTCGACCACGCCAACCGCCCACGCCAAGGCATCCTGCTCGATGATCGGGCGCAACGCGCGCCGACGCGCATCGGTCAGTTGTTTCGAATCGTTGAGCAGTTCGTTGTGATAGTCGGGAGGAAGAATGACTGCCGCGGCATAGACTGCACCGGCCAAACAACCGCGACCGGCTTCGTCGCAACCGGCCTCGAGCAGTCCCATCTGATTGTGGTGAGCGAGCAGCACTGAACGAACGACTTAGATCACCACGGCCGTGCCGGAGGCCACGACCATGAGCATCGAGCCCGAAGCACCCACGGCTTCGTAATCCAATTTCAAGCCTACCACGGCATTGGCACCGAGGCGTTGTGCTTCTTTGGTCAGTTCGGCCAAAGCCGCCTCTTTACCTTCGCGCAGCACGCGTTCGTACGAACCCGAACGACCGCCGAAAACGTCAGTGATGCGTGCGAAGAAATCCTTCAAAAAGTTGGCGCCGATGATGGTTTCGGCCGAGATGATACCGCGATATTCGCGAATGGGGTGTCCTTCTATCGAGGGCGTGGTAGTCAGTAACATAACAATGGGTATTGAATGTGATGTTGATAAGGACAAAGGTAAGTGTTTAGAACGAAAGACCAAAGATTGCGCCGAAAAAATCCGCATTTGTCTCTCGGCCGAACGCCACCTTCCGATAAGCAGCCTCAACGGCTCGGGCCAAACGGCAAAACATAGGCGGAAACCACCCTACGATGATTTCCGCCCAAGCTGTCTTCTATAAAGAAGGAGTGTACTCGCCCGAAAGGGAGCCAACGCGGGCGCTCAGAACATGCGCACCACGCGTTGCAGCGCCTCCATGAAACGATCGATTTCGTCCTCGGTGTTGTAGAGCGCAAACGAAACGCGCGCCATGCCCTCCACTCCACAACGCGCCATGAGCGGTTGTGCGCAATGGTGGCCGGTGCGGATCGCAAAACCGAGGCGGTCGAGCAAGGTGCCCAAGTCCATCGGGTGGATCTGCCCCACATTGAACGAAACGACCGAGGTCTTTCCGGGCACCGTGCCGTAGAACTGCATTTGATCGATCTCGGCCATGCGCGCCATGGCGTGACGCGTGAGCACCTCTTCGTGCGCAGCAATCCGATTCAGCCCCACCGCCTCCACATAGTCGAGAGCGGCGGCCAAACCGTGCGTACCCACATAGTCGGGCGTGCCCGCTTCGAACTTAAACGGCAAGCGTTCGAAGGTAGTGTGCTCAAAAGTGACGCGGGCAATCATCTCTCCGCCCCCTTGATAGGGAGGGAGTTGTTCGAGCAGCGCTTCTTTGCCGTAAAGCACGCCCACGCCGGTGGGACCGTAGATTTTGTGTGCGCTGAACGTGAGAAAATCGCAATCCAACTCCTGCACATCGACCGGAAAATGCGGCACACTCTGCGCGCCGTCCACCAAGAAGTAGGCACCGGCGTCGTGCGCCATCCGCGCCATCTCGCGTACGGGATTCACCGTGCCGAGTACGTTGCTCACCTGGCAGCAGCACACCAAGCGGGTGCGCTCATTGAGCAGCGCGGCGTAGGCTTCGAGGTCCAAACGCCCCTCGTCGTCCATCGGCACGACGCGGAGCGTGAAGCCCCACCGCTCGCGTGCCAACTGCCAGGGCACAATGTTGGAGTGGTGCTCCATGACGGTGACAATCACCTCATCGCCCTCGCGCAGGAAGGCTTGCGAAAACGACGCTGCGACGAGGTTGAGGCTCTCGGTCGTCCCTCGCGTGAAAACGATCTCGGCCGTGGAACGCGCATTGAGGAACGAGCGCACCCGTTCGCGCGCCGCCTCGTGCAACGCGGTGGCTTCTTGCGAAAGCGTGTGGATGCCGCGATGCACATTGGCGTTGCAGGTGGTGTAGAGCGCGTCCATGGCCTCCAACACGGCGCGGGGCTTCTGTGTCGTGGCGGCATTGTCGAGATACACCAACGGGCGGCCGTGCACCTCACGGCTCAGTATGGGAAAATCTTCGCGATAGTCGGTCATCATGAGCGGTTTCCGGTTCAAAACTTAACGGCACATTCTTCACAACCGTCGGCACAGTGGCGCTGTTCGCCGCGAAAACGGCGTTCCACGAGGTCGGAGAGCCGATCGCGCAACGCTTCGCTCGGCACGCGTTGCAGCACTTCGGCCACAAAGGCATGTTGCAAGAGCAGGCGCGCCTCGGCGAGGGGAATACCGCGCTGGCGCAGATAGAGCAAGGCGCTTTCGTCGAGTTTGCCGATCGTCGAACCGTGGTTGCAACGCACGTCGTCGGCATAGATTTCGAGCATCGGGAGCGAGTGCACATGCGCCGTGGGCGAAATGCAGAGGTTGGCGCTGTTTTGGTGAGAAAGCGTTTGTTGCGCACCGGGGCGCACCATCACCTTACCGCCAAAGGCTGCCCGGCTCTCGCCGTCGAGCACGTATTTGAAGAGCATGTCGGAGGTGCAGGCTTCGGCCACATGATCCACCAGCAGGTTGTTGTCCACGTGCTGGCAACCGTCGGTGATGGCCACACCGGCCGTTTGACAGTCGGCGCCCGTGCCGAGCAAACGCACATTGGTCATCGTGCGCGAAACGCCCGTGGTGAACGAGAAGCCGTTGAGGCTCACGCGACTGCGCGCCTGTTGTTCCACATAGACGTTGCTGAAACGGTGGTTGCCCTCACGCGTTTCCTCAAGCGTGTAGACCGATACGGCGGCGTCTTCGGCCGCATAAATCTCGGTGACTTGCGTAGTGAGGTAACGATGGGTGCCGTCGGCATGCTCGCACACCAGCACATTCACACTCGCGCCGGCCTCGGCCACGATGAGCAAGCGGCGATGGGAAAGCAGATCGACAGCCGCGCGCGAACGGAGCACGATTTGCACCGTGCGCTCCATCTGCACACCGGCCGCCACGTGAATGAGCAAACCGTCTTGTGCGAAGAGCGTGTTCAGACGCGTCACGACGTCGCGCTCTTCTCGGTCGGCATGCTTGTGCTGATTGGCGGGTTCGTGGTGCGCCGCGCGATCATAGTAGCGTTCGAGCCACTCGGGATGTTCCGCAGCGGCACGACAGAGGGAGAGGAGATGCACGCCCTCGGGCAATTCGATGTCGTCGGCCAAGGGCACCACCACATCGTTGATGACATGGACGGGCACGGTGGCCAAATTCGGCACAGCACATCCGCGGTCGTCGCCGGGACGCAGTCCATCGAGGGTGCGCGTGAAGTCGGAATGGTATTCGTCCGCGAAAATGGCGGAGGCGTTGGTATATTTGTAGCGTTCGGTCTTGCGGTTGGGCAAGTCTACGCCGGAAAGGAAGCGCCGGGCATCGTCGCGGTGCGCATTGAGCGGCGCACTGCTGTTGCCATCGATGAGGGCGCGTTGTTCGTCAAAAAGACGGAGATATTGTTGAAGTCCGGACATGGGGAATCAGATTGGAGAGGTGAAACTATCGGAACGTGGCGCCGCACAACACAGCGACAAGCCGGCTGCCGTGCGCCTAAGGCGCTCACTGCGCCAGTTCTTCCTTGATCCAATCGAAACCGCGCTTTTCGATCTCGTAACCCAAATCAGCCGTGCCTTCTTTCACCACACGACCGTTGACCAGCACGTGCACAAAGTCGGGGCGCAGGTAGTCGAGCATGCGTTGGTAGTGCGTGATCACCATGGCCGAGGTTTGCGGCGTGCGCAGTTGGTTGAAACCTTCGGCCACAATGCGCAGGGCGTCGACGTCCAAACCGGAGTCCGTTTCGTCGAGGATGGAGAACGTGGGTTCCAACACGGCCATTTGGAAGATTTCGTTGCGTTTGCGCTCACCGCCAGAGAAACCTTCGTTCACTCCGCGGCTCATGAAGTGCGCGTCGAGGCCGACGAGTTTGCGCTTTTCGCGCAGCAATTTGAGGAAGTCGGCCGCGGGCAACGGGTCTTGACCGAAATACTTGCGCTTGGCGTTGAGGGCGGCGCGCATGAAGTTGGTCATCGACACACCGGGGATTTCGATCGGTGCTTGAAACGACATGAAGATCCCTTCGTGGCTACGCTCTTCGGGTTCGAGATCGAGGAGGTTCTTGCCGTTGAAGATCACTTCGCCTTCGGTCACTTCAAATTTTGGGTTGCCCACCAACACATTGGAGAGGGTCGACTTGCCCGAGCCGTTGGGGCCCATCAGCACGTGCACTTCACCGTCGCGAATGGTGAGATTGATGCCGCGGAGGATTTCTTTGCCTTCGACTGAGGCGTGAAGATTGCGTATTTCTAGCATGGGTTGTTTCTGTATTGAGGAGATGAATGAGGGAAAACTTGCGCCACAACGGCAGCGCGAGCACTTTGTGCCGACGCTCGGAACACCCGTGGGGACGCGCGCGATGCCGATCGGCAGAAACGGCGAAGCGGAACGAACTCACGAGGAGTTTTTCGGAAAATATCGCATGCGCCGTATCACTCCGCAAAGATACTATTTTATTTCTGTGCTACCAACTTTTTTCGGAGCGCTTTTGCATCTCTCGCAACGCGAAAAATCGACGCCTCATCGCCACCTTCCGTTGCCACCGCAAAAGGGCGGAACTCGATCTTGTGGACATCCTTCAAAAACAAGCCAACTTTTCGCAAAAACACAACGACTTTTCTCACTTTCTCCACTGGTTTGAAACAGGGAATCATGACGCGCCGAAACAACATCCGACCTAAGGTAAAATTCCTCGCGCATTTCGTCCCTCACGCGCGCATCGCGCGCGAATCACGTTTTTCCGATTTTTGCCTTCACTCCTTCACCTACCCATCCAATACGCTAACAAACAACACATTACAGGTGAAGGCTTCACCCTCTTCTGCCTTCACCTCCCTTCACCCGTTCTCCCCTTCTACCCCACTCCATCGGTGAAGGCTTTTCGGGGTGAAACCTTCACACTTATCACCCTGCAGTTCAAACCATTACGGTACAAAGGTGAAGAAGTGAAGGCAAAAATCGAAAAACAGTGGATGCGCGCGTAATGCGCGCGCGAGGTAAAAGAGCCTTCACCGCACCGAGGCCTACACACCCCCTTCGCCTCGACAATCACCCGAGGCAAAAAAATGACGGTCGGGAACATGGTTTTTCACTACCGAACCGGCCACAAAAACACACCCATTTCACCCCATTCCGGAGTGAGTTGTCGCCGACATTATGAAAACGAGCGGAAAAAATTTGCGACTTCCAAAATAATGCGTAACTTTGTCGCGTAATACTTAATCCCATACGAAAATAAACACGACCAAGGATTCGACCTCGTCGATCTTTTGCGTTTAACAGAAAACACTCACCTCTTCATTTATTTCCCCAGCTATGACCTCACGACTTGAACAGCTCGTCGAGCGGTTTGCCGACGGACGCAACACTCGTTTTGCCAAACTACTCGAAACAAACGAAGCACGCATTCGCTCATATTTGACCGGAGCCGTGCAACCTAAATATGATTTTCTCGAAGCGGTGAGCGAAAAACTCGGCGTTTCCATCGACTGGCTCATTTCGGGCGAGGGTCGCATGCTGCGCGCCGAAAACCGTGCCGAACGCGAAGCGAAGAAAAAGGCACAACGCGAACTCGAACAAGAGGGACTCCCCGTCTTCGATTGCGACTTCACTTGCGGTTTCGACGACGTGGAAAACGACCAAACCGCGCGCCCGAGTTACTTTATGGACACCACTTTCAACCGCCAGGCCGATTTGTGGTGTTCGGTGCAGGGTCGCAGCATGTTGCCCGACCTCGAACCCGGTGACAAGATCGCCCTGCGTCGCGTGACGATCGACAACCTCGAACCCGGCCACATCTACGCCGTGGTGCTCGACGGTCTCCGCACCGTGAAGATTCTCCGCCGCGTGCCGGAAGATCCCACCATGCTCGACTTCGTGGCCAGCAACCCCGAATACGGCACGGAGCGCTACCCCATCAACCGCATTTTACACCTCTACAAGGTAGTGGGAAAACTGCACGCGTTTTAAGGAAAGCCCTATAAGTCTGGAGGTAATGCGACAAGTTTTTTTTTAAGATTACCTCCTTCACCCAGTGACAATTGTAGAAAACACGTAATCTGTCAGTCCACAAGGCAACCGCTATCAATCGAGTAGTCTCGATTGATAGCGGTTGCCTTGTGGACTGTGGTATCAATAACAAATGCTTAACACCTCCTCCAGACTTAATTTACTAAAGTATTTTAGTCAACAAAATACAGCAATCTCCAACCTCATCTTCCAACAACTCCATTCTTAAATGCACTGACACGGAATCCAATCCAGGTGGGATATCTGAAGATCTATTCAACTTATCTATAGTCACCTTAGCGCACCCCTTTGAAACCAATTGCTCTGTAACATTCAATTCTCTCCGCACCAACTTCTTTTTATCAATAGTAGAGATTACATCACAATATTTCTTACCATTAAGCCCTGTCCCTATCAACATACCCAAACATTCAATACTAGAAGATGCTCCTTCACACATAAACTCTAACAACTTCATATTACACAATCCAGCAGCAATTTGAGCATAAGCTTCATTCATATTTGACAATATCCTGCACTTCATTTCTACAGCAAGAAAATTCTCTACGGCACCATTGCGTATATAACAAAGAGCATCTGGATGTTTTTTCCACACATTAAACTCTTTCCCTTTATGAGTTCGTTTACACTTTCCATCAATTTTCAAAAGAGGAGAATTCTGAATACCATCTACTTTAAAAAAACTCCCTAGTGAAATATCTTTCTTAATAACAACCCTGCTAAAAGGACTACTCGGCTCTTCGATATTCAACTCATCAATAATCTCTACAAAAGAATGGCCTTTCGATACAAGCTGCACACATTCTCTAAAAACATCAGTTTTCATCATAATCATTAAACAGTTCTGACATTTCCAATCCATCTATAATTGCTTTTTTGAAGGCGCTAAAAGACAACCCATCCTTTATTTCCGAATCTTCCACAGCCTCACTTGATCCATTTTCTCGACGCTCAAGTATATAGTGAGCGATTCTATCTACAGGAAAAGCCAACTCTTCATCTATATCTACACGTTCTCTGATTTTTGAAATCAATTCTGAATCACCAGCAAATCTACTCAAAGCTATCAACTCATTAATCCTACGTAAGAAATAATCACTATGCGTGGTAATTTGCAAATGCGCTCCATATGATGCCAAAAGACTCACAATCTCTGCCATTTTGCGTTGTTTTTCTGCGTGTAGATTCGTTTCGGGCTCTTCCAGTAGTACCACGGCGCCACTCGGGTCATTCTCAATCAAAAATTGTAATGGTGCCAACTCTCTTACTGACGAAGCAGCTACTGTTACTGGAACTTCTGCTCCTTTACTCATCTTATACACATAATTAAGAGTATCTTTCAAACGAACCTCACCTTCCATAATCGCATGTAAGCACTCTGCCACTTTATGATACTTATCAGCTTTCCTCTCCCCAGTGCGACTCGCAGAAGCAAGCCAATCAATATATGACTTATACAGCCCTTTATCAACCTTCACAAACTCCGTTAAGGCAACAGCACGCGCCGGAGGAAGTATAACATCTTGCTTAATACTTTCATAACTGCTTAGTAACAATTGTTTCAAGTAGTGTCGCGTAAGAAACGAAAAAGGAGATTCTTTTTCAACTGTTCTATTATCGTATTGTATAAGATCTAAATTTTGCCGAACAGCCAACATTGACAAACTGTCACAAATCAACCTAACATCAACAGTCTCGTTATCCGTCAATCCAGACAACTCCTCCTCGTAAGATATAACAAAATATTCGGGAACTTTACTATCAAAGAAAAATCTAACATCTACAGGTAGAGAATGGCAGCGTAACATTTCACGCAAATAACTTTTCGCATCTTCTGCCATCCAACACTCAAGCTTATTTTTTTCAAATCTTACAATTTCCCCTTTTCCCTGCATCTTAGGATGGAGAGTATTATAAGGAAAATACTGCTCAAAAAAAGCATTGAGACGCAATGGAGAGAGCAATAATGCATATATATAATGTACCAAAAGCGCTAAATGACTTTTTCCGAGCCCTGATTGCCCCGAGAATATCATAACTGGATAAATGCTTATGTCGCTATTACGAAGCGCTCCCAACTGGTTTACACGAATAGATATTGGTAACATGTCACTTAAATAAATTATTACTACACTTTAAATCGAAGGTGTCTATAACGACTTACAAAAATACGAGTATTGTCTGGATCTTACAAATTTGTATACTGAATTCCAAGTTCTATCATTGTATAAGCCCTACGGTATGACAAAACAAGACAACAAATCCCCCTTATAAGGACAAAGATTAGACCTCTAATTCTTGGGCCATTCAATATAGTATATACTAGCCTATCTATTCCAAACATGCACCTGACGTCAAAAAAAACAAGATTAAACAAAGAGCAAATGATGAATCAACCTTCTTTAGCAAAGATCGCAAACAGCACATATGATAATCTTCCCCAAAAACACCATTTGAGACAAGCTCTATTTGTAGATTACTGCCCGCCCCAGTTTAGATATTCGCCACGCGCATCACGTCGGCAAAGACACCGGCGGCGGTGACGGCCGCACCGGCTCCGTAGCCGCGGATGATCATCGGGGTGTCGTAGCGGGCGGTGGTGAGGCAGATGATGTTGTTCGAGCCTTCGAGTTGATACAGCGGGTGACCGATGGGAATTTCGCGCAGACCTACGCTGCCTTTGCCGTCTTTCCACTCGGCGACGTAGCGCCAGCATTTGCCTTCGGCCACCAAACGCTGACGTTCGCGCTCGAAAGCGGCATCGAGCTGCGGCAGGGCTTCCATAAAGGCTTCGGTACTACCTTCGAATAATTCGGCAGGGAGAAAAGGCTCGATGGCAATGTCGGAAGTTTCGACACGATAGCCGCTCTCACGCGCCAAGATGGTGATTTTACGCACCACGTCCATGCCACAAAGATCCATGCGCGGGTCGGGTTCGCTATAGCCGTTGGCCTGTGCCAAACGCACAGCTTCGGAAAGCGGCACCTCGGCGGAGAGGGTGTTGAACACGTAGTTGAGCGTACCCGACAATACGGCTTCAATACTCTTGATGCGGTCGCCGGAAGCGATGAGATCGCCGATGGTGCCGATGATGGGAAGGCCGGCGCCGACATTGGTTTCGAAAAGGAATTTCACTCCGCGACGGCGTGCCGTGTCTTTCAGTGCCGCGTAGTCCTCGAAAGGCCCTGAAGCCGCTACCTTGTTGGCGGTGACGACGTGGACGTGGTGTTCGAGGAGGGCGCGATAGTGCGCGGCAACGTCGGCCGAAGCGGTGCAATCGACAAAAACGGCGTTGAAAACATTGAGTTCGAGGATGCGACGCATCATATGGTCGATGCCGCCTTCCTCTTCGCTTGCATTCAGTGCAGCGCGGTAGTTGGCGGGATCGATACCTGCGATGTCGTAAACGGATTTGCTGCGGCCGCCCACTCCGACTAAGTTGAGGTTCAACCCGCGTTTCTCGCGGAGAATGGCGTTTTGCGCGGCCAACTGGCTAATGAGTTGGTTGCCGACGGTGCCGGTGCCGCAGATGAAGAGGTTGAGTTCTTCGTGGTTGCCCATGAAGAAGGAGTCGTGCAAGACGTTGAGGGCTTTGCGCAGCAAGGGGCGCTCGATAACGAACGAGACGCTCATTTCGAGCGCGCCGAGGGCGACGGCGTTCACACCGATGCCGTTGCGACCGAGAACGGAGAACAGGCGACCGACGGTGCCCGTGTGGTGGCGAAGGTTTTCGCCCACGACGGCAACGGTGGACAACCCGGTGCGACAACCGGCGGGATTCATGGCTCCGGCGGCGATTTCCTGTGCGAACTCGGCATCGAGAATGTGGCAGGCGCGCTGCGCATCGGCAGGAGTGACGGCGAGCGAAGTCGAAGTTTCGGAAGCCGACTGCGCCACCATGAACACGCTGATGCCGGCTTGTGCCAAAGTGGTGAAGATGCGGCGATTGACACCGACCACACCGACCATGGACATACCGCTGACGGTGACCAAAGCGGTCTCGCCGATGGAGGAGATGCCGCGAATGAGGCGCGAACTGGGTGCGGCATTGCGGAGAATGACGGTATGTTTGCCGTTGGGATTGAAGGTGTTGCGCACTAAAATGGGAATGTTGCGCACACACACCGGGAAGATGGTGGGGGGATAGACGACCTTCGCGCCGAAGTTGCACAATTCGGTGGCTTCGTCGTAAGAAAGTTCGTCGATCGTGAAGGCGGTGGGGATGACGCGGGGATCGGCGGTCATGAAACCCTCGACATCGGTCCAGATTTCGAGCACTTCGGCACCAAGGGCGGCGGCAAGAATGGCGGCCGTGTAGTCCGAACCGCCGCGACCGAGGTTGGTGGTGCGGCCACTTTCGACATCGGACGAGATGAAACCGCCCATCACGGTGAGGGGGCAGCGCGAGAGATCGGCCTCGGCAATGGCCGCATGCGTGGCCTCGAAATCGACGATGTGTTTCGCTCCTTCGGGGCGCGTGCGAATGAGTCGACGTGAATCGATGTGGCGGGCGCCGAGCAGCGCGGCCACGATGGACGAAGAAATGCGTTCGCCGTAGGCAACAATGGCATCGGCGGTCTTGGGCGTGAGTTCTCCGATGAGGTGAACGCCTTGTAAGATACGGCTGAGTTCGTCAAAGCAGTTGGACACGCCTTGTAAGATTTCCTCCTGTCGATCGGCAGGCAAGACAGTGCGCACCATCTTGTCGTGGCGGGCGTGGAGTTCATCGAGGGCGGTGAGATAGTCGGCCGCAGGGTCGACTGCCTGTGCGGAGAGCGAGATGAGACGATCAGTGACACCGCCGAGCGCAGAGACCACAACGACCGCTGAGGTGTCGAGCCGATCTACGATCTGCTTGACTTTCAGCACGGCTTCGGGCGTTCCGACTGAGGAGCCGCCGAATTTGAGAACTTTCATCGTAAGACCTGTATTGAAAGGGAGAAAATGACCTTTATAATCATGGTGGCTTTTGCCTATATGGGAGAAGCCATCAGAGTTTCACTTTGATTTTGACCGGTTTCGACTCATTCTGCAAACGGTCGAGGGCTGTCACCACATAAGTGTACTTTTCGTTGCCGAAATTGTACGGGAGTTTGTACATCGTTTCGGAGGTAACGGCAAAGATATAGGTAGACGAATTGATATCGATCTTGTGTCCTTTTGGGAAACAATAGATCACATAGAATTTCGCCGCGTCCATCTCTGTCTTGGCTTTCGGGGCAGTCCAGAAGAGATAGTAGCCGTCGGGCATCCACATGGCTTTGAGTTTGCGCGGCTTCTTCGGGGCTTTGTCGTCGATGAAGGGCATCTGCGGCACGAGTGCGGGCGTGAGGTGATAGTTGTTTTGCAACTCGTAGGCATAGTTGCCCTCGTTGCGCACCACCGCGGCGGAGTACCAAAGCACGTGCCCCTGGACGGAGGGGAAACTTCGTTCGAGTTCGAACTTCGCGTTCATTTGATTGACGGTGGGATTGTTCAAATCGGCCTTCGACACCGTGCGTTCGACGTCTTGTCCGATGTAGAGGGGACGTCCGGCGGCGTGTTTTGCCCACCAACGCAAGAGGCGATCGTAGTCGGCACTGGAGTGTCCGATGGGCCAATAGAGCTGCGGCACAACATAGTCCACCCAACCCTGTCCGACCCAGAACAAGACGTCGGCATACAAGTCGTCGTAGTTCTGCAGACCGCGGGTGTCGCTGCCAGGCACACTGCCGCCGGAAGATAGGTTGTGGTAAATGCCGAAGGGAGATACACCGAATTTGACCCAAGGTTTGATGCTGTGCACGGTGTTGTAGAGCATCTTGATGAAGGTATTCACGTTGTAGCGACGCCAATCCGCGCGGTTGTTGAATCCATTGCGGTTGGCGGCGAAGGTGGCATCGTCGGGGATGGGCAATCCGGGCACCGGATAGGGGTAGAAATAGTCGTCGATGTGCAAACCGTCGACATCGTAACGGCGCACAATGTCGGCCGCCACATCACAGATGTAGCGTTGGTTTTCGATTTGACCCGGGTCGAAAATGATGAGTCCGTCGTAGGAGAAAAAGCGATCGGGTTTGAGCCAATAGGGGTGGTTGGCCGCCAGTTCTTTGGTGTCTTTGGTCTTGGCGCGGAAGGGATTGATCCAAGCATGCAACTCCATCCCGCGACGATGGCACTCGCGCACCATCCATTCGAGGGGATCCCAACCGGGATCTTGTCCTTGACGGCCGGTGAGCCAACGACTCCAGGGTTCGTAGCTGCTGCGATAGAGGGCGTCGGCTTCCGGACGCACTTGGAACATCACAGCATTGATACCGGCAGCCTGCAACACATTGAGTTGGTTGGTGAGGTAGGCTTGCATCTGCTCGCGCGACATACCGAGGAATTGGCCGTTGACGCATTGGATCCAAGTACCGCGCATTTCGCGCTTAGGTCCTTCGAGAGGGTTGGCGGCCGGCGCTCGAAAAACGACGGTCAACAAGAGCAAAAGAAGGAACAATATCTTTTTCATTATGAGAGAGGAAAAGCGAGGAATACGTAGAGTAAGAATTGATGACGTAGGATCGGGAGAAAGTCCCCCAATCGTCTACAAAAATACGACAATGTAGAAGATTTCCCAACGCTTACTGCAATATAATGCTCGCGCGCGTAATAGTTTTCATAATTCCGCAACCCCAACGAAGCACTTTCTAAAATAATGACTAACTTTGCGACGGATTTCACATTATCAACGCATCAATTTTATGAGAAAAATCGCTTTGCTGTGTCTCTTGCTGCTGTGCATCACCCAGCTGCGAGCGCAACGTTCTGCCGTTTCGGTGGGGTGGGAACCGGCATTCCAGGGCTTCGGTGTTTCGTTCGATCGCCGCGTCGCTCCCAAATCCCATTGGGGCTATCGTGTCGGTGTGGGCTACACAAACTACAAAGGCTTGCCTCGGTACAACTATCGTGAGCAAGGAATCACTGTGCCTCTCGATCTCAACTTCCTGGCCGGTGGAAAGCACCACATGTTCGAAGCTGCTTGCGGCACTTCCTTGGCTTACATCCAGTATTCGTACGAAGAGACGAACCAATGGTCCCACGAGGCCGGATGCGACTATCCGGGCAGAAGAAAACGTCACTTGACGCATGAATATACCCATCGGTATTTCGGCAGATTTACCCAATTGTTCCATCTCTCGGCGGGCTACCGCTTCCAAATGGACAAAGGATTGATTTTGCGTGCCGGTCTTTCCCTCTCAGACGACTTCCATGTTCATGAGACTTTTTCTTTCAGCAACGACGGACAAGACAGTTTTCATCCTTACCTCTCCATTGGTTACACGTTCTAAGCTTTCGACATGAAATATCTTCTCCTTTCTCTCCTCTTCGCGCTGCCTTTCATCGGCAGTTGGGCGCAGCGTCCCCGCTATGGCGTGATGGTTGAACACGGCGGTGCTTCGCGCACGGTGGGTTTAGCCTTCGATTCGCGCATAGGCAACTCTCGACACTGGGGCTACAAAGTGGGATTGGCTCGCGTCAAAACTTCTGGCACCGACGATTTTTTCAATGACCTCGGGCGCACCGACGGATGGATGATCCCGGCGCAGGTGCATTATCTCGTGGGACACAAAAGACACTTCCTCGAAATCGGTATGGGACTGTCCATCGGATATTTTGAGTCCCTCTTTTATAAGACACACGGCAGCGGCTGCGTCTACATGTCGGATATGGAATACACCGAGACCGAACCGATCAAAACCAACACACACGGACCGACCTCAGCTTTCGGATGGGGCTGCAACGTCACTTTGGCCTACCGCTATCAGATGATGAAAGGCGCTTTCTTCCGCACCGGGGTGACGGACAACTTCAATCTCTTCGACTCCGACTACTACATCGCCTCGGGTTATTCATTGGCTCCCTTCCTCTCGTTCGGTATCTCGTTCTAAACCTTCCACCGGGTGAGCCCAACGCACGCGCTCCACAAGCGGCGCACCGTTCCTCCCCACATTCCACAACAATCCCCCTATCGACAGTTGTCGATAGGGGGATTGTTGTAGGCTTACGGTTCCGACCATCGGCAGGCACTGGCCGAAGCGAGGTCACAAACAGAGTGGATAGCGGGGCGAAGCGTCAAGGCATCCGGCTCAGTCGAAACGCTTCATGCAGAACAAGGTTGATCAGCGCGCCGCGGTGTCAGCCGGTGCGGGCGAATTGGAGAAGGAACTGGGCATCGGAATGAAACCGCGCGTGCGTTTCACCTCGTAGCGCGTCAAATGCTCATCGGAACGGAAACGATCGCCGCGCAAATCGCGGTCGGGCGTGACAATGTGCATCGGCACATGCGAGTAAAATTCATGTTTCTCGTTGTCCCAATACAGTTGTTCACTGGTATAGGTCACCCGATCGGACAAATTGCGCACCCGAACGCGACCGCGCAGTTCCCAGAGGTTTTGATTGTACCAATAGGCGGTGTCGGCCGTGATGTAGAGGTCAACATTGAGCCGATCGTCGTAGCGTTGGAGCAAAACGCCCTTGCGAAATTCTTGACGTGGCGGGTGAGTGCGGTCGAAGACCAGCCACTCTTCCGAAATAATCTTGTAGCGAACAACGCCCGAGTCACTGATGAGTTTCGACACCCCGTAGGTGACCATCACCGGCAGCGAATCGCGATTGCGCACCGCCGATCCGCTCGGCGGCGCGCCGTTGTCGCAGGCTGAAAAACTCAGGCTCAGCGCGAAAAGCCCGAGCAGACAATAGAGTAGACGGTGCATGGGGCGATGTTATTCAACCTTCCATTTGTCGAACCACTTGTCGCCGAACGACAAACCGACGGACAAGCCGAAGAATTGCTCCTTCAGCGCACCCGTCACAGCGGGTTGCAACAATTCATAGCGCGCAGAGACATTGAGCATGCTGCGGTTGTTGCGCGAGGTGATGATGGGCAGTCCCACCCCGAGTGTGGCTACATAAGAAGACGGGCCGTCGTGATTGTCCACCTTCACATAAGGACTGGCGTAGCTCAAGCCCAAACGATAGCGCACGCGCGGTGCCCACGACAGGGCGTCGGGGTCGGGTGTATATTCCGCACCGAAACTCACCCGATGGCGATCGGTGAGCAGATTGTCGGCTTTGCGGAACACTTGACTGCCGTCGGCCAGCGTTTCGAGGGCAGGAGAGGTGGCACTCCCCCACTGTTGCAGCGTGTAGTCCAATCCGAGGCGCAGACGGTTGGCATAGTTCCAACCGAGTCCCACACCGACGGTTTGCGGGAGCGAGAAGACGTTGCGCAAAGCCACCGTGTCGCCGGACTGCACCGCGCTACCGCTGATGCGCTGGTTGTAAAAATCGGCGCTGCCGTGAAGTCCGTGGCCGAGACCGTAGACGACACCGAGCGAAACCTCGTGACGGCGAGCGATGCGGTGCGACCATTGAGCGCCGAAGTCCAACGTATAGGAGCGCACCTCGTAGGCATAAGAGCGACGAAGCGCATCGGTGGACGAATTGCTGAATTGCGTGTAAGCCGAGTGCGTGGTGGTGCCCCACAGATAGCCGGCATTCACCCCGACCGAAAGGCCGTTCAGCGGCATGAAGCCCAGTCCGGCATAGACTTGATGCAAACCGCCTTCGCCCGTGTAGCGTGTCGTCGTGGTCAGCGCGCTCGAAGCGCCACTCCCGCTCAGACTCGTGCTCTGCGTGGCCAGTTCGTAGCCCACACTGCTGAAGGGGCGCAAGCCGAAACTAAAACCCAAACGCGGTGCCAGTCGGAAACCGGCCGCGAGGTAGTCGAACTGCGCGCGATAATCGTTGCGCGAAGCATTGCCGGCCGAACGATGCTCGGCTTGCAAGGTCACGCCGACGTCGAACATGAAGCTCAGCGAGTCGAAACGCGCATACGATGCCGGATTGGCGAAATTCAAACGACGGCTGTCGCTCAGGGCGATGCCGGTACCGGCCATGCCTTTGTTGAAACCCAAAGAGGGGTCGCTCAACACACCCACGCCGTAGCGAGAATAAGGAGACGACACACCCGTTTCTTGGGCGGATGCGCCGAGAACTGACGCGGCGGCGAAGAGCAAAAGGAGGTATTTCTTCATGCTGGAGATCATACAATAATAAATGAGGAGAATCGGCGACCCAAGTGCGGCAGTAGACCAACCCAAAGGCGAACGAGACGCAACGGCTTTTCGCTTAAAAATCAGTGGCGAGGCCGCGTGCCACGAGATACTCGTCTGCAAAGGTGCAACTTTCTGCCGAAACGGGAAAATCTGAGCGATTGCCGCCCGTCAAAAAAGTACTAATTGCCCCATATTCTTCGCGCAGACGACGCACATAGCCTTCAATTTCATAGGCAATGCCGCGCACCACTCCACTGCGCAGGGCAGTGGGGGTGTCGAGACCGAGCAAGGGCAGTTCGCCCTGCGCATCGACGAGCGGCAAACGCGCGGTATGCGCGTGCATCGCCGCGAGGCGCATCGAGAGACCCGGACTGATGTTGCCGCCGATGTAACGGCCGTCGGCCAGCAGCATGTCGAACGTGATGCAGGTGCCGGCATCGATCACGAGCAAGTGACCCTGCGGTTGCAAGCTGCGCGCGCCCAATACAGCGGCCAGTCGATCGACCCCAAGCGTGTGGGGTGTGCGATAGGCCAGGCGCACACCGCCCACTTCGGCTGCGGCGACGAGGCGGCGTGTCGGCCAACCGGTGCGCGCCAACAGGGCTTCGACGAGAGCGTCGTCGGCACCCACGCTGCACCAACGGAGCGAAGTGACTTCGGGGCGGTGGGCGGCGATGGCGGCGAAGGCCGCCGGCAACTCCGAAACCGCACAAGCGGCTTCCAACCGGGGACGACCGTCGACAAACGAGACGAGTTTGGCGCGGGTGTTGCCAATATCGAGCGTGAGGAGCATGGGCGGAATGAACAAAGCCGTGGGCGAGCGCAGGGAAGCGGGCGATTTTAACGCAAAAACGCACGAAAAACCGGCTGACCACGGGTGAAAACAAGAAACTTGCGCACGTTGTCGAGGCAAAGTTACACCACACGGACAAAAAAAACAAATTACACTTTGCTTTTTGCGCCTTACCAAGTAACTTTGCCCTATCATCAACATTATATCCACGCGCTCATGAACGTTTCAGAACAGACGCTGCACCAAATCGAACGCGCACTGCGGAAAACTACCGAAAAATGTGGCTCCGACAGCGGCGAACCGAGACTCACCGATTTGTATATCCTCGTCAAACAAGACAGCGGAGAAATCCGCGTCCTCGACGATGACGACAACGAGATCACCCGTTGTGTGGTCGAAGAGTGGATCGACAACACAAGCGAGGACTTCTACACCGACATTCAGCCCCTGCTCCAAACCTGCATTCACAAGTTGCGCGAACCCATCGAGGCGATGCACCTCTTGCGCCCCTTCTCCTTCGTGCTCGTCGACGAAGAGCACACCAACATCGCCGAACTCTATCTCGTGGACGACGACACGCTCATCATCGACCACAACCTCATGGAAGGACTCGCCGAAGATCTCGATGAATTCTGGAATCAGCTCGCGGCAGAATGACGCCCCTCTTCCCCTTTCTCATCGTGTAATCTTCACAACGCCTCATGTCCAACACCACTTTTGAAATCGACGAGATCAAAAAACTCGCGCACGAAATCGCCCAACGCGAGAACAACGGCGACGAAGCCGAACTCTTTCGCACACTCAGCGCTCATTTCACCGTAGACCCCGAGGGCGTGTATGCCTATACCCATGCCAACGAAACGGCTGAGCAGAAACTCTTCAATGGCCTGATGCGTTTGGCACTCGAACAGATCCGCGACGTCACTGAACGCCGACCGCAGACCTTGGAATGCGACGTTTGGCGATTTCAAAACAAGAAAGAGAAGTGGGTCGCCTTCGTCGGTTTGCTCGATGGCCGACCCTACGAAATTTTCACCGGACTCCAAGACGACGATGAGGGCATCGTGTTGCCCAAAAGCGTCAATGCCGGCTGGATTGTCAAGAACTTCAACGCCGACGGTAGCCCGCGCTACGATTTCTCGTTCGAAAACCGACGCGGCTACAAGACCACCGTCGAAGGACTCTCCGGCCGCTTCAACAAAGAGTATTGGAACTATGCCAAACTCATCTCGGGCGTGTTGCGCTATCGGATGCCCGTGGACAATGTGATTCGACTCATCGAATCGCTACAACTCGAAAACGACACCATCAACACCTGGAAAGCCGGGGTGGTGCGTGCCCTTAAAAAATATGCTACCGCCGGTGCCGATACCGACGACAGCCCCTCTTCCTCCCTCTGACTCCTTATTTATGACGTTCGAACCGCTCGAAATCGCCCTCCGCAACCTGCATTTCTATGCCCACCACGGGGTGCTGCCCCAAGAACGTGAAGTGGGCGCCCACTTCACCCTCAACCTCTGGCTCACCGTCGAAGAAGCCGAAGCCGCCATCTACGAAGACCGTCTCGAAGGCACCATTAGTTATGCCGATGTCTACGCCATGGCACAAGAAGAAATGCAAACTCCCTCGCAACTGCTCGAACATGTGGCCGGCCGCATCCTGCAGCGGCTCTTCAACACCTACCCGCGACTGGTCGAAGCCACTTGCGAACTGAGCAAAGACAATCCGCCCACCGGTGCCAAGTGCGACGGTTGCGCCGTCACGCTCACCGCTCACCGCTGAAAGCTATCGCGCTGCAATCTGCGCGCAGACCCATGCACGCCTTTACCTCGCTCATTCCTCCCTTTATGAAATCTATTTCTACGCTCACGCTCAGTCTCTTGGCCGGATTCTGCACACTCTTTGCAGCACCGGCCGCGGCCGACAACGCGCCGAAGATCACCATCGAACAAATTAACGACGGCTCTTTCTCCCCCCAATACATCTATGGGGTGCATCCCCTCAACGACGGCGAAAGTTATTCGCAGCTTTCGGCCGACGGCCGACGCATCACCCGTTCGTCCTTCAAGACGGGACAAGAAACCGGTGTGCTTTTCGATCTCGACAAAGCTCGCGGTGCGGTCAAACTCGAGCGCATCGACGGCTACATCATGAGCCCCGACGAGAAGAAAATTCTCCTCCGCACGAAAACCACTCCCGTCTATCGCCGCACCTCGCTGGCGGTCTATTACATCTATGATGTGGCCAACGGCAAGTACGAACCGCTCTCGGAAGGCGGTCCCCAAATGTCACCCCTCTTCTCGCCCGACGGCAATGTCGTGGCCTTTGCGCGCGACAACAACCTCTTCGTCGTGAAACTCCTCTACGGCAACGCCGAAACGCAGGTGACCACTGACGGCAAACGCAACGAGGTGCTCAACGGCATCCCCGACTGGGTGAACGAAGAGGAGTTTAGCACGGCGCGCTCCTTCGACTTCACCGCCGACAGCAAGATGCTCTGTTGGGTGCGCTACGATGAGTCGAAAGTCCCCGTCTACCGCATGCAGATGTTCGAGGGCATGAAACCCGCCCTCGAGGAATATGCCGAATATCCCGGCACCTACGACTACAAATACCCCATTGCCGGCGCCGACAACTCGAAAGTGAGCGTACACAGCTACGATCTCCTGAGCCGCGCGACGCGTCAACTGGCGGTTCCCCTCGATTCCGACGGCTACGTGCCACGCATCGTCGGCACCTCCGACCCCGAGCGTTTGGCCGTGGTGACGCTCAACCGCCACCAGAACCGCATGGACCTCTATATGGTGAACCCGCGCAGCGGCATGGCGCGCCTCGCCCTGCGCGAAACCGACAAGCGTTACCTTCGCGAGCAGGCCTACACTGCCCTGCGCTTCTATCCCGGACACTTCGCCCTCCTCTCTGAGCGCACCGGCTACCAACACCTCTATTGGTACACCCTCAACGGCCAACTGGAGACGACGGTGACGAAGGGCGATTTCGAGGTGAGCCAATTCTATGGCTACAACGAGCGCGACGGTCGTTTCTACTATGCCGCCCACAAGGAGAGCCCACTGCGCACGGCCGTGTATGCAACGGACAAGCGCGGCAAAACGACGTGCCTCACCCCCGAGAGTGGGACGCACGAGGTGACGTTCTCCACCAACATGCGCCACTTCATGGACGTCCACTCACAACTCGGCGTACCGCCTGTGACGACCTTGCGCGACGGTGCGGGACGTACGCAGAAAACGCTCATCGACAATGCGCAACTGCGCAAGAAGGTGGAGGACGTGGGCGTGAAACAAGAATTCTTCACCTTCGCACTGGCCGACGGCACGCAGTTGAACGGCTGGATGGTGAAGCCCCGCGATTTTGATCCCAAGCGCAAATATCCCGTCGTGATGTACCAATACAGCGGCCCCGGCAGTCAGGAAGTGAAAGACGCTTGGAGCACGGGATTCTACGGCGGCGGTGTGTGGGAAGCCTTCCTCGCACAAAATGGCTACATCAGTGTCATCGTGGACGGCCGAGGTACGGGCGCACGCGGTGCGGATTTTGAAAAATGCACCTACCTTCGTCTCGGCGACCTCGAGTCGCAAGACCAAGTGGCGGCGGCGGCCTATTTGGGTCGGCTTCCCTATGTCGATGCTTCGCGCATCGCGATTTGGGGTTGGAGCTTCGGCGGCTTCAACACGCTGATGTCCATGACGCAGGGCACGCCCCTCTTCCGCTGTGGCGTGGCGGTGGCGGCGCCTTCCAACTGGAAATTCTACGACACCGTCTACACCGAACGCTACATGCGCACGCCGAAGGAGAATGCCAACTATGAGTTGGTGAACCCCATCACGCGCGCCGATCAACTCCACGGCGACCTCCTGCTCATTCACGGCACGGCCGACGACAACGTGCACTACCGCAACTGCGCGCAGATGTCGGAAGCCCTCGTGCAGGCGGGCAAGCCCTTTGACATGCAGGTCTACACGAACCGCAACCACAGCATCTACGGTGGTGCGACGCGCACGCATCTCTTCAAGCGCATTTTCCACTTCTTGGAGCGCAACATGAAATAATGACTACGGGCAGAACGCTGCCCTACTCTACGACAAAGCCCGCCCACGCAGCAGAGTGGGCGGGCTTTTTGCGTAGGCAAAAGGGGAATGAGGGGGCAAGGGATTCGGTTGGTCTGAGGGTTTACGGCGCAATGCCACGGGCGATCGAACACCGGAATGGCGAAACGCCGACACGCTCTTTGTATCGTTCCGATAAGTGGTCATGAGAACGTTACAAAGGGACAAAAGGATGGCAACCGATGGGTAATTGCAGCAAAACGATCAATCAGGTTGCACTTGACCTTGCGCAGTTCAAGCAAAAACACCGCTGCTTTTTCGCGAAACAAGGGAGGTTTCGGGAAAAAGCAGCGGTGTTTTTAGAAGTAGCTGTGCGGCCTTCGCATGGAAGAAGGCGGCACGCGGTGGGGAGAAGAGCATTTGCGGCGGAAATGCGCATCAGTGCGGCCACCACATGTAGTCTTGCCAATCGGTGAACATGTGGAAGAGCAGCCCGATGGCTATAGCCCTGCCCCACCACGGCAAGTAACGGTGACGCCCATAGGGCAGGCAGCACATGAGGGCGTAGAGCACAATGGCGGGATAGGAATGGAGGGGATGAAAGCCGATGCTCATGCGGTGGGGGGAGAAGACGGGCGTGGCCAACAGGTGGTCGAGATCGACGAGCATGGTGGCGAACATAATGAGATAGGCTTTGCGACGCTTGCCGGCGGGGAAAAACAACAGCGCAAGGAGGAAAGGGGCGAGGAAATGCAGGCTGTAGTGTACGACGGTGCGGAGGGTGTGGAGGTCCATGGGCGGGACGATGTGGAACGATGGGACGGGTGGGATGTCGATGGGGCGACACGCCAAAGGCAGTCACCTTCCTCAATGGAGGAGGGAACGACAAGAGCAAAGTTACTCATTTTCTCCACACGCAACAATGAATGCTGCGGTTTTAGTGGCGAAATGGAGCACGGGAATGTAAGGGATGGGGATGGGAACGGGATGCTAAGTGCGGTGGTTCCTATAAGAGTAGACGCGCGAAAAGCAGACGGCGGCAGAAAGAGCGGAAAAGACGAAACGAGAAGTGACAGGGGCAGAACATAAGTGTGGCAGAAGACGCACGAAAACGAGAGAAGGAACGAAACAAAAAATCCCCGCTCCTGGCGGGAGCGGGGATGGGAAATAAGTATGTGGCTGAATTATTCTGCAGCTTCTGCAGTTTCCGCCGTTTCTGC
>CAUTYW010000011.1:0-51677 GCA_963542795.1 uncultured Prevotellaceae bacterium | reverse complement strand
ATCGGGCGGAGAAGTGATGTGCAACGCAGCCACGCTCGTGGTCGACGACGACACCGCCAACGGAACCGTGCGCAACGTGGCTCGCCAATAAGCCCTCTCTTCCGCTCGTGCCCCGCAGCGCTGATTTACGGTCTGCGGCGGCACGAGAGGAGGAGCCATCATTCACTCATTATCTTATGATACACCTCGAAAACATCCACAAAACCTATGGGGGCGCACAGCCGTTGCACGTGCTCAAAGGCATCAATCTCGACATCGAACGCGGAGAATTTGTGAGCATCATGGGGGCCTCCGGATCGGGGAAGTCGACCTTGCTCAACATCTTGGGCATTCTCGACAACTATGACGAGGGGCTCTACACACTCAACGGCGTGACGGTGAAAAACCTCAGCGAAACGAAGGCGGCTGACTACCGAAATCGACTGATAGGCTTCATCTTTCAGTCGTTTAATCTCATCGGCTACAAAACTGCGCTCGAGAATGTGGCCTTGCCCCTCTATTATCAAGGCGTGTCGCGCAAGGAACGCAATCGCCGCGCCATGGAACATCTCGAACGCCTCGGTTTGGACAAATGGGCCGACCACTATCCCAACGAACTTTCGGGCGGACAGAAACAACGTGTGGCCATTGCGCGCAGTATCATCACGAATCCGCAAGTGCTCCTGGCCGACGAACCGACGGGAGCCCTGGATTCGAAGACATCGGGCGAGGTGATGCAACTGCTCACCGACCTGAATGCCGAAGGACGCACCGTGGTGGTGGTCACCCACGAGAGTGGTGTGGCCTATCGCACGAAGAAAATTGTGCACATTCAGGACGGCGTCATCGGAAGCATCGAGGAAAACGATCCGAAACAGACGAAGCCTTTCGGCGAACTCATGAAATAAACAAGACGATGTGGCAAGAGATTTTCGCGCATCTGGCGCAAAACAAACTCCGCACGGGGCTTACGGGACTGAGTGTCTCGACGGGAATTTTCTTACTCGTCTTCTTACTCGGTGCGGGCAACGGACTCATCCATGCTTTTGAGTACAATTCGTCGCACTTTGCCGACGATGTGGTCTCGATTGTGCCGGGCTATGCTTCGGAAGCCTTCGAGGGATACAGCAAAGGACGGGATGTGAAGATCGACGACCGGGACTTTGAAAACACGCGTTCGGCGACACAAACGCAAATCAGTGAAGCTGCGCCGACGATTTACCTATCCGGACTCGTCATGGTCTCGGGAAAACACCGCCTCGAGGGAAGTTTCGACGGCGTGATGCCTGCCGCGGCCGAAATGCAGCGCATTGCGCTGAACGCAGGGCGCTTTATCGACGAAAACGACTTGCGCGAACGCCGGAAGGTGATGGTTGTCTCGACGCGCATGGCCGAAGATTTCTTCGGATCGGCAACGGCGGCCGTAGGGCAGGTGGTAAACGTCGATTCGATGGCTTTTCGCATCATCGGCGTGCGCGCCAAGGCCAACGACATGGAGCCCAATAAGGCACAAGTGCCTTTTTCGACGCTGCGCACGGCCTTTAACAAAGGCGTGTCGGTGGGTTCCATCGAATTGCGCACCGATGCCGGCAAAAAAGAGGAGACAATGCAGCAACTCGAGCACAACATTCGCCAAACCATCGGGCACCGCCACGGTTTTAATCCCGAGGACCAGACGACGCTCTGGATCGACAACAAGGCAGAAGGTGCGAAAGAGCAAAACACCGCGACCCGCATCTTGCGAACCGGCTTGTGGGTGGTCGGACTCCTCACTTTGTTGAGCGGTGTCGTGAGTATTTCGAACATTATGCTCATCACCGTGAAAGAACGCACCCACGAATTTGGCATCCGCAAGGCACTCGGCGCGCGCCCCTCGAGCATTTTGCGCAGCGTGTTGGCCGAAAGTGTGGTGATCACCCTCCTTTCGGGCTATGTCGGGCTGGTTGCCGGCATCGCCGCCACGGAATGGATGAATTATGTGAGCGGAAAACGCACTTTGGAGGTGATGGATTCGAAGTTTTACTTCTTCCTTAATCCCACAATCGACCTAGGTATCGCTGTCGGCGCCCTGACTGTGCTGCTCATCGCGGGACTTGTGGCCGGCTTCTTCCCCGCAAGAAAGGCCGTTCTCATCAAACCTATCGTGGCTCTCAACGCTAAATAATTCAAGATCATGTTCGATATTGACAAATGGAGGGAGATCTTCCAAACGCTGATGCGCAATAAATCGCGATCTCTCCTAACGGCTTTCGGTATCTTCTGGGGCGTGTTCATGTTAGTTCTCCTGATGGGGGGTGCAAAGGGGATGAAAGCCATGATGCAAAGCAACTTCGAAGGTTTTGCCCAGAATGCCTATTGCGCGGCCCCCGAGAAAACCACCAAACCCTACGACGGGCTTTCGTCCGACCGCATGTGGTCGTTCGAAACGGGCGACCTTGATGTTTTGCGCCGCCACATTCCGGAAGCAGCCGTGGTGACGCCGGTGATTTTCAACAGGACTGACTTCAAACACCGCGACAGCAAAACACAAGGCACCGCCAAAGGAGTGAGCCCGGACTATGTGGCCGTCGAAAACCCCAAACTTTCTCACGGTCGCTACATTCAACAGGCCGATCTCCGGGACTGTCGCAAAGTGTGTGTGCTGGGAGAAAAAATAGCCTCCCAACTTTTCCCGAATGAGAACAATCCGGTGGGGAAATACATCGAGATGCAAGGCATTTATCTCCAAGTGGTCGGCATTTCTTCCCTCACTTCCAACGTCGGCGTGGGAGGACCGGCCTCGAGGTCGGTCTACATGCCCTACACCACCCTACAACGTCTGCTAGGGTGCGGAGACCACTTCGACATGTTGGCGCTCACCACGCGTCCCGGGCACACCGTATCCTCGATACAGCGGAAGATTGAGTTGGAAATCAAGAAGCTGCATCGCATTGATCCCAACGATCAGCCAGCCCTCACGAGTATCAACGTGGAATCGATGTTCCAAATGATACAATCGCTGTTCGACGGCATCAATATCCTCGTGTGGATGATCGGTATCGGCACGTTGCTTTCGGGCAGCATCGGAGTTTCGAACATTATGATGGTGGTGGTCAAGGAACGCACCACGGAAATCGGCGTCCGCCGGGCACTCGGCGCGCATCCGAGCCACATTCTGGTTCAAATCCTCACCGAAAGCGCTGTTCTCACCCTCCTGGCAGGCCTCACCGGCATCGTTTTCGCCGTTTTGATCCTTGCTGCGGCCGATTCCGGCATCGGATCGAATTTTCCCTCGCTGGCTCCCGGCAGTTTCCTCATTTCTTTCTCCATGGCCATCGGCTCGGCACTGACACTTTCTGCGCTGGGCACCGTGGCAGGTGTCGCGCCGGCGCTGCGCGCACTGGCCATAAAACCGGTAGATGCCATGCGCGACGAATAAAATCTCCGTATCGCGTGCGGCGGCCCCACAGTTTCACCCGACACACGCGCGCTGCGTTCTCGAACAAGGCTTTGCCCGCCTAAAATCACGCTTTGCCTCCTGCAAGTCCCCCTTGCTCGTCGGAAACTGCGCGCGCTGTGCTCCCTCTCACACCTTATCTCATTTTAATTTGTCGCCCCTCCTCCGACAGCACGCGCGACGCTCAAAAGCAATCTCCCATCCAACGCTCGCTTTCGCGAACGAAAATCTCAATCACAATGAAAAAGATCTTCAAAATCCTCGGCATCGTGCTCCTGGTTGCCGTCTTTGTCGGCACATTTGTCTTCCTCTATCAGAAATCGCGCCCGGAAGAACAACGATTTGACGTCATTGAAGTGACGCGTGCCGACATTCATCGTTCAACCATCGTCACCGGCACCATCGAACCGCGAGTTGAAGTCGACGTCAAGCCGCAAATCTCCGGTATCGTGGCCGAAATCTACAAAGAAGCGGGGCAACCCGTGCAAAAAGGGGAACTCATTGCGCGAATCAAGGTGGTTCCCGACATGTCTCAGCTCAATAGCGCCGGCAACCGCGTGAAACTCGCCCAACTCGCCGCGGCGCAGGCTCTACGCGACTACCAACGCACGAAAACACTCCATGATCAGCAACTCGTCTCGACAGAAGAACTCGAAAAAGCCCAACTTGCGCTTCGCCAACAGCGAGAAGAGCTGGCCAACGCCAACGATGCGCTCAAAATCGTGAAGGAAGGCGTGAGTGCCTCCATGGCGGGCTACTCTACCACCATGGTACGCTCGACAATCGACGGGACCATTCTCAACATCCCCGTGAAAGTCGGCAATTCCGTCACGATGAGCAACACTTTCAACGACGGAACGACCATTGCCACCGTGGCGAACATGAACGATCTCCTCTTTAAGGGCAATATCGACGAAACCGAAGTGGCCAAACTCCGCAAAGGCATGGATTTGTCCATCACCGTCGGTGCGACCCCCGATGTGCGACTCGCCGCCCGCCTCGAATTTATCGCACCGAAGGTAAGTTCCGGCACAACAGGCAACCAGTTTGAAATCAAAGGGGCCCTGTTGCAAACCAAAGGCACCACACTTCGCGCGGGCTACAGCGCCAATGCCGAAATCATTCTCGACTCTCGCTCACAAGTCATCGCGCTTCCCGAATCGGCCGTGAAGATCGAAGACGGCAAGTCGGTGGTCTACGTGCAAACCGGTGGCAAAGACTCGCAAACCTTTGAGCGACGCGTCGTGCAAACCGGCCTTTCCGACGGCGTGAACATAGAAATTCGATCCGGCCTCCGGGTAGGTGAGCGCGTGCGCGGCAACGAAATCAATCAACAGCAATAATCGTCCTCTCCTCATGAAACTTCTGCTTTCTCTCTTCGCATTCTGCGCGGTGGCCTCCCTCTCGGCCCAGAAAACCATGACCCTTCGTGACTGCATCGAGCGGGCACAGCAGCGCAACATCAAGGTGCAGCAAGCCGATCTTGCGCGCCGGCAACAGGAAATCCAGTTGGACGATGCGCGCAAAGCCATGTTGCCCGAAGTCGGCGGGTCGGCCGGTGAGAATCTCTCCTTCGGCCGCGGACTCACCGCCAACAATACCTACGAAACCCGCAACACCAACTCAACGTCATTCTCCGTTTCGGGTTCCATGCCCCTGTATACCGGCGGACGCATTGCCCACCGCCGCAAACAAGCCGCCCTCCAACTGCAAGCCGCCGGGGCCGACGCACAACGCATCGCCGAGGAACTCCAATTACAGGTGGCGCAAGCCTATTATCAAGTGCTCTTTCGCATGGACCTCATCGCGCAAGCACAGACCAACCTGCGCAATACGCTGGCCCAAGAGGAGCGAATGGCAGCACAGATCCGCGCCGGCCGCTTGCCAGAGGTGGATTTGGCTCAAGCCCGGGCGCGCACGGCACAAGATCGCCTGGCATTGGTGCAGGCGGAAAACGACAAAATGATTGCCCTGCTCGAACTTTCGCAACTGCTCGAGTATCCTTCGCCCGACAGCCTCGCGGTGGCACCGCCCGCCACCCACACTTTGCCTACCGTGCCGGGCAATCCGGAAGAAATCTACGCATTGAGTCTCACCGAGCGCCCGGCCTTGCAAGCCGCACAGCTGCGTTCGCGAGCCGCTGACGAGCAAATTGAGCTGGCGCGGGCGGGCATGCGTCCCACACTGAGCCTGAATGCCGGTCTCGGCACCAGCTACTACCACACTTCGGGCATCGACAACGCCGCAATCGGCCGACAACTGCGCGACAACTTCTCGCAAAACATCGGACTCTCGCTGTCTGTGCCGCTCTACGACCGACGAGCCACTCGCAACAGCGTGGCACAGGCCCAATTGGCGGCGACCAACGCCCGTTTGGACGAAGAGGAAGCCCGCAAATCGCTCTACAAGGAGATTCAAAGTGCCTACTACGCCGCCGTGACCTCGCGCCACAAATGGGAAGCTGCGCAAGTGGCCGACTCCGCCGCCGTGACCGCAGCACAACTCGCGCAGAAGAAGTACGAAGCCGGCAAAGGCACCTACGTAGACTACGATGAGGCACGCAACAAACAGACCAATGCCGCCGTGGATCGCATCACGGCCTACTACGAAGCGCGCTACCGGCAAGACGTGATGGACTTCTACGCGGGGAAAATGCTGAAATAACCGTCCAACTCGCCCGAGTCAACGTCCCTATGCCCCTGTGGAAGTGGCATTTCGACGGGAAAAGCGCAGGAAAATGATGGGGAAATTCCCCAGAACTCGCTCCAATACCAAACAAAGCCCCTTCGGAACTGCAAAAACAGAAAAAAAGTACTACCTTTGTAAGCACGAACCGGCAAAACGTCCGCACTTTTGCAGCGTGGCGCCCAGTAACCCGATATTTCTTAACATTATAATCTCCTCCCCATGAGAGTTATCATCGAACCGGACTACGACAAGCTGTCACAATGGGCAGCCGACTACGTTGTCAACAAGATCAACGCCGCTCACCCCACGGCAGAAAAGCCTTTCGTGCTTGGACTCCCCACCGGATCCAGCCCCATCGGCATGTATCGCGCCATTGTTCAGGCACACAAGGCCGGCCGCGTGAGCTTCAAGCACGTGGTGACCTTCAACATGGACGAATACGTCGGTCTGCCCGAGGAACATCCCGAAAGCTACCACTCGTTCATGGCCACCAACCTCTTCAATCACATCGACTGCCCGAAGGAGAACATCCACATTCTCAACGGTAACGCCAAAGATCTGGCAGCCGAATGCGCACACTACGAAGAGATGATTCGCGAGTTCGGCGGCATCGACCTCTTCCTCGGCGGTATCGGCCCCGACGGCCACATTGCCTTCAACGAACCCTTCTCTTCGCTCACCAGCCGCACGCGTCAGAAGACGCTCACCACCGACACGCGCATCGCCAACAGCCGATTCTTCGGCGGCGACCCCGAGGCTGTGCCTGCCACCGCCCTCACCGTCGGCGTCGGCACCGTGATGTCGGCCAAAGAAGTGCTCATTCTCTGCAACGGCCACAACAAAGCCCGTGCACTCCAGGCTGCCATCGAGGGTCCCGTGTGCCAGGCCTGGACGATTTCGGCCCTCCAGCAGCACCCCCACGGCATCATCGTGTGCGACGAAGCCGCTTGTGAGGAAATCAAAGTCGGCACTTACAAGTATTTCAAGGACATCGAGAAAGACAATCTCTGATCTGACTCCCGAACCTTCCCCCTCTCAACACGTGCGTCCGTGTCGTTGTCTCGCACACCGACACCGACGCACGTTTTCTTTTACGTTTTGCCCGGCCCCTCCCCTCTTTTCCGAGCCCAACGTCACTTCTCCGTCTCATGCACCCCGTACACATCATGCCCAAGCCGGCCGGTTCGACCTGCAACCTGAACTGTGCCTATTGTTACTACCTCGAAAAACAAAAACTCTACGCGCAATCGCCCAAACAAGAGATGAGCGACGAGACGCTCGAGCGGTATATCCACGATTACATCGCCATTCAGCCCGGCGACGACGTGCTTTTCACCTGGCACGGCGGCGAACCGCTGGTGCGCTCGCGGGCCTTCTACGAGAAGGCGCTGGCGCTGCAACAAAAGCACGCAGCCGGCAAGCACATCGACAATGCCCTACAAACTAACGGCACGCTGCTCACCGATGACTGGTGTCGATTTCTGGCTGAACACCACTTTCTGGTGGGCATCTCCATCGACGGCACCGAAGAGATGCACGATCGCTACCGCCTCTCGCGATCGGGGCGCGGCACCTGGCGGCAAGTGATGCACGGCGTGGAACTCCTGGCGCGACACGGCGTGGAATGGAACGCCATGGCCGTGGTGAACGACTTCAACGTGCGCCAACCCCTCGAATTCTACCGCTTTTTCAAGCGCATTGGCTGCGATTTCCTGCAGTTCACCCCCATTGTCGAGCGCTTTTACCGTCATGCCGACGGAAGGTTGCTGGCTTCGCCCATCGAAGGGCTCACCACCGCCGAAATGGCCCCCTTCAGTGTGGGGCCGGAAGCCTGGGGCGAATTTCTCTGCGCACTCTTCGACGAATGGGTGCGCCGCGATGTGGGCACGTTCTTCGTGCAACTATTCGATGCCACGCTGGCAGGATGGATGGGCGTGCCGGGAAGTCTGTGCACCATGGCCGAAACTTGCGGACACGCCACCGCAATGGAACACAACGGCGACATTTATGCCTGCGACCACTATGTTTTCCCGGAATTTAAGCTTGGCAATCTGCACGAAAAGTCGCTGGCCGAAATGGTTTACAGCCCCGAACAGCGCCAATTCGGAGAGAACAAACGCAAAGCCCTCACTCCGCAGTGCAAAACGTGCGAATGGCGTTTTGCCTGCAACGGTGACTGTCCGCGAACGCGCTTCGTCACCGACGCAACCGGACATCCCGGCCACCCTTATCTCTGCGCCGGCTGGAAACGCTACTTCGAGCATGTGGCACCCTACATGGATTTCATGAAACGCCAGTTGATGGTCAACCTTCCTCCCGCCGCCGTGATGAAAGCTGTGGACCGCATTGAGGAGGAACGCGGGCGCGGCTGAGAAACGCGAAGCTTTCGCGCAAAATCGGGGGGCTTTCGCCCCAAACACCGCAGGTAGGTGCCGATACCTGCGGTGTTTTTTGTGGCCGCACCGCTGCGAGAATGCCAACTTGGGCTCTGCCCACGCACCAGAGCGCGATCTGCAGCCGCCATCCGCACAAAAAAGCTCGCGGTGGGACTTCGGCAGGCAGACGCCGCAGTGCATCGCCTCTACGGTTGATTGCTGTGACCTCGACAAGCAAGTCGGCATCAACGTCGACGGGCTCAAAGTGCGATTGGGCAACACCGAAAAAATGAAACTGGCCGATCTGCTCAAGCCGGCTGACGATCTCAAGTAAAGATACCAAGGGCATTTACCACCTTGTTGAGCAAGGAAACACGTCGTTCGACTTCACTTTTGGCATCGGGTTCCCGCTGTCGGGCAATTCGAAATGAACAACCGACCGCAAAACACGAAACCGCCGCTCTCAGAGGGAGAGCGGCGGTTTTACTTTGCGGAGAAGATGGCGCTTGCACGGCGGCGGGGCATTGCCCCAACGGACGGGGTGCAGCGCTTGCGCGGTGACTCAACGTGAGGGGACCGAACGAGGCGGGAAAACCTGCTTGGCACCGTCGACGGCAATGACGGTTCGACGTCGGTTGGCGTTGTAACGCGGCGAAAAGAGATCGAGTTCGGGGCGCGTGTAGGGCGTTTGGATGCCGAGCATCGAAACGAGGGTGTTGGGCAAGAGGTCGGTCATGAGCGGTTCGCCCTGCGCTCGAAGGATCTGGTCCCAGAGTTTCGGCACTTCGCGGCGTAGAGACGGCGACATGTAGACGAGGAAGGGCACGCGCACGACGTTTTCGGGCAGGGTGTTGCCGGCGTGGCCTGCGAAATCGGGATGCGCGGGGTCGTCGAAGAGTGTTTCGCCGTGGTCGGAGACGTAGATCACGATGGAACGGGAGTGACTGTAGTGTTTGATGATGTCGGACACTACGCGATCATTATATAATACGGAATTGTCGTAGGCGGCGATCTTCTCCTTCTGCCCCGGCGAAAGGGAGCCGGGGATGTCTTTGGCGGCGAAGCGCGCAAACGACGCGGGATAGCGGTTGGCGTAGCCGGCATGCGAGCCCATGAGATGGACGACGGAGAACAAGCCACCGGGGCGGCGTTGGCGCGGAGACAACTGCTCGACCGTGAGCAGATGGGGGAGGAGGCGCTCATCGTAGAACAACGAATCGGAAAGGAACATGTCGTTGGTCTGGTGCAAACGGTAGGGATTGCCCGTGAGGGTATCGGCGGCGGAACCAAACAGCTGCTGCACCGACCAGGGACCTCCGCTGCATTCCTGGTTGGTGACCCAAGCGGTGGTGAAACCACCGTGTTTCATAACGGAAACGAGGTCGGGAAATTCATGCCAACGCGCTTTGTCCTGCTCATTGGTGTAGAAGGTGAGCACGGCTTGGGTGGAGGCAATGGTGGCGTTGGAGGGACTGACGGCATCGGTGAAGACGGCCAGCTCTTTCTGCGCATGGAGTTGGTCCAACTGAGGAGTGGTGGGCAGGGCGTAGCCGTAACAGTGCATCGAGGCCGCGCGTGTACTTTCGCCCAAAATGAGTACGACGTTGATCGGTCGGGTGATGCCGGTGTCGAAGTGGCCGGTGACGGTCTTGGCGGCGGAGGCGTGCATGTGTTCTCGCTGGGTGGTGAGGATTTTGCCCAGGCGGTAGGTGCGCACTAATCCCCACACAAAGCGGTCGGCAGTGGTGGTACGCGCCGGACTGTAGCTCCAATGCCAGTTGCGGTAGCGGCCCACGGACAGTCCGAAGCCCAGCACGAAACAACACAAGCCGATTGCGGCAATGAATCGACTGCGCAGGATGGACAAGGCTTTGCTCAATGCCCAAGCCGCTCCGCACATGACTGCGGCGGCAAGCAACAATTTGGGCAAATGGTGGGACATGGCTGAGAGGAACTCCAGACTTTCGCGGGCGTCGGTGCCTACAATGACTTTGCTCATCTCGGGATTGTAGACGGTGTCGTAGACCCAGAGCAACAAGAACTCGCCAAGCGTCAACAAGGTGGCGACAGTGAGCAACAAGACACTACAAAGACGCCGCAACCAGGCCCATTTGATCGTGCCGATGAGGAAAACGACCAAGAAGGCCCAGCCTCCGGCTTCTAACCACAGGATGGGTTGCGAAAGGAGGGCTTCGCCCAGGGTGTACTTCGCGCTATCGAAGACCAAACGGTAGAGCACAACTTGGGAGACCGCCAATTCGAGCAGGATGACGTAGGAGATCAGAAAACGGTAGCCGGCGGGGCGGGACAAACAAGACGTGATGAAAGCGAATGCTCGCAACACACTACGCTTCAACGGGGAGAATAGGGAAAAGGGAGTCATAGGCAGACGGAGACAAGGGGGATGAGAAGAGGACGCGGGAAGTCATGCATTCGAATTGCACAACAATTGGCGAAATAGTATTTTCAGGAAACAAACTGAACGTGTGCGCCAACTGAGAGCCAACGTATGTTTCGCAATCTGGTAAACGAGACGCAGGCGATCGCCGAGACTGTGCACCGTGACTGCGCGGGCACTATTCAAATAGCGTGCGAAACGCGCCGAGAGGAGGTCGATGCGTTGTTCATCGTTCGAAAAATCTTGTTCGATTTCAAGGTCAAGTACCCGGAATCGAGGGAAAACTGCCGCCATGCGTCGGGAGAATTCGAAATCAGCATAGTCAAGAGCAACGCGCAGGTTGTAGCCCCCTACGCGATGAAACGCAGCTAACGAGATGCACATACCGCAATTTACGGGGGAATACTTCGTCAAATCATATTCACCCGGCGAAAGATGCACACCTCGAAGGTTGAAAGCTTGTGCTGTCACCGGCGAAAATGGGGCTCCGCTGCGAGTGACCAAACGAGGGGCTACCAACGTGTCGCTCGCACCCAACGCTAAATAGCTCGACAGGGCGTTTTCGGGGAAATGCGTATCTTGATCCAGCAGTAAAAGATGGGTGAAGCCGTGTTCGGATGCATAGCCGGCCGCACAATTGTAGGCGGCAGAAACACCACCGTTGTTGAGATTCCGCTGATAGACGGCGTTGGAAGGAAGCCGTGTCTCATCAAAAAGGAAATCGGACGGTGAATTGTCGTAGACCATAAAGGCGCGGAAAGGAGACTTCGCTAAAAATGAAGTGTAGCTTTCAGCTTCGTGCAGTTGGCACCGGTATAACACGACAACAGGGAAAAGATCAAGAAGCTGCATATGCGTTTTGCTGGGGAGGAGGAGGGAGAGGGGTTCGAAGTTTCGCGACTTGTGCATACATCATCCATAACACACACATGCCTTGCGAGTTGAGCAGAAACGGATTGGTACCGGCTATCAGCAAAAAGGCAATGTAGGTCACAGCTAAGCCGGTCGTGAAAATATCGTTGCGGCGACGCAAAAGGACAAACAGAGGATAGAGATACACGGCAAGGATGATGAGGGACAACAAACCGTAGTTTCTCACCAAATCGATGTAGATCCACTCTGTGAGTGGCACAATGCGGTGGAAACCCTCTGAATAAAAGGTGGTTCCGGTGCCCTGTCCCCAAATGAAATACTCGATATGATTGTTGAAGAGTTGCGCGTACGAATCGAGGTGCCCGTATTTGATGGCGTTGGATTTGTCGCCTTCTTGGGTCGCCAGGAGAAAAACGAGCAACAAGAAAGCCAAGACCAGTAGGAAGAGAGCGGGATAGAGAAAATACTTGCTTCGGCGAGAATTGGCAATGCGGCGATAGCCGACAACACCGAGGATGAACAGCGGAGTGAGCATCATTGCGCGCGTACCACTGATGAAAAAGGTGGCAATCAACACGAGGCAAACCAAAACACGAAAGAAACGACGGCGGTGCAGTCGGTAAGCGCTGTACAACTCGAAGTAGAGAACAGGAATGATACTGACAATGGAGCGATAATACATGCCGAATACTTTCACACCGAGGAGATTGCGTGTGGTGAGCATGACCATGTCATTGTGTTCCTTGGAATAATAGAACAATCCCCTTTCGATGAGCGGATTGGACACGACGAAACCGTAAATTACGAGGATGACGATACAAGTAAGTACGGCGGGAACTCGCGATAAGTTGAGTACATCATAGTGATGTACCCACAACAGAAGAAATAGCGGCGCCATTCCCTTGAAGGTTCCCAAAAGAAAGTCGTAATCAATGGGGGAGTTTTGCAACACCGCCATGATGAAGCCGAAAGAAAGCACGAAGAAGACCCCACAAACGGGGATGAGCATGCGGAAATCCGGCTTGAAAAAGAGGATGTTGAAGAGAAGAAAGCCAACAAACACTTTATCCTTCATGTGAAGGATGGAGCCGCCGGGATCTAACATGAGCACAAGCAAGAGAACGAGGAACAACAAGTTTCCGATCTTCTGAATGACAGAAGACTGACTACTTGATGTGATCAAATTTCCCGGAGCAGACTGGCTCATAATCGACGAATCTTCGCGAATGAGAAAGGAATCAATAGACTTTCTTCCCAAACAGTAGTTTCAAATAATAGTATCCTGCAGTGCCTAATACGCTGATCATCAAATAAGCAACCAATATCAACGCCTTTTTCGGAGCAACCGGTTTGGTGGGAACGTAGGAATCCTCGATTGTGGTGAATACCGGTGTGCGTTCCTGGATTTTTGCTTCCGCCATTTGCACCTGTTGCTTCATCTGCGTGTAGGCATTGAACGCATTTTGCATCTCATTTTCGAGATCTACCAGCACAGTTTCGTAGCTTTTCAGTTCGAGACTTTGATGAGAATCGGCATACGATGCATACTTCTTTTGCGCCGATTTGTACTTGCCTTGGAGTTGCTTCTCAAGAGAAACATAGTAAGCGTAGTCTGTCCGTGCCTTGTTGGTGCGATATTCCGTGATGAAATCCTGCAGACGCTTTTGTGCATCGTCAGTCAGCATCTTTGCAACCAACGGATCTTGGGCCGTCGCACGAATCGTGATCACATTAGTCTCCTTGTCTACACTACATGAAACACTGCTCCGAATTTGGTCTACAATCTGCTCTTCGGCTAAGGTGAGATAGCTCGGATCGATGTCCTTCTGAGGGAATTGTGCTTGTGTAACTTTGTTGCCAAACAGATGCTTCACGCCGGCAACCGCTCCTTTGATGGCAGAACTCCACCAAGTGGAGCGTTCTTCCGCTTGAGTATAGTCAACGTACGACTTGTATTTCTTCCCCTTCGTGGTCTGCACAGGGGCGCGCAATAAATCGATCAGGAATTTATTGGTAGAAAACACGTCGGGATACAACTCGGGACTGATTGCGTCCTCGCTCGACCCCAAATTGACTCCTGCCATTGAGGCTAAAGCTCCCATGTTTCCCCCTATTTTGGTGTCGCGCTGTGATTCCACAGCAAGACTCATCTTGGAAGTGTATGTTTTAGGGATGCTGTACGCCACAACAAGCCCGAGAGCCACGCCGATGATGGTGTTTAATATAAACACGCGCTTTTTGCTGCGAATGTATTGTGCAAGTTGGCCTATTGAAAACTCATTCATTGTTGATCTGCGTTTTGGACGATGGACGTAAGATCTGCGTAAGTGCACGTCGTTCGTCCTTGAGAATGAAAACAAACAGCAGAAGCGAGCTAACAGCAAACACCAACAATTGTATTCCCAATTTGCAGGCATGGCTCGTCAATAGGAAGGAGGAAAAATAGACGAGGAGGGCCACGACCGCAGAAATAAGGAAATAAACAAGCGTGTCACGCAACTGCTTTGATTGTGTATATGTAGAAAGGTATTTACTACCCCAATATCCGTTGATGGCGAGCGAAATGATCCCAATAAACACCACTCCCCAAAGCAATGCATAGAAGCTCAAGAAAATCGTAGCAGCGACAATGATCGTAGAAATCAAGGTCTTGACTGCTTCTAAAGAGAGAAATAATCGCGACTTGCCAAAAACCTGCAATATATTCTGGTGCAAAGCTATGATCGGCGGGAAAGCCGCGTAGATAGAAAGGATGCGCAATATGGGAGCAGAGTCCATCCATTGATGCCCAACCAACACGTACGTAAAGTTATCGGCCATTGCTGCCAAACTGAAAAGGAAAAGTGACCCGAGAAGTGCCGAGAATTTGTATAACCGCTGAAAAGCAGAATCAAAACTTGCTTGACTGCTTTTGCTATTCGTCAACGCGGGGAGGGAAACTCTCTGCAGTACAAGCGTAAAATTCAACGCTATCATCAACGAAAACTGTTCTGCACGGGTATATAATCCCAACTGCCGTGGGGTATAGACCTTCCCCACGACCATATAATAGAGGTTGTTGTAGATGGTTGTGAGTAAAGACGATAGTAAGATTCGGGATCCGAAGCTAAACAGCTCATGTGCCGATGCCGACGAATAAGCAATGCGAGGAACATAGCGTGCTGCCACACTAAGACTTACGGCATACAAAGATTGCCGCAGAAGCTGCTGAGCTACAAGTGACCAGATACCCCAACCCTGGTAGACCATATATAAGCCAACCGTCGCACTCACCAACGAAGAAAGCATTGATGCCACGGCTTGTGTGCGAAAATCCATTTGTCGAGTCAAACGCGCTTTCACGGAAACGGCGAACGCGGCAAAAAGCACGGACAAACTGATCAATCGGACCACAGGGATCAACAAATCTATCTTGTAATAGGCTGCGATGTATGGGGCAGAAAAAAAGAGCAGCAGATAGATTCCTATGGCAATCACCATATTCAACAAGAATGTCGTCGAATAATCGATGGGCGATACCTCTGTTTTCCGAATCAACGCATTGGAAAATCCGGCGTCAGCTATCGTGTTGGCTACACTGACAAGCACCAAAGCGACTCCAACAATACCGAAAATCTCAGGTGAAAGTTGGCGTGCCAATAATATACCGACAATGAAGTTCACGCCAGTACCTGAGAAATTATCGATCAGTCCCCAACCGAGTCCTTTGGCGAAGCGCGCTTTTAATGACGACATACAGATATTACATGAAAGTAGAGAACAAGTCGCATTATACGCACTCTCTATTTTTTGATCACATTGACTACAATTGCAGTAAGCGTAACGACACTCATCAAGACGGACACGAGTTGCGTCCAAGGGAAGGGACCGCTCTTCGGTTTGGCCGGGACTACAATATTACAGCCCGGTTTAATGTCGCTCGAAGAACGAACGCGACTCACCATTCCGTTCATCTGCGTGGCAAAAGTCTTGCTCTTCTTCGCACGCAAACTGAAACCGCCGCACTGATCGACGTAATATGAAAGGGAGGCTCCGGGTTTGTAGGTCAACGTTGTGGGATACATCACTTCGCCACTCACACTCACTGTATTATTGTATTGAGGAATGACCAAACGATCGCCGTCACGCAAAATGACGTCCCAGAGATCACTGCCCGGATGCGCCAAAGCTTTGTCCAAATGTATCGCCACATTGTTGTGATCGCCTACTTCGATTTTGTGCATGTCGACTGAATCGTTCATCAATACGATTTTCTTCAACTCTTGTTGCTTCAATCGTTCGCTATCCGTAAGGGGGCGCTCGAGTACTGCGCCTTGCAAGTAGGCTTGCTGGGTTTGTCCTCCCGCAGCTTTGACGAGATCTGACAAACGATAGTCCTTTTTGGTGATGACGTAGGTGCCGGTAAACTGCACCTCACCGGTTACCTCCACATGCTTCTGCTCAATATAGCCGGGCGAGGTGCGCACATAGACTTCGTCGAAGGGTTGAAGGGTGAAACCGGGGCGACCATTGACCACAAAACCGTCTTTCACGCTGAAACTAAAGAACTGTGCCACATCGTTTCCCGAAGCCATCGCTCTGCGATCTCGGAATCGCCGTGCGACATCGACCTTCGCGATGCTGGCTTTGTCGGTCAAACCACCGGCTTGCTCGATGAGCGCTTCGATACTCGTGCCCGATGCATAATCGTAAGTGCCGGGATAGCGTACTTCACCTTTGATCGACAAGGTGAGCGCTTCGTTGGCTTCCTTGCGCGAAGGGATAAATACCACATCTTCTTTCTTAAGCACCTCGTCTGCTTCCTGGTGCGAAAGGATGGCCCCCACATTGAACTCCTTGACTTCCAGTGTGCGATCGGCTTTTCGACGATGGATGATGCCACGGTTGGTAAAAGCATCTTCGCTCAAGCCGCCTGCCGCCTCGATGAGCTGACGTACCGACGAAATGTTCCCGTCCATCTGGTATTTACCGGGGCGCATCACAGCACCACGGAGTTCTACCAGGTTTTTGTATCGATCCAAGACAGAATCTACACAGACAGAATCGGCATCACGGAGCTGAAATTTGCCACGTTCGAAGTCGCTGAGTGAATAAATGCTCTTTTCTCCTCCCGACTTGCGAAAGAGTGTCACATTACTCTCGAACGCGTCGCCCGTAAAGCCGCCGGCGTACTTGATCAGCGTGCTTACACTTTCCGTTCGCTTCATTTCGTAGCGCATCGGACGCTTCACCTTTCCGGTAATGTCTACAATACACTCATAAGGACCGACCACAATCACATCATTAGAGGTCAGTCGAACATTGCCGTGCAAGCGTCCGTTGAGAATAAAGTCGTAGATATCGACTGTCGAAATCAATTGACTGTTGCGATACACCTTAATATCGCGCAAAGTACCTATATCATTGATTCCGCCTGCCGCGTAAAGAGCGTGAAATACGGTCGAGAACGCCGAAAGGGTGTAAGTTCCGGGAACTTTCACCTCTCCCATCACGTTGACCGTGATCGTTTTGGTTTGGCCGACAGTCAATTTCACCTGCGACCCTCCGAATCGCGCCCCCAGTGTTGAGCGCAATCTGGTATTAGCTTGTGCGACTGTCAGTCCACTCACCTGGACCGGTCCGAAACCTTCCAGGTTGATCACACCTTCCGGTGAGACAGTCGAGGTGTATTGCTTTTGCGAAGCGCCCCAAACGTCCACATAAACAGCATCGCCCGGCCCCAGACGGTAATCGCTAGGAGTGGCGATGTTCATCTCAGGCTCGAACGTCAGCTTGTTATTATTAAAGATATCGCGCCCGAAGACTTTAGCCTTCAGGTCCTCCTTCTTCTCTCGTATGTCAAAACGGCGCAAAGAATCTTCGGGCATGAGGAATTCAAGCTCACGACTCATATCGCGAAAGTCTTTATCCTCCATTTGTTCTTGCTCATAGGGAGAAAGCCCTTTACGATTCGTCTTGTCACTTTCGCGCTGCGGGAATTCCCTATTTTTCTGCGGGCTCTCCACTTTTTTCCCTTTGCGAAGTCGCTCAACAGTTTTCCCACTTATGCCGGAAATATTCTCCGCACCGACTACGTCCTTCTTTTGTTGCGATTCGTAATTGCGACGAATGCGACGAATGCGCTCTACGGTCACCCCACGTTCCATGAGTTGAGTGACGATCTGCGCAACAGACCGTCCGTCGGATTTCGACTTTACGTAAAAATCCATGATCTGCTGGTCTGTCATCGTGCTTTGTGCATGCACGATGTTCGGCACCATAAGTGAGAAAACAACCAGCAGGAAGAGGGAATATATCCGTTTCATTTTCAATTCATTTCTGGAAGAGCTTGCACTCAACTGACATTATTGCACAGAAGCGAGAAGAATGTTTGTCTGATGATGCTCAAATCACGAAAAACAGAGGCATGATCCATGTATGCCAGGTCCATTTCGAGACGACGGAGCATTTTTTCCATCGTATCCGTGTATCCATTATAGATGGCTGCCTCCGAAGTGATACCGGGTCGCATGGCATACAGTTGAACATAGCGTGGATCGTGTTGCAGAATCTGATCGATGAAGAATTTTCGCTCCGGGCGGTACCCCACAAACGACATATCACCGATCAACACGTTCCACAATTGCGGTAATTCGTCGAGGTGATGACGCCGCAAGAAACCACCGATCGGAGTACAGCGGCACGTATCATCAATCTGCGTAAGCTGCGGCCCGTTTTCCTCCGCATCGACACGCATGGTCCTGAATTTGAGAATTTTGAACGGCCGTCCGTTCTTCCCTATACGCTCCTGTCGAAAAAAGGCAGGACCGCCGGAAGTAAACCATTGCAAGAGGATGATCACCAGCAGTACCGGCGATAGGAAAACCAACGAGAACAATGCCCCGATCAAATCAAATGCTCGCTTAGCGCACCGTGCCGACAGCGACGGAATCGCAATCGGAGCAGCAGTCGCTTGCACAGGCATAGCTTCATCAAGAGGAGACACAACAGGAAACGAGGTATGCATTCGTGGAAATGTAGAATTTAGAGGCACGCGCAAAGACGTGATTTATATTCTCAACGCTCGAGGACTCATTTTATTGCATTTAGAACGTAAAGAATAACACTATGCGCAAACTTGTCCGACATCCAATATAGAACGTCGGACAAGTTCCGGCTCATCGAGCCGACTATTTCGCATAGCTCACCGAACGCGTTTCGCGAATTACGGTGATCTTCACCTGACCGGGATAGGTCATTTCGTTTTGAATACGCGTTGCAATGTTGTTCGAAAGGTTTTCTATTTCCTTGTCGTCTATCTTATCTGCACCCACAATGACGCGCAGTTCGCGTCCCGCCTGAATAGCATAAGTCTTGACTACGCCGGGATAACTCATCGCAATGTTTTCCAGATCATTGAGTCGCTTCACGTAAGCCTCAACAATTTCACGACGGGCACCGGGACGGGCCCCCGAAATGGCATCGCACACCTGCACAATCGGAGCAATGAGCGAAGTCATTTCCATTTCGTCGTGGTGCGCGCCGATGGCATTGCAGATATCGGGCTTCTCTTTGTACTTCTCTGCGATCTTCGCACCATAAATGGCGTGAGGTAGTTCGGTTTCTTCGTCGGGCACCTTACCAATGTCATGCAGCAAGCCGGCTCGCTTGGCTTTCTTCGGGTTCAAGCCCAGCTCCGCAGCCATGATACCGCACAGGTTGGCCGTTTCGCGCGCATGTTGGAGCAAGTTCTGCCCATAAGACGAACGGTACTTCATTTTACCCACAATACGGATCAGTTCCGGGTGTAAACCATGGATACCGAGATCGATCGCCGTGCGTTTGCCCGTTTCGATCACTTCCTCGTCGACTTGTTTTTTAACCTTACTCACGACCTCTTCGATGCGAGCGGGGTGAATGCGTCCGTCGGAAATCAGATTGTGCAATGCCAATCGCGCCACCTCACGGCGAACCGGGTCGAAGGCACTGATCACAATAGCTTCGGGGGTGTCGTCGACCACGATTTCCACACCGGTTGCGGCCTCGAACGCACGAATGTTGCGACCTTCGCGTCCAATGATGCGACCTTTCACGTCATCATTCTCAATGTGGAACACCGTCACGCTGTTCTCGATCGCAGTTTCGGTGGCCACACGCTGAATAGTTTGAATCACGATGCGCTTCGCCTCTTTGTTGGCGTTGATTTTCGCCTCATCCATGATTTCGTTAACGTAGCTCTGCGCACGGGTTTGCGCTTCTGCTTTCAGACTCTCGACAAGATGATTGCGTGCTTCCTCGGCCGAGATACCCGAAAGTTCCTCGAGTTTGGCAATTTCCCGCTCGTGCATTTTGCCGAGTTCCTCTTCTTTGCGCGCCAACAGCTGCTCTTGGTTTTTGAGACGGCCTTGCTGCGAATCGAGTTCCTGCTTGCGACGATTCACGTCCTCGTGACGTTGGTTGATCACCATCTCGCGCTGCTTGAGCTTGTTCTCCGATTGGAGAATGCGCTGGCTGCGCTGCTGAACTTCTTTCTCTAGCTCAGCTTTCTTGTTGAGAAATTTCTCCTTTACTTCGAGGAGCTTTTTCTCTTTGATCACTTGTGCCTCTTTCTCGGCTTCATCCAGCTGACGTCGCAGCATGCCGGTAAGCACATATCTAAATAGGAGATATCCGCCGCCCACACCGATGGCGATGCAAACAAGGGCGACGATAAGGAGCGATAGGTTCATTGATGTAAAAAGTAGGTAGGCATATAGATAAGCGTAGGCGCACCATTCAGTTTTCGGTCACCTCGACGGGTTGACCGAGCGCCTCTTCAATTTCGTCTTTCAATTTGCCGATCGTTTCGGCAAAAGGCGAAGTATCGGTATTGTTCTCCAGTTCAATGACTCGGTAGGCCAAATCGATCAAGACTGTCGATTCATATTTCTCCGGTGACTGGTGGGGGAAAGTGGCACGATACTGATTGAACAGCTCATTGATGAGATCTGCTGCGTCGCGATAGTTTTTCTCCTTTGCGCGCTCGATGGTGATTTGCAACGGGCGGTTATTCACGTGCAACTGTATGGAGAGTTTATCGGTATATTCTGCCATGACGCTTACAAAGTGTAGACGGTTAGTAATCAAACGTTGAGCATTGCGATGCACTTATCCACCTCACGGATGAGCTTCGCGATGCGTTTCTGGGCCGAAGCATTTTCCCCCGAACTAATTTCGATCATTTTGGCTGTTTTGAGATTGGCATACTCCTGCGTGAGCGCATCGAGCTGCGCTTTCAATTCCTCAATTTGCCGATCACGCGCACTAATCTCTTCCTGCAATTGGCGATTCCGCTCGGAAGCGTCTCTATACTGCAAGATCAATTGACGTGTGCGCGTCTCAAATAGCTGTAGGGTTCGTTGTTCTTGTTCGGTCATGCGTTGCAACCCGCGAGGGCGATTGATACAAGCATTTATTCGTCGGCGGTAGCGTCGGCTTTCGGTTCTTTCTTTGCGAGAATCAGGACATGATAAGCAAATTCAGTCATCCATTTTTCAGAATAGCCCAACTTCTGGCTGTACTGTCGTACACTCATCACCGATTTGCGCACGGCTTCATCCTTCCAACTGTTTTTCGTAAACACGTCGCGAACAGCCTTCTCGGTGAGATTGCGCAGCACGCCTTTCAGAAAGCTGGGAAGTCGGAATTTCCAGTTGAGCAAGTTACCCATCAGCATCATCAACTCCTGCGAGAAGTTTTGGAATTGCAATAAATAGGGCTGCATATCGTTGACTTTCCGGCAATTGCGTTTCACGCTGCTATCGATTTCGTCGAAGAACTCTGCCGGCATGCCGTACAGTTCGTTCATCATCGTCCGACACTTTTTCTTTTCGCCCGGACCGATGCGATTGTTCACCGTAGGCACTTTCAGCGTCTGCTTAAACACCCGCAAATCGGGCAGCATTCGCAGATCGTGCAAACCGAAATTGGCAGCCAAAACAGCCTGATAGTAAACACGAATGAGGGTCATAAAATCTTCGGTTCCGCCCACGCGCCAACCGGGAGCGCGCTTGTCAGTGTCTTTCCGACCGAAGAATTTCGAAAATATTCCCATTGAGCATTTGGGTTGAAAGAGGATAGACCTCTTGGGTTCGTATTGAATTTTGAAGCGACGCCGCCTGCCATGAGCAAAAAAATGGGGCGTCTATGCAAAAGTAACATTTAATCTTCGTACGACCAAAAGAAGTGCGAACCAAATATATGGGTTTCGTCAAAACGTCGTTTAGCTCGCCATCTTTGCCTTTCAGAATCGGGGGATACGCTCCGGAAAAAAACAGCCAATTACCCTCTTTTACTCATCCGCCGCGCACTTCAACTCTTCGCTCTCGCCGCATCCAAAAAAGGAGCAAAGCTGCATTCCGAAAAAGCCAACACACGCACAAAAGGAAACATTTCTTCTCATCACTTCCGGGGCTCGTTCCCTGCCCTATCCCGACGATCGAGTCAGTCAAAGGGAGCTGTACGTGATTGTGCGAAAAGTCGGATAAAAAGCTGGGAAGAAATGCTCAACTTCCCCCGTCTTTTCTCTTTTTCTCTCCGCTTTTTTCAGAGAACAACGCCACCCATCGATCGGTTTCTCGAGGAGGTGACACCAAACACCTACGGCAACAGCGCAAACACGCTCACAAGAGAAACTACACCCGTCCGACATTCCTACGCAAAACAAACGACGGCACGACCAGTCGATGCCGGTTTTGCGCACAGCCGACCGCCCAACTTGCGTGTGTCTCCCACCCTCCCTCCGTTTCCTTCGTGCACAAAAAAAACAGCTACCCATCTTCCGATGGATAGCTGTCAGAAAGGATGTGGGCGCTGAGGGATTCGAACCCCCGACCCTCTGCTTGTAAGGCAGACGCTCTGAACCAGCTGAGCTAAGCGCCCAATCTGAGAAGCTTTCGTTCTCGATTGCGGTGCAAAGATAGGAACTCTTCCGCAGTTGAGCAAGCAACGGAGCAAAAAACTGGGGACTTTCTGCATTTTTTGTTCAGCCACCCCGCAATAACTCCTAGTAAGTGCGCAGGATAAGGATCGACAAAACACGGTCCCCTCCTCGTCACAGGCTACAAGCGGATGCGGAAAGTGCCCAGTGGGAGACCCGCCGCGTTCACCACATTGCAAGTGGGAAAGGGTTGCCAGCCGTAACGCACATAGCAGGGTTTCGCCACTTCCGACGAGCGGAGCTGCACCTTGCCCTCAGCGTCAAGCTGAACGGTGGCCGGATAGAACAATTCGTCGGCACCTGCAATTTCAAATCCGCGCAGGGGTTGTCCGTCGCTACCGTGCAAACCTTGCGCCTCACGCAGGTCAAGTTCCACCCGATCGTCCTTCACCGATGATTGCTGCCCCACTTCGGGCGAAACGGGCGAAGTGCTCCTACCGTAAGTGTGGCGCAACATCGATTGCGCGAGCCGTTCGCCCACCGGCCGTTTGTAGGGAGGATGTACGTCGTGGCGCAATCCCAAATCGGAGGTCACCACCATTTGGGTGGCGAAGACACTACGCTGTGCCAAGCGCTGTGTGTCGCGCAGCCAAGGCCACGACGGGCGTTCGATTCCCGAGAGCTGTACGATGTAGAACGGGAGACTGAAATCGCCCGTCCGCATTCTCCAACTTCGCGCCAGCAGATCGAAGCACCATGAATCGGGGTTGTGTGCATTCGATTCGCCCTGGTACCAGGCCACTCCGCACAAAGGAAAATCCAAAAGCGGAACCATGCCCGTCTCAAAGCAATAGGCGGGATGATAAGGGTGGCGACCGCCGGGACGACGCGCAAGGTTTTTCGCCGCACGCCCGCGCACCCAGTCCATCACGAAGTCGTTGTTTTTCCAATGACGCAACACCTGCGGATAATATTTTTCGAGCATCGGCCGATCGATCCACGACTCGATGGGCGTTCCGCCGACGGCATTGCAGATCAGTCCCACCGGCACACGGAGACTATCGCGCAGCATGCGCCCCATGTAGTAAGCCACGGCCGAGAAGTCCGCCGCCCTTTGGGGAGAGGAGGCCACCCAGCGCGAAGGACGGTAGTATTGCAAGCGCGACACGGAGTCGACCGCCGCACTATCCCACTCCACGTTGTCGGTTTCCCAACGCGGTTGCATATGATAGAGGCGCAATCCTCGATCGGCCGCCTTGGCAATGTCGCGAGCCACGTCGGAAGCCTGTCGCAACTTGAACGCCATGTTGGATTGGCCGGAACACAACCACACTTCGCCGACAGCGACATTGCGATAAGTGAGCGTCCGGCGAGCGGTCGAGACGGTGAACGTCGTACTGTCCACAGCCGTGAGCGCAGGGATGCGCACATTCCACACACCGCGCGCATCGGTCACGCCGCGTGCCAGTTCTTTACCGCCCAAACGCACCACCACCGTTTCGCCGGCATCGGCCGTTCCTTTCAGATAGAAGGAAATGTTGCGCTGCAACACCATATTATCTGCGAAGACAGCCGGCAAACTCAGCCCCCCGTAGCGCCCTGTGATGCCCGAATAGGCCACTTTCGCCAAAACCTCTGCACCACGCGCGTCGGGATGCACGGCATCGGGCATCCAATCGGGGTGCGCAACCAAAGGCGCGTAGAAATCGATCCACTCCACATGAGCGATGTCGGCTACTTGCTGCACAGCCTGCGAAATTTCCTCGCGCCACTTGCGCGTTCCGCTGTCGAAACGCGGATGATCAACGCCGATCGGGGTCAATCTCGCCACGAGAATGCGCACATGGGGGTTGACTGCGCGGAGAGAATCGATGAGTGCAAGATAATCGGGGATGAATTCGTCGCGATAGTTCGGCCAATTGCGCGGATCGGTGTCGTTGATGCCCAAATGGATCACCGCGATATCGGGACGAAACTGCAATGCGGCACGAAATTCCGGCTGATCGAAATAGGGACGATGCCCATGACGCAACAAGGTCGCGCCGGGTTTGCCGAAGTTCTCCACTTGATACCCCTTGCCGAGCAAGCGTTGCAACACCACAGGGTAGGCATTCTGCTCGCGGTTGGTCACTCCGGTACCGTAGGTAATACTATTCCCGACACAGGCCACTTTGATGGTGCGGCGTGCCGACAGGGGGAGCAGAAAGAGGAGAAGGAGCAACGAAAGAAGTAGGCGTTTCATGCTGCGCGAACATTAGGGTAAAAATAGAATCTGCAGGTATATTGAATCCTTGTGCCGACAAAGATAGCGAAAAGCGAAGAGAGAGGGGCAATGGCTCGGGGCTTTTTCGTATTTTTGCAACGTACTCATCATAGACAGCCCCTCATCATGAAGAAATTTGCCAAAGACCTCCTCGTCGAATGCGCGGAAATGCTCCGTGACGACTATTTGTTGTTGCACCTCCGCGATCGGGAGCACGAAATGCCTCCCATCCTTCCCGGACAATTCGTGCAAGTGGCCGTCGAAGGTTCGCCGACAACGTTCTTGCGCCGTCCCATTTCGATCAACGACGCTGATGTCGCCGACGGAACTTTTGATCTGCTCATCCACTTGGTCGGCGACGGCACACGCGCTTTGGCCCATTTGCAAGCAGGCGATCAGCTCAATTGCCTCTACCCGCTGGGAAACGGTTTTCCCGTCCCTCCCATCGAACAGGGCGCACGCCGCGTGCTGCTCGTCGGTGGTGGTGTAGGTACCGCCCCCATGCTCTACTATGGCCGCACCCTCCGCGCAGCGGGACACACCCCCGTGTTCCTCCTCGGTGGAAGATCGGAACGCGATCTTTTGCAACGCGAGCGTTTCTCGGAAATTGGTCAACTCTGCTGCACCACCGAAGATGGCAGCGCCGGCGAACAGGGTTTCGTCACTCAGCACTCGGTGTGGAACGCGCAGCAATTCGACTTGGTAGCCGCCTGCGGACCGGTGCCGATGATGAAAGCGGTCGCCGCACTGTCTCGACAAAAGGGGTATGCCTGCCGCGTTTCGCTCGAAAACATGATGGCTTGCGGCATCGGCGCCTGCTTGTGCTGCGTGGAGAAAACCACCAAGGGCAACGTGTGTGTCTGCACGGAGGGACCGGTATTCGACATCGACGAACTCACCTGGCAATAAACACCCCTTCGACAACCGCTTCCGCGAGAAGCGCCCTCAGCCCGTCGCATCGACACCTCCCTTGCCCTGAGGCGAGCGCCCCACTCGCACCATGCACGCCGCTTCCCGCGCCCCACCGCGGGCACCACCCGGAATCACGGCTTATCCCCCGACACTAAGATCACCTCCGACTCATTTATCTCTTTACGATGGCACAACTCGAAGTACACCTCGGCAACCTCTCTCTGCAAAACCCGGTCATGACCGCCTCCGGCACCTTCGGCTACGGAGTGGAATTTGCCGATTTCGTCGATCTCGACCGACTCGGCGCCTTCATTGTGAAAGGCACCACCCTACTCCCCCGTGAGGGCAACGACTATCCGCGCATGGCCGAGACCGCATCGGGCATGCTCAATTGCGTCGGCCTGCAAAACAAAGGAGTCGACTACTTTGCCGAGCACATCTATCCCCGCCTCACCGACATCCACTCGCACGCCATCGTGAACGTGAGCGGTTCGTCGCCCGACGACTACGCCGAATGCGCCCGCCGCATCGCAGCGCTCGACCATATCCCCGCGATCGAACTCAATATTTCCTGCCCCAACGTCCACGACGGGGGCATGGCCTTCGGCGTGACGTGTGCGGGTGCCGCCTCCGTTGTGAAAGCCGTGCGCGCCGCCTATCCCAAGACGCTCATTGTCAAGCTTTCGCCCAACGTCACCGACATCGCCGAAATCGCGCGCGCAGTCGAAGCCGAAGGCGCCGATGCCGTTTCGCTCATCAACACCCTGATGGGCATGAGCGTCGACATTGAGCGCCGCGTTTCGCGGTTGAGCATCGGCACCGGCGGACTTTCCGGCCCCTGCGTCAAACCCGTCGCCTTGCGCATGGTACACCAAGTCTACAAAGCGGTGCAAATACCCGTTGTCGGTTTGGGCGGAATCATGAACGCACGCGACGCCATCGAATTCATGATGTGCGGCGCCACAGCCATCCAAATCGGCACCGCCAACTTCATCGATCCGGGCGTCACCATGAAGGTCATCGACGGCATCCACACCTGGTGCGATGAACACGGCGTCAAAGACATTCACGAAATCATCGGCGCAATCCGATAAAACTCCCGTTTCCCTTGGTCGTTCGACACATATAAACTAACTTTGCCGAATCATCATCTTTGGATAACGGACTTAGTATCTGCAGGAGTGCCAAGGGAATTTGCTCGTCGGAAGGCGTGCTCCCTTGCGAAAAAACGAAACACCGACTCTCGCCCCACTCATGCGGGCACCGAGTTCCCCTCTCACACCCGAAACAACATAACGATCAGTTACGATGATAAAGATTACCTTTCCCGATGGAAGTGTCCGCGAATACGAAAGCGGAGTCACCGGGCTACAAATCGCCGAAAGCATTTCGCAGCGCCTGGCACAAGAGGTGCTCTCCGTCGGCGTGAACGGACAGACCGTTGAACTGAACAGACCCATCACTGAAGACGCTGAAATCGCCCTCTACAAATGGGAGGACACCGAAGGCAAACACACCTTCTGGCACACCTCGGCCCACCTCATGGCTGAAGCCATTCAGGAACTCTGGCCCGGCACCCAATTTGGTATCGGTCCCGCCATCGAAAACGGATTCTACTATGATGTGATGCCCCCCGAGGGTGTCGTGATCCGCGAAGAAGACTTCCCCAAGATCGAAAAGAAGATGCTCGAAATCGCCCAGCGAAAAGAAGCTGTGCAGCGCGCTGCCATTTCCAAGGCCGACGCACTCAAATTTTTCGGCGATCGCGGACAAACCTACAAGAACGAACTCATTGCCGACCTCGAAGACGGTCATATCACCACCTACACGCAGGGCAGCTTCACCGACCTCTGCCGCGGACCTCACTTGCTGAGCACGGCACCCATCAAGGCTTGCAAAGTCATGGCCGTCAGCTCCGCCTACTGGCGCGGCGACGAGAAACGCCCCATGCTCACCCGCGTCTATGGCATCACCTTCCCCAAGAAGAAGCTCCTGGACGAATATCTCGCCCTGCTCGAGGAAGCCAAGCGCCGCGACCACCGCAAGATCGGTAAGGAAATGGAACTCTTCATGTTCTCCGACCTCGTGGGTAAAGGCCTCCCCATGTGGCTCCCCAAAGGCACCGCACTGCGCCTGCGCCTCGAAGAGTTCTTGAAGAAGATCCAAAAGAAATTCGGCTACCAACAGGTCATCACGCCGCACATCGGATCGAAGAACCTCTACGTCACCTCCGGCCACTACGCCAAATACGGCAAAGACTCCTTCCAGCCCATCACCACACCCGAAGAGGGCGAGGAATACTTCCTCAAACCCATGAACTGCCCCCACCACTGCGCAGTTTATGCCTGGAAACCCCGCTCGTACAAGGACCTGCCCCTGCGCATCGCAGAATTTGGCACGGTCTATCGCTACGAACAGAGCGGCGAACTTCACGGTTTGACCCGTGTGCGCGGATTTACGCAAGACGACGCCCACATCTTCTGCCGCCCCGACCAGGTGAAACAGGAGTTCCTCAACGTGATGGACATCATCCTCATCATCTTCAAGGCACTCAAATTCGACAACTACGAAGCGCAGATTTCGTTGCGTCACCAGACCGACCGTTCGAAATACATCGGCTCGGAAGAGAACTGGGAACGCGCCGAACAAGCCATCATCGAAGCCTGCGAAGAGAAGGGACTCAATGCCCGCGTGGAATACGGTGAAGCCGCGTTCTACGGTCCGAAACTCGACTTCATGGTGAAAGACGCCATCGGCCGCCGCTGGCAGCTCGGAACGATTCAGGTGGACTACAACCTGCCCGAACGCTTCCAGCTCGAATACACCGGCGAAGACAACCAGAAGCACCGTCCCGTGATGATCCATCGCGCCCCCTTCGGTTCGCTCGAACGTTTCGTGGCTGTGCTCATCGAGCACACCGCCGGCCGCTTCCCCCTCTGGCTCACCCCCGACCAGGCTGTGGTACTCCCCATCTCCGACAAATACAACGACTACGCACAGCAAGTGCGCGAACGTCTCGAAGCGCTCGATGTGCGCACCCTCATCGACGACCGCAGCGAGAAGATTGGTCGCAAGATCCGCGACAACGAAATCAAGCACATCCCCTTCCTCCTCGTCGTCGGAGAAAAAGAAGCTGCCGATGGTACGGTCGCTGTGCGCGAACAAGGCAGCGACGGAAAACAAGAAGTCATGACCATTGAGGCTTTTGCTCAGCGTGTCAACGAAGAAGCGAAAGCACAATTGGGAGATTACTAAACGTGACTTGACAAAACTAACAAGCCCAAGCGTGCGGACTAAAAACGATTAGTCGTGACGCGCTTCGGCTCAGAAGATTGGTTATTTGAATAGCCGGACACTGCGAAGTGTCCGGCTATGTTTTTTCTCCCCTCTCACGGGGGTGTTAAGTAATTCGCCCCAGTGAAGGGGTTCCCACCCCCTCTCTTCCAATGCTCACAGGGTCTGAAAAACACGAAAGAACCCCTCTCACAATTTTTCGAAGCTGCTCCCGAAACGCACACAACTATGCGACGTCTCGCGCACACCACCGTCGCAGTTCGATTCTCGGTTTCACGCGTATTCTTCTGCAGCTTCGACACAGCACATGCAGCGTGCCTCCTCCCGTCGGCGCGCACCAAGTATGCTCCAACTGTCCTTGCCGACGGCACACGAAAAAACGCGACACTCACCACAGGGGAGAGTGTCGCGTAGAGGCGGGGTGAATACTGTCGGCACGCGACAGGCTCACCACATCGTCAGTTTAGCACTGAGCGAGCTTGTTGTTCGAACCGAGCACGTTCACGATCTTGTGCTCATAGAGCTTCTGCATGTTGTCGCGAGCGGGTCCGAGGTACTTGCGGGGGTCGAACTCACCGGGCTTCTCAACGAAGACCTTACGGATAGCAGCCGTCATGGCCAGACGAGAGTCGGAGTCGATGTTGATCTTGCAAACGGCCGATGCGGCAGCCTTGCGGAGCTGATCTTCGGGGATACCCACTGCATCGGGGAGCTTACCGCCGTACTTGTTGATGGTGTCCACTTCTTCCTGGGGCACCGACGAAGAACCGTGGAGCACGATGGGGAATCCGGGGAGCTTCTCTTCGATAGCGGCGAGCACGTCGAATGCGAGGGGGGGAGGAACGAGACGACCGGTCTTGGGGTCGCGGGTGCACTGTTCGGGCTTGAACTTATAAGCACCATGGCTCGTACCAACGGAGATGGCGAGCGAGTCGCAACCCGTGCGTTCTACGAATTCGATCACCTCTTCGGGCTTCGTGTAGTGGCTCTCTTCGTGAGCAACTTCATCTTCCACACCGGCGAGTACACCGAGTTCAGCCTCAACCGTCACATCGTGAGCGTGAGCGTATTCAACGACCTTCTTGGTGAGCGCGATGTTCTCTTCGAAGGGAAGTGCAGAAGCATCGATCATCACCGAGCTGAAGCCCGAGTCAACGCAGCTCTTGCAGGTTTCGAAGCTGTCACCGTGGTCGAGGTGGAGGCAGATTTCGGGATGCTCGCAACCGAGTTCCTTAGCGTAAGCCACAGCACCCTGTGCCATGTAACGAAGCAGCGTGGGGTTGGCATATTCGCGTGCGCCCTTCGATACCTGAAGGATCACGGGGCTCTTTTCAGCAACGGCAGCCTTGATGATGGCCTGGAGTTGCTCCATATTGTTGAAGTTGAAAGCGGGGATTGCATAACCGCCTTTTACGGCACGGGCGAACATTTCGCGAGTGTTCACCAGACCGAGATCTTTGTAATTTACCATAACTATATGAGTTAGAATATTGAATCGCTTGTTGTAGGCGCCGCTACTCAACCACTGCGAGTCAACTGCGCTACTGCACTACAAAAGTACAATTATCCGTTCGATACGCAAAGCTTTGCCCCACTTTTTTCGCGCATAAATTGTCGCCTTGTGTTCTTCACTGCGATTGAAGCGGGAAAAGCCGGCCGGGCGCGCAGTCGAAACTGCTGCGGCAGGGGGCGCAGCATGGGCAGGGGGATAATCAGGGTGAAGGTTTTTGCTCTCGCGCGTACGCAATACGCGCGCGTCAGGCACTTTTCGTTTTTTGCCTTCACCGCTTCACCCACCCGGTCTAATTGCAATGAGCATCAATCGATTAGGGGTGAAGGATTTGTTCATTCACCTTCACACTTGGCGCCCCCCTCCGTGCGGCACGGAAAACACATCGCGATGGGGAGCGGTGAACTGAAATTTTCGACAGAGATCGAACCTTCACCCTCAACGTACTAACAATCAACACATTGCGAATATCAAAAAAAATGCAGTTTTCCCCTTATCTTCACCCCTACCCAACTGTCAATCATCAAGTTGCAGCACATCGGTGAAGGCAAAAAACGAAAAACAGCGGATGCGCGCGCGGAACGCGTACGCGCGAGGCGGCTTCTGCTTCACCCCTTTCGGGGGTGTGGCGTCGCCTAACGGCGAAAGCGAAAAAACTGGGGAGAAAAGACGGAAAAGCCTCCGTCGGTTTGTCAGCGATTCCCTACTTTTTCGTCCTGTCTTGCGCTTACACTTCGATCCACGTGGTGTCGGTGCCCGTGGTGTCGGCAGGAGCGGCGGTGTGGGTAGCGTGGGGAATCACTTGGTCGACGGCGGCGGAGAACACCGATCTGAACGGCGCATAGAGTCGCGACGAGGCCGTGCGCTCTTCGTTGAGAATGCCGAGGGCACTCATGGCCGAGAGCAGGCAACCGAGCAGGATCGAGAACTTCACCAGCGAAACGGCAGCGCCGAGTGTGCTGTTGAGCCAACCGAGATGCAAACCGCGCAACGTGCGGGTGAGCAGATTGGCCACGAAACCCAACACAACGGGGACGAGGATCCACAACAGCGCGAAGGCAATGAGCGAGGTGAACATCTCAGAACGGCTGCCCGAGACGCTCAGGTAACTGCCGAACGAGGCATAGCAGGTGGCGGCGATGAACAAGCCCACGAGGTAACCCACCGTCGAGCTGATTTCGCGCACCAAACCGGCGCGCCAGCCGGAGAACAAGCTCCAGGCGATGACGAGAAGAATAAAGATATCGAGCATAGGATGAAAGGAATAGAAAAATTGATCACTGAAAAAACGGGCCATGCTGTGCGCTGATCGCTTCCGCCGCGAAGACGGCATCGGCTCGTGTGCAGGGTGCTACGCCTTGGACGGGATGAGCAAGACGATCATTTTGAGCGCAAAGTCGAAAAACACCATGCGCGCATTGACGTTTTGCGCAATGTCTCGCCGGGCAAAAGTCAATTCGGCTGCAATGCCCATCACATTGGCTTCGTTGACGAAACGGGCGAAATTGCGCGAAAACTCCTCTTCGCTCTGCGAGAGGTAATTGAGTTGGGGCAGACGAAAATTGTAGACGAAATTCTCTCGAATGAGCCGCAAAGCGTAGTCGAGGAAGGCCTTTTGGCGCTCGCGCCCCCAGGTGGCCATGCGCTCGGCCCAGGCATACATTTCCTTGATGTCGCGCAAATAGCATTTGCGCATGAGCAGCACGAACATATCGAGAAACTCCTGTTCGTCGTGTCCCACGGTGAGCTGTTTCAGGGCTTGCGTGTAGCTCCCGGCCGCACGATGGGCCGTGCGGCCGGCATCTTCGGCAGAGAGTCCGCGGTCGCGCATCAAAGCTTCGGCAATCGCTGTTTCGGTGAGCGGTTTGAACGACAATCGCTGCGTGCGCGAAATGATAGTGGCCAAGAGCTGCTCTGGGTGGTCGGAGCAGAGCAAGAAAAGTGTCTGGCGCGGGGGTTCTTCCAAGAGTTTGAGCATCTTGTTGGCACAGGTCACATTCATCAACTCCGGCAACCACATGATCACGACTTTGTAGCCCCCACGCGCCGAAACGATGCTGACTTTCCGCAGCAGTTCGTCGCTCTCGTCGGCGTAGATGCAAGGCTGCTGCTTCTCGATGCCCATGCGCTTGCCCCATTCTTCCAGGTCGAAATAGTCTCCGTCGGTGAGCATTGCGCGCCACTCGGCAATCCACAAATCGCTCACCATGCGCGAAGTGCTCGAGGCATTTTTGGGGCGAATCACGGGAAAGGAGAAGTGCAAATCGGGGTGGGCATAGCGTGCCACCATGCGGCACGAGGCGCAGGTGCCACAAGCGTGCGCCTCCTCGCCGGTGCCGACCGGTTGTTCGCAAAGGAGCAGCCGGGCGAAATCGAGCGCGACCGCCATTTGTCCCGCTCCCGACGGACCGGCAAGCAGCAGGGCGTGCGGCAACTGGTGGTGGCTCCACATGTGGCGGAGTTGGCGAACAACGGCGGTTTGAGCAATGACTGACATGGTTGGAATGAGATAGGACTGGGAAACAATGCCTGCAAAAGTAGCGTATTTTTTTGAGATGTGGAGCGGCAAAGCCCACGGCGTCGGCGTTCGACGGCAAAAGCGGCGCAGGAAAGCGCACCACACGACGATTTTCACACGATAAAACGGTGCAATCCATCAGGTTTTTGTATTTTTGCCGAGGAAAGTAGCCCGCTGCATCGTGCACACACGCACGGCGCGGCGTCTACGCATGATTTTCTGAACACACATACCATCGATAATGGCCAAAGAACTGAAAGACCTCACCAAACGCAGCGTGGACTATTCGCGCTGGTACAACGAACTCGTCGTGAAAGCCGACCTCGCCGAACAATCGCCCGTGCGCGGCTGCATGGTGATCAAGCCCTATGGTTATGCCATCTGGGAACGGATACAGCAAGCACTCGACGCCCGTTTCAAAGCCACGGGCGTGCAAAACGCCTACTTCCCCCTGCTCATCCCCAAAAGCTATCTTTCGAAAGAAGCGGAGCACGTGGAGGGATTTGCCAAAGAATGCGCTGTGGTGACCCACTATCGACTCAAAACGAACGAAGAAGGCGACGGCGTAGTGGTGGATCCCGCGGCGAAACTCGAAGAAGAGCTCATCATTCGCCCCACCTCCGAAACCACGATCTGGAACACCTATCGCGGTTGGATCAAATCGTGGCGCGATCTGCCCGTGCTGTGCAACCAATGGTGCAACGTGATGCGCTGGGAAATGCGCACGCGTTTGTTCCTCCGCACGTCTGAATTCCTCTGGCAGGAAGGACACACGGCACACGCCACCCGCGAAGAGGCCGAAGCCCGCGCCAAGCAGATGCTCGACGTCTATGCCGACTTTGCCAAGGACGTGCTCGCCATCCCCATGGTGCGCGGCGTCAAGAGCCCCACGGAACGCTTTGCCGGAGCACTCGATACCTACACCATCGAAGCGATGATGCAAGACGGCAAAGCGCTGCAGAGCGGCACTTCGCACTTCCTCGGACAGAACTTCGGTAAGGCCTTCGACGTGAAATTTGTCGACAAAGACAACAAGGAACAATACGCTTGGGCGACCTCATGGGGCGTATCGACCCGCCTCATGGGTGCGCTCATCATGAGCCACAGCGACGACAACGGTTTGGTGCTCCCGCCCCACGTGGCACCGATCCAGGTGGTGATCGTGCCGATTTTCAAAAACGGCGAAGAGGAGAAATTCAACGCCGTGCTCGGCGAACTCGCCCAACGCCTCGAGGCGAAGGGTCTGCGTGTGAAATACGACAACGCCGACAACAAGCGTCCGGGCTTCAAATTCGCAGACTACGAATTGAAGGGTGTGCCCGTGCGTCTGGCCATGGGCGGCCGCGATCTCGAAAACGGCACGATCGAACTCATGCGTCGTGACACGCTCGAAAAGGAGACGCTGCCCTTCGAAGGCATCGAAGACCACGTGGCGCAATTGCTCGAAGAAATTCAGGCCAACATCTACAACAAGGCGCTGCAACACCGCGAGGCTTGCACCTACCGCTGCACGGACTACAACGAGTTCAAGGAGCGCGTGAAAGACGGTGGTTTCTTCGTGTGCGACTGGGACGGCACCGCCGAAACAGAGGCACAAATCAAAGCAGAAACACAAGCCACCATTCGCTGCATCCCCAACGAAGTCTCGCAAGACGACCTCGGCGTCGATATGGTGAGCGGCAAACCGGCTGTGGCGCGTGTGATCATTGCACGCAGCTACTAAACCGAAGACGCATCATGACAACACAAGCGGAATTTGAAGAAATTCTGAAACGATGCGAATCGGTCTTCCTACTCAAGATGAAGGACTATGGCACGGCTTGGCGCGTGCTGCGTCCTTCGTCGTTGACCGACCAAATCTATATCAAAGCCAACCGCATTCGCACACTCCAGGTGAAAGGCGAAACGCGGGTGGGCGAAGGGATCACTCCCGAATTTATCGGCATTGTGAACTATGCGCTCATGGCGTTGATTCAACTGCAACGCGGTGCCGCCGACGGACAAGACCAAGCGGCGCTGCACGACGAAAGCGTGATCGACGATTATCGACGTGAGGCGCAGGCTACTCTGGAATTGATGTTGCGCAAGAACCACGACTACGACGAAGCTTGGCGACTGATGCGTGTGACGTCGATGACGGATTTGATTCTGATGAAAGTGTTCCGCACCAAAGAAATCGAATCGAACGACGGCAAAACGATCGTCAGCGAAGGAGTGGGAGCCAACTATCAGGACATGATCAATTATGCCGTCTTCTCGCTCATCAAATTGGAGCTGGAAGGCGAAGGCTGCTCACCTGCGCAAGAAGAACCGGCTTGACGAGTACGCCGGTCGAAACAACACGGACACAATGCCGAAGGCTGGGTCTGTCCTTCCGACTGCGCGCGACGTGCATCGAGTGTTTCGACACGCGAAGTGAGCCGCTAATCCCAATGTACGACCCATGACACAAAACAAAACGCTGCACATCGTCCTGCGCGTGGTGACCACTCTCGCGCAATGGTTGCTGGCTGCCACCTTCCTGTTCTCGGGCTTCGTGAAAGCGCTCGACCCGATGGGCATGGAGCACAAACTCGAAGCGTATTGTAACCACCTCGGGTGGAACCTTCCGGCAGGATCGATTTACCTCGACACGGCTGCGATCGTGCTGGCGTTGGTGGAATTTACGCTCGGCGTCTACTTGTTGCTCGGCATGCGCAAACGCCTCACGGCCGTCGGCACCTTTGTTTTCATGCTCGTCATGACCGTGGTGACGATCTACATTTACCTCTACAGTCCCGTGCCGGACTGCGGCTGTTTCGGCGATGCGATTCTCCTCACCAACGGACAGACCTTGGCGAAAAACATCGTGCTGCTTGCCTGCGCGATCTTGTTGCTCTTTGCCGGACAGCACTCGCTGCGCATCATTTCGAAGCATACGCAGTGGTTGCTTTCGCTCTATGCGCTGGTCTACATGATCGGCGTGGCACTCTACTCCTTGCACTATCTCCCGCTGGTGGATTTCACCGGCTACGACTTGGGCACGAAGGTGGAAGAGGCCATGCGGGGCGAAGAGGACATGACTTTCGTCTATGAGAAGAACGGAAAACAACAGACGTTCCGCATGGAGAATCTTCCCGATTCGACTTGGAAATACGTGCGGACCGACACGAAAGTGATCCGTCCGGCGACGATCAAAGACTTCTCTTTCGTGGACTCGCGCACCCAACAAGAAATCGGCGACGAGCTGTTGGCCGACACGGGCAATGTATTTATTGTCACGATCCCCAATCTTGCAGCGGCCGACGCGGGGTGTTCCGATGCGCTGAACGACATTTACGACTATGCACGAGACCACCGCATGCGTTTCCTCTGTGCCACTGCCACAACGGGCAAGGACGTTTCGAACTGGATCGACAGAACCGGAGCAGCCTATCCTTTTGCTGTCAGCTCGGCCGAGACGCTCGAAGCCTTGGTGCGCGCCAATCCGGGGCTGGTGCTGATCCGCGACGGGCGAATCGTGGCGAAATGGAGCAACAATAATCTGCCTGACGAAACCGAATTGAGTCATCTCGATCTTTCGCCTGAGGCACAGTCTAACGCCGCGCACCACGCATTCCTGCGGCTCTTCCTCTGGTTTGTCATCCCATTCGGTTTGCTCGTTCTGGTCGATCGGCTCAAGCTCGGGCACCGCTATTTCAAAGTATACACTCATTACAAATCTCAAAAAAACACTCCATCATGAGAAAGCACATCGTTGCCGGTAACTGGAAGATGAACAAGAATCTCCAGGAAGGCATTGCGCTCGCTACTGAAATCAACGATCTCCTCAAAGCAGAGAAGCCCAACTGCGAAGTGATCATCGGCACGCCCTTCATCCACCTCGCCAAAGTCAGCGAAGTGGTAGATCACAGCCTCGTGGCCGTGTCTGCAGAAAACTGCGCCGACAAAGCTTCGGGTGCCTACACCGGCGAAGTTTCGGCTGAGATGGTGAAGTCGACCGGCGCTGAATACGTGATCCTCGGTCACAGCGAACGTCGCGAATACTACCACGAAACGCCCGCAATCCTCAAAGAAAAGGTGGATCTCGCCCTGGCTAACGGCCTGAAGGTGATCTTCTGCATCGGCGAAAGCCTCGCGCAACGCGAAGCCGGCGAACAAGAAGCTGTGTGCAAGGCTGAACTCGAAGGTAGCGTGTTCCACCTCACTCCCGAACAGTGGAAGAATGTCGTCATTGCCTACGAACCCATCTGGGCAATCGGTACCGGCAAAACGGCCACGGCCGAACAGGCAGAAGAAATCCATGCCTTCATCCGCAAGTGCGTGGCTGACAAATTCGGTGCTGCCGCAGCAGACGAAACCTCGATCCTCTACGGTGGTTCGTGCAAAGCCAGCAATGCACCCGAACTCTTTGCCAAGCCTGACATCGACGGCGGACTCATCGGCGGTGCTTCGCTCAAGGCGGCTGACTTCAAGGGCATCATCGATGCTTGGAAAGCCTAAATGTAGCGCAGAACTGCACTGCTAAACAACAAAACGTGAGATGGCCGCCGCGAGTGCTGCTCGTGACGGTCATCTTCTTTTGATTAGGTTTGCGGCCATGCTCTGTTTTTCCTCTCTTTTTCCCCTGCTTTGTGGATTGGCGATGGCATGGCCATCGGCTGCTGCGACGGTTCGTGGACTCGAAACGCCGACCGATGCGCCACAAGCACAATGCACGATGCTTCACACCGACGGAGAGCTCTCTCCCCGTTCGGCCACCGATGTGCCTTCCACCGACAAACGGCCGACTGCGCCGCGCGCCTATAGAAAAGCCATGGGGTATCGTGTACAGGTCTACACAGGATTTGCCGACCGTGCGTCGCGCAACGCCGCGATACAAATGCAAAAAGAAATCAGCCGGCGCTTTCCACAAATGCCGGTCTACGTACATTTCATCGCGCCGCGATGGACCTGCAGAGTCGGCAATTTCACCCGACGAGAAGAGGCCTTGCGCTGTGCACGCCTGCTGCGCGCCGCACGTCTCTCAAGCGAAGCTGCTGTTGTGGCTTCTCCCATCCTCATACGCACACCGGCAGCCGTTCAAAAATAGGTTTTCGGCCCAACTTGTGCGGACCACTCTTAACTTCACCACAATGACTGAACAAGAACGCTTAGACTGTCTCGCTCACCATTACCACGAAATCCTCTCACTGCTCGGAGAAGATCCTCAGCGAGAAGGACTCCTCAAGACACCGCTTCGCGTGGCGAAAGCCATGACGACCCTGACGGCGGGCGCAGATCAGGATCCGATCGCAGTGCTCAACAGCGCGAAATTCACGGAAGAGCAACGTCAGATGGTATTGGTGCGCGATATCGAATTCCACAGTCTCTGCGAGCACCACATGCTGCCCTTCTATGGGAAAGTGCACGTGGCGTATCTGCCCGACGGATTCATTTGCGGTCTCTCGAAAATCCCACGTGTCGTCGACATCTTCTCCCATCGTCTCCAGGTGCAGGAACGTCTCACTCACCAAATTCGCGAAGCCATTCGCGAAGCCCTCAACCCGCGCGGCGTTATGGTGATGGTCGAGGCACACCACATGTGCATGCAAATGCGCGGAGTGGAAAAACAATGCTCGCTCACCGTCACCACTGCGCATTGCGGGGAATTTGAACGCCCGGAGTTGCGTGACGAATTCCTACAACTCGTTCGGGCATGAAAAAAATCTGCTGCGTCGGGCACATCACCCACGACAAAATCATCACACCGCGACACACCGATCACCTGAGTGGAGGAACGGCCTATTATTTTGCGCACGGCATTGCCCGTCTCCCGAACCCGGCATTTAGTTTGGTCACGTCGGTCGGCGAAGACGACTACAAAGTCATCGACGAACTCCGGGAGATCGGGACGGAAGTGAAACTCATCCCGGGCAGTTCCACGGTTATTTTCGAAAACGCCTACGGAGAAAACTCTGACGATCGCACACAGCGTGTCTTGGCCAAGGCCGATCCGTTCAAAGTGGAGCACCTTTGCGACGTGCACGCCGACATTTTTCATCTCGGCAGCCTTCTCGCCGACGATTTTGACCCCGATCTCATTCGCTACCTTTCCACCAAAGGCATCGTCTCGCTCGATGTGCAAGGTTTTTTGCGGCGTGTCGAAAACACCCAAGTGCTAGCCTGTGATTGGGAAGAAAAGGCGGCTTGCCTGAAATACGTCGACATACTCAAAGTCAACGAGCACGAGATGCACGTTCTCACCGGCGAAACTGAGGTTCTTGCCGCCGCGCGCCGCTTGCACGGGTGGGGAGTGAACGAAGTCGTCATCACCGAAGGCAGTCTCGGCTCTTTTATCTACGCCGAAGGCAAGTTGGTGGAAATCCGTGCCTACCCTCCACTACAACTGGCCGACGCCACCGGCTGCGGCGACACTTATATGACTGGCTATCTCTACAAACGGGCTCACGGTGCGGGCTATCGCGAAGCGGGCTGCTTTGCTGCGGCCATGAGTACCCTCAAACTCGAGCATTTCGGTCCCTTCTCCGGCACAGCAGCCGACATCCTTCGTCGTATCGACGACAGAGAACTTGACATGACCGTGCGATGATGCGTAGACTACCTGCCGGCGAAAAAAACAACAGTGGGCAGTCTGACAATCGGACTACCCACTGTTGTTTTTTTCGCCATTTCTTGCAATAATGGGCACTGAGAAGCGTTCAATTGATATAAAGGTGTTGCTACCCTCCTTCGAAGAGAAGAAATCGCAACTCAGCAGTTCTACTTTGCGTACTAAATTCTACCTATGAAAGAACTTTCGACCCTCGCATAGGCTTCCGAAAGTTATTCACTCGACACAACGAAGTGGCGCCCGGCCTGCTATGGTCGCCGCCGCAATCGAATCACAATACCTCTGCATGATCTCTGTCTGCATTGCCACCTACAACGGTGCCGCCACACTCCACGAGCAATTGAGTTCCATCCTCTCGCAATTGAGTCCCGACGACGAAGTCATCGTTTCCGACGACGGCTCCACCGACGCGACGTTGGACGTGGTGCGCGCCTTCGACAATCCCATTATACACATTGTTCCGGGGCCGCAAACCGGATCTCCCATCGACAATTTCGAACATGCGCTCCGACAAGCACGGGGCGAGTACATTTTTCTCTCCGACCAAGACGACGTTTGGCTCGAGGGCAAAGTGCAACGCATGCTTGCTGCGCTGAAAGGCGGAGCAGATTGCGTGGTGAGCGACTGCCGCGTCACAGATCAAGCGCTGCACGTCACCGCTCCCTCCTTCTTCGCGCACGTGCAGCTGCACGAAAGTCGGTGGTACAACCTACTGGTGCGCAATTTCTACCTCGGTTGCTGCATGGCCTTCACCCGCCGCGTGCTCCGACGCGCACTTCCCTTCCCTGCCTGCACGCCGATGCACGACATCTGGATTGGCAACGTGGCAGCCTTCACCGGTCGCGTCGAGTTTCTCCACGAACCGCTCATCCTCTTCCGCCGTCATGGTGACAACGCCTCGTGCACTGCGCGAAAGAGCCCCTATTCACTCCGCGCAAAGATCAAATTCCGCCTCGACGTCCTCTTCCCACTCATCGCTCGCCTCTGTCGGCGTAACGCTCTCGCACCGCGCCCATGAAAATCTCCATTGTCACCGCTACCTTCAACAGTGGCGCCACCCTCTCCGACACCCTCCGCTCTCTCCTGGCTCAAACGCACACCGACTTCGAGCTTATCGTGGCCGACGGCGGATCGACAGACAACACAGCCGACATCGTTCGCGAATTTGCATCTCAGTTCGGCAAACGCCTCCGCTGGTTCAGCGAACCCGACCGCGGACTCTACGACGCCATGAACAAAGGCATTGCTCGCGCCACCGGTGAGGTGGTGGGCATGCTCAACAGCGACGATTTCTATACCGACACCCACGTCCTCAGCCGCGTGGCCAATGCGCTCGCCGACCCGCAGATCGATGCTTGCTACGGCGATGTGCACTACGTATCCCCTGCCGATCTCCACACCATGACGCGCTACTACAGCTCGCGCCCCTTCCGTCCGTGGATGATGCGCTTGGGATTCATGCCCGCACACCCCTCTTTCTATTGTCGTCGCGCGTGCTACACCCAATTTGGCACCTTTGATCTCAACTACAAAGTGGCGGCTGACTTCGAACAACTGCTGCGCCTCATCTTTGTCCACAAGATTCGCACGGTCTACGTGCCGGCCGATTTTGTGACCATGCGCACCGGCGGCCTCTCCACCTCAGGTTGGCGTAGTCACTTGGCCATCCTCCGCGACCACCGCCGCGCTTTGCACCAGCACCACGTAATTTCAGCCTTCCCCCTCCTTTGTCTGCGCTACGTCTACAAGGTGGGCGAAGTGCTCTGCTCCCGATTCCGTCGGGCGTCAGGCAAATAGTCGCGCCGCCCTCCCCTCATTTTTCTGTTCCTCGGTCGGTCTGCTCAGCATCCCCCCTTGTTGCCCGGCGGCGCCCGCATTCGGCGCCCTCACACGCCCGGGTCGAACCTCCCTGCGCCCGTTTCGAAACCACGCAGCTGCGTTAGCCGTGTACTCTCTCGGATCCTGATCGAGCAACTTCCCCTCTTCTTTTTCAAAGCAAAGCCTGCCACTGCGCGGGCTTTGCTTTTTTCTTGTCCTTCCCTGCGGGTTTGTTCAGATGCACCGGGGCAGTTCGTCGCGCAGTCTGCGCAGTATTTCCCTTTTCTCCCGGCTTCCGACCTGCGTTGCCCGTCTTCCGGCCGTACAAAGGGACGTTTCTCAGAAAAACCGCGTGATAATTCCGAAAAACGTGGAGCAATCGGGGAAAACACGGAGGCTTTTTCCCGATTACTCCGCAGTTTCTCGCCTTTTCCTACGCAGACGCGCGGCGTATCCCCTGTACATACTGAACTTGTGCGAGGAGGGGAAACATCGAGTTCCGATTTTATGCATAAACTTCGCTGCTTTCTTCCCTTTTCGTCCGCGGGCAAATTATCGGGGAGCACATTTCGTTTACATCCTTACAGCTTTCATCGCCCATTCTACAACAAAACACATTCACCGCGCTCATTATCACAACTATCTCAAAATTCACAACCCAAAATACCCACATGTAGTGATTGTCCACGCACGATATTGTATTTAATTTCGCATTTCAAAAACTTCTCTCTGTAAATATGCAATGAAGTGCGCTGTGCGCACCCCTTTTCTATGCGAGATACCTACTTTTTCGGACTCCTTCTCCCGGGGCTCGTGCCTTTATGTGCAACTGCAGGACATCTGCATCACGCTCCCACGGAAACTGTCCTCACGCCCCCCGATTCCACCGGCAAAGACTCCACGCGCCGAGACATCAAAGTCGCGGAAGTGGTCGTCAGCACCGGACAAATGCTCGGCAGTAAGTTTGAAGCCCGCAACCGCACGGGGTCGGCCTACTACATCTCGCCGCAGGAAATACAGCGCATGGGCTACACCGACATCAATCGCCTGCTCAAAAGTGTGCCGGGCGTCAATGTCTACGAAGAAGACGGATTCGGTTTGCGTCCCAACATCAGTTTGCGCGGCACAAAAGCCGAGCGCAGCGAACGCATCTCCCTCATGGAAGACGGGATGCTCATTGCGCCCGCGCCCTACGCCGCACCGGCCGCCTACTACTTCCCCAACATGGCACGCATGCAGGCCGTGGAGGTGCTCAAAGGCAGCAGCCAAGTGCAATATGGCCCCTTCACCACGGGCGGTGCGGTGAACTTGGTTTCCACTGCAGTGCCGAATCGCTTCACGGCCCGCCTCAATACGTCCTACGGCAGCTACGATACATTCAAATCCTACGCAATGGTGGGCAACAGCTGGAAGCACACGGGCTTTGTGCTCGAATATCTGCACTACCGTTCGAAAGGTTTCCGCAAAGGCGACCCCGACGAGCGCGAAGGCTTCCGACGCAACGACATTTCGGGCAAGTTCTTGGTGAAAACGGCCTTCGACTCTGGCATCAATCACCGTTTGGAACTCAAAGCGGGCTATGCCGACGAGCATTCCGACGAGACCTATCTCGGACTCTCCGAAGATGATTTTGCCCGCAATCCCTACTTCCGCTATGCCGGTGCGCAGCGCGACCGCCTTGTCACGCGCCATTGGCAGTGGGCTGCCACCCACGTGATGAACGGAGGCTATCGTTGGAACATCACCACACAGGCTTACTATCATTACTTCTTTCGCAACTGGTATAAACTCAACGAAGTGCGCGACGGAGTGACGAAGGCCGAGCGCAGAACCATTGCCGACGTGCTGGCAGACCCCGAGGTGAATCGCGCGTATTTCGATATTCTCACCGGCGCTCGCGATTTCTCCGGCGAAGCGCTGATGCTCCGCGCCAACCATCGCGTCTATCATTCTCGAGGCATCCAGAGCAAAGGCGAATGGCGGGGCGACGTGCTCGGAGGTTGGCTCACCGCCGAAATTGGCCTACGCTATCACGTCGACGACGAAGATCGTTTCCAACAAGACGACGGCTATGCCATGCACAACGGGCGCATGCAGTTCTTTCTCCCGGGTTTGCCGGGCAGCAACGCCAACCGCATCACGGAAGCCCACGCTTGGTCGGGCTATGTGCTGACCAAATGGGCAAAAGGCGCGTGGACCTTCACTGCCGGCGCGCGCTATGAGGACGTGAGTCTCTTGAAACGCGACTTCACCGCAGCCGATCCGCGACGCAGCGGGAAGATTCGCATCGAAACGCCCAACCACGCCCGTGCTTGGCTGCCGGGTTTGGGCTTCAACGTGAAGCTCACGTCGCAACTCTCCCTCTTGGGCGGCGTGCACCGCGGTTTTGCGCCGCCGAGTGCCACCCTCTATCAGAAAGCCGAGAACAGCACCAACTTCGAAGGCGGCGCTCGATGGAATTCGCGCTTCTTGAAAATCGAAGCCATCGGATTCTTCAACGCCTACCGCAACATGCTCGGCAGCGACCTCCTTGCCGGCGGCGGACAAGGCACCTTGGAACAATTCAACGTGGGCAAAGCGCGCGTGGGCGGCGTGGAACTGCTGGCCCAAGCCCAACCGCACATCGGCCGAGTGAACTTTCCGCTCCAACTCACCTATACTTTCACGCACACCGAGATGCTCAATGCGTTTTCGAGCGCAGCGTGGGGCGAAGTCCACGTGGGCGACGAGATTCCCTACATCTTCCGGCACGCGGCCAACGCACAAATCGGCGCAGAATACCGCGGTTGGGAACTCAACGTGGGGCTGCGCTACAACGGAGCCATGCGTACCGTGCCGGGACAGGGGGCCATGCCCAAAAGTGAGACCATTCCCTCTCATTTCATCGTCGACGCTTCGGCCAAAGCCCGCCTCAATCGCCGCGTGACGCTCACTTTGAACGCCATCAACCTCACCAATGCGCGCTATCTCGCCTCGCGTCACCCGGCGGGTCTGCGTGTCGGTCATCCTTTCGGGCTCTATTGCGGAGCCATCTTGAACTGGTAAGCCCAAACATCATGCCTCAACTGACTTCTACCTTCCCACTTTCGGCCGTTTGTTCCCTGATTTGCTGCGCAACTTGGGGGGTGAGCACAGCCACCGCCCAGACTGCGGCCTCGGTGTCGGGAATTGTGACCGACATGAGCGGGCTTCCGTTGGCCGGCGCCCATGTGCAACTCGTCAATTCCCCGCTACACACCCTTACCGACGACGAAGGGCGATTTTCCCTCCGGATTTCGGCGCGTCCCGTGGGCAAAACGCTGCTCGTCTCCCACCTGGGCATGCTCACCCGCCGTGTGCGCATCGCCGGCACGGACTCGCTGCACATTCGCCTCGAAGAAGACACACACAGCCTCGACGAAGTAGTCGTAACCGGCTATCAAAAGGTGAAAAACCGCATCTATACCGGCGCAGCATCGGCCGTGAAGATGAGCGATGTGCGCCTCGAAGGCCTCAACGACGTGAGCCGCATGCTCGAAGGCCGCGTCCCCGGCCTCAACATCCAGAACATTTCGGGCACTTTCGGGGCAGCGCCCCGCATTAACATCCGTGGCGGCGCCTCGATCCTGGGGAATGTGCAACCACTTTGGGTGATTGACGGCGCGGTGTACGAAGATCTCGTGCATCTCTCCCTCGATCAGCTCGCTTCCGGGGATGCCGTCACACTTGTCGGCTCGGCCATCGCCGGTTTGAACCCGTCTGACATCCAAGACATCCAAGTTTTGAAAGATGCCAGCGCGACTTCCGTCTACGGCGCCCGTGCGCTGAACGGCGTCATCGTCATCACGACCAAAAACGGCCGCCGCGACACGCCGCTCTCCGTGAATTACAGCACAGAGAACACGGTTCGCCTCAAACCTCGGTATGCCGATTTCGATTTGCTCAATTCGCAAGAGACCATGTCCCTGTATCGCGAGATGGAGGACAAGGGATATTTCAACGCCGGGAGTGCGCTCTACGGCCGACGGGGAGGCGTGTTTCACCAATACTATAAAGCGGCCAACACCTACGACCCGTCGACCGGCACCTTCGGGCTGGAAAACACCGACGCGGCACGTCGCGACTTTTTGCGCCGCGCAGAATATGCCAACACCGACTGGTTTGATCTGCTCTTCACACTTTCGCCCACGACCCAGCACACATTGTCGCTGTCGGGCGGGGGAAAAAACACCGCCACCTACGCTTCTGTCGGTTTTCTCCACGATGGCGGTTGGACGCTCCCCGAAAAGGTCGATCGCCTCACGGCAAATCTCAAAAACACCTTCTTTGTCTCGCCGCGCCTCACGGCTACGCTCTCCGCACAGGGGAGTTTGCGCTCACAGTCCGCACCCGGTACCTTGCCGCAGCGCAAAAACCACGCGCAGGGCGTATTCGAGCGCGATTTTGACCTCAATCCCTTCTCGTATGCCCTGGGAACGAGCCGCACGCTCTCACCTTACGACGCAAACGGCCGACTTTCCTTCTATCGCAACAACTGGGCGCCCTTCAATATCCTCAACGAGTATGCCAACAACACCTTGGATCTTGAGGTGATCGACTTCAAACTGCAGGGCGAGGCCACCTATCAGTTGCGCGACGGCCTTTCGCTCAAAGCCCTTGTGGCCGCTCGGCGCGCGCACACCTCCTCCACGCACAAAGTCACCGAGAACAGCAATCTCATTCAGGCCTTTCGTGCCAATGAGACCCCGCTCGTGGCGCAAGACAACGTCTATTTGGTGCACGACAAGGATCATCCCGACCAACAGCCCCAAATCGGCATTCCCCAAGGCGGACTCCTCGACAACAACGAGGCTTCGCTCAGCAGTTGGCTCGCGCGTTTGGCCGCCGACTACGACCTCAAGCGCGGCGAACACGACTTCAAAGCCTTCGCCTTTGCCGAGTTGCGCACCGCACACCGCACCAACACGCCCTTCACCGGCTACGGCATACAATATGATCGCGGCAATCAGGTCTATACCTCCCCACTCATTTTCCGCAAGCTCGCCGAGGAGAACAACAACTACTTCGCTTTGCGCGAACGCGAAGACCGCGGTTTGACGTTTTCGCTCAACGGCACCTACGGATTTGCGGGCCGTTACGTCGTGAACGCCGTGCTCAACTACGAAAGTGCCAACACCGCAGGACGCGAAGCCGGAACGCTGTGGTTGCCCACCTGGAATCTCGGTGCAAAATGGAACATCGACCGCGAAGCCTTCATGCGTCCGTTTCGCAACGTCTCGAAACTCGCCGTACGCCTCAGCTATGGACTCACGGCCAAGATGAATGAGGAAGCCGTCAACGCTTCTGCGGTCTACCAAAGCGGCATTGTGCAGAGACACCGCCTCGGCGACCGAGAAAACAAGATTGACATCCGCCATCTCGAGAACCGCGATCTCACCTGGGAGAAGATGTACGAGTGGAATGTGGGCTTGGAGCTGGGCCTGTGGAACAATCGGGTCAGCGCCACCGTGGATCTTTACCGACGCAACAGCTACGACCTCATTGACCGCATCCTCACGTCGGGAGTGGGCGGACAGTATTACAAATACGCCAACTTCGGCGATCTGCGCACCGTGGGTGCCGAAATAGGCGTCAGCACACTCAACATCAAGACCGAGCGCTTCTCGTGGAGCACCACACTTACGCTCAGCGCCATGGATCAAAAAGTGACGCGCCTCCTCAACACGCCCACCGCCCTCGACATGGTGGCCGGACGCGGGCGAGGTAACGTCGTAGGTTTCCCGCGCGGCTCGCTTTTCTCCTACAATTTCGACGGTTTGGACGTGAATGGTTTGCCCACCTTCGACTTTGGCCGCTATCCGCTCGGGGCCGGTGACTATGCCCACATTGCGGGCGCCGATTTCCTCGACACGCAGTACGCCAAGACCTATCTCATCTATCACGGCCCCGTGGAACCGCGCTACACCGGCGGACTCTCCAACGTGTTCCACCTCGGGCCGTGGGAATTCTCGTTCTTCGTGACCATGCAGGCGGGCAATAAATTGCGCCTCAACCCCACTTTCGACCCAGCCTTCGCCGATCTCAACGTCTTCTCCAAGCGCTATGTCGACCGCTGGCTCAATCCCGGCGACGAACTGCGCACCGACGTGCCCACCCTCCCCTCGCAGGCACTGATCGACAAGGTGGGACGCGAAAACATCGAGCGCGCCTACAACACCTACAACTATTCGCAGCTCATGGTGGCCGACGGCAGTTTCGTTCGCCTGAAGAATGTGGCGGTGGCCTACGCGCTGCCGGCCCAACACCTCAAACGCCTGCACCTCACGTCGGCTGCTCTGCGCCTGAATGTCACCAACCCGCTGCTGCTCTACGCCGACCACCGGTTGCACGGGCAGGATCCCGAATATTATCGCTCGGGCGGTGTGGCACTTCCCACCCCGCGACAAATCACGCTCACCCTCAATCTCGGATTTTGACCCCATGTTTCCGAAAAAAACGCCCTTGTTTCACTCCATAACGCGAAGGTTTTGCGCCAAAGGCGCGGAGTTTTCGCCGGCCGTCGCCCTCTGCGCCCTGCCCTCCCCCTTCGTTCGCCTCCGACACGGGGGCTTGGCGCTCGCCCTCGCCCTTTGCAGTGCCACCTGCTTCACGGCGTGCAACGATTTCCTCGACGTAAGTCCCGATTCGGAGCTGAATGTGCGCATCGACTCCGAAGCCAAAATCGCCGAACTCCTCACCGGCGCCTATCCCGAAGCCTCCTACATCCCCTTTCTCGAGCCGCGCACGGACAATGTGGCCGAGCGGCCCAACGGACAGCACACGCAGCTCAACGAGGCCATGTACTTTTGGGAAGACTACGACCAAGACGACCTCGACACGCCCCTCAACTATTGGAATACCTGCTACAAAGGCATCGCCCAGGCCAACAAGGCGCTCGAGCTACTGGCACGCTACCCCAAAACGCCGCGCGTCAAAGCCCTCTACGGCGAGGCCTTCTTGCTCCGCGCCTACCTGCACTTCATGCTCGTCAACATTTGGTCGGCACCCTACGGCAACGATCCGCAAAGCCCGGGCATCCCCTATGTGGAACAGCCCGAGAAGCACGCCATCGTGGACTATCGGCGCGGCACCGTCGACGAAGTCTACGACAAAATCGAGGCCGACTTGAAACGCGGCATCAGTTTGGTGGACGATCACTACTATGCGCATCCGAAATTCCACTTCAACAAGCGCGCCGCCTACGCTTTTGCCACGCGTTTCTACCTCTTCAAGGGCGATTGGGACCAAGTGGTGGCCTATGCCGACTATGTGTTGGGCGGCGACGCGAAGAAAAATTTGCGCCGCTGGAATCGCTACGCCGATGCCCTCGAGTTTGACCATCCCGGCCTGCACCGCCTCTACAATGCCACGGACGAACCGGCCAACCTGCTCCTCACCACCACCGAATCGCGACTGGCGCGCACCGCCCCCACCGAGAAATTCGGTGCCACGTGGAGTGTAGTCGACGAGGTGTTCGCCAAGAAAGGCATCGAAGGGGGTGGCGACTACGAAAAGATGAACTTCGTCGGCCATTACCTCTTCACTTCCTCGCCTTCGCCGGTGAAAGAAGGCTTCTACATGGCGAAATTCGACGAAATATCGAGCAGCGAGAGCACGGGATCGAAGCCGCGCGAACTCTATGTCACCAACGTGCTGCTCACGGTCGACGAGGTGCTGCTCAACCGCATGGAGGCGCACGCCATGCGCAAGGACTACAACCGCGCCATCGACGACCTGAGTGAATATTTGCAGGGGAAGTTCGGTTTCATGCCGGCCGTGGAGCGCAGCGTTTACACCACAACCGACCGCGCCAACTACAACGTCATTTCGCCCACCTACGGACTGACGCTCAAACAGCTCGCGCTCGTCAAAACCATTCTCGACTTCCGCCGCAAAGAGTTCTTCCAGGAAGGACTTCGTTGGTTCGATATTCGTCGCTTCCACCTCAGTGTGCGGCGCAGTTCGAAGAGTCGCTACTACTTCCCGCTCGAAAAAGAAGACCCGCGCAAGATCTTGCAAATCCCGGCACAGGCCATCGAGCGCGGTCTCCGTCCGAATCCCCGCGAGCGCAACGCTCCCCAACGCTAATCGCCCATGTTCTCTCTCCCCTCTCGCGGATTGAATGCCGCATGTATCCTCTTGCTTGCCGCCGCTGCCCTCAGCGGTTGCAGCGACGAACGCCTTTCGCCTCACAGCGTGGTGGACGCCGGCAGCGAACACCGCAGCGACAGCGAGTTGGATCGCTGGATTCGCGACAGCATCACACGGCCCTATGGCATCGAAGTGGTCTATCAGCAGGAAAATCACGCCGGCGCCACGACCGACCGTATCTATCCGCCGCGCCTCGAGCAGGTGCGCCCGGTGCTCGAAGCCTTTCGCCGCCTCTGTCTCGAAAGTTTTGCCGCCGACGGGCTCGATCGGCCCAATCTCTTGCTCGGCCGCGCGCCGCTGCGCCTACAACTCTACGGCGGCACGTTCCGTGACGAAAACGGCATGGCGCGTTTGTATCTGCCCTCGACCGGTTCGACGGCCGAAATGGCGCTCTTCAACGTCAATGCCTTCTCGCCCGGCGACGAAGGTCAGGTCTATGCGCTGGCACGCAGCGGGTTGCACCAACTCTGCAAGCACCTCACGGCCGTGATGCCCTACGATCGCGATGCTTTCGGGCGCATCAGTGCACAACGCTACACGCACAACACGGCAGCCCTCGTGGCCCCCTGGAGCTACACCACCACACCGCAGCAACAATTCGGGCTCGACAGTTGGGCCTACAAGCGCGGTTGCCTGACGATGCACGGCATGGTTTCGGCCGAAGACGACTTCGCCGAAATGCTCAGTGCCACCCTTTGTGCCACGCCCGCGCAAGTGCAGGCCGCACTGACCGAGGCGGCCACGCCCGACACGGACATCGATCCGGAAGTCAACGCGCGCTATGCCGAGGAAGCCAAACAGGCTTATCGCGAACTCACGGCCAAACAAGAACTGGTGGAGCAATACGTGCGCCAAGTGTGGAACCTCGACCTGCGCCGCCTGCAAGCGAAAACGGTGCGCCGCCTTCATTCATACGTACAACAACACCGGTCACATGACTAAGCCCTCTTTTCTTCCCCTCCGCCCGCTGCGCCGACACCGGTTGCGCGATTTCGGCCTCGCGGTGCTCGCCCTTGTGCTCGCGGTCGGCACGCCTGCACTCACCGCCTGCAGCGACGAACAGACGGCCTTCGACCAAACGCCGACACAGCGCAGCCAAAACGCCGTAGAGGACTTGCGCCGCGAACTCATCGCCGCGCCCTACGGTTGGCGCGTCATCTATTTTCCCAAAACCGACTCGCTCCTCTACAGCAATCCCGACGAAGCCATCAACCAAACGGCTTTGCGCGGCAGTTACGGCTACGGCGGCCATTGTTTCACGATGCGTTTTGCCGACGACAACACGGTGGAAACGCGCGCCGACTTCGACGAAGAAACGGCAGCCCGCCCCATCGTGAGCCAATACACCGTGAATCGCAACAGCTTCGCGCAGTTGAGCTTCGCCACCTACACCTATGTGCACCGCTTGGCCAACGACCGATTTGAAGGGGCATCGGATTGGCTCTACATGGGCAAAGATCCCGACGGCAACCTCATGTTCCGGTCGGCCAATCACTTGTTGCCGGCGCGAGAATACATCCGCATGACGCGACTCTCCGGCCCCGACGAAACGACGGGCGTGGTACAAAAAGCGGTGGACAACCGACTGGCCTTCGAAGGCATGGTCAATCCGCAACTGCGCATCTATCGCGGCGGACGCACCTTCTTCAGGAGCGACTATTTCGTGAAACGGCCGGTGGAAACCAACCAATCGCTGCTCCGCGAGATCAAATCCAAGCGCTACTACCTGTTTGTCTTCGCCCGCAAGCGCAATCCCATTCCCGACTATCCGCCTAAGGAAATCACCGGCCTGGGTTCGGGCTACACCGGCACCGAACAGGGTCTGACCTTCCGCGCGGGGCTGCGCTTCGACGCGACGAAACAGTTCTATGATTTCGAGCGCAAAGGCAACCGCTTCGAAGCGGAACTCGTGCAGGTCTACGACACCTTGCTGCGCAGCACGCGCTATGTGAGCA
>CAUTYW010000010.1:0-65185 GCA_963542795.1 uncultured Prevotellaceae bacterium | reverse complement strand
CGTTGCACTCTTAGCTCAGTTGGTAGAGCAACTGACTCTTAATCAGTGGGTCCAGAGTTCGAGCCTCTGAGAGTGTACAAAGAAGCGGTATCACGACCATGTGATACCGCTTTCTTTTTATAGATACATTCACCACAAACAGAAGAAGGTCGGCGCTTACGCACTTTTATTGGACTATATCGTCAGGCGCTATTCGGAGTATACCTGACTCTTAAACCAGAAATTGCGAGATAATAAAAAGGCCGCATCAAAATCAATTAGGTTTTGATGCGGCCTCGTTTGTTGATGTGCGATCTTACCTTATTGGTAGGTAAAAGAGGCGGGCTGTGGCTAACCTTGCGGGCGAATCCACTGTAAGATCGTGGGATCTTTGAGCTTACGATCCTCGGCAAGGAGCACCACTTTGGAAAGAATTTCCACCATCTTGGGATCTTCGTCCATGAAAGGCAGATAAATACGGCCACGATGCTGACTGTGCACAGGGATAATGGGAATTACTGTGCCGCCCTCTTGGCGCACCAAGCCGGAACCTAAGTGAACGGTGTAGTTGGCCAGCATGCCTTTGATGTAGACATGGTTACCACTGATACTGACATTGGCAAATTTCATCAACTCGGCTGTGCAGCGCACGATGGCAGCGCGGAGTTCTTTCGTGCTTTGTCCGGTTTCTGGATCTACACCTCCCACAAAGGCAATGCTCACCACCATATCGATATCACGCATCACCTCACTATACAGCACCGGATCCAGGTCAGCTATGTGGAGAGGGGGCGCGTCGGGCACATAGCGAGTGCGAGAGAAAAATACATATTCGATGGCCGGTGCCTCAACATCCGAAGGCGAGAACCAATCGGCTCGGGCAAAGAGCGAAACACAAATACCTTGTGCGAGAAAAACTTTCTGCAATCCGCCCTCATAACTGGCTGTCCAGCCACGAGAACGCAAGGCGGCAGCAGCTTGTTTCACCTGAATTTGGTAGCCACTATAGCGACGTGACTCGCTCTGCTCGGCCTCTTCCGGCAGGGGCACGTAGAGTTCGCGGAACACTTGCTTGAAAGGCTGCACCAACTTCTCTGCAAAGAGGTGAGATTGCCATTGTGCCCACAGTCCGGCAGCGTTGAAATCTACGGGGTGCGCAAGCAAAAGCGGCGATTTGCCGTACTTTTTCACCCCATCCAACGTCGCTAGTCCTTCGACGGTGGGAAGTCCGAACTGCTCGTCTTGGAGCAACACGAGCTTTTTGAACATCGGACTCACCACGGGATTGGAGAGAATGGCGCGCACGTCATCTACTGCCAGCGGAGTGCGGCGCTGCATCATGTCTTCCATGAGGAAACGCGCACGCTGATGTTGAGCTTTCCATGCCTTGCTCACCTCGGCAATCTCCAGATATTGCGGATGCTTCTTGAGTTTGGCCGGAACTCCCTTGAGCAATTTCTCGTCTTTGAGGATTTGCAGCTTATTGCTGCCGTCATCGTTGAGGGAGATGATGCAGGAATATCCCTCGACGTCGATGCCTTCAAGGTAGCTGGCCGCACTTTCCACTTGCAAGGCTTCCATGCGCCACGTGAGTTGCACGGGATCGGCAAAGCCTGCACCGCGAGAAAGATTGAGGAGGGCAATCTCCCCTACGCGTTTTTCGGAGGCTTGTCGCTGAGCACCAAACTGTTTTGACTCTTTGAGGAACTCCTGAATGCGCAGATAGCGACGTTGGATGGCCGCCTCATCGCGATCGGTGAGCAATCCCAACGCACACACCGCATCTTTGTTGCGCTTCTCTTTGATTTGCTTCAGGAGTTCTTCCTCTGTCACCTTGCCTTGCACGACATCTGCGTAACGGCGTGCTCGCGTGTGGATAGCGCCGCTTCCGATGTATTTGGCAGCCTTGTAGCAAAGTTCAAAACGCTCTTCCCCAATTTCTTCGAGAGCTTGGCAGAAGAGTGCCTCGTCAAACGCACCGTCGGCGAGGTCTTGCGGGTCAAGTTCGGTGTAACGTGCGATGAGTGCCTTCTTTTCGTCGTTGCCCATCTCACGAGCATGAGCGATGAAGTAGTAATAGGCGGTACGGAATCCGCGCCAATTCAGACGTTGCTCCACAAGATCCAGCCATTGCGGAGCGAAGAATGCGAGTTCTACGAGGAGTTCTTCCGAGATGTCTGCCAACATATCGGGCGTATCAGTGGGAAGAGGGTAACAGCTCGTCGCCAAATTACTGAGGATGGAGCGGCGCTCTGTGCCATAAATATCGAGCTTGAGGTGATCTTTGCGCAATGCCTTCATGATACGCGCCACACGCTCTGCCCCTTTGAGCACAAGAACGTTGCGACACTGATGAAACGCCTCAGTAGCTTCTGTGGGAGCATTGCGACGTTGCATCTCCACTTCAAAGAGTTGATTGATATATCGATCGACTAAATCGCGAGTACTTTGGGCATAACAGATGGGATCTACGGCACTACCGGCTTGTTTCTCCATCTCTTCCACCTTTTTCAAGTTCAGCGCGCCGCAGCGATGGGCATAAGCGAGTCTCATCATCGCACGCAAGCCGCGGAATTTCTCATATTCCATCTGCGTAAACAGTTGGTCTTCGTTGATGGTTCCATGCGCAAGTAGGTGCAGTAGGACATCCGTCGAAAGCGTATAGACATCCGCCCAATCTGCTTGGCGGGCCGGCTCTCCCCATCTGTGATAGAACGCGAGCACCATCGGAGCAACGCGATCAAACTCACCCTGCATGTTCGATTCGCACACAGGAATGGCATGCCTCAACGGGAACCCTGCGGAAATGGGATGGATTTCATCTTCGCGATACATGAAGGTTTCCACGTAAGTCTCTTGTGTGCCATACCAATAGCACAGCTGACAAAGAGTGTAGGCATAGGAAAAGGCCAAATCAGGTCGGCGTTTCTTCACTGTGCGTTGCAGCGCCGTCGTCAGACTCTCAAACTTCCAGACATGCGGCCACTGTACTCTATCGCCCTTATTGGTCATCGGATAGCCCTCCAAAGGCAAGGACAACACATCCGTTCGGTCATAGAGCATGAGATAGCGCATCATCAAATCAAGGCCTAAGGCTTTTTCGTCGGTGATGTCGTGGCGTTTCAGCAATTCGTCCCATAGTTCCGGGTAAGGCAGCTGCTCCAGCTCCATGTCATTGACAACTTCTAGCGAGCCTTCATCGAGCGTTTGCGTCACTCCCCATCTGTTTTTATAGGTGAGTGTCTTGTTTTCCTCGATGATTTGGGCAAAATCGTCGTAAAGCGCTTTGATTTCTTCCTCCGTATAGGGAAAGAGTTTGGACAAATCCAACTTGGGTTGGTGTGTTTCCCATGGGAGGGCTCGGGCAAGCAAGGACTTTTGCTCCGCATCCATGGACACCCACTGCGAAACAGGGCTTTCCGCAAAGCGTTCTGCATCCGAAAATGGATTTTCAAAGGGGAGTTTTGGCATCTCGGTGGGAGTGAACAAGCCAAAACGCAGCTGACCGTCAGTTGCACCGACAACCTGTGCCACTTTGGCTCCGGCATTCGCTGTCGGGGCTGCGCCTTCTGAGGCTCTGCCATCGGCGCTTTTCTTTTCAGCCTCGGTCACTTCTCCAAACTTCTCGCGCAAAATGGCACTCCCCTCGCGGAGTTCCACGAGACAATCGGCGATGTAGTCACTTTTCGTGCGCTGCAATCGCTCATAAGCCCCCACGAGAATGTCGTCAGGCTGCGTGAGCAGCAACTGGACGGCACGTTGGCGCGTGGTGGAAACCTTGGACTTAAACTTTGCGTCCAGAGACTTGATTTCCTTCTCCGTGAATTGTTCGCGCAAGAACGCCTCGCGAAAGACGATGAAGAGGGAATCGTTCTCAAAGTTCAAGGCATTGCGCAAGAGAAATCCGCGACGCGCCTCGGGCGCTCCCGTCGGAAGCACTTGAGAGAAGAAGAAATCTCGGTAGGCGTCTTCGCCCTCAGCGGCATAATAGGAGGAGAAGATATGGATACCCCACGAGGGCAACTTCTGCGCGAGGAAGTCGTCCAACGCGGCTTGCGTATGGAGGAGCAAGGACACCATATATAATGCATTGATGACCGTGCCACGCGAGAAACTGATGTTGAACCATTCGAAACCGGGATGGACCACTTTATTTTCCGCCTTGAGTGTCGGCAACCAATCCAAGAGCATTTGGTGCACTTCCTCCAAATCCTTGCGTCGGCTCTCGCTGAGTTCGGGTGCTTTTCCCGTCTTGATGAACTCGTCCAGCAAGTCGGTTCCGCTCAACTCGTCAGCGATGTAGGCACGAAAAGCGGGTTCTTCCAATCGGGGTACAAAGACATCGAGGTGTTCCAACACGTTATAGTGCCGATCTCTCATATTGACACGCGCAAAATACCACAGAGCAGCCACCGTAAGTTGTGCGGGCTTGTCACTCTCGAGGAGTGATTCGGCCTCGGCAAAAGCCACTTGCGCATCGACTCCTCCTGCAGTGTAGAGCGCAACGTAAGCTTCCAACGGGTTTCGGCCCGCATAGGCAGCCGCGCACTCCTCGGGATGCTCGAGATACCGGCAGATGGCGTGGAAAACGGTGGCAATGTCCTTGTCTTCGATCTGCTCGTAGCCGAGTCCACACCAGGTTTGCACCGCGCGACGCACGGAGCTGTAGCGCAAGAGTCCCTCTTCGTCGATGACCTTCAGGAGTTTGCGGTAGAATTTGATGTTGTAGGAGTCGCCGCTCTCCACGATGACTTGGCGCAACCCCTCTTGCAACTTGGCCGCTTTCAGCAGATCGATCAGCGCATCGTGGAGCGCTTCGTTGTCAGTGCGCTCAACCGCACAGATCAATTCCCGCGACAAGATGCCCACATTGTTTTCTGCAACGAAAACTTCATTGGTGGCAGCAATGACTTCTGCGTTTCCTTGCCGTATGGCCGCTGCGATGAACGCGCTGTAATCGAAAAAATAGAACTGCGGTGGGCGTATTGTGTGACGGTTGCGCACAAGATCATCTAAACTTGCCCCGTGCAGGGCAATCATCAAGGCGGCCACCACATATTCTCTCACACAAGAATCCGACAGTTTACCGGAATTCGACAAGCGGAAACGATAGAGGCCGCGCATTTCGCTCTTCGTCTCACGATAGTCCAGGAGATACGACAACATTTCGCTGAGCCACGAAGGCAAAAGATGGGGGAGATGATAGCCCGATCGGAGGAGTTGCGAGTGTTCCAAAGAATGCATGGGCAGTTTTTCCAAAGCATCGTGGAGCTCCCATGGAGAAAGTTTGGACAAGTCCTTGGATTCTGCCACAGCATACAGCACTTTTTCGACCTCATTCAAGGAGTTTACATCGATTTGTGCCAAATAATCCCGTTTGAATTGTTCTGTTTGTTCCGGAGTACGCATGATATTAAAATGAGAGACCGGCCACTGAACGCCGGATATTGGAAATGGGACGTTAGAAATCAAGAAGTCTCTTGAGAAGCGAGCAAACCAAGAGCTTTTGTTCCGCTCACCACATCAGTCCTGTGAGAAAGGTGAGACGAAGAAAAACGACTTCACTCCCCTCTTTGAGGGAAAGGTCAGCATCGAGTTCGGTCACTTCTTCCTCATCGACGAAGATGCGCACCAAACCATCGGCAAAGGCCTGAAGCATCACCTGAAGGGCACGATCCGGCGTATCGTTGTTTTGACCATAACGATCGGCGAATTTCACGCGCCCCTCCACGGCTTGCGCTGCGATTTCTTCCTCCGTGAGTGGAATATCACCGACCACAGTTTGCGCTTCGCGAAGACCATGAAGGGTAAACACGGTGAGCAACTGTCGCAGCGTGCTTGGAGCCTCATCCAGAGTAAAAGGATGTCGCCCCAATTCTTTACGACTTCCGTTGCGTTTGCGGATAAAATAGATGTTCATAGGCTAAAACAACATTCAGATGTATTACTTCCCGGCACGAGTTAAGCAGTTGTGGAGCAGAATTGAAAGTCCCTCATAGACATTGAGTCCGGTTCTAAATCTTATAAAGTTCTGAGTGACTGAGAATAGTACTTAAGACAATTGTTTGCGTCACAACTTCCACCGACCTTCTTATACAGTCATGCAAATAATCAAAATATCTCACCTGACAAAGGTAGCAATTAAAACGAGAACCTCACGGTTCTTTCACCGGAATTTATCAGGTTCACCTGACATTAGAACTGAAATCCATAAAAAAACGCACAACTTCCTCAAAAAACAAGGGAGTTTTTACGCAAAACAAGAGAAGAATCGAAAGAAAGTCCCCTTGTTTTTCATCCTACACTTCGTCACAGAGAAGAATACCCACATTCATTCAAAAAAACGAAACTACTCAAAACAAAAACACTTCGGTCTGCGACTGACGCCCCACTTCCCACCCTATTTCCCACCGCTCTGCGGTGTCTCGACAGCGCAAGTCGTTTGGCTTTTTCCCGATGACGCGGCGCAAACGATCTTTGACTTACCGAAAACGATGATGCCCATTTCCGATTTATCGGGCACAAACCGACACACCGACTCGCAAAGTGTGCAACCTTGGTCGTTTCCTTTCATTTCCACCACATTGTGCGCCAAGTGTTCCAAAAGAAATTCGTATTTTTGCCCCAAATAGAATATACGTATTTCGTCCCTCTCGCGAGGGCTTGCACAGTGGTTTTCGACCGCGGGCGAGCAAGCGCAAAGGGCGAACCAAGACACACAACGACAGCATGAATATCCTCGAACTCAGCGAACAAGAGATTGCACGCCGCAACTCCCTTTCTGAACTTCGCGCGCTGGGCATTGATCCCTACCCCGCGGCCGAATATCCCACCAACGCGTTCAGCGACGAAATTATTACCAACTTTAAGGACGACGACGCGCCCCGCGAGGTGTGCATCGCCGGCCGTATGATGGGACGCCGCGTCATGGGCAAGGCTTCGTTCCTCGAACTGCTCGACTCTCGCGGCCGCATTCAGGTCTACATCACCCGCGACGACATCTGCCCCGAAGAGGACAAGACGCTCTACAACAGCGTGGTGAAAAAGCTCCTCGACCTCGGCGACTTCGTGGGCGTGAAGGGCTTCGTATTCCGCACGAAGACCGGCGAGATCTCGGTACACGCTCGCGAAATCACGGTGTTGGCCAAGAGCCTCAAGCCGCTCCCCACCCCCAAGGAAAAGGACGGCGTGATCTACGACGCCTTTGAGGATCCCGAACTGCGCTACCGCCGTCGTTACGTCGATCTGATCGTCAATCCGCAGGTGAAGGACACGTTCTACAAGCGTGCCAAGGCCGTCAGCACCCTCCGCGCCATCCTCGACGAAGCGGGCTACACGGAAGTGGAAACTCCCACGCTCCAAAACATCCCCGGCGGTGCTTCGGCGCGCCCCTTCGTGACGCACTTCAATGCGCTCAACCAACAGATGTATTGCCGCATTGCCACGGAGCTCTACCTCAAGCGCTTGATCGTGGGCGGTTTCGAAGGCGTGTACGAAATCGGCAAGAACTTCCGCAACGAGGGCATGGACCGCACGCACAACCCCGAGTTCACCTGCATGGAACTCTATGTGCAGTACAAGGACTACAACTGGATGATGGACTTCACCGAACAGATGCTCGAACGCATCTGCATCGCCGTGAACGGTAAGCCCGAGACGGTGGTAGACGGCAAGACCATCAGCTTCAAAGCCCCCTATCGCCGCCTGCCCATCCTCGACGCCATCAAGGAAGAAACGGGCTACGACCTCTCGGCAATGTCGGAAGACGAAATCCGCAACGTGGCCACGAAGTTGGGCATCGAAGTGGACGAGAGCATGGGTAAGGGCAAGTTGATCGACGAAATCTTCGGCGAAACGTGCGAAGGCAAGTTCATACAGCCCACTTTCATCACCGACTATCCCGTGGAAATGTCGCCGCTGACGAAGATGCACCGCAGCAAACCCGGTCTGACCGAGCGTTTCGAGTTGATGGTCAACGGCAAGGAGTTGGCCAACGCCTACTCTGAGCTCAACGACCCCATCGACCAAGAAGAGCGTTTCGTGGATCAAATGCGTTTGGCCGACAAGGGTGACGACGAAGCGATGATCATCGACCAAGACTTCCTCCGCGCACTCCAATACGGCATGCCCCCCACCTCGGGCATCGGCATCGGCATCGACCGCCTCGTGATGTTGCTCACCGGCCAAACGGCCATTCAGGAAGTGCTCTTCTTCCCGCAGATGAAGCCCGAGAAACTTCCCGCCAAGGACAAGGCCGAAGCCTATGTGCCCTACGGCATCCCCGCCGATTTGGTGCCCGTGCTTCAGAAAGTGGGTTACTACTTGGTGCAAGACCTCCGCGGCGCCAACCCGCAGAAGGTGCAACAACAAATTGGGGAAGTGCTCAAAAAATATCAGCTTGACCTCGCCAAGCCTTCGGTGGCCGACATCGCTGCTTGGGTGGAAGCCCTCGGCGAATAAGCCCACCAACGACACAGCATGCGGGGTGTCCGTCGTCGGGCACCCCCATTTTCTCATCGTTCAAACTCCGTCCTATGCCCGGTTTTAGTTCCTTTTTCGGATTCGGCGGATCCAACAACGAGCAGCGCGCCTCGGGAGGTTTCCCGGGGAAGATTGCCATCATCGGCAGCGGTTCGTGGGCAACGGCAGTTGCCAAAATCATGCTCGAAAGCGTACCGGAGATCTGGTGGTACGTACGCCGCGACGAAACCATCGAAGAGTTTCGCCGCTACGAACACAACCCCACCTACCTCACCACGGTGCGTTTCCCCATGGATCGCATCCACTTCACCTCGGACATCAACGAAGTGGCCCGCGAGGCCGACACGCTCATTTTCGTCACCCCCTCACCCTACCTCAAAGCGCAACTCAAGCGCCTCAAGGTGAAACTCCACGACAAAGTGATCATGACGGCCATCAAAGGCATCGTGCCCGACGAGAACGTGGTGTGCACGGAATATTTCCGCACAGCCTTCGGCGTGCCCGAAGACAATCTGATGGTGCTGGGTGGGCCGAGCCACGCCGAGGAGGTGGCGCTCGACCGCCTGACCTACCTCACCGTGGGGTGCAATAATATAGAACGCGCGCGCGTGATGGCCGATGTGGTGGCAAACCACTATGTGAAGACCACTGTTTCGGCCGACGTGATCGGCATCGAATATGCCGCAGTACTCAAAAATGTCTATGCCATTGCCGCGGGCATCTGCTCGGGGCTGCAATACGGAGACAACTTCCTCTCGGTGCTCCTCTCAAGTGCCGTGCAGGAAATGAACCGTTTCCTCAGTGCCGTCTATCCTTTGGAACGCAATGTCTACGACAGCGCCTACCTCGGCGACCTGCTCGTGACGAGTTATTCCAACTTCTCGCGCAATCGCGTCTTCGGTCAGATGATCGGTCGCGGCTACAGCGTGAAGAGCGCGCAGATGGAAATGGAAATGATCGCCGAAGGCTACTACGGCGTGCGGTGCATGAAGTTTATCAACCGCCGCTACCACGTGAACATGCCCATTCTCGACGCGGTCTACAACATTCTCTACGAACGCGTCGCGCCCACCCTCGAAATCAAGTTGCTCACCGACTCGCTCCGCTGATTGCCGCCCGATCGGCGCCCCCAACTCCACACACAGACACAACAACAAAACATGGCTTTCAACATTCCCAAAAGCGATAAACCGCGCGTTGTCATTGTCGGCGGCGGTTTCGGCGGACTCAAACTGGCCAACCGCCTCAAAGGCTCCGGTTTTCAGGTCGTACTCGTCGATCGTAACAACTACCACCAATTCCCGCCGCTCATCTATCAGGTGGCCTCGGCGGGCATTGAGCCGAGTAGCATCGCTTTCCCTTTCCGCAAGATCTTTCAACGTCGCGAAGATTTCTACTTCCGCCTCGCCGAGGTGCGCAGCGTCTTCCCCGAACAGAAGATTCTGCAAACGTCCATCGGTAAGGTGCATTACGACTACCTCGTCTTCGCCGCCGGCACCACCACCAACTTCTTCGGCAACAAAAACGTGGCAGAAAATGCCATCCCGATGAAGAACGTGAGCGAAGCCATGGGCTTGCGCAACGCGCTGCTCGAAAACTTCGAACGCGCCCTCACCTGCTCGTCTGAAACCGAGCGTCAGGAACTGCTCAACGTCGTGATCGTGGGCGGCGGCGCCACCGGCGTGGAAGTGGCCGGTGCGCTGTCGGAAATGAAAAACTACGTCCTGCCGAAAGACTATCCCGACATGTCCGCCAGCTTGATGAACATCTACCTCATCGAAGCCGGTCCGCGGCTGTTGGGTGCAATGAGCCAAGAGACTTCAGAGCAGGTGAAGAAATTCTTGCAGCGCATGGGCGTCAACGTGCTCCTGAACAAGATGGTGACCGACTACACCGACCACCGCGTGCAGCTCAAAGACGGCACGCAAATCCCCACCCGCACTTTCATTTGGGTGAGCGGTGTGGCGGCCGAGAGCGTCGGCAACCTCCCGGAAGCGCACATCGGACGCGGCGGACGCATCATCGTCGACAAATATAACCGCGTCGAAGGGCTCGACGGCGTCTACGCCATCGGCGACCAGTGCATCATGCCCGAAGGCGACCCCAAATGGCCGGGCGGTCACCCGCAGTTGGCGCAAGTGGCCATTCAGCAGGGGCAACTCCTCGCGCGCAACCTCAAAGCGACCCTTAAAGGCAAACCGCTCAAAGGTTTCCGCTACAAGAACCTCGGCACGATGGCCACCGTGGGGCGCAACCGCGCAGTGGCCGAGTTCAGCTCGATGAAAATGGCCGGTTTCTTCGCGTGGCTCATGTGGCTCATTGTCCATCTGCGCAGCATCCTCGGCATCCGCAACAAGACGGTCGTGCTCTTCAACTGGATTTGGAATTATTTCTCCTATGCACAATCACTGCGCCTCATCGTCTACGCCCGCAAGGCGAAAGAAGTCATCGACCGACAGGCGCGTTTGGCCTCTCAACACTGGGGACGCGACCTGCAAAGCGAAGGCATCGACGCCGAGGAGCGCGCCGAAGCGGCCCAGTCCTCCTCTTCTCCGACTACGCAAGCGCCGCAGGGCTAAACGCCCGACGCGTCACTGCGATAATAACTATTCCCAATGGTTCAACCCACCTCCTCTTCACCCCGCCGCGCCCTCGTGGTGCTCAGCGGCGGACAGGATTCCACCACTTGCCTTTTCTGGGCGCTCAAGCACTTCGACGAAGTCCACGCGCTGGGCTTCACCTACGGGCAGAAACACACCCACGAGGTGGAAATCGCCAAGGCGATCTGCGCCGAACAACAGGTGCCTTATGAAGTGATGGACGTGCCCCTCCTCGGACAACTCGGCAGTAATTCGCTCACCGATACCACCTTGGAGATGGATACCGACAAACCCGCCGGCGGACCGCCCAACACTTTCGTGCCGGGTCGCAATCTCTTCTTCCTCAGCATCGCCGCCGTCTACGCTCGCGAGCGCGGTATCTTCGATCTCGTCACGGGAGTTGGCCAAACCGACTTCTCCGGCTATCCCGACTGCCGCGACAACTTCATCAAGAGCCTCAACGTCACGCTCAATCTGGCCATGGACGAGCAGTTTCGCCTGCACACGCCGCTCATGTGGCTCGACAAAGCCGAAACGTGGGCGATGGCAGATCAGCTGGGCGTGCTCGACCTCATTCGCACGCGCACCCTCACTTGTTACAACGGCGTGGTGGGCGACGGCTGCGGCCACTGTCCGGCCTGCAAACTGCGCCGCGAAGGGCTCGAAACCTATTTGAAATCCAAAGTTTAATCTCCTTCTCTCTCGATTATGTCTCAACGCGAAACTGAAGGTTTGCAACATCTGGGCAGCCAAGGTACTCAATATCCCGACGACTACGCCCCCGAAGTGCTCGAAACCTTCATCAACAAGCACCCCGACAACGACTATTGGGTGCGCTTCAACTGTCCGGAGTTCACTTCGCTCTGCCCCATCACCGGACAACCCGACTTTGCCGAGATTCGCATCTCCTACATCCCGGGCGAACGCATGGTGGAGAGCAAGAGTCTGAAACTCTATCTCTTCTCGTTCCGCAATCACGGTGATTTCCACGAAGATTGCGTCAATGTCATCATGAAAGACCTCGTTCGCCTCATGGAACCCAAATACATCGAGGTCACCGGTCTGTTCACTCCCCGCGGCGGCATCAGCATCTTCCCCTACGCCAACTACGGACGCCCCGGTACGAAGTTCGAAGCCCTCGCCGACGAACGTCTTCGTCGCCACGACATGTAAAAAACGCTCTCCGTCATGAACAATTTCCGCAACGTCCTACAAAAGCTCTGGAGCTATCGCTTTCCGGCTCTCCTGATTTACTTCTTTGTGATGGCCGGTTTCTTCGGCGAATACAATTTCTACGAGTATTGGTCGCTGAAGCGCCAAAATATGGAGTATGCCGAGCGCGTGGCACAGTACCACAAGGAGTATGAACACGACACGCGCGAACTGCGCATGCTCGAAACCTCTGCCGCAGCGGTCGAAAAGGTGGCGCGCGTGAACTTGCTCATGAAAAACGAGAACGAAGACGTCTACGTTGTCGTCGAAGAATGACACACAACTACATTGGCGGTGTGAAGTCGTCCCTCCGTGTTCGACTTCGCACCGCCTTTTCTCCACTCCTTTCCCCTTTCTCCATTCGTCCCCCCGGATCTCACTGCTCATGAAGCCTCTTTCTCATCTGCAATCCCTTGCTTTCACGCTCGGCGGTCTCCTTTTGCTCGCCGGTGCCCTCCTTCCCATGGTGCCCACGCTGTCGCACTACGGTCCTTACGTCTTCAGCGCCGGTGCCCTCCTCTTCGGCACCCTGCAACTGGTGCAACGCTACGACGGACGCAGCGTCACCGTGCGCCGCTTGCGCCGTCAACAGATGCTCGGCGCCCTCCTGCTCATGATTTCGGCTTGCCTGATGCTCGCCGCCGAGTCACGCCTGCTGCCTCTCCGCGGAGGCGAATGGAAGATCACGCTGGCCGTGGCCGCTGTGCTCGAACTCTACACCGCGTTTCGCCTGCCTGCTGAATTAGACAAGGAAGACAACAACTAACGACGCCTCCTTTTCCCCTAAGCGCCGCATTGTCCTGCTCGACAATGCGGCGCTTGCTTTTTATACGGCACCCGTCCGTCTGGAGTCTCGAGCGCGGCAACAGTTTCTCGTCGTTTCGACTCGTTCGCCCGAGGACGAGAAGGAAGGAAGCGTTCCTCCTTTTACGCTGATCGCTTTTCTCCCACCCAGCCCTCAACTTAAGAGCAAGTTGCATCTGCTCTCAACGCAAACATCCCCCGCTTTCCTTAGAAAACGAGGGATGCCTATCAAGTAGAGTGTACTCTCAGTGCTACTGACTGCTTAGAAGTTGTAGTAGAAGCCGAGGTTCACGTCCGTAGTGCTGAAGCGGTAGCCGTATTGCTCTACTTCGTTGCGCTTGCTGTAACCGAGTTCACCGAAGCTGGCCACGAAGTACCAGTTGCGGTTGAGGTCTACGGAGATACCGGGGCGTACGCCAACCGACCAACCGAATTTGCTGCCGGACTGTGCTTCAGCCGAAGCCCAGTTGAAGCCGAGTGCACCATCGAAGATGAAGCTAACGGCGCCCACATGGCAAGCCGTGTAACGGAGGTAGGGGTTGAATTCGAAAACCGACGTGTTGTTCTTGTCACCCTTGGGATCGTTCAACGAGTAGTTGATCGAAGTACCGAGCGCGAAGTCCTTGTTGAGCTTGTAACCGATTTCGGGAGCGAGCGTTACATTGGTTTCTTTGTCTTTGGTGCTCCAAAGACCGAGCTTACCACCGAGGTATACTTGTGCATCAGCTGCGAGCGTGCCGCCTACGAGGGCGAGTGCGAGTACGATTTTCTTCATTGTCGTAATCTTTTAAGTGTTTGTGGATAGAACCGCTCAGTTTCTCCTCATCTGTCGTTAACGAGAAAAGTAAAACTTTCAATTAGCGATTCGTTTACGAGGACGAAAATAGGCAGTTTGTGGTTCGCCCGCAAAAACGAAAGACTTTTTACGTCACAAACAAGGTTTTTTCAGACATTATGGCAACGGATCTTGGCAAATCGGCCATTTCGCACAGTCAAAAACGGCAACATCGCACACTTCAAGTCAACTTGGAGTGTGCGATGTCGCAGAGGAATAGCGCCAAGCGCGAATGGCCGCAGAGGATCTTCGGCAATCAGAAGATGAACTTCACCACATCATTGAAGATGCCCAAGGCCATCAGCGCCAACACGAAGTAGAAACCCACCGTATTCACGCGTTCGATCACTTTGTCGGAGAATCTGCGGCGCGTGATCATTTCGAGCAACGTAATAAAGATGTATCCGCCGTCGAGCATGGGGATGGGCAGGAAGTTCATGAAGGCCAGCATCAGCGAGATGAAGGCGGTGAGCTGCCAGAAGGCCGCCCAGTTCCACGCAGCGGGGAAAAGGCTACCGATGGTGCCGAACGATCCCACGCTCTTCATGCCCTCCGACGAGAAGATGTAGCGCAAATCGCTCACATAGCCCGAAAGCACCTTCCATCCGTGGGCGGCGCCGGCCGGGAAACAGCTCGCCAAATCATAATGTATCGTGTCGGCGCGGTAGTCCATCAGCACATTGTGCTTAAAGACGCCGAGTTTTCCCTCGGGGGTGAGGGAGAAGCGGAGCGTGTCGGCCTCCGTTGCGCCGCGGTGCTTCACCACGAGCGTCGTGGCCAACCATTTCGGGTCGATCTTACCCTGTGCCGCCGTGATACGGTCTTGCACCACACCGAGGTGCTCGTCGATTTGGTTCCAAGTCGTCACCGCTTTGCCATTAATGGCCACAATGCTGTCGCCGGGGCGCACACCGGCTTTCGCCGCCGCGCCGCCTGCCATGGCCGAGTCCACAATCGAAGGCAAAGTCAAAGCAACGAAGGGCGGTTGCTCCTTGAGCATCTTGAGCAAATCCACACGGCCGTCGACATTCACCGTGGCGGGGCGGCCATCGCGGAGCACATGGATGACTTTCGCGCTCCCCAAGTCGCGCAACAGCTGTGCGTTGTCGAGATACGTGTAGGTTTTGTCGTCGGCTCCCACGATCAGGTCACCGTCGCGGAAGCCCATTTGCTTGGCCACGGTGTTGAAGGAGTAACCGTGCTGCACGGCCGTGACCGGCGTGCGCTGTTCGCCCCAAGCCAGGAGCACCATGGCGTAAATGAAGAGGGCCACCAAGAAATTGACCAGTACACCGCCCACCATGACGAGTAAGCGCTGCCATGCCGGCTTGTTTTTGAAGAGTTGGTTGGCCGGCACCTCGGCTTCTTCGCGTTTCACCGCATCGGCATCGGTACTTTCGTCGACCATGCCCGCGATATCCACGTAACCGCCGAAGGGCAACCAACCGATGGCGAATTTCGTGCCGCCCCATGTGCCGAGGGGCAACGCCATGCGCTTACCGCCTTTCCAGAAGTCGAAGAAAAGACAAAATCGGTGCACACGAATGCCGAAAAGCTTCGCGAAAAAGAAGTGTCCCCCCTCGTGAAGGATGACGAGCAGCGAGATGCTGAGCACCAATTGGAGGGCTTTGATCAAGAATGTTTCCATCTAAAAAGAACTTGCAGAGTTTTTTTGAATTTAATGATTGAGGTAATCGGCCACCAATCGGCGCACCTCAGCATCGGAGGCGAGGTAGTCGCTGAGCGATGCGCGCTGGCAGCGCGTGGCGTCGGCCATGGCGCGACGAATCAGGCGCGGGATGTCGAGAAACCCGACGGCGCCGTGTCGGAATGCCTCATTGGCCACTTCATTGGCTGCGTTCACCACACACGGTAGGTTGCCGCCGGCTTCGATCGCCTCGTAAGCGATGCGCAGGCAGTCGAATTTGTCAAAGTCGGGGCGCTCGAACGTGAGGCGGCCGAGGGCGGTCAGGTACAAACGCTCACCGCTAAGCGACAAACGGCGCGGGAACGACAAGGCATATTGAATGGGCAACCGCATATCGGGCACCCCGAGTTGGGCTTTCACGCCCCCGTCGGCCAGTTGCACCGCGCTGTGCACGATGCTTTCAGGGTGCACCAGCACTTCGATGCGCTCCGGTTCCACGCCGAAGAGCCATTTGGCTTCGATCATCTCGAAGCCCTTGTTCATCATCGTGGCACTGTCGATCGTGATCTTGGCGCCCATCTCCCAGTTGGGGTGTTTCAAGGCGCGCGCCGCGGTGACACCGGCCAACTCCTCGATCGGCGTCGTGCGGAAGGGACCTCCCGAGGCGGTGAGGAGGATTTTGTCGATGGCATTGCCGTCTTCGCCCACCAAGCACTGGAAAATCGCGCTGTGTTCGCTGTCCACGGGCAGAATCGGCGCGCGGTGTTTCACCGCGAGCTCCGTAATGAGTTCGCCCGCCACAACGAGCGTTTCCTTGTTGGCCAGCGCGATGGTTTTGCCAGCTTCGATGGCCGCCACCGTGGGGCGGAGTCCGGCGAAACCCACCATGGCCGTCACCACCACGTCCACTTCGGGCAGTCGGGCGACGTCGCAGATGGCTTCCGCGCCCGTCCACACCTTAATGGGCAGGTCGGCCAGCGCCTCGCGCACCGTTTCGTAGCGCGACTCGTCGGCGATGACCACCGCTTCGGGGCGAAATTCGCGCGCCTGCGCAATGAGCAATTCGGCGTTGTGCCCCGCCGTGAGGGCATAGGCCTCGTATTCGCCGGCGTGTTCGCGCACCACGTCGAGGGTTTGCGTGCCGATCGAGCCGGTCGAACCGAGTAGGGCAATTCGTTTCATAGTCGGGGCATTCAGTCGTTGAGATCGATCAACCCTTCGGGCACGTCAAGCACCAGATAGCGCTCGCGCAGATCGTAGTCCACCACAAAGTCGTCGTGCAAGGGCAGGAGCACGTCCTCTCCGCCCTCCACTTCGACCGTGAGGAGCGTGTTGGCCGTCGCGGTTTCGACGTGCTTCACGGTGCCGAGTTCGAGGGTCGGCACACCGTCTTCGCTCGTTTCGTCGCCTTCCTCGGCCGCTTCGGCCAAAGCCTGACGATCGATGAGGAGAAGTCGGAACCCCGTGAAGGCACGGAGCGACGAAATCGTCTCTTCGTCCTCGGCCGGGCGGGCATCGAGGGGATAGTAGACCGTGTGTCCCACGAGTTCGCGCGCAGCGGTGTCGCTGTCGATACCGTCGAGCGTAAACAAGGCCGATTCGCTCCCTTTGAAACGATAGTCTTCGAGGAAGAACGGCACATACAGCCCGTCAATTTTGAGGAACACATAGTCGGCTTCACCGCGGTCGAAGACATCGTCGGTGAAATGCACTTCGATTTCGCCGTGGATGCCGTGCGTGCGGGTGAATCGGCCGATGGAGAAAACGTCGGAGTCTAAAATCATGGAAGGAAAAAGGAGAATCCTGTTGGTTTATTCGAGGCGCGTGATGCAAGCCCCGAGTGCGTTGAGACGATCTTCGATGTGCTCGTAGCCACGGTCGATCTGCCCCACGTTGTCGATGCGGCTCGTTCCGTCGGCACTGAGCGCGGCGATGAGCAACGCGATGCCGGCGCGGATGTCGGGACTGGCCATGCGGCGCGCCTTCAACTGCAGATTGAAGTCGTGGCCGACGACTACGGCGCGATGCGGGTCGCACAAGATGATCTGCGCGCCCATGTCGATGAGTTTGTCGACGAAGAAGAGGCGGCTTTCAAACATCTTTTGGTGGAAAAGCACGCTCCCCTTGGCCTGCGTGGCCACGACGAGGAGAATCGAAAGGAGGTCGGGGGTGAGACCCGGCCAGGGCGCGTCGGCCAGCGTCATGAACGAGCCGTCGATGAACGACTCGATCTCATAATGTTGCGGGCCGGGGATGAAGAGATCGTCGTCGCGCTCCTCGACCGTCACGCCGAGTCGGCGGAAGGCGTCGGGAATGATGCCCAAGTCGCGGCGCGACACGTTTTTAATGGTGATGCCGTCGCCCACCATCGCACCGATGCCGATGAACGAACCGATCTCGATCATATCGGGCAGGATGCGGTGCTCAGCACCGTGGAGTCGGGGCGTGCCCACCACCGTAAGGCGGTTGGAGGCGATGCCCGAGATGTTGGCGCCCATGCGGTTGAGCAGGTGGCAGAGCTGTTGGAGATAGGGTTCGCAGGCGGCGTTGTAGATGGTGGTCGTACCTTCGGCCAACACAGCGGCCATCAAGATATTGGCCGTGCCGGTCACCGAGGCTTCGTCGAGCAACATGTAGGCGCCATGCAGTTTTTCGGCTTCGATCTCGAAGAGTTCGTTCTCGCTGTCCACGCGGAAGTGCGCACCGAGTTTTTGCAAACCGTAGAAATGCGTGTCGAGTCGGCGACGGCCGATCTTGTCGCCGCCGGGTTTGCTGATGAGTGCGCGACCGAAGCGGGCCACGAGCGGGCCGATGGTGAGAATCGAGCCGCGCAACGACGAACAGCGCGCCAGATACTCGTCGGTGCGCAGATAGTCCAAGTCGATGTTGTCGGCGCGGAAGGTAATATCGCCCGGCGCGTTGCGGCGCACGTACACGCCGATGTCTTGCAGCAGACGAATGAGGTTGTTCACGTCGACAATGTCGGGCACATTCGTCAGACGCACTTCTTGGTCGGTGAGCAGCGTGGCGCAAATCACTTGCAACGCTTCGTTCTTCGCGCCCTGCGGGGTGATTTCGCCCCGGAGTCGGCGATTGCCTTCGATGAGAAAAGAGGCCATGTCGTGAAAGGGTTAAGAGGGGGAGAAATCAAGAAGTCTGCAACGCGCGCAAGACCTCGGCAGTCGAGATGCGCCCTTCGGTGCAGAAATCAATGTCTTTGGCCAGTCGCTCAGCTTCGACCGCACCGCCCCGCACTTCGGCCAGATTGCGCTGCATGCGGGCGGCCAATCGGCGCAAGCCCGACGCGCGTTCTTCGGGGTCGGTCTCTGCGACGAGGCGATCCATCCACGTTTGGAGCAACCGGCCGTAGTGGCGAAAGCGCAAACGGTGGGCGGGATAGGGCAAACGCTCGGCGCGTTGCTCGGCGGGAGCGCGCTCCACCTCCACCGGCCAGTCGATGTCGAGGGCGTAGTCGGTGAGTTGGGCGAGGTGGTGCCACAATTTTTCGTTCACCTCCTGTGAGTCGGCAGGCTGACGGCTGACAATGCGCATGGTCTCCACGATGCGCGCCGCATAGGCCGTGCGCTCGGCGCGGTCGGTGAGGGTGAGCGCGTGTTCCACCATGAGTTGCACCTCACGGCCGTAGGCTTTCATGCGCACGGGCGCTTTTTGCGTGTTGTATTGCATGGGGCGGGCGATGCTCAAAAGAGCTTTTTGGGCAGAGAGGTTTGAAATTCTTTGAGATAGAAGGGCTCAAAATAGGCCGTGTCGACAAAATCGCCGTCGAGGAAGGCGCGTTCGGCCAGCGGCGCCATGTGGCGGGCGAGCGGATGCACGTTGTCGACAAATCGCGCGTTGGGATGATCGATCACCGCCTTGCATTTTTCGGCGCCGTCGCCCATGAAATACACGGGCGCGCGGTCGAGCCACTCGCGATAGGTGTCGGCCGTGACGATGTCGGCCCCCACTTCGCGCAGGGGCTTCAGCGCGCGATCGTAGACTGCGGCGTAGACTTCCATGCGGCGCGCGTCAATCATGGGCACCAAGAGGGCGTTGTCGGGCATCTCATCGTCGTACAGCAGCGGACCGACGGTGATGAGTTTGAGCGTCGGCACGGCAATGAGGGGCACATTGCGGGCATAGGCCACGCCTTTGGCCGTGGAAAGGCCGATGCGCAGGCCGGTGTAGCTGCCCGGGCCGCTCGACACCGCAACGGCATCGAGGGGAATGGCGTGACTCTCGGCGAAGCTCAGGGCTTCGTCGACGAAAGGCGCCAGGGCGGTGGCGTGAGAGGGACCTTCGAGGGTTTGTTTTTCGAAAATCACCTGCGAATCTTCCGACACAGCGACGGAACAAACGGCGGTGGAGGTTTCTATGTGGAGAATGCAAGACATGGCAGAGGGATTTTTTCTACGTCTGAGGCTCTACCTGTGGGCACAGGCAGAACCGAACGTGTTCTTTACAAGCTGCGAATTTAAGGCTTTTCGGCTGATACACAAAGTTTCCGTGCCGAAAAGCGCACCACCCTCCTTATACTATGGGCTCGCCGATGCCCCCCCATGCGCGAAAGCGTCGCCGCGCCCCCCCACTTCACCCTTCGACCGGGGGCTTTTCGCCCCGAAGGGCGCAGGGGGCGCTCCCTTCCGCCCGAGGGAGAGAAAAAAGCAGTGAACTTTGGTCGAAAAGTCCACTGTTTTCGGCCAAAAACAGCCAACTTTTTCCGCTGCGTCCACCACTTTTGCACCGACCGCTCCGCGTTTGGGCGCGAAAAAGCGCACAGCGGAGCAAAAAAAGTGATATCGCTCCATCTCCTCTCCCTAAAATCGGGGAAAGTCGCACCCCGCGAAAGGCAAATTTGAAAAGAAAACTCCGGCAAGCATTCGAGTTTTTGTTCCTTTCACGAAAGAGATTGTTCGTTTTCACGGCATCAAACAGAAATAAACGCAGAAAAGCGGGCGCACGTCCGAAAGTTTGTGTACCTTTGGGGTAGATTCTTCGGCATGGCCGCGCCGCCTTGGTTGCCGCCGTGCGAATAAAAAGCTCAACAACACTCAAATTATAATCCCAACATGAAACCTGCAAACGGAAAATTGGGCGTGATGATCGTCGGTCTCGGCGCAGTCAGCACCACTTTCATCACCGGCGTGCTCATGGCGCGTAAAGGCTTGGCAAAGCCCGTCGGTGCAATGACACAATACGATAAAATCCGCGTGGGACGCGGCGCCGAGAAGAAATATCTGAAGTATGCCGACATCATCTCGCTGGCTTCGCTCGACGATATGGTATTCGGTGCTTGGGACGTGTACCCCGCCAACGCTTTCGAGAGCGCTGTCGACGCCGAAGTGCTGCGCGCCAAAGATATCCTCCCCGTTGAAGACGAACTGAAGGCCATTCGCCCCTTGCCCGCAGCTTTCGACAAGCGCTACGCCTCGCGTTTGGAAGGCGACAACGTGAAAGACTGCGCCACCCGCTGGGATATGGTCGAAGCCCTGCGCGAAGACATCCGCCGCTTCAAGGCCGACAACGGCTGTGAGCGCGTGGTGGTGCTCTGGGCGGCTTCTACCGAAATTTATGTGCCGGTGGACGAAGCGGTGCACTATCGTTTGGCCGACCTCGAGGCGGCCATGAAGGCCAACGACACGGAGCGCATCGCGCCCTCCATGTGTTATGCCTACGCCGCCTTGGCCGAAGGCGCGCCCTTCGTGATGGGTGCCCCCAACACCACGGTGGACATCCCCGCCATGTGGGAACTGGCGGAAAAGACGAAAATGCCCATCGCCGGCAAGGACTTCAAAACCGGACAGACGCTCGTGAAGAGCGGTTTCGCCCCCATCATCGGCACGCGCTGCTTGGGTTTGAATGGTTGGTTCTCGACCAACATCCTCGGCAACCGCGACGGCCTCGTGCTCGACGAGCCGGCCAACTTCCACACCAAGGAGGTTTCTAAACTTTCGACCCTCGAAAGCATCCTCGTGGCCGACGAACAGCCCGACCTCTACACGGACTACTACCACAAGGTGCGCATCAACTACTATCCCCCGCGCGGCGACAGCAAGGAAGGCTGGGACAACATCGACATCTTCGGTTGGATGGGATACCCCATGCAGGTGAAAATCAACTTCCTCTGCCGCGATTCGATTCTGGCCGCCCCGCTTTGCCTCGACCTCGTGCTGCTCATCGACGCCGCTGCCCGCGACGGCCGCTACGGCACGCAGCGCTTCCTGAGTTTCTTCCTCAAAAGCCCGCAACACGACTACACGCAAGGCGAAGTGCCCGAAAATCACCTGTTCCGCCAGTACACGAACCTCAAAAACGCCATTCGCGAAATGGGCGGTTACGAGGCCGACGAAACCATCGACTAATTTCGACTCCTACCTCCACACCGAGCGCTACCCTTCTCGTTCACCGCGAGAAAAGTGGCGCTCGGTGCCTGCTTTTAAGGGCGCTTGGCGAGTCACTATCAGTAAAACCGATAGCAACTATTCAATCAAACCATAGCACTTCGAAACAGAACGCACGAGAAGGCCGTACTTTTGCATCGTCAAACGGACAATGACGCGACACGCTGCGCACCGCGCAACCCACCGCACCCACATTGCCACTGACGCACTGACTGTTTAATTCCTTTTTCCATCTCGACGATTCCCGCCGCCGCGGTGTTCGCCCGCAAACGGCGCACCGACCACCGGAAACACGCAACGCCGCGTGGGGCGTGCCGGGGGCGTCGATGGATTCACCCAACAAAACAACTCATTATTATATTATGGCACTTCTCACAGCTCTCCAAGTTCAAAGCACTCCCAACGCAACCCTCATCATCCTGGCCTTTATCGCCTTCACCGCCGCCCTCTACTGCGTGCCCATGCTCTTCCGTTTCGTCAAGCGTCTCTCGAATCCCGCCGTGCGCCTCTCGCAACCGGCCGACGACACCGTCTACACTTGCCACGACGAAGCCTTCTTGCAAACCCACGCCTAACCCCTTTTCTCTCTCGCAAAGCAATTTGATGAACCACTCCACGATGATGTCCTCGACATCACCCGCTGACTCCAAAGAAATACACGTTCGCCTCAAACACATCGCCAAGTTTTTCAGCACCTACGCCGCCACCTTGCTGAGCAGCGGGGCTACGACGATGCGCATCGAGCGCAAACTGCGCCAAATGGCCGAAGCCTGGCAGGTGCAGGCAGAGTTTACCATCTTGCCGACGAACGTCATTTTGAACATTTGGGATGCCTCGGGCGAACACTCCTACAGCTGCATCTCTCCGCTGCTGCACGGCGCACTCAATTTCGACCTGATCACGCGTCTCAGCCGGCTGAGCGACGACGTCTTCACGCAGAGTCTTTCGCCCGCCGAAGCCGTTCGCCGCTTCGAGGCCATCAAGAGCATTCCGCGCTTCTCGGCTTTCGCCGTCTTGCTGCTGGCTTCGGCTGCCAATGCCTCGTTTTGCCGCCTTTTCGGGGGCGACTGGGCGGCCATCGCCATTGTGTTCGGCGCCACCTTCTGCGGTTTCTTCGTCAAACAGCGTTTGTCGGGCTGGAAGGTGGATTATCGCGCCGTGACCATCATCTCGGCGCTCACCGCGGCGGTGATTTCCTGCATCGGCTACGCCGTTCCGGGTCTGAGCACCACGCCCGACATCGCACTCGGCACGAGTGTGCTGTATTTGGTGCCCGGTGTGCCGTTTTGCAACTTCGTCAACGACCTGCTCTACGGCCACTACATCTGTGCTTTCAGCCGTTTTGTGCAGGCCATGATGATCACGGTGAGCCTTTCGATCGGACTTGTACTGGCTTTGTTGCTGCTCAACATCCGTATGCTCTGATCGACGCGCCGACCGCGCACCGTTCTTCCTTCCTTCACACAACGACTGCTCCACGCTTATGTCTATTTTTCTCGACTTGCTCAACGATGGCGCCTTCGCCGCCATTGCCGCCATCGGTTTCGCGAGCATCAGCAACCCGAAACGCAGCACCTTCTGGTCGCTCGGCCTCCTCGCGGCGTTGGGACACATCACTCGTTTCGTGCTGATGCACTACTGTGACGTGCATCTCTCCTTGGCTTCCTTCGCGGGCGGCCTGATCATCGGCACACTCTCCATCCCGATGGCCACAGTGGTCAACTCGCCGGCCGAAACCCTCTCCTTTCCCGCCCTCCTGCCCATGGTGCCCGGGAAATTTGCCTACGGCTCGATTCAAGCCCTCGTGGAGTGCATGAGCCACCGCACGGAAGAGGATTTCAACCACTACTTCTACTTGCTCAACTACAACTGGATCACCTGCGTGCTGACCATTATGCTGATGGTCGTGGGGGTGACGATTCCACTCTTCACCTTCCGCAACCACGGACTGATGATGTTGCGTAAAGTGCGCGACGAATTGAGAGCAGCCACCCACCGCAACGCGACGCAACCTTGATTTTTGCCCCCGACGCATGGAACTTAGACAACTTCGTTACTTCGTAAAAGTGGCCGAATGCCAGAGTTTTTCCGAGGCATCGCGGCAGTTGCACATCACGCAGAGCACCCTCTCGCAGCAAACGCGGCAGTTGGAGGACGAACTGGGGGTGCAACTTTTCTCGCGCGACTCGCATCACGTGGAACTCACCGACGTGGGGAGCGCTTTCCTGCCTTCTGCGCTGCGCGCCCTCGCCGAAGTGGAGGCTTGTGTGGACAGTATCAGCGAAGTGACGCACATGGTGCGCGGCACCATCAACATCGGGGCGACTTATACCTTCAGTCCGATTCTCAAAGAGGCGATTCTCTCGTTCATCAAGGCTTTTCCACAGGTTCGCCTCAACGTGGTGAGCCAATCGATGAGCGACTTGATGGAGATGCTCATCAAACACGAATTGGACGTGGTGCTCTCTTACAAACCCTCGCAGCACTACGCGCAAATTGAGTCGCACTACTTGTTTGACAACGAACTTTGCGCCGTAGTCAGCGACACGCATCCGCTGGCCGGGCAAAAATCGGTGGAACTGGCCGACTTGACGCTCCACCGCATGGCACTTCCGGCGCCGGGACTGCAGGCGCGCAATAAATTCGACACGCTGATTCGTGGCACACAGTATGATTTCAACGTCTGTTTGGAGATCAACGACGTGAACGCCTTGATTAGTTTGGTGCGCGACAGTCGTTTGGTCACGGTGCTCTCAACGGCCACCGTTTCGCAGGTGGAAGGTGTCGCGACAGTGCCCATTGTGGGCGTGGACAGCAGCGAAATGGAAGGCTGCTACCACTTCTTGCGCGGCAGTTATCGCAAAGTGGCGACACGAGAGTTCTTGCGTATCCTCTCGGAAAGCAAGTCTTACGGCATGGCCAAGATGAATGTGGAATAAAAAGAAGGCGATCACCCGATCAAACAGCTCGGACGCACCCTCATTTCTCTCAACAACGAACCGGTTTCACAGCTGTGAAGCCGGTTCGTTCTGTATTGATGTCGTAAGCTGTGTATTGAAGCCGGAAAGTTGGAGGTTGTGGTTGGGTTCGTTCCGCATTGAGGCACATTTGCCGAGCATTGTTTTTTGTTCGTTGCGTGCTGCGATCTATGCTTTGTAGACCCGAGTTCGGTCTAAGCAATCCACCTTTCACGTACTATGGTCGGCGGGATTATATTTCGGGGAGATGCTTAGCCCGAACTCAGGTCTTACGTTGCTCCTGCCCGGTGCGGCCGACGGGCGTTTTCCGTGGAGCACCTTCGCCGCCAACGCCCTCGGCTGTCTGCTCATCGGCCTGCTGAGCGGTTGGCTCTCGCGCACTGCAGCGCCAGACGCGCTGCGCCTCTTCCTCACCGTCGGACTTTGCGGCGGCTTCACCACCTTTTCCACCTTCGTGGCCGACGGCCGCGCCCTTTGGCAACAGCAACTCACACTCACCGCCGTCGCCTACCTCTGCTCGAGCCTCATCGTCGGCTTTGCCCTCCTTGGGTTAGGCCATCGCCTTGCGGCCTGATCGTCCATGGGCGCGCATCCGGCAAGCGCAATTTCGCCCCGGTTCCACAGCGTGGTGCACCAACTCGCTCACCGCGCTCCTCGGCATTTGCACGCGCTACCCTAACGAGTGCCACAACTTTTTCGGCGACCGCATTTCTGCTCCCAAACGGATGGCCGTGCAAGGCACGCCCCAACGCATCGTCCCTATCTCCCGTCCCTTCTTCGGCTCAACAAAGAGCGCCACGCTACAAACCTGTAGCGTGGCGCTTTCGTTCAAGTGGCTATCCTGCGCACCGATGAACAGCGCAAGAAGAGAGGGTATCTTTGAAGTGCTGTCATGGTTTGACCGTCTTCTTTCCGTTCACCACATACACTCCGGCCGGCAAATGTTTCCATGCTCCGCGCACGCGCTTGCCTTGCAGCGTATAGATCTGCTGCGCACCGTCTGCACCGAAGCGCACGCTTTCCACTGCGGTGGGTTTAGCGGTGAAATAGCCCGTTTCCGGATTGGCCATCGTTGCATCGGTCTTCTTTCCGTCGTAGGACACCGCCCCCTTCAACTGCGTGCAGCCGTAAAACATAGCTCCCGATTGCGGGCACTGCCATGCCGTATTGCACCTGATGGAAGTCAGCGCCGAGCAACCATAGAACATCGCAAACATGTGGGTGACGTTTTGGGTGTCAAAGTGCGACACGTCAAGAGAAGTCAAACGCCAGCAACCAGAGAACATCGCCCACATATTGGTTACGTTTTGCGTGTTGAAGTTCTTCACATCGAGAGAAGTCAAACCCGAACAACCGAAGAACATGTAGCTCATGTCGGTGACGTTTTGCGTGTTGAAGTGCGACAAGTCCAGAGAAGTTAAACTCGAGCAATCACTGAACATCCATGACATGTCGGTGACGTTTTGCGTGTTGAAGTGCGACAAGTCCAAAGAAGGCAACGCACCGCAACCGTTGAACATCCCCCCCATGTCGGTGACGTTTTGCGTGTTGAAGTGCGACAAGTCCAAAGAAGTCAAACCGAAGCAACCGAAGAACATGTAGCTCATGTCTTTCACTTCCGAAGTGTTGAGATATTCCAACCCTTCGATCTGCTTGAGCGCACGATAATAGTTGAACCACCGGGCAGTGATGGTGGGACGGAAATCTCGGAACGAGGCATCGAACACCACACGAGTGGTGGTACTGTCTGTCACGTCCCATGTTCCTGCCCATGCAGGGAAGGTGTAATCTCTCTCCTTTTTCGTCTCCTCGATGCCCCATGTCGTGCCGGTGCGAGTGTCACGTTGGTCATCGTAGTAGAAGGTGAGCGTCGTCTTGTCCGCGCTTTGCACCACATAGGCCTCGCGAGTTTGCGCCTGCGCACGCTGCGAAGTGGCGAGCAGGAAACTAATCAGTGCGAAGAACATCGCACAGCAATAACGTAAATAGTGGATCATAAGGTGGGGCTCCTCCATTTCTTTCCCCGATCGGGGGAAATCGCCTTCGGGAGCAGGGGCAAGGGGGTGAAAAGATAGAATTAAACGGGGGTATGTTTTATATTCCCAATAGAAACAGGGTTAGGCAACTTAAAAAAGCTATTTTCTTTCATCAATCGAGTGGTATGACTACTAAGTTTTGGCAAAGATATAGAAATAAATTGTCACAACGAAACAAAAAAGGCCAAAACCAAGGATTGTATGCTTTCGTAGAGTCAACCGGCAAGTGCAAAATTAGACCTGAGTTCGGTCTAAGCAATCCACCTTTCACGTACTATGGTCGGCGGGATGCTTTTTAGGGGAGATGCTTAGGCTGAACTTAGGTCAGGATGCGAGGTCTACTGCGTCTAAACTTTTCGCGGATCGCAAGAAACCGAAATCTGCACGCTGATCTCCTTGGGCTCCTCGTTCGTGGGCGACACCCTTTCCGCAGCTTTTTGAAGTGGCGCAGACGATTGTTGTACAGCGAATTGAATACTGAACAAACAGAGGGTTGGGTAGCTTCAAGAATGTCTCGTCGCGGTCGCTTGAAGACGCGCCGCGCGCCGGAACGTAGCGCCTTTTTGTCTGTTCCGATAGGTTGGGATATGGCAAAGTCGCGCCGGTTCAGTAAGTCAAAGAGCGTTTGCGCCGGTTGGTCGGGGCAGTACCTCGACTTTGCGCTATATGGACGCCGCAGTGCGGCGGAATGAAGGGAAATTGTGTTTTATCAAGCGCAAAAGTAGGGATTTAGTTTCGAACTATCGAATATTTCGCGAGAAAAATGTTTCTTTTTTTGAGAATCGGGAGAGAACTAACAAAAACTTGTGGACTTTCTTTCGAAACGCCCCTTCTTTTCTCTGCTTCCTCCCCGCTTTTTTGAAAAGACGCCCATCCCTTCGCTCACGGTCTCACCCACTGTTTCCTCATCCGCACAGCCTTACGCGCGAACGGACACGCCCCTGCGCATCGCGCACTCAGCGAGTTCGAAATTCTTGCCTTCACCCTTCACCTTCACCCGCAAGTCGTTGATACAGTGTGTATTGTGGGTGAAGAAAAGACCCTCTTTTTGCCTTCACCGGTGAAGGAAAAAGGGGTGAAACCTTCACCCGCAAGTCGCTGTTTCCGAGCCACTTACAGTCGCATGGTGAAGAGGTGAAGGCAAAAAACGAAAAACAGCGGACGCGCGCGCTACGCGTGCGCGTTGGGGGGCTGAAGTAGGAGGCCGGTGCACTTTTGAGAAAGGGTTCCGACAGTTGAGGCCTCACTCCAAATGTCGGACAAACCTTATTTTTAGAGAAGAGGCTTAGACCAAACTCAGGTTTTGTAGACCACAGTCGGCGAGTTGCGTACTATTCGCCGAACGTCCTCACCCACAAAAACAAAACCTCCCCCGCGAGTTTTCACAACTCGCGGGGGAAGATATATAGGTATATTTGATCGACCAACGAAGGGGATTTGATCGTTCCCTGCGCAATTACTCGATCACTTCAGGGCTTTGTGATGTTGCGGGCGCTGTCTTTTCCTTCTTATCGTTGAAGAGGAAGAAGAAAAGTACGCCGATGAGCAGGGCATAGCCGGCGAAAATGAGCCAAACGCTCGACCAATCGCCCACTTGGAAGCCGTCTTTGTTCTCAGTGAAGCAGTTGACCACCGCTTGCGCGCCGAGTGTGCCGACAGAAGCGCCGATACCGTTGGTCATCAACATGAACAAACCTTGCGCACTCGAGCGGATTGATCCGTCACATTCCTTATCTACAAACAGCGACCCCGAGACATTGAAGAAGTCGAAGGCTACACCGTAGACAATCATGGAGAAAATGAGGAACACCACGCCGGGGAAGGCCGGAACACCGATGGCGAAGAAGCCGAAACGCAGCACCCAAGCGAACATGGCAATGAGCATGACGGTCTTAATGCCGAAGCGTTTCAAGAAGAAGGGGATGAGCAAAATGCAGAACGTCTCACTGATCTGCGACAAAGAGATCAAAACATTGGCATGCTCTACGAACCATTGTCCCTGAAAAGCGGGGTTCGCGCCGAAACTACTGATGAAGGGATTGGCAAATCCGTTAGTAATCTGCAAACTTACGCCGAGGAACATGGAAAAGAGGAAGAACAAGGCCATGCGCTTGTGGCGGAAGAGTTTGAAGGCGTCGAGTCCCATAGTTTCGACCAGGCCTTTTCGCTCGTGGCTGGGGTTGACCGGGCAGGAAGGCAAGGACAATGCGTAGCCGGCCAACAACAAACTCCAAGCAGCAGAGACAAAAAATTGCACATTCGTGTGCTGCCAACCCAAAAGATCGACAATCCACATCGAAACGATGAAGCCTATCGTGCCAAAGATGCGAATGGGCGGGAAATCTTTCACGGTGTCGAGGCCTGAACGCTCCAAGGCGTTGTACGAAACAGAGTTCGACAAGGCCAAAGTGGGCATGTAGGCCGCCACACTCAGCGTGTACCAAGGGAAAATGTCAGCAAAGGCGACTTGATCGTTCATGCCGATCCAACCGACCACGACCATAAAGACGGCCGCCACGAGATGACAGAGCGACAACATGCGCTGGGCTTGCACATAACGGTCTGCCAACATGCCGATAATAGCGGGCATAAAGATGGACACAAGGCCTTGCACGGAATAAAACCAGCCAATGTTGGCTCCCATGCCCTTACCGGCCAAAAATCCGCCCATGGAAGTGAGGTAAGCTCCCCACACGGCGAATTCAAGAAAGTTCATCGCGATCAAACGCGACTTGATGTTTGAACTATTCATGGACTATAACGATGCGATTATTGACGGCGAATTTACGGCATTTTGCAAAGAAGACAAAGCAAACGGCCGACTTTCCATCAAAATGAGCCCGAAAAAAGGGCGGAAATCGTCTTTCCGCCCTCGTTTATCGGGAGTTTTTTTATTCGTCTTCCCAAAGCTGCTCGTGTTTGCCGAGCGTATTGATATCTGCCTCATTGTTGATCGTCTTATCCTTTGAGGTATCGACTCTCAATTTCGGTGATCCGTTCATAAGTGTACTTTCTGAATGCAAAAGCACCAACTGCAGAACAGGAGAGTTGTAAATTCTTTTCATACTGTATGCTGTATTCTTTGAAAATCAGGGGGCTTTTCTTCACAACGCCTCGGCCGTGCCCGAGATCACCTCAGCGCTTGCCGAGAAAATCTCTACAATACTCGAGCATGCCTCAATTATAAACGAGAAGGTCTCGACGACGCTCGAGCATGCCTCAGTTCTTGCCGAGAAGACCTCAATCGCGCTCTCCCGCTTGCCCAACCTGGGGCGAAAGCAGGGGGGGAGTCGTCAGAAGTTGTCAGCACTCCTGATATATAGACACGACGCATCGACGTTAGCTCTGCGAAAGAGCGCCGAAAATGCGCCGTGTCCTCGGCACTTAGGCCGGAAAAATTAGAGTTCGAGGTCGCCGTCGTGGATTTCGTGCCAAGGCAAGCCCTGCTTGTTGAGTTCTTCCATGAAAGGATCGGGATCGAACTCCTCGACGTTGTGCACGCCGGGCTTACGCCACTTGCCTTCCATGAACAAGCGCGCACCGATGCAGGCCGGCACGCCCGTTGTGTAGCTCACGCCCTGCATGCCCGTTTCGTCGTAGGCAGCTTGGTGCGAACAGTTGTTGTAAACGTAGTAAGTATGCTCCTTACCGTCCTTCACACCGCGGATGCGGCAACCGATCGACGTCTCGCCTTCGTAGTTTTCGCCCAAGTCTTGGGGATTCGGCAGCACGGCTTTGAGGAATTGCAGGGGCTGGATCATGTGTCCCTCGTAGTTGATGGGCACAATCGAGTCCATACCGATGTTTTGGATCACGCGCAAGTGCGTAAGGTACTCCTGTCCGAACGTCATCCAGAAGCGTGCGCGCTTGATCGTGGGGAAGTTGATCACCAAGCTCTCGATTTCCTCGTGGTGGAGCAGGTAGCTCTCGCGCGGTCCGATGTTGGGATAGGTCAAAGGCTGATGAATTTCGAGCGGTTCGGTCTCCACCCATTTGCCATTCTCCCAATACAAGCCCTTTTGCGTGATCTCTCGGATATTGATCTCGGGGTTGAAGTTCGTGGCAAAGGCCTTTCCGTGGTCGCCCGCGTTGCAGTCGACGATATCCAAGTAGTGAATTTCGTCAAAGTAGTGCTTGGCGGCGTAGGCCGTGAAGATCGACGTCACGCCGGGGTCGAATCCGCAGCCAAGGATGGCGCAAAGTCCGGCTTGTTCGAAGCGTTCGCGATAAGCCCACTGCCAGGAGTATTCGAAATGGGCTTCATCCTTCGGTTCGTAGTTGGCTGTGTCGAGATAGTGGCAACCGGTTTGCAAGCAGGCCTCCATAATCGTGAGATCCTGGTAGGGCAAGGCGAGGTTCATCACCAGTTCGGGCTTGAAATCGTTGAACAGACGCACGAGCTGCTCCACATCGTCGGCATCCACCTGCGCGGTGCGAATATCATTGCGCAAGCCCATGTCGGCAATGCGTTGGGCAATCGCCTTGCACTTCGACTCTGTGCGGCTGGCGATCATAATTTCGTCGAAGACGTCACTATTTTTGGCGACTTTGACGGCGGCCACCGTGGCAACACCGCCGGCGCCGATGATGAGAACTTTTCCCATTGTGGTTGAGTATCGTAGTTGTTTGTGTGATTGCTGTTTGCGGGCAAAAATACCCTTTCCGCAAAGTTATCGGTTTTCGCGCTATTTCACAAGCCCACGGGCTTTTTTTTGCCCCTTCGGGCGAAAAAGCGGCACGGTTTAGCACCGATTGACCTCTTCGGCGGTGATTCCGAGCGCGGCCATGAGCGAATAGCCGAGCAACTCCTGCGCAAATCCGCGTCCGGCGGTGGGTTGCATGGTGAAGAGCGTAATTTCTTTCCGGCCGGGGTCTACTCCGTCGTCGCGCTTGGGCGGTTGGGCACACAGCGTCTTGATGCGCGAGGCCAAACGAGTGCTTTCGGGCGTGAAACCGTCGAGGTCGGCCACGAGCATCACGCGCTCAGCGTCGGGCTCTTTGAGCATCTGCTCAAACACCTCGACCAGCAGATCGTCGTGATCCACCACCGGTTCGACCGCCAGTGCCGTCATGGCAAACTCTCCCAGCCGATCGGTGAAAGCCTTGCCGTTGAGTTCGTCGGCAAAGTGCGCGGGGGTGAAATGCTGCAAGCGCTCCTGCTCGGGACGATGCACAAGATAGACCCGGATTTCGTTGTCGCCGGGCTGCAATCCGCCGTCGAGCGCCACGTAGTCGAGCCAATCGCCGAGCGACGCGGGCGAAATACGTCGACCGAGCATGCGTTCGAAATTAACAATGAGGTCAAACGCCACGCGTTCCACGTAATCGGCGTCTACCAAGAGGGTATGATAGGGCATAAATCTAATTGTCTAAGAGGATTTCATCGGCTTTCGCCGAAATATCATTTACCGTATTCCGCCTTTCCCGCGGCCGCATCGTCATAGATGACGCGTCGCAGTTCGTCGGCGGAAACCGGCACGGGTTTCTTCGCGAGTTCCGGCACATTGTAGCTCTTCATGCGCAGCCAGTTGTGTTCCGGGTCTTCTTGCGGCAGCAAAAAAGCCTTGTGCGCCCGCCCTTCTCGATCGAAATAAGCAATGCACGGGCGCGTGAAACTGCCATCCAGTCGGCGCGAGGAGAAAACAATCCATCGGCCGTTGCTACTCCACGTGTGGTAAGAGTCCACCTCCGGACTGTTGGCCGCCTGCAAGGGCGCGAAAACTCCCGTTTGGAGGTCTTTGACCCACAGGTCGCTGCTTTTGTGCCAGATGTGAAATTGGCCGAAATCGGCGAGCGTCACCAGCAGGTAGCGCCCGTCGGGGCTGATGCGCGGCAGCGTGGCGCTCTTGCCCGCGGCGCGGCAGTCGATTTCCACCTGCGGTGTGCCGAAAGTGTGGGTGCGCGCGTCGAAGGGCACCGACATCACATTGTAGCGCACCTCCTTGTAGGCGCTCAGCACCGCGTCTTGGCGCGCGTCTTCGCTGTTGCGCGCCGAATCGCTCATCGTTTCGAAATTCGGGAACGGCGCGGCGCAATAATACAGTCGGCTGCCGTCGGGCGCCCACGCGGGGAAGGTTTCCATCACGCCGGGAGTGCGGCAGACATTGCTCAGTTTGTTGCGCGCCACATCATAGAACAGCAGGTCAGAATCGTAGTCGACCACCTCCAACTTCTGTTTTCCGCTGAGGAAAAAGGCTTGTCCCGTCTTGTTGCTCGAGAACACCACCCACGGCTGCTCGGGATGCCATGCGGGATAGACACTTCCGCCCAGCACGCTGTCGCACTTCATGTCCATGCGGCGAATGTTTTTGCCGTCGATGAACACCGTTCCGCCGTGTTTCGAGCGCACGTGGAAGAGCCTGCGACCGGTTGTGCCGTACGCCTGCGGGGTGTGGCAGTTCACACAGTGGTTGTTCTCCTCTTCAAACTCGTCGTTGTTCTCATAAATGGGGTGCTCGTCGAAATTCGTCAAATTTCTTTCGTACAGCCCCAGCTGGCGATAGAGTTCATAGGAGGGTTCGATGAGTCGATAGGTGAGATAAGGGTCGATGGGCTCCTGCGCCACCGTCCAATACCAGTCGGGGTGTCGCTGCCATTGGCCGGCGCTCATCGTATAGACCGTAACGGCCAATCGTTCGCCGCGGTGGTCGTTGAGCAAGCGGCGCCATTCGAGCGAGTCGAAGCGCAGTTTTCCGGCTTCTCCGGCCGCTGTCACGAGCGGTGTGCCGCGCTTTCCGGCCACCTGCACCACGATTTCTTCGGCCGGTTGGTTCACTTGGAAATTGAGGGGCGCAATGTTGGGCGGGATCACCACATCGCGATAGTCGGGAAAGACTGCCGCGGGCTGCGTAGTGGCTTGTGCCGTTTCGGGCACGCGCACCACCGATCGACAGCCCACCGTCATCAGGCTCAACACGGCGAACCACAGGGTCGTCGCCCACGAAAAGAGAGAAGAGTAACGCATCTTTTAGGCTTTTGGGGGATTGATTTTCTCAGCGGGTCGCTGTCAATTCACTTGGTGCTGCTCCGTCGACGTTTCTGCCGGCGTGAGGTTGCCACAATAATAATAGTACATATACGTGCCGAACCACCGTTCGCGCAGGGCTTCGGCCATGTCTCGGCGCGATTGGTCGCGCTGTTCGGGCGTCATCGCGTCGCGCCCCGTCAAGAAGGGCGCGGCATCCTGCACGAAAGCCTGAAAATCGCTTTGCACCAGTTCGTTCACTTCGGGGAAATAGTCCAACACTCCCTCGCGCTTCACGGCCGCCACCATAATGGCCTGCAGCACCGTGGTGGGAAACTGCACCTTGCCCCGCAAGAACTGAATGCGCGTCAAGAAGCTATCGAGATTTTTGGCATAGAGGCAAGCCGCCACCGAGGTGATGAGCGTTGCGTCGGTGCCGGTGGGCGTGACCAGGTTGTAGCCCACCACCGTGGGTTGGCGGAAGGCCTGTTCGAACGCATCGATCTTGGGTCGCAACTGTCGGATGCGCGCCAAAGTGGGATCGCTGTCCAACAACGTCGAATCGTTGAGCATCGCCCGATAGCGCTCGGCAAAATCATGGCAGAAAGGCATGTGATCGACGAGATTGAGGTAGCGTTCGGCCAAACGCTTCTCGCCGTTGAGCAGCGCACAGAGCGCCATGCGTTTGAAGTTGTGCAGGCGGGGGCCGTGCTCCACAGTGTTGTCCATCGAGAGGCGATAGGCCGTGTTGAGCAAGCCGGCATGCAGACAGAGGTCGGGCAAATAGTTGATACCCTCGTCCTTTCCGCCGACGTTGCGCAGGGACAATTCGGGATAATCATAGGAGATGGCAAAGAGGCCGTCGAGCAAACGATCGGTCTGCTCGAGTCCCACAGCGTGCAGGGCGGCCACGGTGCGCGAGGGGCGCTTGGCCGAGCGCGCTGTCTCGATCATCGCTTCCCAATCTTCGTCGGCCAGTTGGTTTTGCAGGCGACAAGACACCCGCACATTGTCGCGCGCCGTCACGGCAAAGACGACCAGCCCCACATAGGCCACCACAGGCAGGAGCGGCAAGAGGCGACTCACCCACGAACGCGGGGCCATGGGCGCAGCAGCCTCGACATCGCGCCGACAAAAGCGGCGCACCGCACTCACGGCCACGGCTCCCGTCGCCGAAGCGGCGAGCAAGGCCAGCGTGCGCAATACAAAGGTCGAGGGTTCGATGCGCAGGAAGAGATTGAAGCCGTCGGCCACGCACCAGGCGAGTAGCGCCAGCGGCAACCACCAGCCCCAGCCCTCGCCGCGGCGCGCTTTCGGGAGCAAGCGCTCAATGCACCACGCCACTCCGGTGAGCAGGAGCGCCAACAGCGTGCCGCCGACCCAACGGTTGAGGAAGGCCAACAAAACGTAGCGCGCCGCCCAGAGGACATAGGCGCCGGGCAAGCGCAAGACGTAGAACATCGGTTGGCGCTCGGCACAAACATAGTTTTCATCGGCGATGTGGCGGAACACGTCGCCGTAGACCCAAGTGGAAAAGATCCACAAAAGCACAAACCCCACGGCATAGTAGAGGGCGGTTGTCCCTTTGCGACGGGGAGAAGCCACGGTATGGGTCGCTGGGGTCGGGTGAATATTTTTTTGTTTCATTTTGTAGGTTTGAATCCGCCCGCGGCGCTCTCTCCGCAAAGATAGGGCGTGCGCGTGCAAAATTATATGGCAAATATACAATAAATGAGCGGAACGACCAATTTTCATCGGAGCGAAAATCCACCCTCGCGATAGTGCAACCGCATGCTGTGCATTTTATCCACACTCTCTCCGTTTTTTCGGCCGCCGTCGACAGCCGTCACCCAAAACCTGTGGACTTTCGCGCAAAAGGCGGGGGCTTTTGCACGAAACCTCCCTTGTTTTTCGAAAAAGTGCGCAGCTTTTCTCGAAGAGAGGCCTTGAGCGCGTGAAAAGTGGTGGAGACAGAGCCTAAAAACCGCTCATTTACAAAGAAATGTCCATTTTCATCCCCCGGTTCCCCCGTCGGCCGCTCGGCCTCACACAAGTTGGTAGCGCAACCCGTCGTCGTGCACACTTTAACCCACGCGCAGCAACGAGCGGGAGGGAGTTTGGGTTGCGTTCGTGACTCAACCCGTAGAAGTAAAATCGCTTTTTCACATTGAGAATCAAGATTTTCCGTAAAACCCGAACCGATCGAAAAGAAAAGGGAACCCGATTTGCTGACCTGCGAGAGAGAGTGGGCGCGCATTGACCACAAGCCCCTCATTGTCCGCCCCCTCCTTCGGATCATCCGACGTAAAAGCGAGCGTTTTCCATTGAGCAGTTTTGCCAATCACTCGCACTGCAATCCGTGAACGGCGCAGAAGTAATCAGGCGTTATGCAGAAATAAGAAGAAGAGGTGGAATCTTTATACAGGCTCCGATTGCATAACTGAAAATCAGCCCAAAACCGCCCACAATTCCCGAACGATACATCGGAATGCCGTCCAAAAAACGCAGCGAGTTCAGCGAAAGCAGAAAAGATTGTTCGATTTTTCTGTTTTCATGCCTTTGACTAAAACAAAAACTCTATCTTTGCAGTCAAGAAATCAGCAAACATTCATTCACTTATGAGAAAACTATATATTTTCCTCATCGCTTTGGCGCTGGGCACGCAGGTTTCCACGGCTTCGACGGCCGCTGATGAAGGCGCGCTCACGCTCGACAGCTGCCGACAGCTGGCTTTGCGCCACAACAAGACGTTGCAGATGTCGCAACTCGGCATCGACAAGGCGCGCGAGGTGCATGCCGCGGCGCGCACCAACTATCTTCCGAAAATATCGGGCGTGGCCGCCTATGCCCACACGGGCGACGAACTCTCGCTCCTCTCGACCGATCAGAAAAATGCCTTGGGCAGCCTCGGTTCGCAGTTGGTGGGCCATCTTTCGCCCGAGATGATGCAGCGCATCGGGCAGTTTGTGGCCGCTCATCCCGACCTTGCTCCGCTGGTGCAGCGCGCACAGCAGTCGACCGGCGCCTTGCGTCAGGGCCTCAACGAGACGGGCAGCAAACTGGCGCGCAATTTCGAAACCGACACGCGCAATGTGGCGGTCGGCGCGGTGCTCTTCACCCAACCGCTCTACATGGGCGGCAAAATCCGCGCTTACGACCGCATCACGGGCTACGCCGAAGCCTTGGCCGGCGAGAAACTGCGCGCCGACCGCCAAGAGGTGGTGCTCAGTGTGGACAAAGCCTACTGGCAGGTGGTGAGTCTGACACACAAGGCGCGCTTGGCCACGGCCTACCGCGACATGCTGCAGCACTTGGACAGTGATGTGCAGAAAATGGTGAAAGAAGGCGTCGCCACCCGCTCCAATGCACTCGCCGTGAGCGTGGAACTGAACAAAGCCGAGATGACGCTGACGCGCGCCGAAGACGGTTTGACGCTCTCGCGCATGCTCTTGGCGCAACTTTGCGGGCTGCCGCTCGACGCACCCGTGCACCTCGCCGACGAACAGCTCACCGATTTGCCCGCTTCCACCGCCGCTGTGAAGGCCGATGTGGCCACGGCGATGGGAGCGCGCCCCGAACTGCGACAACTCGACTTGGCGCAGTCGATCTACGGCGAGAAGGTGAAAATAGAGCGCGCCGCCTTCCTCCCCACCCTCGCCTTGACGGGCGGATATGGCATGACCTATCCGAGCATGTTCAACGGTTTCGAGAAAAAGCTGAAAGGCACTTGGAGTGTCGGCCTCTTGCTGAAAGTACCCATCTGGGAATGGGGCGAAGGCAAGCACAAAGTGGCGGCCGCCAAGGCCGATGCGGCGGTGGCCGGCCTGCAACTGCAAGAGGCGCGCGAGAAAATCACGTTGCAAGTGAACCAAACGGCGCTGGCCGTGAACCAAGCGGTGAAAAAACTCGGCCTCACCGAGAAAAGCCAAAGCCGCGCGGAAGAGAATCTGCGCATGGCGCGTGTGGGTTTCAAGGAGGGCGTGGTGACCACCTCCGACTTGCTGGCGGCACAAACCGCTTGGTTGGCCGCACAAAGCGACAAGATCGACGCGCAAATTGACATCATGATCACCCGCGCCATCTACGAAAAAGCCCTCGGCCGCTAACATTCATTCTGCGTTCCCGCCGCTCGCCCATCGCCCCACAGCCCGGCGACAGCGGAACGCCTATATCTCCATAAATCCTCCCCATTTGCTGTAGAACAGCAGCATCCCGAAACAATGAAGAAACAAGCTCCCAACTATATCCCCGCGATCCTGCTCATTGTGGCAGTAGTCGTCACCACCGCCATCTGCGGTTTCTATGCGCTGCGCCCCCAGCCCGAAGTGATTCAAGGGCAAACGGAAGTGACGGAATACCGCGTGTCGAGCAAAGTGCCCGGCCGCGTGAAGCGCATTCTGGTCGAAGAGGGTCAACGCGTGAAGGCCGGCGACGTGCTGGCCATTCTCGAAGCCCCCGAAGTGAACGCCAAACTCACCCAAGCCGTGGCGGCCGAAGATGCTGCCGCCGCACAGAGCCGCAAAGCCGACAAGGGCGCACGCGAAGAGCAAAAACGCGGCGCTTACGAGATGTGGCAGAAGGCCAAGGCCGGTCGCGAAGTGATGGAAAAGAGTTATGCACGCGTGAAACGCCTCTATGACGAGGGAGTAGTGACGGCGCAGAAGCTCGATGAGGCCACGGCGCAACGCGATGCGGCGATTGCGACGGAACGTGCCGCCAAATCGCAATACGACATGGCGATGAACGGCGCACAAGTGGAAGATCGCCAAGCCGCTGCCGCCCTCACGGCACGCGCCGGCGGTGCCATCAAGGAAGTGAAGAGCTATCTGAAAGAAACGGTGCTCGTGGCCGCCCTCGACGGCGAGGTGACGGACATCTTCCCCACGGTCGGCGAATTGGTGGGCACCGGTGCGCCGATTATGAACGTGGCGATTATGGACAGCATGTGGGCCTCGTTCAATGTGCGCGAAGACAAACTCGACTCGCTCCGCGTCGGTCGCGAAGTGGAGGGCTTCATCCCGGCACTCGGCGACAAGGCGGTGAAACTCCGCATCACGAACTTGAAAGACGTGGGCACCTATGCCGTTTGGCGCGCCTCGAAGTCGACGGGTCAGTATGATTTGAAGACCTTCCGCGTGAAGGCCAAGCCGGTACAGGCCGTCGAAGGACTGCGTCCCGGCATGACGGTGGTGCTGCGCTGAGGCGCGACAACAAGGGCGCGCATTAAACCCAAAGTACGCGCCCGTAGGTTTTCCTCTCACGACAATAAACGATGAAAAAAGTTTTTTTGCGCGAGTTGCGACGCATCTGCACCCGCCCGATCTATCTTTTCTGTATGATCGTGGTGCCGCTGTTTTGCACCTGGCTGCTCACTTCCCTGATGGACGAAGGTTTGCCCTCGGAAATGCCGGTGGGTATGGTCGACATGGATAACAGCGTGACCACTCGTTCGCTGGCTTCGAACCTCGACGCCTTCCAAAACACGCGCATCGTGGAGCGCTATGCTTCGCCCGCCGAGGCCACCGCTGCCATGCGACGCGGCGAAATCTATGCTTTCTATTATGTTCCCGAGGGCACGACGCGCAAACTCCTGCGCCAGGAGGCGCCGAAGGTGTCGTTCTACACGAACAACGCCTATCTGATGGCCGGTTCGCTCCTCTACAAGGACATGCGCACGATGAGTGAGCTGATGGGTGGCGCGGCCGCCCGCTCGGTGCTCTTCGCCAAAGGCGCGACCAACGGACAAGCCATGGCGTTTCTGCAACCGATTGTGATCGATGCGCATGCCATCGGCAACCCCGTACTCAATTATAATATATACCTCTCGAACGTCCTACTGCCGGGCATGCTTTCGCTCATGATTTTCTTCATCACGGTGTTCTCCATCGGACAAGAGATCAAAGAAGGCGGCGGCCGCGCGCTCCTGATTCTCTCGAACGGCTCGCCTTTCAAAGCACTGTACGCCAAACTCGCGGCCCAGTTCGTGATCTTCGCTCTCGTGGGGGTCTGCATCGGGCTGTATCTCTATGGCGTGCTGAAATTTCCTTGCCACTGCGGTATTCCGACCATGTTGATGTTGTTGGTTTTGATGGTACTGGCTTCACAAGGTTTGGGGGTTCTGATGATTTCAGCCCTGCCCAATCCGCGTTTGGGACTGAGTTTCGCCTCGTTGTGGGGTGTGATCTCGTTCAGCATCTGCGGCATGTCGTTCCCGGCCATGGCCATGTATCCCGTGTTGCACGGACTGTCGTACCTCTTCCCGCTGCGCTACTATTATCTGCTCTATGTGCACTGCGCGCTCGACGGCTTCTCGCTCACCGCAGCGGCACCTTTGGTGGGTGCGCTGGTGGTGTTCGCCCTGCTGCCGCTACTCTTTGTGGGACGTTTCCGCCACATCATGGAGCGAACGGCCTATGTACCCTAAAAAGTCAGAGACATGAACAAAGCATTCAGACACGCGCTGCGTGATATATTTGGCGACGGCGCCTTGATCATCTTCATGGTCATCGTGCCAATCGTCTACCCCATTGTCTACGCCCTGATCTACAACACGGAAGCGGTGCACGAAGTGCCGGTGGTCGTGGTGGACAAAGCGGGCAATGCGACTTCGCGCGACTTTTTGAACCGCCTCAACGCCTCGCCCGACGTGCACATCGCCGCACACGCCACCTCGCTCGAAGCCGCCAAGGCCGCAGTGGCGCGCCGCGAAGCCTATGGTGTGGTCTACATCCCCGAAGATTTCGCCCAGAAGTTGGCACGGATGGAGCAAACGCACGTCAGCGTCTACTGCGACATGAGCGGTATGCTCTATTATAAGGCCATTCTCGCCTCGGCCACCGACGTTTCGTTGGAAATGAACGCACGCATCAAGATACAACGTGCCGGCAACACGACCGACCGACAAGACGAACTCACGGCGCACCCCTTGGAATATGAGCACATCGCGCTCTTCAATCCGCAAAGCGGTTTCGCCTCCTTCCTCCTCCCGGCAGTGTTGATTCTCATCATTCAGCAAACGATGATTCTCGGTGTGGGCATGGAAGCCGGCACACGCCGCGAACGCATGGAACAGACGCACCGCTTCCCCTCGGCCGACGACTTCACGCTCGATGCCCATGCGGAACTCGCCGCATCGGAGGAGCGCCACCGCCTCACTCGCGCCGAACGCTTGAAACAATGGTTCCACCCGCGGCGCACACGCTTGCGCCACGCCTCGCGACGCGCTTTACGCAACCTACTTGGGCGCGCAGCGGCGTTCTTCGTCATCTACATTCCCGTCACGGCCTACGAACTGGGCGTGGTGCCGCATTTGTTCCACTTCCCCCAAGTGGGTCATGCACTCGACATCGCGCTTTTCGCCCTTCCCTTCCTGCTGGCTTGCGTCTTCTTCGCCATCTCCATCAGTGCGATACCGAAGAGTCGCGAAAGCATTATCTTAATCGCCGTATTCACCTCCGTTCCGATGCTGTTCCTCAGCGGGGTGAGCTGGCCGGGCTCAGCCATTCCTTGGTATTGGAAGACTTTGGCCAACTTGATCCCCTCGACCTTCGGCGTCAACGGTTTTGTGCGCCTCAACACGATGGGAGCTTCGCTGGCCGATGTGCAAACCGAATACTTCGCCCTGTGGATTCACGTGGTGGTCTACGGCATTTTAGCTTGGTGGGTGACGCGCAAGAACGAAGTGCGCAAGATCCAACTCCGCCACTACACGCCTTCTCCCACCGTCTGAGCAGCGGGACGCCGCTGTGCCCTTCTGCACACAGCTGTTCCTCTTCGCTTCAGCAGTTCTCCTCCTCTTTCCGCGGTACTCCCTCCGCATTTTCCCCTCCTGTGCCGCGGCGCACCGGCCGCCCCACAGCGCGCCACAACCACCGCGGACAAGTTGAACTCCTGTAGCCCTCATTCACACCAACGCCCCCTACTCCCACAAACCCCAAAAGAGCGCTCTCCGCAATGGAGAGCGCTCTTTTTATATAGAAGAGGTATAGGGTCAAACCTTAAGGGGAATAGTGGGGCGAAACACGGCACGACTTCAAGCAAAAGCAGTGCCGTGAATCGCCTTTCGGACTTTAGCGAAGCGACTTCTTACCGTCGGCGCCCACCACGATACCACGTGTGTTCTCGTTGGCGCGACGACCTTGGAGGTCGAACTGACGAACCTCAGCCTGCGTGCGGCCTTCCGCCTTCTTCACGGCAGTGAGTTTGTCGGTTTCTTCGAGCATCCAGTAAGAAGCACCGCTGTCGATGTTCCAAGGCACGAGCTTCTTTTCACGCGCCAAGTGAACCGCCTTGCGACCGCTGAAGTTCACACCCGAAAGCGACGTGCGACCGTCGGGACGCGTGATCAGCGTGAACACACCGGCATTGGCCACATCCGAAACGAGGGCAGGCGTTACGTTGTCGGCACCGAACTTGGGAAGATAAGTCTTCGTCTTTTCGTTGTAGAGAACGTATTCGCCGGGATTACCCGCGGGAAGGAGAGCGAAGAAGAACGCATCGTCCGTTTCTTCGAGGGTAGCACCTTCGTAAGCCGTACCGCCCACGTTCGCTTTGAGGTAAAGCGCACCCTGCGTGCTGAGGTAACCCTCATTGCGCAAGCGATAGAGTTTCTTTGAGTCTACTTCAACGGTGGGCAGTTGCTCCATCTGCGCATTGAACTGCTCATAAGCCTCAGCAGAAGGCGCCGCGTTGTAAGTGGCAGCAGCGGCATTCGCGGCAGCAGCGGTGTACTGACCGACATACTTACCGGCAGTGATCGCGGCAACGCGGTGCGCCACCATCTTCGTGCGAAGATCGTCGGCCACCGTCCAGTTGTTGTCAGCCGCATAAGTGTAGACGCTGTCCGTGATTTGCTCGATCGAATAGTTCTTGTAAACGATCGTGTAACCACCCTGTCCGGCTGTGCGGAAGGTTTCTTCTTCATAGAGGAAGCCGAGCGTGTTGTCGTTCTGCCACGTCATGGTCGAGTAAGCCGAACCGATGCGCGAAGCCTCGTGCGCACCTTCCCAGTTGTTCGAGAAGTTAGCCGGCGTATCGAAGTCCGTTGCGGCAGCGAGGGGCTTGTAGTTGATACCCACGTTCGTGCGTCCGCTGGGACCGAAGGGCACCGACTGCAAAGCGAGGTAAAGTTTCTCGCCCGTGGCGCGCTTCTGCACAGGCACAACCATCACTTCGCCGTTGCAAGCGTTGCTCGAAGCCTTCTTCAAACGAGAGTAAGCCACGTTGCCCCACTTACCTTCACCGGTTTTCACATCGGTGAAACGATAGATGTTGAAGTAGCGACCGCCACCCACACGCGAGCTCACCAAAACAGAGCCGTCTGGGAGTTCTTCCGCCTTGGGTTCGTCAGCATTTTCAGGCACAGCGGGGATCGTTCCCTTGCCGAGCACATTCCAGTTCTTACCGAAGTCGTCGGAATAGAGCACCCAGTTAGCGTGCACGTTGGGCGAAGTGTTGCGGCCTACCACCACTGCATAGAGACGGTAGTGGGTACCCACCTTCACACGGTGGCTCTGTACGATGCGACCGCTACCGAAGAAGAGCGCTTCCACCTTACCGCGGGGCGACTTGTCGGCGCCGTCGAAGAGCGAGTAGATGTGGTCGGTGATGTCGTCGGGCTGCGTCCACGTCGTACCGTTGTCGTGCGAATACCAGCGTGCCACAGCGATGGGCGTGTTGCGCGTAGAACCGAAGAAGCCCACTTGGCCCGAAGCACTGAGCAGGATCACATCATTACTTTCGCGATCGGCCACGATAGCCGCGTCACCGTAACCGGCATTGCGACGGTCGTTGGCGTTCACGTTGTTGTCCTTACCGATTCCCTGCGCCACGGCGTTGCCGCTTGCGTCACGAAGCACATCGGGATTCGACCACGTGGCACCGTTATCCGTAGAGCGCGAAAGGAAGAGGTCGATGCGGCCTGCGCCGATATCGCCCATTCCCGTGTGGCGCGAGTCCGTCACGGCCAATACCGTTCCGTTCTTCGCCGTCGTGATGGCAGGAATGCGATAAGTCACCGACGTCGAGTTGTTGTACACGAACACGTTCTGCTGCGGTTCGGGTTTCGCGATCTGACGCGTCACCGTCACGTAGAAATCCGTGAGCAAAGCCGCGTTGTTCGAACCGCTGAGGGTGAACTTCGCCGCGGGCGTGTCGTTGTCGCCCGTCCAACTCATGTGCTGCGCCGTCTCAGTCGTGGTGAAGCTCTTGTTACCGGCTGCCACCGTGAGGTGCTTGCCGGCCTCGGCGCTCTTGGCGTCGAATTCGAAGCCGCGGATCGAATAACCCGCACCGGCCGTCAGCGTGTAGTCGCTGGGCAACACCTTATTGCCCACATAGGCCCAGAGGTTATTGTCCTTCGCCAGCATGTTGTTGGCCACCGCCGTGAGGCGCACTTGGGGCGCCGTTTGCGTCGACGTCCAAGCATTTTTGTAGGTGCTCGAACCTTGCGTAGTCATCGTACCCTTGTCGACGCTCACCTGCACACGTTGCATGGCAAAGAGCACTTGCAGGCTGCTGCCGTGGTCCTTACCGCCCGTCCAGAAAGAGAAGCGTGCATCGCGGTTGTTCACCTTGTGCGAGGGCTGTCCCGAGGGATACATGTAAACGGCAGGTTTGTCGGCACCGAGATCGGTGCTCATTTCGAACTTCCAATCCGCGTCGTAAGTCGCGGCTTCGGCCACATCGCGGAGCGTCACGAGCGAACCGCCGCCGGCCTGGCCTTCCATCGTCTTGGGCGCGGTGAGCACCTTCGACGTTCCGGTAGCCTTATTGTAAATGCGGTAGCCGGTTTCAGGCGTACCGACGAAACACCAAAGATCCTTGTCGTCGAGTTCTGTGGTGGTGCGCACGAGCTGGATCGCGCCGTCGTTTCCGGGGTTGCTGATGTGGAAACCATTGGTCGAGATTTGCAACGTGTACCAGCGAGTGCCGGCGGCAAACTGTCCGCCCTCGATCGTCGTGGTCTCAAACGGCGGTGTGAACACATCGGCCGCGAAGGCTCCTGCAGCGCTCAGCCCGAAAGCCAGCGAAAGAAGTAGAGTCTTGTTCATGGTGAGTAATGTATTAAATGTTTATTCTTTGTTCTGTGTCAAAATAGGGCAAGTTCTTCATCGCCCGAAGCGATGTGCCCGAAAGCGACGTCGCGGGCGGTTTGCCCCTCCGTCGAGGGAGCAAACCGCGATGCGACGCGTAAGGATCACTGTTGTACGAGCGCCAACGTGTCGCTGGCGATGAGCAACTCTTCGTCCGTGGGAACGACCACCACTTTCACGCGGCTGTCGGGGGTGGAGATGATTTGTTCCTCGCCGAAGTTGGCGCGGTTCACCTCATAGTCCACCTTCACGCCGAGGAACTCGAGTCCCTTCGTGGCGTTGTAGCGGATGTCCCACTGGTGTTCGCCCACACCGGCGGTGAAGACGATGGTGTCCACGCCTCCCATGGCGGCGGCATAAGCACCGATGTATTTTTTGATGCGATAGCTGTACATCTCGAGCGCCAATTTGGCACGCTCGTTACCGCTCTGAGCGGCAATTTCCACTTCGCGCATATCGCTCGATACGCCCGAAATGCCAAGCAAGCCCGATTTCTTGTTGAGCAGCGTCTGCATTTGGTCAGGACCGAGTCCTTCGCTCTTCATGATAGCCAGCACCACCGACGCATCGACATCGCCGGTGCGCGTGCCCATCATCAGCCCTTCGAGGGGCGTCAAGCCCATCGAGGTGTCGACGCACTTACCGCCGTCGACGGCCGACACCGAAGCGCCGTTGCCGATGTGGCAAGTCACGATTTTCTGGTCTTCGGGCTTCACGCCGAGCAAGCGGCACACCCGATCCGTCACAAAACGGTGGCTCGTGCCGTGCGCACCCCAACGGCGAATGTTCTGGTGCTGATAGTACTCGTAAGGCACGGCATACATATAGGCCTTGGCGGGCATGGTTTGGTGGAACGAGGTGTCGAAGACAAACACGTTGGGCATGTGGGGCACCACCGTCTTCACCGCGTTGTAGCCTTTGAGGGCAGGCGGGTTGTGGAGCGGGGCGAGATCCATATAGGTCTTCCACTCTTCGAGCATGTCGTCGGTCACCAGTTGGCTCTCGGCGAAGCGTCCGCCGGCCACGATGCGGTGTCCGGCCGCAGCAATCTCGTCGATGCTGCCGATAGCTCCATATTCGGGATGGAGCAGGGTGTCAAACATTTTCTTGATGCCCTCCGTGTGCGTGGGGCAATCAAAGTCGAGGGTCACCTTTTCGCCGTTGACCGTAGTTTTGAGGAAAGCACCGGGCAATCCCACGCGTTCGATGCCGCCGGCGGCGAGCACGCTGCGATCGTCCATCTCATAGAGTTTATATTTGATGGAGCTGGAACCGCAGTTGATGACAAGTATTTTCATTGTGATGAATTACAATCTTAAAGAGGTTGAAGGGGAGAGGATGCGTTGCGCCCGGGCTCAACGAGCTTTGGCCGCAATGGCTTGGTTGGCGGTGATAGCCACCATCGTATAGATGTCTTGCACGCAGCAGCCGCGCGAGAGGTCGTTGACCGGGCGAGCGATACCCTGCAAGATGGGGCCGATGGCTTCGGCACGTCCGAGACGTTCCACGAGTTTGTAGGCGATGTTGCCAACTTCGAGACGAGGCGCCACGAGCACATTGGCGTGTCCGGCGACCGTGCTGCCCGGCGCCTTAAATTCGCCCACCGAAGGCACGAGCGCGGCATCAGCCTGCAATTCGCCGTCGATTTTGAGTTCGGGACGCAAGCCGCGGGCAATGTTAAGCGCCTCTACCACCTTGTCCACATCTTCGTGCTTGGCCGATCCCTTCGTGGAGAAGGAGAGCATGGCCACGCGCGGTTCGATGCCGGCCACCGCCTTTGCGGTTTCGGCCGAGCAAACGGCGATTTGCGCCAGCTGATTGGCGTCGGGCACGGGCGTCACCGCCACGTCGCCCATCACCACCACGCCGTTCTCACCATATTCGGTGGCCTGCGTGAGGAGGAGCATGGCGCCACTCACACAAGTGATGCCGGGGGCGGTTTTAATGATTTGGAGGGCAGGGCGAAGCACATCGCCCGTGGTGTGGAGCGCACCGGCCAGTTGGCCGTCGGCATAGCCGGCTTTGATCATCAAGCAGCCGAGATAGAGCGGATTTTCCACCAGCACGCGGGCTTGTTCGATCGTCATTCCCTTCTTGGCGCGCAGCTCAGCGAGGAGTTGCGCATATTCTTCTTTCTTGGGGTGGTCGAGCGGATCGACCACCGTGGCTTTGTCCAGATTTTCGAGTCCGTGCTCTTTTGCCAGTTGAGCAATTTCTGCGGGGTTCCCGATCAAGATGAGATCGGCCACACCGTCGGCCAGGATACGGTCGGCGGCCTGAATCGTGCGTTCTTCCGTGCCTTCGGGGAGAACGATACGTTGCTTGTCGGCTCGAGCGCGAGCCACCAGTTGTTCTATCAGTGCCATTTTATGTGCGTTAGTATTCGATTGGCGTCGGTGGGCTTTCTTACTAAAAGTGCATCGGCGCAGATACGCTGCAAATGTACGAAAAAAAACGGCGCGAACGACGTTTCCCACCCATTTTTTCAAACTGCGCTTTACATACCTACCCTTTTGATAAGTTCGCTCTCTGCGCCACCCCAAAACCTCCCCACTAATCCACAAAACTCCACTTCTTTCCACCCAAACCCCACTGTTTTTTCGTCTTTCTCGTCCATTTTCAGCGATTTCATCGCGTTTTTTCTTTCGCCGCAGGGTGAAGGCAAAATATCCTCACGCGCGCATTATGCGCACACAGCGATTTTTCGTTTTTTGCCTTCACCTCTTCACCAAACCCACCCAAACCCCTATCGCACAACACATTAAGTGTGAAGGCTTCACCCCAAAAATCCTTCACCCGCAGCCTACCGCAATTTCACTCTCGACGCCGGCGCATTTTCGGTTCCGAAAAACGCGCCCACACGCCCACAACCGGCCGACGAAAAGGTGAACATAAAACAGGGGTGAAACCTTCACCCGCATCTCCCTATGCCACAATATCTTAATCCCCAAAGGTGAAGAAGTGAAGGCAAAAAATCGAAAATTCCGGGATGCGCGCGCGTGCGAGAGCCGCGCGATGAAATTACGCGCTCAAAATTTGTCGTTCCTAACAATATTCATTACATTTGCCCGTAACATTACTCACACCATGTCTATTAAATCCATTCTTCACTCGTTGCTGTGCCTTCTTTTCTTCACAGCAAGCCTTTCTCTCTCGGCACGTCGACTCACGCCGGCCGAAGTTCCCGCCGCCCAAGATCGTGCTTGGCAGGCGTGGCGCGCACAAGTGGCCGCCGACCGCTCGTTCTATCTCCCGGCTTTGTCGCCGCTGGCGAGTGCCGCTCCGGGCGAAGTGCAGATTCCCGCACAATTGGAGCCCGACGCCACGATGCAATTCTTCTACGGCGCGAAAGGCGCGCGCCCCGAAGCCGGCTATCCCCTCTTCCTCTACCTCCACGGTAGCGGCTCGCCCGACGATGAGTGGAACGGCAGCCGACAATGGGCTTTGCAATTTGCCGATGCCCCCTCGGTCTATTTCATTCCCCGCATTCCCCGCACCGGCCCGTGGTATCGCTGGTATCAAGCCTCGAAACAATGGGCATGGGAGAAGTTGCTGCAGCACGCCCTCGCTTCGCCCGACATCGATCCCTTGCGCCTCTACGTCTTCGGCATCTCCGAGGGCGGATATGGCTCGCAGCGTCTGGCCTCCTACTATGCCGACTACTGGGCGGCCGCGGGCCCGATGGCCGGTGGAGAGCCGCTGATGAACGCGCCCGTCGACAACTGCGAACACATCGGTTTTTCGCTCCTCACGGGGCAGTTCGACACCCAATTCTGCCGCGACCGCCTCACGCAAGTGGCGGCCGAAGAGTTTGCCGCCGCTCGGCGCAAGCGTCCCGGCGCCTTCCACCACCGCATTGAGCTCGTGCCGGGTGCCGGCCACGGTTTCGACTACCGCCCCACCACCCCTTGGTTGGCCGGTCATCGCCGCGTGGTGCGGCCGCGCTCATTCTCGTGGGAGAACTTCCCGATGGGCGGTCGCTACCGCTCGGGCTTCTACAATTTGGCGGTCGATGCCCCGAAAGCCACCGACACGCCTTCGCCCCTCGGCCCCGACGGGGTGAACCACTATGACGGCACTGCACCGCGCCGTCTCTACACCATGCGCATCGAAATGAACACCATCGATCTGCGCGTCGAAGAAGTGAGCTACACCGTGACGGAACGCGGCGGCGAATGGGGCATTCCCCTTCGCTTCAAGCGCACGATGCGTCCGGCCGACAGCGGCGAGGTGCGCATCTTCCTCGATGACAAACTGGTCGACTTCAAACGCCCGGTGCGCATTCGCGTCAACGGCAAAGTGCGCTTCGAAGGGCGCGTGACCCCAAGCGAGGAAAGCATCGCGCAGGCGCTCGATCTCTTCCACGATCCGCTCCGTCTCTACCCCGCTTGCGTCAAAGTGAAATGGTGCAGCTGGGGCGGACTGACGAACATGGACAAGAAATAACGCCGCGACACCCTGCCGGCGTTCGAACGTCTCTGCCGCAATGCAACTTTCCACTCCCGTGGCGCTCCCCACCGCGCCCTTTCAGCTCGATCCCGACCGGCATGTGCTGACCCTCGGCTCGTGCTTCGCCCAACACATCGGGCAGCACATCGCCGATGCGTTGCCGGCAGGGCATGCGCTCGTCAATCCCTTCGGCCCGCTCTATGCGCCGCGCGTCATCGCCCACCACCTCGGTGTGCTGCTCGACACGCAGCCCCTGCCCGACCACACGTTTTTCGAAGGGCGCGAAGGGCTGTGGCACAACCGGTGGTTTTCCACCCACGTCTCGGCCGGCGACGCCGCGACCTGTCGAGCACACACTGCGGCCGCCTTGGCACAGGCACGCGAAAATCTGCGCCGCGCCGACGTGTTGGTGCTGACCCTCGGCACAGATCGGCACTATCGGCTGCACGACGGCCGCCTCGTGGCCAACTGCCACAAACAGCCGGCCGCCGACTTCACCGAACAGGCCGACACGGTCGACGACCTCACGGTGCTCCTCCTCGAGGCGGTCGGCCGCCTGCGCACACAACGTCCCAACCTGCACATCGTGTGGACGGTGAGTCCCTACCGCTACGCGAAATACGGCTTGCACGCTTCGCAACTTTCGAAAGCGCGCTTGTTGCTCGCCGTCGATGCCGTGTGCACGGCCGACGAACGCTCTGTTTATTTCCCGGCCTACGAAATCGTGCTCGACGAACTGCGCGATTACCGCTTCTATGCGCGCGATCTGCTCCACCCTTCCGACACCGCCGTCGAGTTCATCGCCGAACGCTTTGCCGGCTGGTGTTTCTCGCCCGCGCTGTGTCGTTTTGCTGCCGAGCGCGCTCGCTTAATGCGCGCCCGAAATCACCGCCCTTTGCACCCCGAAAGTGACGAACATCGAGCTTTTCGGGCAAAACTCCGAGAAGAGGTCGAACTTTTCACGGAGAAATGGGGCTTTTCGCCATTTTAATTGTATTTTCGCGGCACTCTTCGGCGCCTATTCACTCGCCGCGCCGACGCCTCAGAGGGTCGGCGCGGCGAGTAGCCGCAAAAACTATCTGCACATGTCGTATAGCATCTCGCACATCAGCGATTTGATTTCCGCCCGCCGCATCGGCACCACCGACGCAGACATCGAATGCCTGCTCACCGACAGTCGTTCGCTGGTCTTCCCCGAAACCACTTTGTTTTTTGCCCTCCGCACCGGCACGGGCGACGGCCATCGCTACATTGACGACCTCTATCGCCGCGGCGTCCACAACTTTGTGGTGGGCACCCTCCCCGACGACGCACAGGCGCACTACCCCTCCGCCAACTTTCTGCTCGTGGCTTCGCCGCTGCAGGCCTTGCAAACACTCACCGAGCAACATCGGCTGCAATTTGACATCCCCGTGGTAGGCATCACCGGTTCGAACGGTAAAACGATCGTCAAGGAGTGGATCTATCAACTCCTTTCGCCGTCGGAAACCGTGACGCGCAGCCCGCGCTCCTACAACTCGCAAATCGGCGTCCCCCTTTCGGTGTGGCTGCTCAACGAGCACAGCCGCGTGGCGCTCTTCGAAGCGGGCATCAGTCGCCCGGGCGAAATGAGCGCCCTGCGCCACATCATTCGTCCCACCCTCGGCGTGCTGACCAACATCGGCGCGGCGCACGAAGTGAACTTCGCCACCCCGGACGAGAAATGCTTGGAGAAACTCAAACTCTTCAAGCATACACCGGCACTAATCTACTGTGTGGACAATCTGCTCATCGACCGTTGTCTCGATGCACTCAACTATACCGGGCAGCGCATCGGCTGGTCGCGCCGTTCGCCGCAAGCCGCCTTCTATGCCGAGGTGGTGCCGGCTGCGGGACAGCCCGAAACCATCGGCGAGACGGCAGTAACCCACAGCGGCAAGACGAAAATCCGACTGCACGACCGCGACGGACAACGCGTTGTGGCCTTTGAAATCCCCTTCGACGACGAGGCCTCGATCGAAAATGCCATCCACACCGCCATCGTGGGGCTGCAACTCCAACTCACCCCGACACAAATCGGCGAGCGCATGCCGCATCTCGACCCCGTGGCGATGCGCCTCGAGGTGAAACAAGGTGTGCGCGGCCTGACGCTCATCGACGATGCCTATAATTCCGACCTCACTTCGCTCGACATCGCCCTCGACTTCTTGGCGCGCCGCAAAGAGCCCCACCATCGTTCGATTTTGGTGCTGAGCGATTTCCAACAATCGGGCATTGCCCCCGATGTGCTCTATCATCGTGTGGCCGCCCTGCTCGCACCGCGCCAAGTGGACATGCTCATCGGCGTGGGCAGCGACGTGCGGCAGTTGGACGGACTCGTGAAATCGGAAACGCATTTCTTCGACACCACCGATGCTCTGCTCGAAAGCGGACTGCTCGATACCTTGTCGCACGACGTGATTCTCCTCAAAGGGGCACGAGCGTTTGCATTTGAGCAACTCACCGACGAACTCCTGCTCAAGGTACACGAAACCACCCTCGAGGTGAACCTCGGTGCACTGGCGGACAATCTCCGATTCTACCGCTCGTTCATGCGCCCCGAGACGAAAATCACCTGTATGATCAAGGCCGGCGCCTACGGTTGCGGCAGTGTGGAAGTGGCTCGCACGCTGCAAGATCTCGGCGTGGACTACCTCGCGGTGGCGGTGGCCGACGAAGGGGTGGAACTCCGCAAAGCCGGCATCACAGCGGGCATCCTCATCATGAACCCCGAGATGAGCGCGCTCCATACGCTCTTCAAATATCGTTTGGAACCGGAGGTCTACAACTTCCGCCTGCTCGATGCGCTCATTCGTGCGGCACGCCGCGAAGGCATCACGCAATATCCCGTACACATCAAGTTCGACACGGGCATGTGTCGCTTGGGTTTCAACCCCGATGTCGACGTGCCCGAACTCATCGATGTGCTGCGCCGCCAACAAGCGCTGCGTCCGCGCTCGGTGTTCTCGCACTTTGTGGGCAGTGACTCGCCGGACTTCGACGAGTTTTCCACTCGACAATTCACCATCTTCGATCGTGCCTCGCGCGAACTGCAATCGGCGTTCCCTTACCACATTCTTCGCCACATTTGCAACTCGTCGGGCATCGAGCGCTTCCCGGAACGCCACCTCGACATGTGCCGCCTCGGTTTGGGACTCTACGGCATTGACCCGATCGACAACCGCTCGCTTGAGAATGTCGCCTCCCTGCGCACCACAATTCTCCAAATTCGCGATGTGCCCGCCGGCACTTCGGTGGGTTATAGCCGCCGTTCGGTCGTGGATCGTCCCTCACGCATCGCCGCCATTCCCATCGGTTATGCCGACGGGCTCAACCGCCGACTCGGCAACCGCCACGGTTATTGCTTGGTCAACGGCCGCCGCGCGCCCTATGTGGGCAATATCTGTATGGATGTGTGCATGATCGACGTGACCGACATCCCTTGCCGCGAAGGGGATCGTGTGGAAATCTTCGGCGACGAGTTGCCGGCCGCCACACTCGCTCAACAACTCGACACCATCCCCTACGAAGTGCTCACTTCGGTGAGTCAACGTGTGAAACGCGTCTTCTTCCAATAAAGAAACGCCACAAACTTCTTCTAAACAATGACTTTCTACCTCCTTCGACAGCGCCTGCAGCTGTTGTTCCTCTGCTTGCTTTTCCCGGTTGCCCTTTCGGCCGGGAACGCCTCCTCGCTCAATGTGGTGATCCTCGGCGATTCCAACACCTGGCTCGGGGGGGAATACTGCACCGGCCAACAAGGTTGGACGCGGTGGTTTGTCGATCGCTTTCGTCCCGCCACCTGTCGGAGCTATGCCCGCAGCGGTGCCACTTGGACCCACACCGCCGCCACGCGTCACGACCTGCGCGAGAACACCGAACGCCTCTCTGACAACAATGTGGTGTTCAATCAAATCGAACGCCTGATCGACGATTGCAACAAAGGCCGACAAATAGAGCCGCAACTCATTATTATATCTGCCGGCACCAACGATGCGTGGTTCCCCAAGCAGCGTCCGGAGGTGCTCTCCTGCAGTGTGGCGCAAGCCTTCGAAGAGCCCGATAGCATCTTCTCGCACCGCACACCGGAAACCGTGCGCTCGCTGGCCGAAGTGGTGCGCTACGACTGCACCCTGCTCATGCGCATTTTTCCCCATGCGCAAATCGTCTTGCTCACCCCCATGCAGTCGACCGCCATCCCCGACCTGCGCCTGTTTGCCGTGGCCGAAACCATCGCCCAGTGCGGCGATCAACTCAGCCTCTCGGTCGTGCGTCAAGATAAAGAAAGTTGTGTAAGTTCAGCCCGCGAACGTACGGCGCGCTGCTTCACCACCGACGGCACCCACACCAACATCGAAGGAGCGCGTCGCAACGGCTATTATTTGGCCAACCGCATCTCTTCCGTGTTGCAATGGTAAAGCGCGACAACTGCCCCTAAACGGGCAGCCGCATTTCCCCTCGTTCGCCCCGCTCCGTCTGCGCTCTCACAACTTACACTTCCGCCTTTCGACGCATGGTTTTCTCCGACCTCTTCTTCCTCTTTGTCTTTCTTCCGCTCTTCGCGCTACTCTATCTCTTAGCGGCTCGTCGCGATCGCCACGATTCCCTCCTACTCGACAGTCCACAACAGGCGTATAAGAACCACGTTCTCATCATTTTCTCCCTCATCTTCTATGCTTGGGGAGAACCCGTCTATGTCTTTCTCATGCTGGGCTGCGTGGTCTTCAACTACCTCGTGGGCATCATCATCGACCGCAGTCCCATCCCCCGCTTTTTTCTCATTTTCGGCCTCCTCGGCAATCTTGCCGCCATCGGTACGTTCAAGTATGCCGACTTCTTCGCGCACACCCTCAATGCGTGGGGCATTCCCGTGGCCGCTCCCGGCATAGCCCTCCCCATCGGTATCAGTTTCTACACCTTTCAGTCCATGTCCTACCTCATCGACGTGTACCGGAAGGAGGCTCCTGCGCAATATCGTTTCGGTCGTCTGCTGCTCTACGTCTCCATGTTCCCGCAGTTGGTGGCCGGTCCCATCGTGCGTTACGGCACCGTGGCCGAAGAAATCGGCAACCGCCACATCAGCGCCAACGACTTCGCCGAAGGGGCTTACCGCTTCCTCATCGGTTTGGCCAAGAAAGTGCTCCTCGCCAACCAGTTTTCCGAAATCGTCGATCAGTTTCTTCGCGGTTCGCTCCACGACCTCACCACCACCGGCGCATGGATTGGCATTTTGGCCTTCGCCTTCCAAATCTATTTTGACTTCTCCGGCTATTCCGACATGGCCATCGGCATGGGGCGGTGCTTGGGTTTCCATTTCAACGAAAACTTCAACCACCCCTACATCAGTCGCTCCATCACCGAGTTTTGGCGCCGCTGGCACATCTCGCTCGGTAGCTTCTTCCGCGACTATGTCTACATCCCCATGGGCGGCAACCGCCGACATCAAGCCCTCAACATCCTGTGTGTCTGGTTCTTGACGGGACTGTGGCACGGCGCGAGTTGGAACTTCGTGCTGTGGGGAGTCTATTTCGGTGTGATCGTACTCTTGGAGAAATACACCCTCCTGCGCATCATCCACCGCGTTCCCTCTCCCTTGCTCCACGTCTACAGCCTCTTGCTCATCCTCATCGGCTGGGGCATTTTCTACTTCGACGATTTCTCGCGGCTCACCACCTTTTTCTCCATAGGTTTCGGCCACGCCGCACATTTCCACGACTTCGTCACCACGGGCGCCATCTTCGACCATTTCTGGCTCTGGATCGCCGCCCTCCTACTCAGCACCCCCATTCGGCGCAACCTCTCTGCGCTCATCGAGCGCATTCCCCTCGCGCAACGTGTCCCGGGGCAAGTGATGAAAGTCACCTTTCACATCTCGGTGTCCGCCTTGCTGCTCGTGCTCTCCGTCGCCCTCCTCGTAGGCGCCACCAACAACGCGTTTATCTACACCCGCTTCTAATTTTCTTCGTCCGCCCGCATGAAATTCGGTCGATTCTACACCCTTTTTGTCGTCCTGCTCTTTGCAGCCTTCGCCGTCGTGTTCAATACCTTCCCGCGCAGCGTCTATTCGCCGCTCGAGAAGCGCGAACTCGCCCAATTTCCTGCGTTCTCGTGGGATCGTCTTCAATCCGGCGCCTTCACGCGCGACGTTTCGGCCTGGTTTAGCGACAGCGAACCCTTCCGCGATCATTTCATGACCCTGAGCATGGAAATCAAACACCGGCTCGCCCTCTCCACCGGCGAGGAAAACATCACATTTCACGCCGCCGCTCCCGAAGCCGAATCCTCCGAAATGCCCGGCGACCCCACACCCAAGGCCGAAGCCGGCACCTCGAACCCCGACATCGAGCCCTATCAAAACCATCTCACGGCCGACGACAACGCCAAAATCTCCAACGCCGGTATCATCGTCACCGGCAGCGGGAAAAACGTCCGCGCCCTCATGGCCTTCGGTGGCAGCAGCAAAGGCTGCATCGGCTATGCCCGCGCCGCCAACCTCTACCATTCCACCTTCCCGGGCGTGAACATCTATTGCATGCTCATCCCCACCGCCGTCGAATACTACTGCCCCGACAAAGCGCGCCGCATCTCGCGTCCGCAACACCCCAATATCCGCGCCACCTACGCCCTCCTCGATCCCGGCGTCAAGGCCGTTGATATCTATACTCCCCTCGGACAACACGCCGCTGAGGACATCTACCTCCGCACCGACCACCACTGGGCGCCCCTCGGCGGATTCTACGCCGCCCAAGCCTTTGCCAAGGTCGCCGGCGTCCCCTTCCGCCCCCTCAGCGCCTACGATCGCAAAGTCGTTCACGGCTATGTGGGCAGCATGTATGCCTATGCCAAGGACGTTGCGCTCAAAAATGCACCCGAAGACTTCGTCTACCACGTGCCGCGCGACGTCACCTACACGGCCACCTACATTGACTACACGATCGACAAGAACTATCGCGTCGTCGGCGAAAGTCGTCCGCGCCGTGGCATCTATTTCCAGCATTATCGCGATGGAAGTGCCGGCGCATACTGCACCTTCATGGGCGGCGACACCCGTTTGGCCGTCATCCGCACCTCCACGCCCGGCAACCGCCGACTCATCATCCTCAAAGACAGCTTCGGCAATACCCTCCCCGGCTACCTCTTCTACTCCTTCTCCGAGATTCACGTCATCGACTCGCGCTACTTCACCAAAAACATGAAGGCCTACGTCGCCGACAACAAAATCACGGACATTCTCTTTGCCAACAACATCTTTAAGGCCTACTCCTCGCACATCTACGGGGCCTATCTGCGCTTCTTGAGCCAGACCGGTCATGCCGCTCCGACACCGGTCGCCTCCACAGCGGGACGCGTCGGCAAAACCTCCCACACCACGGGCACAACGCACACCGCCGCACCGAAGCAGACGGCCACTCCCCACACCACGGGAAGCGAAAACACCAAAAACTCCGCCACCCCGAATGAAGGCGCGAAAACCACCGCCGCACCGACCGGCACTTCGCACCTTTCCTCCTCGTCGAGCGAACACAAACCCACTACGCCCGTGCAGAAGGCGCCGGTCGAAAAGAAAACCGAAGACTGAAGAAACGGACGAAAACACGAGCACGACTGCCCACATCGCTCGCTTCTTCGCTCACCGATAGAAAGCCGTCCGGCGAATCGCAGTGGATTCGCCGGACGGCGCTTTTGTTTGGTTCATCCGACATTTGGAGTGAGGCATCAACTACCGGAAAACCTTTTGCAAAAATGCACCGGCCTCCCTCCTCAGCCCCCAACACGCACGCGTAGCGCGCGCGTCCGCTGTTTTTCGTTTTTTACCTTCACCTCTTCACCATACAACTGTAAGAACCTATGAAACAGCAACTTGCGTGTGAAGGTTTCACCCCTGTTTCCTTCACCGGTGAAGGCAAAAAAAGAGCCTTTCCTTCACACACAATGTGCACTGTATCAACAACTTCCGGGTGAAGGTGAAGGGTGAAGGCAAGAATTTCGAACTCGCTGAGTGCGCGATGCGCGGGGGCGTGTCCGTTCACGCGTACGGATGTGCGGATGAGGAAACAGTGGGGGGCATGGTGGGCGAAGGAACGGGCGTCTTTTCAAAAAAAGCGGGGAGGAAGAAGAGAAAAGAAGGGGCGTTTCGTAAGAAAGTCCACAACTTTTCATTCGTCCTCTCCCGATTCTCAAAAATCGAAATATTTTCCACATAAAAGCTTCGACAATTCGAAACTAAATTCCTACTTTTGCGCTTGATAAAACACAACTTTCCCTTCATCCCGCCGCACTGCGGCGTCCATATAGCGCAAAGTCGAGGCACCTTTCCCGACCATTCGGCGCAAATGCTCTTTGACTTACCGGATGAAAAACGAATGATTGGTTGCACTTCGATTTTGAAAGTACGTCTTCCCCGGGTAAATAAAGTACCGGACGGGAAAGCCGGCGGCCCGACCTGCGGCAAGGCTTACGATGAGTCCCGATTGGGAAAGGTTGAACCTCTTGTGGCGATGTACCCATCGTCTTCCCAATCACGCCTGTTCATGGATGTCCGTTGCTCTCATTCAGTGGTCGCCGTGGTCGGCTGACATGGAAGCGAGGTAAAATGCTTTGCCAGTCACCACTGTGGCGTTCGCCTCCACGGGGTTCACGAAATCAACCTGCGTATATCCCAGCTCGCCGGCTCCCGTTATGACTTCCACGCGCTTGAAATGCAGCGTTTGGTCCTTTCCGCCCGCCTGCTTACCATCGAGGACGAAAACATACTTCTTGCCTTCCGTGCTGACGATGGCACCGTCGGGCAGAGCCGTGACCTCCTTCTTGCCCGTATGTATCAGTCCGGTGATGTACATGCCGGCAATCAGCCTGTCGGCGTTGCCTCCGGCAATCCGGGCATGTACGGCGATGGCCTTGGTCTCCGGGTTCATGGAGCGGTTCACCAAAGACACCTTGCCTTTGACACGCGCCTCCGGGCTGTTCGTGATGACGAAATCCACGTCCTGTCCAACCTCGACTTGGCTGATGTTGTGCTCGAAGACATTGAGGCTGGCATAGACGGCCGAATTATCGGCTATCTGCATCAGCGGAGTGGTGGTATCCACATAAGTCCCGGTGTTCACGCTTACTTTACCCACCACACCCGGAATCATTGTGCGCACGGGGACTTGCGAGACGATCTTGCCCGCTGCTACTTTTTCCGGCCTGATGCCGATTTGCACCAACTTGTGATGCAATCCCGTCAGGCGTGCCTTTGCGGTCGCGTATGCCGCTTCCGCCTGCTGGAGCGTCTTTTCCACTCCGGCTCCCTGCGCGGACAGCGTTCGTTGCCTCTGCAGTTCCAGCCAGTCCGTTTCCTTTTCTTTTGCAGCCACAAGGTAGTCCTTCTGCATCTCCACAATCTCTGTGTTCTCGATGTAGGCCACTGTCTGGCCGGCTTTGACCTGCTGTCCCTCTATGACGCTTATCTTGCGGACAATTCCGCCGACGAGCGAGGTGACATCGGCCTTGTCCTGCGGATTCAGCTTCAGTTCCCCGTTAGCACGGATTACGCTGCCGAGTTTCTTTTTCTCCACTTTGCCTAATGTGATGCCCACCGTGTTCAACTGCTCTTGCGTCAGTTTCACCTCTTCCGTACGCTGTTCATCCGTTTCCTTAGTCTGGATTTCTGCGTTCTTGTGCCCGGAGCATGACGCAAGGAGAGTGAGTGCGCCTGCTATGATCGTCATATAAAACGTTTTCATTTGTTTCCTTTTATGTAGTTCAACGTGATGATTGCCTGATTGTAGTCGTTGACGGCATCGGCATACCGCAACTGTACGTCGAGTGCCGTCTGCTGGTTCTGGATATATTCCACATACCCAATTTCGCCATTCTCGTAGGACGCCTGCGAGAGGCGGCTCATGCGCTCGGCCTGTCCGTTTCCCAGCGCGATGTAATAGTCCAGCACCTTCTGTGCACGGAAAAGCTCGTTCAGTCCGTCATGGTATTCCTTGTTCATACGTTGCTCCGCCTGCCGGCGGCTGATTTCCGCCAGTTCCACGTCGCGCCGGGTAGCCTTTACCTTCGCCTTTTGACTGCCCCAAAACAAGGGAACTCTCACGCCAACCTCGACGCCCATGAAATTTCCCTTTTCAAATCTGTTGCGCTCGATGCCGTAAGGATTGAAGCCCTTGATGAGCAGCTGCCCTGTCAAGCCAATGCTCAATCCCGGCATGTACCCTTGTTTGGCAAGGCTGAGGTTACGCTCAGATGCCGTTATCTGTGCGGCATACATTCCACCCAAAGGCGTTTGCTCAAAGGAAGCGGATGCCTCCGGCATTTCCTGTCGGATGACGGAAAGCGAAACGTCCGCCGGAACGACCACGGTGTCCGTGTTCAGCAGTTGCCGGAAAGCGAGCATCGCCGACCGGTAAGACTTTTCAGCCTTTTCCCTCTCGATGCGGTTCTCGTTGCGGATACGCTCAGCGTTTATCAGTTCCAGATTGCCTGCCGCCCCCGCCTTGCACCGTGCCGAGGCAAGGCTGACGAACCTGTCGTACACACTGTCTTGCGCCTGCAAGATTTCGATGGTACGGCGGTCATGGAGCAGGGTGTAATAGTATGCGCTTACGTCCCTTATCACCTCGTTGCGTGTCACCGCCAGACAGCTCTGCGCCACCGCCGTTTCCGCTTTCAGGTATTTGCGCCGTGCGGCGTAAACGGTGGGGAACTCGAACGACTGGCTTACCGTTATGCCGTTGTCGCCCCCCCCTGATGTGGGGTCTTGACTGAGCGTGACGGATGTCTTCTCCATGTCGAACGCCGTGCCTTGCAGGTCGCGGGCTTTGCCTACGGAGACTGTCCCAGCTTTCATGTATAGATTGTTGTTCAATGCCATGTCGATGCACTCCTGCAACGTCATGGCCTTTTTCTGTGCAGACGACGACAGCGGCAGTGCGCCGAAACATACGGCTAAAATGATATACTTGAATCTTTTCATGCTTCCTTACGATTTTCTCTTGTGAATGTCTTATATATTGACGGCAAGACGATGAGTGTCAGGATGGTAGCCGTGAGCAGACCGCCGATAACCACAGTCGCGAGGGGACGCTGCACTTCGGCTCCGTCGCCCGTGGAGAGTGCCATAGGCATGAAGCCGAGCGATGCCACGAGTGCAGTCATGATGACCGGGCGCAGTCGCAGCATACACCCCTCGATAATGCGTTTCCGCACATCCGTCATTCCTTCCTTCTCGAACGTGTTGAACTGTCCGATAAGCACGATGCCGTTGAGTACCGCCACGCCAAAGAGCGCGATGAATCCCACACCGGCGGAAATGCTGAACGGCATATCGCGCAGCCACAAAGCCCACACACCGCCGATGGCAGACAACGGTATGGCAGAGAACACGAACAGCGTCTCGCGCACATTCTTCAGTGTGGCATACAGCAGGCAGAGGATAACCAGCAGGGCAAGCGGCACGGCGAGCATGAGGCGTCCTGTGGCTTCCTGAAGGTTCTGGAACTGTCCGCCGTATGTGTAATAATAGCCCGCCGGGAGCTTCAGTTCCTTGTCGAGAAGGGCTTGGATTTCCTCTACGGTGCTTTGCACGTCACGTCCTCGAACGTTGAAACCCACATAGATGCGCCGCTGTCCGTCCTCGTGTGTGATTTGCGCCGGAGCGTTCTCGAAGCTGATTTCGGCAACCTGCCGCAACGGCAGCGTCCCGCCGTCGGGCAGCGGCAGATAGAGACCTTCCAATGCCGCGAGGTCGTTGCGCAGGTTATTGTCCATCCGCACCACCATGTCAAAACGGCGATCTTCCTCGAACACGTAGCCGGTGCGACGGCCGGCGAAGGCGGCTTCGAGCACACGATTAGCGGTGGTTATGGAAATGCCGTATTTCGCCAGACGGTCGCGGTCGTACTTCACCTGTATCTGTGGCTGTCCCTGCACCTTCTCCACGAACGGCTCAGACACGCCATCCACATTCTTGATGAGCGATGCCACTTTTTTTGCTGAAGATTCCAGTGCGTCGAGGTCGTTGCCGTATATCTTTATTGCCACATCCTGTTTGATGCCCGTAATCAGCTCGTTGTTGCGCATCTGTATGGGCTGCGTCATCTCCACTTCCATTCCGGGAATGACGCTCAGCGCTTCCTCCATCTTCTCCATCAGCTCGTCTTTGGTCTTTGCTGAGGTCCATTCGGCTTTCGGAATCAAGGATATGAGCATGTCGGCACGCTCCACGGGCATGGGGTCGGTGGGGATTTCTGAGCTTCCGATGCGCGTCACCGCCTGTTTCACCTCCGGGAATTGCGCCTTCAGTATTTTCTCCGCCTGCGTGGTGCTTTCGACCATCTGCGAGAGCGACGTGCCCTGCACCATGCTGATTTCGGCGGCGAAGTCGCCCTCCTCAAGACTGGGGATGAACTCTCCGCCCAACCTATTGAAGATAAGTAGGCTGGCCACAAACAGCACGACCATCGAGGCGATCAGCGCCTTGCTCCAATTGAGGCTTTTCGTGATGACGGGCAGATACCATCCTCTCAACTTCTCAATGAGGCGGTCAGATAGGTTGCGCTTGTGCGTGCTCTCCTTGCTGAGGAACAACGCGCTTGCCATCGGCACATACGTGAGCGACAAGATGAATGCCCCGAGTATGGCGAAGAAGATGGTCATCGCCATGGGGCGGAACATCTTCCCCTCAATCCCCGCCAGCGTGAGCAAGGGCAAATAGACCGTCATGATAATGATTTCGCCGAATGCCGCGCTCTTGCGGATTTTGGACGCGGAGAGATACACCTCGTCGTCCATCTGCGCCTGCGTGAGCCTTGCGCCCCGGTACTTGTCCCTGCTGATGCCTATGTGGTGGCACACGGCTTCCACGATGATGACCGCACCATCGACGATAAGCCCGAAGTCTATCGCACCGAGGCTCATCAGGTTTCCGCTCACGCCGAAGAGCTTCATCATCCCGAAGGCGAACAACATGGACAATGGAATCACGGTGGCTACCACAAGTCCTGCGCGGTAGTTGCCAAGGAACAGCACGAGGATAAAGACCACAATCAGCCCTCCCTCTATCAGGTTGCGAGTGATGGTTCCCGTCACGCAGTTCACCAATTGCGTGCGGTCGATGAAGGGTTCGATGACCACGCCTTCGGGCAGGCTTTTCTGTATCTGCGTCATGCGCTCCTTTACATTCTTTATCACCTGCTGGAAATTCTCACCTTTGAGCATCAGCGTGATACCGGCCACGACCTCGCCCTCGCCGTTCCTTGTCACGGCTCCATAGCGGGTGGCATATCCGAACTGCACATTTGCCACGTCCCTTACGAGTATCGGAGTACCGCCAATGGTCTTCACGGGAATTTTCCCGATGTCCTCCAACGACGTGGCGAGACCTATACCGCGGATGAAATACTGGTTGCTGTTCTTCTCGATGTAGCTGCCGCCGGTATTCTCGTTGCCCGCTTCGAGGGCGTCATACACGTCCGCCACGGTCAGCCCAGATGCGTTCAGTCGGTCGGCGTCAATCGCCACCTCGTACTGCTTCACGTATCCGCCCCATCCGCTCACTTCGGCTATGCCCTCCGTGCCGGACAGTTGCTTGCGCACAATCCAGTCCTGCATCGTGCGTAGGTCGGTAAGGCTATACTTGTCTTCGTAGCCTTTTTTCGCGCGTAGGGTGTAATGGTAGATTTCGCCGAGCCCGGTCGTCACGGGAACAAGCCCCACAGTGCCTTTGCCTTGCGGCAACACCTCCTCGGCTTCCTTCAATTGTTGGCTCACCTGCTGCCGCGCCCAATACACATCGGCGGCATCGTCGAAAACAAGCGTGATGACCGATAGTCCGCTGCGACTGATGCTCCGCCGCTCCGTCACTCTCGGTATGTTGGCGAGCGCCATCTCCACGGGAGTGGTGATGAACTGCTCCACCTCCTGCGCCCCCAACGTCGGGGCCTGCGTGATGACCTGCACCTGATTGTTGGTTATATCAGGCGTGGAGTCAAACGGCAACTGTGACAGCGACCACCCTCCCCAGATGATGAGGACTACTGTCAGTAGGCCTATTGTAAGTTTGTTCTCTATTGAGAATTTTATCAGTTTCTGAAACATATTCCATTCTAAATTAAAGATCAGTCTGAAAGTCCTCTCTCTTCCCATTGTAGTAAGGGAAAAGGAGATGCGGGAGACCTCCGCCTTCTTTTGGGACAATTTGCGTTGCACGGACAGTTACTGCCTATATGCGAGGTTTTGTGCATAAAATTCCCAGACCTACTCTGAAGACACCATCCCCGACTCAATGCTTGCTGTGCAACCTCCTTAATGCTCTCGTTCCTGCAGCTATCACATATCTACCGATGCCATCAGCAAGGCCGGCACTATCAGCTGCTTGACTGAAAGTTGCGACGCGCCGGTGTCGTGCAACAGGCTGTCAGTCGGTTGCAAATCGTCCTTGTGCTTTACATCATAGGCATACAACAACAGAAGAAAGACCGGTGCTACAGGCACTAAGGCTCTCTTTATGACATTTTTGTTGTACTACATTTTACGTTCCCTTACACAAAGGGAACGGATGATGTATAAAAAAAGGGAAATAGGGTATGCGAAAAGGCATACCGCACCTCATAGATTTATAATGAGGTGTCAGAAAATAATATGGGGTGGTGCCCGCAGACCATTGATCCGGTTCAGTTTCGCCGATTGGTAGATGGCGATGCCTTCCCATTCGCATGGAATCTTCTTTGCCGGAAACAGTTCGGCAATTACCATCCTGCATATCGCACAGACAAATGCCGGAATGATCTTATAAGAAGTATTGTTGTGGGCATCGGATTGGGATATGAACAATCCGCCATTCTCTATGCACACCGTGCCGTCATCACTGTGGCCTGTATGTACGTCATTATCCGTGTTGTCGCTGTCACAGTGTTCCACAACCGTACATAGCGCATTATCGTGGTGATGATGCGGAATGAATGGCACGGCAAGCAACATGATTGCTGCCAAAACCACTATCGCTATGTACACTTGTCTTTTCATTTCTTTGTTGACAGTAAAACTACTTTTCGGGTGCAAATATACGCTTTTACTTTTGCTACTCAGTTGCAAAGATGGAATTCGCATTGTTTGAACACATTGCTGACCCGTATGCTCCTTAACGCATTGAGTATCGCAAGTATGGTAACACCCACATCGGCAAACACGACAACGCCGGCATCATCGTCACGGGCTGCGGGAAAAACATCCGCGCTCTCATGGCCTTCGGCGGCACGCGTCGGCAAGAACTCCCACCCCACGGGCACAACGCACACCGCCGCACTGAAGCAGACCGCCATTCTTCGGACACCCCTTCCCAACTTTCAATAAAAAGCTCACGACTTTTTCGCCAAACACCACTGCTTTTCGCTTTTTTCTCCCTACTTTTTCCTGCACGCACCGCGAAGTGTTGAAAAGACACCACGTATTGCCAAAAAAACAGACACCTTCGATCGGCACTAACTTCTTGAAAGAGAAAGAATAGCGCATTTTTCTCAAAAACGAAAAGCCGAAACGACAAAAAAAACGAACACCTTTTTTTGGAAAGTCAGAACTTAGTCTGTATATTTGCGGTGTGACTCCCGTTCATTTTGTTCGGAGTCCGTAAAGTCCACCGGGGTCGCTCGACCATGCGTCCCTTTTTCTGAAAAACGCACACGAGCTCAAGTCCGGATG
>CAUTYW010000009.1:0-72368 GCA_963542795.1 uncultured Prevotellaceae bacterium | reverse complement strand
AGGCAGAACTCCTGGAAACGAACCTCCGCTTCCACCATGCCATGGGAGTGGACGCTTTCGTCGTGACAGACAATGGATCGACCGATGCCACCCCCGACATCATTCGACGTTACGAAGAAAAAGGCTGGATCGTCGCGCATATCGCCGAGCCGGACACGGGCTACCACCAAAAGAAGTGGGTGGATCGCATGGTGCTCGTGGCCAAAGCACACGGCGCCGACTGGATCATCAATGCAGATGCCGACGAATTTTGGTTTCCACCGACCGAAAATTTCAAGACATTGCTTGCCGAAACCGCGGCCAACGTGCTGCGTTGCCGTGTGGTGAACATGTTGCCGCGCGAAGATCGTCCGTTCACCGAGTGGGACGAAGTGGTACAGCCCGTCGACGAGCCCGCGCGCTACGGCCTCTCGCCCTTCAGCATCTACGGTCGCACCACATTTAAGGTGCTGCATCGTGCCGCCGGCTACCTGCAAATCTCCATGGGCAACCACAAAGTACTGATGCTGCCGCGAAACAGAGCAGATTCGGACATCGTGGTCTATCACTTCAACGTGCGCAGCCGCCAACAATTTGTGGAAAAAATGATCAATGGCGGCCGCGAGTTGGAAAACAACCCCTCGAAACACGGCGGAAGACACTGGCGCTACTTCTACGACCTGTATAAAGCGAGAAAACTCGAAGAAGAATACGACCGCGTGGTGGGAACTTTGGTAGCCGACACACTACGAGCCGAACATTACCTCCTCCCCGATCCCCGACTCAAGCACTTTTTCGCACAAATGCGTTGAGTGCGCTTCATTCCTCTTACGCTACAACTTATGAAGTCTGACAAACGCCACGCTTTTCTCATCATTGCACACAACGAGCCCGAGGTGTTGGCGCTGTTGCTCCAATCTTTGGATCATCCACGGGTGGCGCTTTTCGTGCATGTCGACAAACGTGCCCCGGCCGTAGCGCAAAAAGTGGAGGAAACGATACTTCGCTTCGCCACCTTGCACCGTTTGCAACCGGCACAGGCCGTCCACTGGGGCGATCTCTCGCAGGTGGAAGTCGAATTGCGCCTCTTTGCCGCTGCCCGCGCCGTCGAACCCTTTGCCTACTACCATTTGTTGTCGGGCGAAGACTTTTTGCTGCGCCCCATTGAGGAGGTGCTCTCTTTCTTCGACGCTAACGCGGGGAAAGAGTTCGTCGGATTTTGGAACGCCGCCGAGCATCAACGCGACGTCTACCGCAAAACGCAATTTCGCTACCTCTTCACTGCCTATTTACGCCGACAACCACACCACCGGCTGCACGCACTCACCACACCGCTGCGCAAAGTGTGGCTCATCCTGCAGAAACTTTTCCACTATCGCCGCTTTCCAAATCGGAAGTTCCACAAAGGTTTCAACTGGTGCAGCATTACGACGCCGTTCTGCGAACACTTGCTGAGCGAGCGCCAACACCTGCTCCGCACCTACCGACAAACGCTCTGCCCGGACGAAATATACAAACAAACCCTCCTAGCCGAATCGCCTTTCTTCGAACAGGTGTATGATATAGACGACCCAGAAGCCGGAACGCGCCGACTCATTGATTGGCAACGCGGCAGTCCTCACATTTGGAAGGCCGATGAGTTTGAAACCCTCAGCCACTCGCCCCTGCTCTTTGTCCGTAAAGTCTCGCTCGACTGCGCCCGCCTGCTCTACCGGCGCCTCCACGAACGTGCACGAGCCTAACTTCTTCTCCGTCTTCTCCTTTCTCTTTTTCCATGTCCCCATCTCCGATTGTTCACATCGCGCTTTGTTCTGACGCGAAATACCTTTCTTACTCCGCAGCGGCGGCGGCCTCTGCCCTCCTCGCTACAACCGACAGCAAAGTGTGCGTTCACCTGATTTCTGCCGACCTCCGCCCCGAAGCCATTGCACGCTATCGCGGTTTTGTGGAGCAGATGGGTGGACTCTTCGCCTATCATCCACTCTCGGAAGCGCAAGCCAACGCCTTTCACGTCACCTCCGATGCCACACGTCTGAGTTGCGCCGCCTACTATCGCATCTTCATCCCCGAATTGGTAGGAGCCGACATCGACCGCATCCTCTATATCGACGGCGACGTCTCCGTCACCCAAAGTTTGACGCAGCTCTACGCCATTCCATTCGGCGACAAGGCCATTGCTGCCACAGCGGATCTCAACCGCGATGCCGACAAACGATGTGCCCGCCTGGGCTATCCGGCCGCCGACGGCTATTTCAATTCGGGGGTCTTGGTGTTCAATCTCAAAATCTGGCGAGAAGAGCATTTGGTTCAGCGCTGCGTCGAGCATTTCCGCGCACACCATCACCACATGGTCTACGACGATCAAGACCTACTCAATGCCGTGCTGCACGGGCGCGTACACTGGTTGCCCATTGTTTGGAACGCCCAAGATCTGTTCTACCGCACCAAGTGCAATAAGGTGTGCCGCCCATTGACAGAAGACGAGATTCGCCAACTGAAAAATCCCGTCATCGTACACTTCTGCGGCCCGCTGAAACCATGGCACTGGCGGTGCATGCACCCTTTTCGCCGCGAGTTTTTCAAAGCCCTGGCCAAAACCCCGTGGGGGAATCGCCCACTTCGCCGAAAAGTGTCTTACGGCTCCAAGCACTATGTGAAATTGGCACTCACCTACATCCGCCTCACAAAAAAACGCTACCAAAATTGGAACACGAAATAAACATCCATTCGCCGCAATTTCCCGACTTGCACCTCGCTTGTTGCACCGACGCCAATTATTTCACACACACCGTTGCCACCATCGCGTCGGTGCTCGAGAATCACCCGCACCGCATCGTGCATGTGCACCTCATCGCCGAGGGCGTCGCCGCGAGAGATTTGGCGCGGTTGCGCCTCTTTGTCGGCGGACACAACGGTTTGCTCTACGTCTACGCCCCGCCGGCCGACGCTTCGACACGCTTTCGTGTCCACTCCTCACCCCGCCTCTCGGCAGCCGCCTACTATCGCTGTTTCCTCGCCGACTTGCTCCCCGAAGAGTTGGAACGCGTGCTCTATCTCGACGGCGATGTGATCGTACGCAAACCCCTCGACGCGTTTTACGACCGAGCGTTGGAGGATGGCTACGTTGCGGCCGTGAAAGACTACGGACACATCACGGCAAAGGACTACGAAAGATTGCAACTCCCCGAAAGTCAGGGCTACTTTAATTCGGGCGTGCTCCTCTTGAACTTGTCCTTGTGGAGAAACCACGAAGTGCTCGCCCAATGTACGGCCTACTTCGCCGCCCACCCCGAACGCATCGTCTACGACGACCAAGATTTGCTCAACGTCGTGTTGAACGGAAAGGTGGATTTCGTCGACCCGACCTGGAATGCGCAAGACTTCTTCTACCGCAAACGCTTTGTGCGCGACGAAACACTCCCCGAATCGACCTACACCGCCCTGCTCAACGATCCGGCGGTCGTACACTTCACCCGCGTGCCGAAACCCTGGCACTGGAAGTGCACGCACCCCTATCGTAAGGACTATCTCCGCTACCTCAAGGCTACGCCTTGGAAAAAAGCCGACGAGGCCTTCACCCTCGGTTCGAAGGTGAAACACCAAATTAGAGTCTTCTTAACCCAATGCCATTTGGTCAAAGCGCAATTTAAGCGCAAAGGTTGATCAACCCCACGGCGCGAAACGCTTCATATTTTACGCATACAGCCCGAGACTTCGATAGACTGAAGTCTCGGGCTGTAAGTTTATGTCTAATAGCCGGAAGTTGCCCCGTCCGGCTCTACTTGCGCGCCTTCCTGTCGCGCTCCCAAATCTCACGGGTGCGCTTCCATCGGTTGTGTGTCCAGAGCCACAGCTCCGGATTGCGGCGGATACTCTCTTCCAACGCACGCGCATAAGCGTCGGTCACGGGATAAAGCGAATCGCTCTGCTCATCGATGTGCAACTCGCGCACCTCGGCACGATAATAACCACGACGAGGGCGGGTGATGTCTACGTAGAAGTAGCGCGCCCCCACCGCACGACCGATCTTTTCGGCACCGGTGAAGAACGAAGTTTCGTGGTTCAAGAAGGTCGTCCAGTGGTGCATCGCCTCCAACTTGGGCGACTGGTCAGCAATGAAACCCACCATCGCACGGCGACCTTCGCGCTTCCAACCGAGCACGGTGCGCAACGTCTCTTTCATCGCAATGCTCGTCGCGCCGAAGCGCCCACGAACGTGGAGAAAGAGGCGATCCATCACACTGTTGTGGAGCGGATGATAGATTTGCCCGCACACCTCATCGGCCTTCGTCCACAGCGGGATGCTCGACACCCACTCCCAGTTGCCGAAATGTCCCAAATAGAGGAAACAAAACGGGGCGCCTTCCGCTTCCAACTGCAGATCCACCTCCGTGAGGTTGACCATCTCCATGCGACGACGCATTTCGTCGGGCGAAATCGACATCAGTTTCAGCGTTTCCACCACGTAGTCCGAAAACCAGCGGTAGAAGTCGCGTTCGATCTGCCGAAGTCGCGCCTCGTCGTAGTCGGGAAAACTGTCGCGCAGTTGCTGTTTCACCAACGCACGGCGATAGCGCAGCACATAATAGATCAATGGAAAGAACACCACATCGGAGAAAATGTAGTGTACACGCAGTGGCATCCACGAACAGAGGAACCACAGCCATCGACTGATGCGAAAAAGAATATCCATTACCGAGCAAAGGTACAAAAAAACGCGGAGCCTGCACAGGCCATCAACAAAAATCCCCGTCCGGTGAGGGACGGGGATGATCATTTCTGTTCGACCACGAGGGTCGGATGGGGCTTATTTAACGATGACCTTCTTACCGTTGATCACGTAGATACCTGCGGGGAGGGTCTTTTCGCCCTTCACGCGCACACCACCGAGGGTGAAGATACCGTTGCCGGCAGCGGCGGGAGCGAAGCGGACAGCACCGATCGAAGTGATGATACCATTGGCGGGGATCATGAGATCGCCGGTTTCCGTCGTGGGTTGGAGCTTACCGAAGTAACCGCTGTTGGCAGCCACCTTGTCGCCCTTTTCAGAGAGCAACACCTTCGTGCGATCGGAGTTGAGGACACCGTTCTGCACAGCGAGCTCAGTCGTTTCGAATACGCCCATCAGGCCATCGGCCGAAGCGGCGGGAGTGAAGGTAGCGTTCAGCGACTTGTAGTCAGTGGCAACGGGCATCACGTTGATGAAGTTATCGGTGTTGTCGTTAGCGGGCTTGTACACCACAGCCTGACCGGCCTTGATTTCACCGGAAGCCTTCTTGAGGACGATGTCGCCGGTAGTCGCGTTCTGACCGACTACGTGGTAGAAGCCGTCGTTGGCTTGCACCTTAATGGCGAAGGGAAGCGTCACGATTTGGAAGCCCGTCTTGCTTTGGAGTTCATAAACCACACCGTCAGCAATCACGTCGTTGAGTTCGTTTTCGTCCACTGCCTTGAACGAGAAGGCCGAGTTGTCGGCACCCTTGGCAGCGTTCCAAGTCACGATGTAGGGGCTCATCGAGTTCGCATCGGGTTGAGCGTTGACGTAGCGGTTGGTCGTCTTGCCGTTACCTACGATGAGGTTGAATGCACCGGGGTAGTTGGCATATTCAATACCGATAGTCTTCGGCGTTTCGCTCTGGCGCATGGCAGCACCGTTCTTCGTGGTGTCGCGATCGAGATAGAGACCCGTGTAGAGGTTCTTGAAGGTGTAGCCGTCCTTCACTTTCTCCACCTTCCAGTAGTATTCGAGGTGAGACTTGCGGTTGGCGGTTTCCTTGTAAGCAGCTTCTGCACCTACCACCTTGGGATCAACGGGTTCGGTACCTTCGAAGTGGATGGTCCAATAGCTGTCGCGCGAAGAGCCCTTGGCAGCAATCACCTTGCCGTTGTTGCTCTTGTTGGACGATTCGCTCTGGATCATGTAGATGCCATCGGCAGGCTGGAGGAGCGAGTTGCTCATTTCCGTGAGCGCGGCTTTGAGCTGAGCCACCATGTCGTTAATTTCAGTGACATTGGGTTGGCGAGTAGCCTGAATGCCGGTGAGCTTCGTCTTCACGGCTTCAACAGCAGCCGAGAGCGTTGCCTTAGCGCCGGGTTTGTAGTAGCCGAGACGACCGGCGAATTCGCCCGTTGCCTCTTCGGCAGTCTTCACGATGTCCTGTGCCTGATCGATGAGTTCGGTCACACGGGCAGGATCGGGATAGTTGGCACGGAACTTGTCGAACACTTTCTGCAAAGCCTCGATCGTGGCATCCGTTGCCTTTTCGTCTTTGAGTTCAGCACGTGCGGCCGTGATGGCGTCTTTCAATGCCGTCACGTCTGCTTCGGGAACAGAAGCGATGGGAGAAGCCACCTTGTCGAAGGCGCCTTTGTAGACGCGGAATTCAGAACCGTAGAAGAACTTGTTGCCGGCTGCCATGGCGTTGTTACCGCCGTTGGTCAGCACTTCCATGCGGTAGTACTTGTAAGCCTGGGGCGCCTTGAAGTGAGCTGTACCGACGGCGTTGTTGATCTTCGTTGCCTCGTCGAGCTGGAGCGCATAAGGATAGGTGAAGGTGCTGATGGTCAGCGAATCCCAACCGTCTTTCTTCCAAGCGTCGTAGTTGATCACTTCCGCACCGTCGGCGTTGGTCGAGGTCGTCTTGGTCACTTCGAGCTTCGAAGCATCGTTCGTTCCCCAGAAAGCAACGCGAACGGGAGCACCGTTGTTGAGGGCAGATTTGCCGTTGAGACGCTTCACCCACTTGAGGAGGAGTTCGTCTTGTGCATTGTCAAGCGAGAACTGGAGGTAGTGGTTCTTCAACCAAGCGTCGTTACCCCCGTGCCACGAAGTGTGGAAGTAGGTGTTGGTTTGGTTGTCGAGCAGCACAGCGAGTTCGTGTTCGGCACCCGTACCTTCTTGGGGGTCGGCCATCGGGCAAGCGAGCTTGTCGGCGCTCTGTACGAGACCATCCACAGCTTCCACCTTGCCGGAGGTAGCGGCTTCGATTTTGTTGCCGGCATCGTCCACGGCCATGTAGCGATAACCCTGATCGAGACCCGACTGCGCCTGGTTGACGAGGCGCTGGAGCTTGGCGTTGCGGCGGGGTTGCTCCATGAGTTGGCGCAACTGAGCGATTTCAGATTCGCTGATGGTACGCACGTGCCAAGAAGAACCGTCGGACGTCCAGTCCCAAGGCACGACGTTGGTCAGCGCGCGTTCGGTGTGAATACCGGAGAATTCAGCCGAAGACTTGGGCAGGTCGGGCGAATAGAAGCAGAAGTAGCCGGGGATCTTGGGGTTCGCCTGAATGTTGTAGGTGTTCACGGGAGCTTCCGTTACAGAAATCGCATTGTAGAGGGCAGCAGCCGTACCGATGTAGTTGCCGGTTTCGAAGTTGCGGAAATAGAACTGACCTTCCTTCTTGGCGGCTACCACTTCCCACACCATTTTGCAGGTATTGTAAGAGAGGGGGTCGCTTTCGTTGTAGTCCACACCGTCGTTCTTGCGAAGCGTCCAACGGAGCGTGCGATCGCCGGGATCCACGGCCGAGCGGTCGTAGAGGGCACCACCGTCGTAGTCGCTGCCGTTTTCAGCACGCCAGCTGGTCACGATGTAGTAACCGGGAACGAGGGGGTTGGGCGAAGCCACGAAATCTTGGTAGGCGGGAAGGAGCGCTTCGGCCACCGCTTCGATTTCTGTATCCGTGCCCGTGGCGGTGCCGTCGGCATAAGCCTTAGCCTTGTTCCAAAGTTCTACGAGCTTGTCGTGCTTCTCTTTGGAGTATTGGGCTACACCGCTACCCACTTGGTAACTCTTGATCTTCTCTTCGAGGGTCTGTCCGCCGGTCACTTCCTGCATCACGCCCTTGAGGGCATCGATGGCACTCTGTTTCGAGGCGGGATAAGCGAGCCAGACGTTGCGGCTGTAGTCGGTGCCGAGCGCCACGTTAGAGGCGGTGTTGTCGCCGGGATAGTTGAGCAGCGCGGTGAAGGGGCTGGTGGGATCGTCGGCCTTGTTGGCTTCCACCGAAGTGATGGTCAAACCGTTGCTCAGGTTCAGATAAGAGGCGGCGGCCAAATTGAGGTTCGAGAAGTCGTTGTTGTCCTTCGCCTCGTTGATGAAGGCGTCCATGCCCTTGTATTGGGTGGGTGCGGCGCCATCGGGGTTCGCGTGACTGTAGGTGTACTCGGGATCACGATTCTCAGCCGTGTGCACCGTCACTTTCCATGCGCGCTCCACCGAGGGGGTGTAGAGCTGGGCATTGCCGGGCTGCGCAAGGTAGTCGCCGTTTTGGCGCTTGATGTAATAGACTTTGGCACCGTTCTTGGCCGTTTCGCCGGGCACTTCCTCGAAGTAGTAAACGAAATCGGACGTGAGGCTCGAAGTGCTCTTGAAGCGGTCGCCCCAAAGGAACCATGCTGCACCGGCGGCCTCAGAGCGGCCCGTCTGCAAGAAATAGGGCTGACCGGCCTGTACATTGTCGGGCGCTGTCGCACCGGCAGAGGCGTCGTACGTCCAGTAGCGGCCATCGGCCCACATCGTACCTGCGCCCAGCAAGAACGATGTGCCGATCACCATTAGAGATTTGTAAACGTTTCTCATGCTTATGGAAATTAGAATTGATATTTTAGTCACTAATTTGCGCACTGCACTTGGCAGTTGAGATTTGATACTGCAAATATAGCTACTTTCTCGAATTGAACAAACGCTTTGCTGAGAAAAGTGCATTTTGAAACACACGCTTTTCAAAACACGAGGGAGAGAAAAAATCTCGACAATGGTGCAGACGTCAGAAAAGTGGTCGATTTTCAGAGAAAAGGAGTGGATTTTCGCGTCAAAACGGTGATGTTTGTCACGATCGTGGGGAAGAAAAAAAATAAAGGGGAACGGGGGAACTTTCGCACTCGTCGGCTGCTCGCTTGTCTTTCGCCCTCCCCTCACGCGCCTACGCGTACGCGCTCCACAGCGATTTTCGATTTTTGCCTTCACTCCTTCACCCTACCCTTTCAAGCCACTCATTGACAACAAAATAAGGGTGAACATTGCGCACCGAAAAGCCTTCACCTGCCTTTTCACCGCAGGTTGACCTCCGTTCTCCACCACTTTTGGGCATTATCACCCCATTTTGCTGAAACAGTGGACTTTATGCTTTCGACACGCCCTATAGAATGTTAACAACCACTCATATCTCATTGAATCACAATCAGTTGCAAGCCCAACCTTCACCACCTTCACCTTGCCTTCACCGTTTTTTCGTCCGTAACCAGCTGAAATTGAAGAAGTTGCAAGAGAGGTGAAGGAGTGAAGGCAAAAAACAGAAAACACTGGACGCGCGGGCGCGCGCTCGCGCGCGAAGGTGTACAAAACGCCATGGACGGTGGCTTTTGGAGCATGCCTGTGGCGTGCGCGATGCGCGGCGGACGGAGAAGGTGTTCTGCTCCGTCCCAAAACTTCTCTCTTCTTGCCGTAATTACCCTTCCTCGCTGCGCACGGTGCGTCGCGTCGCTGCAGATGCACAGGAACATGAGCAAGGGAAGCAAAAGAGGCAGTGCCTACCGGTCTCCGGCCAACGGACAAAAAAACGATGCTCCCCAAAAGGGGAACATCGTCTTTTGTCGTGGTTTTCCTAACGAGAGGAAAGTGGGTGAAGTTACCAAGGGGAGAGCACGTCACCTTCGTCTGCAGCGGCATCGTCGCCCCAAATGGGGTTAACGAATTTCTCAGACATACCGCCACCAGAAAAACCAGGAACAGCCGGTTCGTTGCTACCAGGTATCTCTAGCTCAAAGCTCTCATTGAGCAGGCATTCTTGCATTTCCAGTTTGACCGTGGTGAGGCTGGGTTTGATATACTGCAATTTCATAATGTATTCAGTTTATTTGGCGATGAATTTCTTTCCGTTGGTCACGTATACGCCACCCTTGGTGGTCTGTTGTACACGACGACCGCTCAAATCGTAGATGGGAGCGTCTTCTGCCTCGGTGGCAACGCTAACGACGCCGGTGAGACCGCGGTCGAGCAATTCGCGCACCTGCGCTTCGGTAGCCGTGAAGTAGGCCTTGAAAGCGGGAACCGCACCATTGACTTTCACCAATCCGGTACCGTTTTTCTTGAGCATGAACGCGATGCCGTCGAGGGTTGTGGCCGTGGCGCCACCCTGGAGGATGTTATCCTGCAATGCGGGGGTCTGACCATTGGGCACAACGGTGAGGTTGACATCGGAAGAGGGGGTTCCGAAGAGGAAGACAGCGGTATTCTTGGGAACGTTGGTCGTGATCTTGGTGAGTCGGGCTTTGTTGTTCACGATCTTAACGCTGTAAGCCGTCACGCCTTCGGGAACGGTATATTCAACGGGAGACCAGAAGCTGGCAGTACCGCCATCGCCGATGTGAACGGGCAGCGTGGTGCCTACGCGTTCGAGACGAAGGCCGGCGAAGCGACTAAACTGGCTATAAGCCAAAACGTAGTCCAAATTGGCATCGGAAGCGAGGAAACGATTTTCCGATTCGAAGGCATAAGCGCCGTCACGCGCAGTAAGCTTGAACTCTGCACCCTTTTCAGCAGACTGCAGCACAGTGGGATAGTTTAAGGCATCGCGTTGCGCCCATGCCACTTGACCGCCGGTGGCTACGGATACCAAAGTAACCTTGCCTCCCTCTTCCTTATAGTAGAAGACTGCATCGCTACCCTTTTGTGCCTTGGTGGTCAAATGGCCACCCAAAGAGCCGTACGTTTCAAATCCTTTATCTGCATCGGCATGCAAGGTAGAGGTGAAGTACTTCACTTTGTTATCACGAGTTGCCGCAATGTAGAGAAGATCGCCATTTTTCGGACGATTGAGGGAGAGCAACTCCAAAAAGTATTTCGCATATTGGAAAGCGTCCTTCTTATCTTGAATTTTCGCCGACGGGTCTTGTGCGATCTTCAACAGATTGAGCACTCCATTCTCTCCATTTATTCCTTCGTAAGCTTGTTTCGGATACAAACCTAACCCGTCACCGAACTTATCTTCAGAATACTGCGTTTTCACTTCGTTCTCGAGCTTCTTAGCAGCTTCGGCCAAGATGCCATCTTCAGTTGTGAAAAGAATCTGAGAACCTTCGTCGTGAGAAGTCCAAGCTGCGGGGTGATGCCACGTGGAAAGATAGGGTTCACGGAAGTTAAGATAGATATTCTCTCCGCGTTTTTCTTTCACGTAAACGCGGCCACCATAGCTTTGAGCCGAGAAGTAGCTCTCTTTATCCACACGATAGCGATTGTCGTCTTCGTTGTCACCTTGCTTCAAGCCTGCTCCAACTTGTGTACCAATGGGCTGTCCGGTTGCTGCATTGTAGATACGGAAGTTGTCGGACGTTCCGACCAACTGGAAACGATAGTTGTCATCTCCGAACTCCAACTTATTGTCGGCTGCAAAATTGTTTCCATCCTTGTGCACGTAACGACCGCGAATCGTCATGAAGTACGACTCATTGTTCGCATCGTAACTGCTGAAGAACTTGAGTTCCTGTGCTACTACCTCAATGCTCCAGCACGAACCGCCATCATCTGCTCTCCAGAAGCCGATGCGAGCATTAGCGCTGGCACCACCAAAGGCATTCCAAGCGGGAGTGCCACCATTGGGGGAAGATACCGAACCGGGGAATATGTCGAAATTATTGGCTGCACCATTTGCACCGATATTCTGAACAATTTTCCAATTGGTTTGGGGATCATTCTCGTCCTCAACAAATTTTGTTTTGTTAGGCCCTGAGCCGGCAGCTGTGTAAGCGACAAACTTATTGTTTTTGACGCTGTACAATTTATAAATACCAGCTGTACCCGTTTTAACGATACGGAATTGGGGGGTGTTGTCTTGTGCAACACCTACCTCTTGAGCCTTGGCATCGGCATACCAACCACCATTGCGCGTAATGGCCAACGCTACGTCGTGACCGGTAACGTCTTTGGACTCTACGGCCACCTGGTCTAAGCTCGGCGCAAAGCCCATCACCTTGTACGTCGTCTGCGCAAGGCCAAAGCCGGGCACAGCGAAGAGAAGTGCGAGTAACTTTTTGTTCATATGTAAGTTTTTAAGTATTGTAGACATGACAGAGGACAGATGTAAACAAACCTCTCCTCGTTTGCAAATATACAAGGAGTTTTGGCGCCGACCAAAAAAGTGGGGCGTTTTTTTACTCAAAAGTAAAATAAATGCACATCCTGCCCAAAAATCGTCGATAAATATGGGCTTTCGTCACCGCTCATTGTCTCCTACACAAAAAGCCCCCGCCACCAAAAGGTGACGGGGGCTTTAGGTAGAGATGATGCTGCGTTGAGCAGCGTGGATTAGGCTCTTTCGCGTTCGTCGGGTTCGCCGCTGTAGTCGTCTTTGTCGCCGACCACGATGCGGTTGAACTCACGCAAACCGGTACCTGCGGGGATGAGGTGACCGCAGATGACGTTTTCTTTCATGCCTTCGAGGTAGTCGGTCTTTCCGGAGATGGCGGCTTCGTTGAGCACCTTGGTGGTTTCTTGGAAGGACGCTGCGGACATGAACGACTTGGTTTGCAAGGCGGCGCGGGTGATACCCTGAAGGATCTGGGTGGAGGTGGCGGGCACGGCGTCGCGCACGACAACGGGACGAAGGTCGCGGCGCTTGAGCTGCGAGATTTCGTCGCGGAGCTTGCGGGCGGTGACGATCATACCCTTCTTCATGGTTTCGCTGTCGCCGGCGTCGACCACGACTTTCTTGCCCCAGATGCGATCGTTCTCTTCGGCGAAATCGTTCTTGTCGACGATTTGTTGCTCGAGGAAACGGGTGTCGCCGGGCTCGTTGATCTGCACCTTGCGCATCATCTGACGAACGATGACTTCGAAGTGCTTGTCGTTGATCTTCACACCTTGGAGGCGGTAGACGTCTTGCACCTCGTTGACGATGTATTCCTGCACGGCGGTGGGACCTTGGATGGCGAGGATGTCGCCGGGGGTGGTGCTACCGTCGGAGAGGGGAGTACCGGCGCGCACGAAGTCGTTTTCTTGTACGAGGATTTGCTTGGAGAGGGGGACAAGGTATTTCTTGACCTCGCCGAGCTTGGAGGTAACGACGACTTCGCGGTTGCCGCGCTTGATGGCGCCCATGGAGATCTCACCGTCGATTTCGGAAACGACTGCGGGATTGGAGGGGTTGCGGGCTTCGAAGAGTTCGGTGACACGGGGCAGACCACCGGTGATGTCGCCGGCAGAACCGACTACGCGGGGAATCTTGACGATGATGTCGCCGGCCTTGAGCACCTGCTGATCTTCGACCACGAGGTGACCGTTGATGGGGAAGTTGTAGGTGCGGAGGGTGTCGCCGTTTTCGTTGACGATGTGTGCACTGGGCACCACGCCACGTTCCTTGGACTCGATGATGATGCGCTCGCGGAGACCGGTGGCTTCGTCTTCTTCGACGCGGTAGGTGCTACCTTCCTTGACGTCTTCGAAGACAATGCGGCCACCGACTTCGGTGACGATGACGGCATTGAAGGGGTCCCACTTGGCCACGAGGGTGCCCTTGGTGAGGCTCTCGCCTTCGCTGACGAAGAGTTGCGAGCCGTAGGGGACGTTTTGCGTGGAGAGGACGATGCCGGTGTTTTCGTTGATGAAGCGCACTTCGGCGAGACGGGAAACGACGACCTTGCCGGGGGTGCCGTCTTCGCCGACTACGTCGACGGTGCGGAGTTCGTCGAACTCCACGCGGCAGTCGTTTTTGGCGACGATGGTGGCGTTGGCGGCTGCACCACCGGCGATACCACCGGCGTGGAAGGTACGGAGGGTGAGCTGCGTACCGGGTTCACCGATGGACTGGGCGGCAATGACGCCGACGGCTTCGCCCTTCTGCACCATCTTGGAGGTGGCGAGGTTGCGGCCGTAGCACTTCTTGCAGACGCCGTGCTTGGATTCGCAGGTGAGGACGGAACGGATTTCGACTTCTTCGATGCCGGCATTTTCGATGGCGGCGGCGATGGGTTCGGTGATTTCTTCGCCGGAGTGGACGAGGATGTGTCCGTCTTCGGGGTGGGCGATGTCGTGCACGGAAACGCGACCGAGGATGCGCTCGGAGAGGGAGCTGACGATTTCGTCGCCATTCTTGAGTGCGGTGCAGACGAGGCCGCGGAGGGTGCCGCAGTCTTCTTCGTTGATGATGACATCGTGCGAAACGTCGACGAGACGGCGGGTGAGGTATCCGGCGTCGGCAGTCTTCAAGGCCGTATCGGCGAGACCCTTACGGGCACCGTGGGTGGAGATGAAGTACTCGAGCACTGACATGCCTTCCTTAAAGTTGGAAAGGATGGGGTTCTCAATGGTGGAGCGGGTGTCGGCACCGGCTTTTTGGGGCTTGGCCATCAGACCACGCATACCGGCGAGCTGGGCGATTTGGTCGGCGCTACCACGGGCTCCGGAGTCGAGCATCATGAAGACGGCGTTGAAACCTTGGTCGGCTTCGGTCATTTGCTTCATGAGGGTGGACTTGATGTCGCTGTTGACCTTGGTCCAGGTGTCGATGACTTGGTTGTAGCGCTCGTTGTCGGTGATGAAACCCATACCGTAGTCGCCCATGATTTGCTCTACGCGCTCGTTACCGGCCTTGACGATATCGGCCTTTTCAGCGGGGATGATGATGTCGTCGAGGTTGAAGGACAGACCGCCTTCGTAGGCCTTGAGGTAACCGAGGTTCTTGATGCCATCGAGGAATTCGCAGGCGCGAGACATGCCGACGGCCTTGATGACGCGGGTGATAATGTCGCGGAGCGATTTCTTGGAGATGACGGTGTTGATGAAGCCTACTTCGGCGGGGATGACTTCGTTGACGATGACGCGACCGACGGAGGTCTCGACGAGGTGACGAATGGGGAGTCCGTTTTCGTTGAGGTCGTCGACAAGCACCTTGACGGGGGCGTGCATGGCGACACGCTTCTCATTGTAGGCGATGATGGCTTCTTCGGGTCCGTAGAAGGTGAGGCCGGTTCCCTTGGCGCCGGGACGGAGCTTGGAGATGTAGTAGAGACCGAGCACCATGTCCTGGGAGGGGACGGTGATGGGGGCGCCGTTGGCGGGGTTGAGGATGTTGTGGCTCTGGAGCATCAACATCTGCGACTCGAGGATGGCTTCGTTGGAGAGGGGAAGGTGTACGGCCATCTGGTCGCCGTCGAAGTCGGCGTTGAAGGCGGTACAAGCGAGGGGGTGGAGCTGGATGGCTTTTCCCTCGATCATCTTGGGCTGGAAGGCCTGGATGGAGAGACGGTGGAGCGACGGGGCACGGTTGAGGAACACGGGGTGTCCCTTCATGACGAGCTCGAGGATGTCCCAAATGATGGGTTCGCGACGATCGACGATCTTCTTGGCGCTCTTGACCGTCTTCACAATGCCGCGCTCGATGAGCTTGCGGATGATGAAGGGCTTGTAGAGTTCGGCGGCCATGAGCTTGGGGAGACCGCACTCGCCCATCTTTAGTTCGGGACCGACGACGATCACGGAACGACCGGAATAGTCGACGCGCTTACCGAGGAGGTTCTGACGGAAACGTCCTTGCTTACCCTTCAACGAGTCGGAGAGGGACTTGAGGGGACGATTGCTTTCGCTCTTGACGGCGCTGCTCTTGCGGCTGTTGTCGAAAAGGCTGTCGACGGCTTCTTGGAGCATGCGCTTCTCATTGCGCAAAATGACGTCGGGGGCTTTGATCTCGATGAGACGCTTGAGACGGTTGTTGCGAATGAGGACGCGACGATAAAGGTCGTTGAGATCGGAGGTGGCGAAACGTCCGCCGTCGAGGGGAACGAGGGGACGGAGTTCGGGGGGAGTCACGGGGATGACCTTCATGATCATCCACTCGGGTTTGTTGCGATCCTTCGAGGCGCGGAACGATTCGACCACTTGCAGACGCTTGAGGGCTTCGCTCTTGCGGGCTACGGAACCGTCGCTGTTGGCGCGGTCGCGCAACTCGTAGGAGAGGCTGTCGAGGTCGATGCGACGCAGCAACTCGAGAATGGCCTCGGCACCCATCTTGGCAATGAACTTGTTGGGATCGGTGTCTTCGAGATATTGGTTCTCGGTGGGGAGCTTGTGGAGGGCGTCGAGGTATTCGTCCTCGGTGAGCAGATCATTGACGGCGAACTCGTCGGAGAGGGCACCGGGTTGTACTACGACGTAGCGTTCGTAGTAGATGATCATGTCGAGCTTCTTGGTGGGGATGCCGAGAAGATAGCCCATCTTGTTGGGCAAGGAACGGAAATACCAAATGTGGGCAACGGGCACAACGAGTTGGATGTGACCGGCGCGCTCACGACGTACCTTCTTTTCCGTGACTTCAACACCGCAGCGGTCGCAGACGATGCCTTTGTAACGGATGCGCTTATATTTTCCGCAGTGGCACTCGTAGTCCTTGGTGGGACCGAAGATGCGCTCGCAGAACAAGCCGTCGCGCTCGGGCTTGTAGGTGCGGTAGTTGATGGTTTCGGGCTTCAGCACTTCGCCATGGGAGTTCTCCTGAATTTCTTCGGGAGAAGCCAGACCGATGGTGATCTTCGTGAAGTTGGTTTTTATCTTTCTGTCTGATTTGAAAGCCATAACCTATATGTATTGTGTATGAGAAAGATTCGCGATTAGTCGAGGGTGATGCTGAGACCGAGACCGCGGAGCTCGTGGAGGAGCACATTGAGCGATTCGGGAATGCCGGGAGTGGGCATGGGATCGCCTTTGACAATGGCTTCGTAAGCTTTGGAACGGCCGGTGACATCGTCGGACTTGATGGTGAGGATTTCTTGGAGGACGTGGCTGGCACCGAAGGCTTCGATCGCCCAGACCTCCATCTCTCCGAAACGCTGACCACCGAAGTTGGCCTTACCACCGAGGGGCTGTTGCGTGATGAGAGAGTACGGTCCGATGGAACGGGCGTGCATCTTGTCTTCGACCATGTGGCCGAGCTTGAGCATGTAGGTCACACCCACCGTTGCCTTTTGGTCGAAGCGTTCGCCCGTCGCACCATCGTAGAGCTGCGTGGCGCAGTAGCGGGGAAGACCGGCCTTGTCTGTCCATTCGCAGAGATCTTCGAGGTGGGCACCGTCGAAAATGGGGGTGGCGAACTTCACACCGAGTTTCTTACCGGCGTAACCGAGCACGGCTTCGAACACCTGACCGATATTCATACGCGAAGGTACACCGAGGGGGTTGAGGACGATGTCGACGGGGGTACCGTCGGCCAAGAACGGCATATCTTCCTGACGGACGATCTTCGACACGATACCCTTGTTACCGTGGCGACCTGCCATCTTATCGCCGACGCCGATCTTGCGCTTCTTGGCGATGTAGACTTTGGCCATCTGGATGATACCGCTGGGGAGTTCGTCACCGATGTTGATGGCGTACTTCTTACGGCTGCGAACGGCATCCATCTCGTTGTACTTGTGGAGATAGTTGATGACCAAATCGCGAATCATGCGATCGATGCGGGCATCACCCGTCCAGTTGTCGAGTTCGACAGAGGTGAAGTCGAGCGTCTTCAAGAGCGACTCGGAGATGATGGCGCCCTTGGCGATGACTTCGGCACCCATGTTGTCCTTCACACCGAGGCAGCTGTGTCCCTTCGTGAGAGCGACCAACTTCTCAACGGCGATGTTGAGGAGGGCGGTGGTTTCCTTGGTGAAGTCGTCTTCGATCTTCTGGAGTTTCACCTTGTCGGCGGCTTTTTCGGCACGCGACACTTTGTGCACACGGCTGAAGAGGCGCTTGTTGATGACCACACCGGCCAATGAGGGGTTGGCTTTGAGCGAGGCGTCTTTCACATCGCCGGCCTTGTCGCCGAAGATGGCACGCAGGAGTTTTTCTTCCGGCGAGGGATCGCTTTCTCCCTTCGGGGTGATCTTACCGATCAGGATGTCGCCGGGAACGATGCGCGCACCGACACGAACGATACCGTTTTCGTCGAGATCTTTCGTTGCTTCTTCAGAAACGTTGGGGATGTCGTTGGTGAGCACTTCCATACCGCGCTTCGTTTCACGCACTTCGAGTGAATACTCGTCGACGTGTACCGAAGTGAGGATGTCTTCGCGCACCATGCGTTCGTTGAGCACAATGGCGTCCTCGTAGTTGTAACCCTTCCAAGGCATGTATGCCACCAGGAGGTTGCGACCGAGTGCGAGTTCGCCGTCTTCCGTTGCATAACCTTCGGTGAGGATGTCACCGGCCTTGACGCGCTGTCCCTTTTCGCAGATGGGACGCAAGTCGATGGTCATGTTTTGGTTCGTGCGACGGAACTTGGGAATATTATAGGTAATGGTCGAGGAGTCGAACGCGCAATATTCTTCGTCTTCCGTGCGATCGTAGGTGATGACAATCTTCGTAGCGTCTACGAAATCGATCACACCGTCGCGCTCTGCCGTGATCATTGTGCGGCTGTTTTCGCAGACCTGCTTTTCAATACCCGTTCCGACAATCGGAGATTCGGAGTGGATGAGCGGCACGGCCTGGCGCATCATGTTCGATCCCATGAGTGCGCGGTGAGCATCGTCGTGTTCGAGGAAGGGGATGAGCGCTGCAGCGATCGAGGCAATCTGCTGAGGTGCCACGTCCATGAGTTCTACTTCACCGGGAGCAACTACAGGATAGTCTGCATCCTGACGGCTCTTCACGTTCTTGCGAATGAAGGTACCGTCGGGATGAAGCGGAGCGTTACCCTGACCGATGATCTTGCCTTCTTCCTCTTCGGCACTGAGGTAAACCACCTCATCGTTGTTGAGGTTCGCCTTGTAAATGTCGTTGCCTTCTTCGTCTTTCTCGCCGCTGTTCTTGATCACGCGATAGGGCGTCTCGATGAATCCGAGATCATTTATTTTCGCATAAACGCAGAGCGAGGAGATCAGACCGATGTTCGGTCCTTCCGGGCTTTCAATCGGGCAAAGACGACCGTAGTGCGTGTAGTGTACGTCGCGCACCTCGAAACCGGCACGCTCACGCGAAAGACCACCGGGGCCAAGAGCCGAAAGACGACGCTTGTGCGTAACTTCGGCCAGCGGGTTGGTCTGGTCCATGAACTGCGAAAGTGCATTCGTACCGAAGAACGAGTTGATCACACTCGAAATGGTCTTCGCGTTGATCAGGTCGGTCGGCGTAAACACTTCGTTATCGCGCACATTCATGCGTTCGCGGATCGTACGGCTCATACGTGCCAAACCGATCGAGAACTGGTTGGAGAGCTGCTCGCCCACTGTGCGCACACGGCGGTTCGAAAGGTGGTCGATATCGTCGACCGACGCCTTCGAGTTGATGAGTTCGATGAGGTACTTGATGATCGCGATGATGTCTTCACGCGTGAGTACGCGCACATCAAACGAGGTATCGAGACCCAATTTTTTATTGATACGATAACGACCCACTTCTCCGAGGTCATAACGCTTGTCGGAGAAGAAAAGGTTGTTGATCACTTCGCGCGCACTCGCATCATCGGCGGGTTCTGCGTTACGAAGTTGACGGTAGATTTCAATCACCGCCTCACGTTCGGAGTTCGTACGGTCCTTGTTGAACGTGTTGAAGATGATCGAGTAATCGGTATTGCCGGCTTCCTCGTGGTGGAGGAGCACCGTCGAAGCGCCGCTCTCGATGATCTCGAGAATGTTGTCTTCGTCGAGAACCGTTTCGCGTTCGAAAAGAATTTCGCTACGTTCGATCGACGTTACTTCACCCGTTGCTTCGTCCACAAAGTCTTCCGTGCGCGACTTCGTCACGCGGCCGGCGAGTTTGCGACCGATGGCCTTCTTCAGGTTCGTTTTGTTGACCTTCACCTCTTCGGCCAAACCGAACAATTGGAGAATGTCTTTATCGCTTTCGTAACCGATGGCGCGCAACAACGTGGTGACGGGCAACTTCTTCTTACGATCGATGTAGGCATACATGACACTGTTGATGTCCGTTGCAAATTCGATCCAGCTTCCCTTGAAAGGAATGATACGCGCACTGTACAACTGCGAACCGTTGGCGTGCACGCTCGAGCCGAAGAAAACACCGGGCGAACGGTGCAACTGCGAAACCACAACGCGCTCAGCACCGTTGATGATAAAGGTGCCGTTGTCGGTCATGTAAGGGATCATGCCCAAGAACACACTCTGCTCCGAGGTTTCAAATTCTTCGTGATCGGGGTCGGTGCAGAAGAGTTTCAACTTGGCGCGCAAGGGGACACTGTAAGTCAAACCACGTTCCAAGCATTCATCGATACTATAGCGAGGAGCTTCGATATAATAGTCGAGGAATTCGAGAACGAAGTTGTTGCGCGTGTCAGCGATGGGGAAATTCTCAGCAAAAACCTTGAAAAGACCATCGTTCTTACGCAACTCATAAGGAGTGTCCAGTTGGAGAAATTCCCGGAAGGATTTCAACTGCACGTCAAGGAAGTCAGGATAAGGCATCGGGTTGTGTACCGAAGCGAAATTGACTCGATTGTTAATTACTTGGGACATTCGAAAATCGTTTATACGAATTGATTTTATAGAGAGTGACTCGGAGCGAACCCAATCGCGCCGAACCGTTCTTCTGCGCGGCCGCGCGAAGAAGCGCCGAGCGGCGTTTCTTCGCACATAGACGCAAAAAGGTTAAGAACCCTCTACCAGAGGATTCTTAACCGTGCCCCGTCGAAACGGGGAGTGTGGGAGTCGAATTAAGCGAGCTCTACTTCAGCACCAGCTTCTTCGAGGGCCTTCTTGAGGGCTTCAGCTTCTTCCTTGCCAACGCCTTCCTTCACCTTAGCGGGAGCGCCGTCAACGATTTCCTTAGCTTCCTTGAGGCCGAGACCGCAAGCTTCCTTCACGGCCTTAACGACCTGGAGCTTAGCTGCGCCTGCGCTCTTGAGGACAACGTCGAAAGAGGTCTTCTCCTCAGCAGCGGCTGCACCGCCGGCTGCGGGACCGGCTACTGCCACAGCTGCAGCTGCGGGTTCGATGCCGTATTCTTCCTTGAGGATGGTTGCGAGTTCGTTTACTTCTTTTACAGTAAGATTTACGAGTTCTTCTGCAATTGCTTTGATGTCTGCCATTGTAGTAGTTATTTATTTGTTTGTTGTATGCTTGGAGGGGTTGCCCATGCGGGCAGAGTGAAATGAATACCGCCGTTGGCGGCAAGCGCGAATTATTCGGGACGTTCGCCGAGCGTCTTGAGGACGCCGTGAACGGTCTGACCTGCACTCGAGAGAGCAGAGATAACGTTCTTCGCGGGGCTTTGCAGCAATGCCACAACGTCTGCGAGGACTTCTGCCTTGCTCTTGATTGCGCAGAGCGTGTCGAGGTGTTCGGCACCTACGTACACTCCTTCTTCAGCGTAAGCAGCCTTGAGAGCGGGAATACCCGTTTCCTTGCCGGCTTCTTTCACCAACTTCGCGGGAGCGTTGGCCACGTCACTGAAGAGGACAGCCGTAGTGCCTTTCAGCACAGCACCGAATGCGCTGTAATCCGTTTCGGCAGCGTCGAAAGCCTTCTCGAGGAGCGTGTTCTTCACCACTACCATCTTGATACCGCTCTTGAAGCACTGACGACGAAGATCGCTCGTCTTGCCAGCATTCAGACCGGTCACATCTACGAGGTAGAAGTGTGCGTATTCTTTCAGTTGTTCACCGAGTCGTTCGATGATGAGGGCTTTATCTTCCTTTCTCATGATGATAATCTGTTATTTTGCAGCTTCTTCGATGGCTTTGGGATCAACTTTGACACCCTTGCTCATTGTGGAAGAAAGATAAATACTCTTGATATAGGTACCCTTAGCGGCAGCAGGCTTGAGCTTGATGATAGCGTTCACAAACTCGCGAGCATTACCGGCCATCTTTTCAGTGTCGAAAGACACCTTACCGATGGAAGCGTGTACGATACCGGCCTTGTCGACCTTGAAGTCGATCTTACCCGACTTCACTTCGCGAATAGCCTTGGCAACGTCCATCGTTACCGTACCGCTCTTGGGGTTAGGCATGAGACCACGGGGACCCAGCACACGGCCGAGAGCACCGATCTTACCCATGATAGCGGGCATCGTGATGATCACGTCGATGTCGGTCCAGCCGCCCTTAATTTTGTCGATATATTCGTCGAGACCTACATAGTCTGCGCCGGCTTCCTTAGCAGCTGCCTCCTGATCGGGAGTGCAGAGGCAAAGCACGCGTACCGACTTACCGGTACCGTGGGGAAGGGCAACGACGCCGCGTACCATTTGGTTGGCCTTACGGGGGTCAACGCCGAGACGAACGTCGATATCCAGAGAAGCGTCGAACTTGGTCGTGGTGATTTCCTTCACCAGAGCGCAAGCTTCTGCAAGAGAATAAGCCTTACCTGCTTCAATCTTTCCGGCTACCAACTTTTGATTCTTCGTAAGTTTACTCATTGTTCAAAAATTGAAAGTGTTACTATTAAGCAGGGAAGTCTCCCTTAATGGTGATACCCATACTGCGAGCCGTTCCGGCAACGAGGCGCATTGCGCTCTCTACCGTGAAGCAGTTGAGGTCGGGCATTTTATCTTCTGCGATGGTCTTCACTTGATCCCAAGTGAGTTCTGCCACCTTGTTACGGTTAGGCTGGGCCGAACCGCTCTTGATCTTGGCAGCTTCCAGCAGCTGAACTGCAACGGGAGGAGTCTTAACGATAAAGGTGAAAGACTTGTCGTTGTAATACGTGATCACAACGGGCAGCACCTTACCGGCCTTCTCCTGCGTGCGGGCGTTGAACTGCTTGCAAAAATCCATGATATTGATACCCTTAGAACCGAGGGCGGGACCTACGGGAGGGCTAGGATTTGCAGCACCACCTTTGATTTGGAGCTTAAGTTGTCCAGCAATTTCTTTTGCCATTGTTGTTCTTCTTGTTTTGTTGAGAGTTGTGAGACGTCATAAATCGTGGCGTAGCGTAACCTGCACCGCCGACTTATTCTTTCTCTACGTCCATAAAACCAAGCGTGATGGGCTGCGGGCGTCCGAAGACCTTCACACTGACGGAAACCTGTTGTTTCTCCTCGTCGATCGACTCGACTTGACCGGAGAAGCCTTTGAAAGGACCGTCCATAACCTTCACTCCGTCGCCGAGCACGAAGGGGACCATCACCTCGACACCCTCTTCGGGGTCTTCGGCTTGGGCCAAGATACGGTTCACTTCACTATCGCGAAGGGGAACGGGATTTTCCATTCCACCGAGAAAACCAAGGCAGTTAGGAGTACTGCGCAACTCGTGAGCGATTTCGCCCACCAACTTCGCCTCTACAAGAATATACCCCGGCATAGAAAGCCTCTCCTTCACGACACGCTTGTTGCCTTGAGTGGTGATTACCTTCTCTGTCGGGATGAATACCTGAGAAACAAAACCGCCTAGACGTCCGTTTTTGATTTCGGCGTCAATATACTCCTTAACCTTGGCTTCTTTTCCACTTACGGCACGCAAGACGTACCATTTCATTTCAACTTCAGCCATAACGAGTAAATTAGCGTTGGTAGACAAGATTCATGATTCTCTCGAAAAGTGTATCTTCCGCAAAAACCACAATTGCAATGAGAATGGAAGCAACGAGCACTACAATTGCGCTATGCATCAATTCGCGGCGATTGGGCCAAGTGGTGTTATGCACTAATTCCGAATACGAATCCTTACAATACTTGATAAGATCCATAATTTCGATTTTTGCACGGGAAGAGAGGCTCGAACTCCCGACACCTGGTTTTGGAGACCAGTGCTCTACCAACTGAGCTATTCCCGTAGGAAAGGTTCCGACCCAGCTTCGAGCCGGAACCTTGTTTTTATGCGTTCGACAGACAAACTGTCGTTGTGCGCTAGATTAGTCGAGGATCTCGGTGATCTGACCGGAACCTACCGTACGGCCACCTTCGCGGATAGCGAAGCGGAGACCTACGTTGAGGGCAACGGCGTAGATGAGTTCAACCGTGATTTCCACGTTGTCACCGGGCATTACCATTTCAACGCCTTCGGGGAGGTGAATTTCACCCGTGCAGTCCATCGTGCGGAGATAGAACTGGGGACGATACTTGTTACCGAAGGGAGTGTGACGACCACCTTCTTCCTTCTTGAGGACGTAGATCGAAGCCTTGAACTTCTTGTGAGGCTTGATAACACCGGGGTGGGTGATTACCATACCACGCTTGATTTCCTGCTTGTCGATACCGCGGAGGAGGAGACCTACGTTATCACCGGCTTCACCCTGATCGAGCAACTTGCGGAACATTTCCACACCGGTTACAACCGACTTCTTATCCTCACCAAGACCGAGGATCTGGACTTCGTCACCAACCTTAACGACACCCGTTTCAACACGACCGGTGGCAACCGTACCACGACCGGTGATCGAGAAGACGTCTTCGACAGGCATCAAGAAGGGCTTATCACGATCGCGTTCGGGCTCCTGGATCCAAGAGTCAACAGCGTCCATAAGCTTCATTACGCTTTCTTCCCATTCGGGTACACCGTTGAGTGCACCGAGTGCAGAACCACGGATGATGGGCGTATCCTCTTCGAAGTCGTACTGCGAGAGAAGATCCTGCATGTCCATTTCAACGAGTTCGAGCATCTCTTCGTCGTCAACCATGTCGCACTTGTTGAGGAACACAACGAGGCGGGGTACGTTCACCTGACGAGCGAGCAGGATGTGCTCACGAGTCTGAGGCATCGGACCGTCAGTTGCAGCCACTACAATGATAGCACCGTCCATCTGGGCAGCACCCGTTACCATGTTCTTCACATAGTCGGCGTGACCCGGGCAGTCAACGTGAGCATAGTGACGATTTGCAGTCTCGTACTCAACGTGCGAAGTGTTGATCGTGATACCACGTTCCTTTTCCTCGGGGGCATTATCGATCTGATCGAAAGACTTCTTTTCGGAGAGACCATGCTTTGCAAGTACTTCAGTGATAGCGGCAGTAAGAGTAGTCTTACCGTGGTCGACGTGACCAATCGTACCAATGTTTACGTGCGGTTTGGTACGCTCGAAATGTTCTTTTGCCATTGTAGTGGTTATATTTGATTGTTTATATTCGTCTGAACAAAAAGAGACCGGAGAAAATTCATACACCTCTCCAATCTCCCTTAGAGAGCTGTTAGTGAGACTTGAACTCACGACCTCTTCCTTACCAAGGAAGTGCTCTACCGCTGAGCTATAACAGCAAGAAAATCTTGTGAGCGGAAGACGGGGCTCAAACCCGCGACCCCCAGCTTGGAAGGCTAGTGCTCTATCAACTGAGCTACTTCCGCAAATCCCCATGAGGAGGAATGTGGGCAGTGATGGATTCGAACCACCGAAGGCGTAAGCCAGCAGATTTACAGTCTGCCCCATTTGGCCACTCTGGTAACTACCCTTTTAGAATGCGGATCCGCTGCTTTCGTTCGTACCGAAGTGCGGTGCGTTTCCGATTTCGAGTGCAAAGGTAGGCAATAATTTCAGACCCGCAAACTTTTCGGCCGTTTTTTTTCTTCTCAGCCGTGATTTTCTTTATTACTCTGCCAATTCACGGCGGGCTACGTCGATGCAAAGATCTACGGCTTCTTCAAAAGTGTCTGCTACTTTTTCGGTGTGTATGCTGCGACCGGGAAGCACCACATGAAGTTTTGCCTCTTTGTTATTGGCCGTTTCGGGCTTCACGACCTGAAGCGTGAGTTCTACGTTTTGCACTTCGCCATACTTTTCTAATTTGGCGATTTTCTTATCAATGAAAGCTACGAGCTTCTCGGTGGCGTTGAAACGAAGCGTTTGAAGTTTGAATTCCATGGTGTCCTCCTTTGTGTGTTGTGATGGTTAAACGGAGTATAGTTCTATGCTACCCCGGAATGATCGGTGGGGTACACTGCGAATGTAGTATTTATTTCCGGTGCCACCAAATTTTTGCCCGGCTTTTTTTCGCGTAGGCGTGGACACGTGCGTGCATGACACACGCATTTCGCGCGCTCAACGACTTCGAAAAAGTTTCCTTCACCCTTCACCCACGGAGATAAATATCACACTTACAACTGTTTACGAGTGAACAAAAGCCTCCAAAATAGCCTTCACAGGGTGAAGGCAAAGAGGGTGAAGCCTTCACACTTTACTGCAAGATAATCAAGCACTTACACAACACAGGTGAAGAGGTGAAGGCAAAAATCGAAAAACAGCGGACGCGCGCGCGTGTAAGAGGCAGAAGAAAACTGCGCTGAGGAGATGAAAAACAAGATAGCTCCACATGCTTTGAAAAGAAGAGAGTTTCCAAAAGAAAACACGGAAGTTTTCCTCAAAAGCTCCCATGTTTTAATACCTTAGTTTGAGGCCTGTACTATCTCAATCAGACAGATGACCGTAATTCTCAGGCAAGCAGTTATGACATTGTTCTATTTGAGGCCCAGACTGATCAGCAAGACTTCTATCCGCATCGTTTTTCTCATTCAGTTTTCTAGCTATGGATTCCTTTCAAGGCATACACTCACATAAGCAGAGTCTTTATCGAATGGTTGAAAGGTATTGGGTAACATTTCCTGTGCAAAAGGCAAAACCTCTTTATATTTATCTGGGCTTGTTACTTTGTAAAAGAAATCATACAAGTCGCTAGCTACTCTTATGAATCCAGTAGCCCTAAAGTCAGTGATATAAATATCCATCTCATCCTCCTTACTCATAATATCCCAGAATAGATAATCGCCATTTTCACTGACTCCAAAGGGTATGAGATCTTTTAATTTGGAGTATTCTAAATCAGGGGCTACATCAAACCATAATTCCTCCTTGTTGTCTAATACATCTTGATATGTCGAAATGATCTCCTGACTTCTGATAAAAAACGAATCGGGATAATCTCCCATAGGAACATAGATTATAAAAAGACCACAAGATAGGCCATAACCATATTGCCTAACAAAAGAGACGTAAGAAGGGGGGAACTTTTTTCCATTTACAAATGTAAAATTATAGAGAATAGCGTCCACACCCCCTATAACAGCGGGGCTACTCTTTCTTAAGGTAAAATTCATACAAACAACATTGAGTTTTTTGTCTACGATTATTTCATACTGCATCATCAACAATGACATTATCATCTTATCAATGGCATATATACTTATTAGCTGAGTTCGGCCAAAGCAATTCGCCTTTCTCTTTCGATGATTTCAATATTAAGCGATGGCTTTGAGGCAAGAAACTGTATGCAGCCATGGCTCCATGAGATTCGCGACAAATCTTCCGATATTTCTGCGACACGCACCACCCTACCCTTTTTCTGCACGATCGTGCGGATGAGCCGCGGCATATTGTTTGCGCAATTCGGCCACCGTGGTGTGGGTATAAATAGAAGTAGTCACAACACTTTCGTGACCGAGCAGCCGGCGGATGGCCTCGAGCTGCGCACCGTGACTGAGCATGGCGGTGGCGAAACTATGACGAAGCACGTGGGGGGATTTCTTTTGCTGACTGGTGACTGCCGAAAGCGCTGTGCGCACGATGTTGCGAAGTACCGTATAACCGAGTCGCTTACCGCGCACACTCAAAAAAAGTGCACTTTCGTCTACTGAAAATCCACGAAGATAGGCTTCGCGCACCGGCAAATAGTCGGCAATGGCTTCGCGCAATTCAGCACCGAAGGGGACGATACGCTGCTTGTTGCCCTTACCGGTGACACGCAGTTGGCCGGCCGTCAGGTCGACGCCGGAAAGGTCGAGCCCGAGCACCTCGGCGGCGCGTAAACCGGTGTGATAGAGTAACAACAGCAGGGTGCGATCGCGATGACCGGCATAGTCGTCTCCGAAAGGATAGTAGGCAAAGAGTCGATCCATTTCACGCTCGCGAACGAAAGTGGGGATGCGTTTTGCGGCCTTGGGGTTGCGAACCGCATGAGCGGGATCGGTGGCCACTACCCCTTCGCGCAGGAGGTAGCGAAAGAAGGAGCGCAGGGCGGAAAGTGAGCGATTGACGGTGTTCGAAGCGTAGCCACTTTTCATCAAATGAGCCAGCCAAGCCCGCACATGCGCAGTGGTGACGGCGTCCCACGCGATGGGACTATGATGCGCAACCAAATAATTGGCACAATCGGTGAGCGTGGTTTCATAGGTGCTGCGCGTCAGGGGTGAACAACCACGCTGACCGGACATGTAGTCTAAAAAACGCCGGATGTATTCGTGCATGATGGAAGATGGAATTGATTCGAAGAAAGGGAGGCCGCAATTACAAACCGAGGGCGAGGAAAGAGAAACGACGCTTCGATTTTCGCCACAAATAATCGCTTTCTATTCAGACATTGGCGAAAAAGAGCACCGAAACAACAGGACGCCGGCCAGGCTACAAGGAAGCAAGCACAAAAAAGCAGTTTTTCTCCTCGGAGAACACAAAAAAACGCCATCTCCGAGCAGGAGACGGCGCTATGCTTTGCGAGTGTTTCGCGAATGGACTGAAAATTAGTCCTCGTTGCGATGGAGGGCTTGCACATAGATGGCGTGCTCCATAGCGAGACGCTTACGAACGCTGGGCTTGTCGAACTGTTGACGGCGACGAAGTTCTTTCACGACACCGGTTCTTTCAAACTTTCTCTTAAACTTCTTGAGGGCGCGTTCGATGTTCTCGCCTTCCTTTACGGGTACTACAATCATTTTGGGTTGCTATATTTATTGTTTTATGAATAGGCGTACTGATATGCGTGGTGCAAAAGTACGCATTATTTCTCAGTCGCAAAGGTTTTGGTTGTTTTTTTCTTGCGACGAGGATGCGAATTGCATCATTTTGCCACATCATATTGTGGCGAACGGGTTATTATAGCGTGATATTGACTGTCCGGGTGAGAACTATCCCTCCTTTCTAATTGGCTGGGGCGAAAATCTTTCGCGTGGGGTGATATATGCGTACTTTCCGACTCGCTTTTTACTCGTCATTTTCCGACTGAAGTAAGCGATGGGAAAGGGAGTTTACTGAATGATGCGGCGCGCTCCGACGTAACGACTGCTGAAATAGGGGTCGGTAGAGTTATCGACGCGGATGCCGGAAGAAGTGCTGGCGTGGATGAACTTGAAGCTGCCGGAAGAGGGGTTGACTTCGGTCACAATACCGACGTGTCCCACTCCGTTGCGTCCACCGCGGCCGCCGAAGAAAACGAGGTCGCCCTTGCGCATCTCGGACACACTGGCTACGGGGCTGCCTTCGGTGTACTGGCTGCGCGAGGAGCGAGTGAGGGTGAGGTTATTTTGGCGATAGACGTAGCTGGTAAATCCGCTGCAGTCGAAGCCGTGGGGGCCACTCTGCCCGCTACGGTAAGGAACACCGATGTAGCGGAAAGCGGTGGTAAGGAGTTTCTCAATGACGCCGATGCGGCCGCCGGCGTTCTGCTTGGAGGCGGCGAGCACTTCGGGAAGGCGGGGTGCTTCGGTTTCGCGGAAACGCGTGGTGGCACCGACCAATTCAATGAGAGCTTGGGAGCGAGATTTGGTGAGACGCGCCTGCGTGGGCAAGGAGTCTCCGGTGGCTGCGGCCTGATAATCGGCCACATCTTGTGCATAGCGGGACTGGGTGCCGCTCACATGGGTGGCGGCAAACCAACCGGTGAGCAACGCGACAGCGCTAAAGAGGAGTTTTTTGGTTTTCACGAGCACCTTGTTTTGTAGGGGTTACTAATGACGACCTAGCAAAGTTAGCACTTTTTGCGCAGTAGACCAAACAACTCGTGGAGTTTTCGCCATTTTTTAGCCAATCACTCCTAATTCTGCAAGAAAAAAGGCGCGACAATCCACGTTTCCGTGCATTGTCGCGCCTGCGATTGAAGGTTTACCGTAGCATTCGGCTACTTAGAGTTTCTGCGAGTGGCGGATGCTGTCATCGTATTGAACTTGCAGACGGAGCAATTCTTTTTTCATTTCGCGAGTGACTTTCTCCATGCCGGGACGGCCGTAGAGGTTGTGCATCTCGGTGGGGTCGGTCTTGAGGTCATAGAGTTCCCACGCGTCCACATCGTTGTAGAAGTGGATGAGTTTGTAACGCTCATTGCGCACACCGTAGTGACGACGCACATTGTGCTCGGCGGGGTACTCGTAGTAGTGATAGTAGAGGCTCTTACGCCAGTTCTTCGGGTGCTTGCCTTTGAGGAGCGGCACGAGCGAAACGCCTTGAATGTCGGCAGGAATGGGGGCGCCGGCGAGTTCGAGGAAGGTGGGAGCGTAGTCGATGTTTTGCACCATCTCATTGATTTCTCCGCGAGCGGTCAGGCCTTTGGGCAGGTGCATGAGGAGGGGCGTGGAGAGCGACTCTTCGTACATGAAACGCTTATCGAACCATCCGTGTTCGCCCATATAGAACCCTTGGTCGGAGGTATAAACCACGAGGGTGTTGTCGAGCAATCCTTGTTCTTTCAGGTGATCGAGCAGGCGACCGACGTTGTCATCGAGAGTCTTGACCACTTTCGCATAGTCGCGCATGTAGCGCTGGAACTTGAACTCCGTCAAGGCGCGCCCACTGAGATTGCGCTTTTCGAAATCGAGACTGAGGGAGTCGTAGAAATGGTCGTAGATGGCACGATCTTTCGAATTGAGACGGCCGATCATGTTGAGATAGGCGTCTTTGAGGTGCGATCCGCGATAGGGCGAGAGCATTTTGCAGTCGTAGTCGAGCGTCATGTCTTTGCCGATTTCCATTTCGGTGAGTCCGGCAGCCTTGCGACCGGCGTAGTCATCGTAGAAATTGGCGGGAAGTTCGAAGGTTTTATCTTCGAATTCGTGCAGATACTTCAATTCGGGGAGCCAGTCGCGGTGGCAGGCTTTGTGGTGCACGAAGAGAGCGAAGGGCTTGTTTTTGTCGCGCTCCTCATCGAGCCAGTGAATGGCTTTGTCGGTGATAATGTTCGTGAGGTAGCCTTTTACCACATAGGAACTGTCGGCGTTGTAGAAGTCGGGGTTGTAATAGTTACCTTGTGCGGGGAGAATGTCCCAATGGTCGAAACCGGTGGGACGGCTCACGAGGTGCCATTTACCGATCAGCGCGGTTTGATAGCCGGCTTTTTGGAGCAACTTGGGCATGGTCTGCTGCGCGCCGTTGAAGATGCCGTGCTCGTTGTTGGTAAATCCGTTTTTGTGGGAGTGCTTACCGGTGAGCATGCAAGCACGCGAGGGACCGCTAAGCGAGTTGGCCACAAACGAACGGGTGAATTTCACACCGTCTTGTGCCACACGGTCGAGGTTGGGGGTTTGGATGTTGCGGTGATCATAGGCCGAGAGCATCTGCGCTGTGTGGTCGTCGGTCATGATGTAGACGATGTTGTAGCGCTGTTGTGCGGCGGCACAAAGGGGGAGCAACGCGGCAACGACGGGAAGAAGTTGTTTCTTCATGATATAATAAGGAAGAATTGAGGTATGAAAGACTTGGAAAGGTATTTCGACTACACATTATTATATATAGGACAAGCATAAAGAACGTGTCTTGTGTAGAACACCTCTTATACAGAACGGCGTCCCTCGTCCGCCGAAGGAGGAGGGACGCCGCTTTGGGTGTTGTCGAAATAGGGGCGCGATTATCCTTGCTGGGTCATGGAGTAAACGAGATCCACGATCTGTTGTGCAAGTGCATCGGCTTCTTCACGGGTGTGTGCCTCTGCATACACGCGAATGATGGGTTCGGTGTTCGATTTGCGGAGGTGTACCCACTTGTCGGGGAAGTCGATTTTCACACCGTCGATATCTGTGATTTCCTCGTTCTTGTAAATCTCTTTGACACGTTGCAAGAGGGCGAAAATATCGGTCGTCGGGTTGAGATCGATGCGATTCTTCGAAATATAGTATTGGGGCAGGCTGTCACGGAGCTCCGATGCCTTGCAACCCAACTTGGCCAAGTGTGTCAAGATGAGCGCAATACCTACCAATGCGTCGCGTCCGGGGTGAGCTGCGGGGTAAATCACACCGCCGTTACCTTCACCGCCGATGACGGCGCCGGTTTCTTTCATCTTCGTCACCACATTCACCTCACCTACGGCAGCGGGAGCGTAGTTGCAACCGTGTTTTTCGGTCACATCGCGCAGACCACGTGTGGACGAGAGGTTACTTACGGTATTACCGGGCGTGTGTTGGAGCACATAGTCTGCCACGGCCACAAGGGTGTTTTCTTCACCGAACATGGTACCGTCTTCGCAAACCAAAGCGAGGCGGTCGGCGTCGGGATCGACCACAAAACCGATGTCGTGGCGACCTTTGCGCATGAGGTTGCGAATCTCGCTGAGATTCTCCTTGAGCGGTTCGGGGTTGTGCGCGAAATCGCCCGTGGGTTCGCAGTTCAGCAAGGTCACTTGCGTCACGCCGAGCTGCCCGAGCAACTTGGGAATGATGACACCGCCCACGGAGTTCACTGCGTCGAGGGCAACAGTGAAGTGCGCACGACGAATGGCTTCCACGTCGACGAGCTCGAGCTGCTTGATCAATTCAATGTGACGCTGGTCGTAGCTGTAGTTTTGAATGAGGCAACCGAGGTTGTCGACGTCCACAAACTCATAAGCTTCGGCGTTGGCGGCACGCACCACTTCGCTGGCTTCCGAGGGGGGAAGGAACTCGCCCTTTTCGTTGAGGAACTTGAGGGCGTTCCACTGACGGGGGTTGTGACTGGCCGTGATGATCACACCACCGCAGGCACTTTCCATGGCAACGGCCAATTCGGTCGTCGGCGTGGACGCCAAACCGATGTTGATCACGTCGAAGCCCATGCTCATCAGCGTACCGCAGACGACTTGGCTGACCATCTCACCGGAGATGCGCGCATCGCGGCCTACTACGATCTTGCGACGATATTTGCGGTTCACCACTTTTTCGCGCAAGCTGGCGAAGGCGGCCACCGATTTAGCAATATCTACGGGGTTGAGTGTGTCCCCGCTGCGGCCACCGATCGTGCCGCGGAATCCCGAAATTGACTTGATTAGGGTCATATTGTTGTTTATTTTGCTGATTGCGTTGGGAGCGAATCTATTCTGTCACAACGAGTGAGCAGAATCGTCCGTATTTTGACTCTACAAAGATACACACTTCTTATCATTCACGCGTACACGCGAGGACTCTTTTTCGACAATCCTCACCGACGAGCCGCAACGCGCACCATAAAACGCAGGGTCGAAAAGAAAAAAGTGCTCCGACGCACAGTGGCGACGGAGCACGCTGAGTGGTGTGCGCGCATCGTCACGGCGACGACACACGACGTTGATTATTTGCCTTGTTGAGCCTGCATGCGTTCGATCTCTGCCTTACCCGTGGGCGTTGCGGCATAAGCTTGATAGAAAGCATCGCGGTAGTAAATCATCATGTTGAGTGCGCGGGGCACGACATCACCGAGTTCGAAGTTGTCGGAGAGGAGCATTTCCACACCTGCCCAAACAGCGTTTTCAAAACGAACGGCACCTTTGGCCACCTTCACATCGGCATTCGCCTTGTTGAGCGCAGCATAAACGTCTGCACGATTTTCGTCGTTCACCTCAAAGATTTGGGGGAAGAAGAGGTTGAGGAAGTTCTCATCCTGATCGTCACGGAAGTGAATGAAGTCGAGGGTTTCGTACTTGAACTGGAGACCGAAATCGGTCTTTTCGGGGCAGAAGCCCTCCTTCTTGAGGTATTCTTCGAGTTTTTCGCAAAATGCCATATTCTGTTGTTGTTTTGAAGGTTATTGCCTGTCGGCCTTGCCATCGCACCTGCGAAGGGCGAAAGGGGCGCGACTTAGATGATGCAAATATAAGTTTTCCCCTTCGTTCTGCCAAACAAATCTTACATTTTTCGACAGAATCGAGCCAAACCCAGCTCACCTCACACTGAAATTTTGTCACCTCATCCACTCACAATCAACAAGTTAACTGACATTTTAGCAGTTTTCGCGGATAAAACGTCAGTTTTCCAATTTCGGCAAAGCTCTTGCAAAAGAACTAAGCGTCGACGAACACGAGCCGAGGCAGTTCCTCAACGACTCCCTCCACTCCTTGCGCCGAATCGCCCTCACCGGCATTCCTTCGCACCGCTGCTCCTCGGCATCGACACCGACTCACTCACTTTCTAACGACAATAAACAACATAAAGATATGAACTTCGACAACTTCACCCTCAAAGCCCAAGAGGCTGTGCAGCACGCTGTGCAAACGGCGCAACGCACGCAACGTCAGGCCATCACGGCCACCCACCTTTTGCAGGGCGTCATCGCCGTGGGAGAGAACGTCACGCAGTTTCTCTTCGGAAAAACCGGTGTGAACGCCGATCTCCTCTCGCGCACCATCGACAGCGAACTGCAAAGTCAGCCCCGCGTGGAAGGAGGCGACCCCTATTTGGATCGCGATGCCAACGCCGCGCTCAACGCCGCACAAGACATCGCCCGCCGCGACGGCGACCAGTTTGTCGGACTCGAGCCCTTGCTGCTCGCCCTCCTCACCACCGACAGCACCGCCTCGCGTCTGCTCAAAGATGCCGGTCTCACGGCCGATGCCCTCACCGCCGCCATCAAAGAACTCCGCGGCGGCCGCAAGGCCGACTCCGCCTCGAGCGAAGACACCTACCAGTCCTTGCAAAAATACGCCCGCGACCTCGTCGCCGAAGCCCGCGACGGTAAATTAGATCCCGTCATCGGTCGCGACGAAGAGATCCGCCGCGTCTTGCAGATTCTCTCGCGCCGCACGAAAAACAACCCCATCCTCATCGGCGAGCCCGGTACGGGTAAAACCGCCATCGTCGAAGGCTTGGCACAGCGCATCGCTCGCGGCGACGTGCCCGAAAACCTCCGCAACAAACGCGTCTTCTCGCTCGACATGGGTGCCCTCGTGGCCGGCGCCAAGTACAAGGGCGAATTTGAAGAGCGCCTCAAGAGCGTGGTCAACGAAGTGACCGCCGCCGAAGGGGGCATCATCCTCTTCATCGACGAAATCCACACCCTCGTGGGCGCCGGCAAGGGCGAAGGTGCCATGGACGCGGCCAACATCCTCAAGCCTGCCTTGGCACGCGGCGAACTCCGCAGCATCGGTGCCACTACCCTCGAAGAGTACCAAAAGTATTTCGAGAAGGACAAAGCCCTCGAGCGTCGTTTCCAGACGGTGCTCGTCGACGAGCCCACGCCCGAAGACGCCATCTCCATCCTGCGCGGACTCAAAGAGCGCTACGAGAACCACCACCATGTGCGCATTCAGGACGATGCCCTCATCGCCGCCGTCACCCTCTCGCATCGCTACATCTCCGACCGCTTCCTCCCCGACAAGGCCATCGACCTCATGGACGAAGCCGCTGCCAAGCTCCGCATGGAACGCGATTCGCAGCCCGAACAGCTCGATGAGATCTCGCGCCGCTTGCGCCAACTCGAAATCGAGCGCGAAGCCATCCGCCACGAGGCCGACGCTGCTGCCGACGGTTCGCACGACGCCAAACTCACCGCGCTCAACAAAGAGATCCAGACGCTCCAAGAGGAAGAACACGACCTCAAGGGCAAATGGGAAGGCGAACGTGAGATCCTGGCCCAGATCCAGCAACACAAGCAAGAGATCGAGCAACTCAAGTTCGAGGCCGATCGTGCCGAACGCGAAGGCGACTACGGCAAGGTGGCCGAGATTCGCTACGGCCGCTTGAAGGAACTGGAAGCTAAGATCGCCGAACTCCACGACACCCTCCTCAAGCGCCAAGGCGCCGAGGCCATGGTGAAAGAAGAGGTCACGGCCGACGACATCGCCGACGTGGTGAGCCGCTGGACGGGCATCCCCGTCACCCGCATGCTCCAAAGCGAGCGCGAAAAGCTCCTGCATCTCGAAGACGAGCTCCACGCCCGCATCATCGGGCAAGACGAAGCCATCAAAGCCGTGGCCGACGCCGTGCGCCGCAGCCGCGCCGGACTCCAAGATCCGAAACGCCCCATCGGTTCGTTCATCTTCCTCGGATCGACGGGTGTCGGTAAGACCGAACTGGCGAAGGCGCTGGCCGAATGCCTCTTCGACGACGAGAACATGATGACGCGCATCGACATGAGCGAATATCAGGAGAAATTCTCGGCCACGCGCCTCATCGGTGCCCCTCCGGGATACGTCGGTTACGACGAAGGCGGTCAACTCACCGAGGCCGTGCGCCGCAAGCCTTACTCGGTGGTGCTCTTCGACGAAATCGAAAAGGCACACCCCGACGTCTTCAACATCCTCTTGCAGGTGCTCGACGACGGACGCCTCACCGACAACAAGGGACGGACGGTGAACTTCAAGAACACCATCATCATCATGACCTCCAACCTCCTCACGGCCAAAGACGCTCCGCAAGGCGACGACAACAGCGAGAGTTCGCGCGAGCAACTCGTGGCAGCGCTCACCGCGCCCCGCCTTTCGCCCTCCGGCACCCCGCTGCCAGGCTTGCGGCCGGAGTTTGTCAACCGCATCGACGACATTCTCATGTTCCACGCCCTCAACCGCAGCGAGATCGAACAGATCGTGCGCCTGCACATCGCCACCGTGGCGCGCCGCCTCGAAGCGCAGGGCATCACCCTCCGCGTCAACGACGACGCCGTGGCCTTCCTCGCCGAAGAGGGCTACGATCCCGATTTCGGCGCACGTCCCGTGAAGCGCGCTTTGCAAAACTTCTTGCTCAACGATCTCTCGCGCGCCATCTTGGGCGGCAAGGTCAACCAAGCGCACCCCATCCTCGTCAAAAAATCGGGCGACGGACTGATCTTCGAAAACGACAACGCCTAAGCACTCGTTTCCCTCCACACCACGGCGGGCACTCCCTCTCTCGGGAGTGCCCGCTTTTTTGTTTTCGCTCTCCCCCACTCTCCCATAAAATGGAGGGTGAAATACGCCCATTCCTCGCGCGTGCGCGCGTCCGCCGTTTTTCGTTTTTCAGCCTTCACTCCTTCACCTTTCGGGGATAACAAACTATAATACAAGAAGATGCAGGGTGAAGGCAACACACCTTAAAATATCACAACAAACCCACCAAACACGCTGAACTACAAACAAATACGAGTGAAGGCTTCACCTCACGTCTTTCCTTCACCCTGACTTCACCTTTTCCATCACCATTCCGCACAAAAATCAGCTCCTTTCGTGCGCCCCTTCATCGGGTGAAGGAAAAGGTGAACATCTCGGTGGGCGAAGTCTTCACCCGTATCTACCTACCAATCAACTACTTACATCGCATTTTAACACAAATCCAAAATACAACAACCTTCACCCGTATTACCCTATTGATCAACCGTTTACCCCCGAAAGGTGAAGAGGTGAACACAAAAAATAGAAAACACCTGACGCGTACGCGCGCGAGGAAGACGGGAAGAAAGGAAGAAAACAAGGGAGGATTTGAAAGAAAGTCGGCAACTTTGATTCAGAAGTCGTATAATAAAAAAATACCCAGGAACATGTAATTGCCATTCACAGGGAAATAACTACATTTGCAATAGAAACAATTAGCAACAATCTGAGTTTGATCTAAAAAATATTGATTATGAAGATTCTAATTCAATATCAAGAAATGAAGTATTATTTTACCGCTTTCTGCCTACTATTAGGCAGTCTTTTGCCCATTCAGGCACAAACAATTAGGCAAATTGAAGTATCTTTCCCTATACTCAAAGGGAAAATGAGACTTCAGGGAGTTGTTTCACAAGTAGCTGGAGCTCCACAGCAATCACCTATTTTGGTCTTAGTAACGCCACCACAAGCTTCCAATCGGGACTATTGGGGTCTCTTTAAGGCTTTGTCTGACTCTTTAAACCGTAAGGGATACACAACGTTCAGATATGACAACCGCAGTTATTCGGACACCCTTCTAGGGGGGCAGCCTCAAGAAGGTCGTTATACCATGCATGATGCAGCTGACGACCTCCATGATGCTTTAGCCTTTCTAAAGTCCGATGAGCGTTTCGCATCACATCCAGTGGGCGTTATCGGACATAGTGAAGGAGGTTCTGTCGCCATTATTGAGGCATCAAGAAACACGGAGGTAAAACAACTTCTACTCCTTGCTACAACGGGGGTGAAAGGAGAGCAAGTATATTACGAACAAATTATGTCGCGTTTTACTCCTTTTTTAAAGCGGCACTCATATTCAGAAATTAATCTCCTTAGGTACTTGATTTACCGAAATGCTCGCATATTAGCTTCTGAACCAAGAGATAAGCAGGCAATAATAGATTTGGAAAAGGAAATAGCTGAGATTTATCAGCGGAATCCAAGTTTTTTTAATTCATCCTTTGGTGTACAAACACAGCAAGAATTTGTAAAAAGTCAAACGGAACTATTCAAAAACGACGCACGTGTACTTGCATTCATTCGCTATAACCCCAAAAAATATCTGCAAAGTATTCGCTGCCCCATCTTTATTGCTTATGCAACAAACGACAACTTAATCAATTATCTCGAACACCAAAAAGGAATAGAGTGTGCACTCCTAGAAAATCAGCATTTCAACTTCTTCTCCATTGCGATTGACGGCGCTAATCACTCATTTGAAGATCAAGAAGGCTACTTACCACTCTATGTTAGCGTCCATAAAAAAGAACCGAAGCTCTATTTAGGACAAGCATTTACCACCTTATTAGATAATATGACAAAATGGCTTCAGGTATCAACAAAATAGGTTCATCCGCCATTTGGAGTGGTGAGGTTCTAAAAATATTTATTGCTTAGACCGAACTCAGGTACTATCCTCGAAGACTGACAAATAATGAAATAAGGTCTCCCTCCTACAACCCAACACTCCCCTCCGCAACATCCGATTGCGGAGGGGAGTGTCTCTCATAAGTGGAAAACGCAGCGCGGCATCAGAACGAACGAATGGGCAAATCGTAGAGCGGCAACCAGCTGAAGAGGTCGTTTTCCTGACGGGGCGGGCGAACGGCTTGGCGATAGTTGTCGCGGGCAAACTGGGTGAGAATGTCACAATGATTGACATAGGCCGAGGCGTGCCCCGTGGCGCGCCATGCGGCCAACTTCATGTAGGCTTTGAACTGACGCGACTGCTTGCGATAGATGCGGCGGTGCGAAGTGTTGTCGTAGCGGTCGATGTGAGCCGGATCGTCGGGCAACCACGCGAGACCGACGAGGGCGCGCTCGCGCAGGTTGCGATCGGTGGTGCCGGCGGCGATGTCGAGATAGTGTATGCTGAGTCGCTGCAAGGCATCGCCTCGGAAGCGGTCGGTGCCGAGGTCGTCTTCATAGACATCGGAGGACAGGGCCGAAATGCCGTAGCGCGAGAGGAACCAACAGTCGCCGGCAGCCGAGGCTTGGGCGAGGTAGGAAGCGAGACGGTAGGCGATGCGCTGACGCAAGGCGGCATCGTCGGCGGCTTTGAGTTGACTTTGCAAGCGGAGCACGTCTTGACAGAATTTCAATTTGCTGTTTTCTTCGATATTGTACTCCATCTCGGGGTCGTAATCGTGGACGGGCTGCCGGCGGTACCAACGTTCGACTTTATAATCGCGCATGGCGGCATAGATGGCTATGTTTTGCGACGCGAGGAAGGTGAGGCTCGTTTTTTCCAAGTAGGGAATGGCCTCAGCAAATCGGCATTCGCGAAGCAAGCGCGTACCCATAAGGTCGTAGTAGAACTCTTTGCCGGCGAACGAGGTGGGTTTCCACAATTTCTGCCATGCTTCGCGGGCGGGGCTGTGGAGGTAGGTGTAATAGGCTTTGAGCGAGTCGGCACTGAGGCGATCGATGGCGTCGAAGTAGGACGAGCCGTAGATTAGGTTGGGATCATAACCGCGGCCGCTGTCCATATTGATGAGCGTGCTGTCGTAAAATTCGGCACGCTGCGCCAGGAGGGCGTCGAAGGGGCGGTGGGCTTTCTCGAGGGCGGGAATGAGGTCTTGACGCACCAAACGAGTGTGGAGGTTACGGCCGTGGCCACTCTCGGTGTCTCCTTCCCAGCGACGTAGATCGGGTACAATGGCATTGAGCGTGGCGTCGGTGATGCCGCGATGCGCCAAAGAGGTGAAGACGCGCACGTCGCGGGCATTGGTGCGCATCATGGGGGTGCCGGAAAGCGGGAGGGCGGCTTCGGCTGCCTGGTCGGCTTGGGCATATTGTCCACTGTAATAATACATCATGGCGATGGCGGACTGCCACATGGCGAGGGACTTTGAGCGCTTTTCGGCGACGACCTTTTGGGCGAAGGCGATAAAGTCTTGCTGCTCGCGTTGCAACACGCGGGCACGGTCGATGACGGAAAGATAGGCAGTGTCGGCGGTGTTGTCGTAGGTTTCCTGTACATTCGACACGAAGTCTTCGACGAGATAGGGGAGCAGGGGGGAGTTGGCGTCGGAAGCATATTCTTGGCGGATGCCGCGGAGGTTGCGCAGCTTGTAGACGAGAAAGCGCAGGCTCTCGCTGTCGTTTTGGTCGGCGTAGATGCGAATGGCTTCGGGGCTGCGTCCCGAGCGCACGAGGGCGCCGGCGTAGAGGTTGCGGAAGATGGGCATCCACGCGGCTTCTTCGTCCTTGGGGCGAGTGTCCCAAAGGCGAACGACGTCGGCATAGCGGCCGAGCGCGAAGGCGCAACGAGCGCGCAACAAATGGTATTCGCCGCCCCATCGGCCGACTTTGGTTTGCGGACGGCTCAGGCGTTCGAGGGTTTGGCGGGCGGCAGCCACTTCGTTTTTGGTGGGATAGTCCCAACCGGCGGGAGACAACTTGGACGAGGCGTGGAGGTAGTCGACGAGCGAACGCAGATAGGCCAAGGCATCGTAGTCCTTGCGACTGCGGGCGGCTTCGAGAAGGGTGTTTTCCGATTTCCCGAAGTCGGACGGCGACAAGCGCGTGAGTTCTTCCAATGCGCCGTTGGCATCCTCCATCGAGATGCCTCCACAGTAGTTGGCCCAGTTGCGGGCTACGGCATCGTAGAGCGAAGGACGCTGGCGATCGTCGGGAACGATTTTATAGATATAGTAGTTGGTGGTGGGCACGTAGCAACAAGCCCGACCCGCTGCGAAAGTGAGGAACAAAAGCAGACTAAGGACGATAAATTTCTTCATAACGGGAGGAGGAATGACGTTCTATGTTTTTGGAGTCGAGGGGATAAAGGATGACTTGTCGGTGTAAGTCGGGACGGCGGCGCGAAAGTTCAGCGCGGACGGCGCGGATCTCGTCGAAGTTGCTATCGTGGACGAAGACGGAGTCGCCGGGCACAAGCAGCACATCCGATTCGCGGCTTCCGCCCACGACGGGACTGACGTAGCGCGAGGAGATGACGACGTAGGCATCGGGGCGCACGCGGCGATAGACGGTGGAGTCGTCGAGCCGTTCGGCATAGAGCAGCCCTTTGTAGCGACCACCGCTGACCAGGCGCTGCCAATGGTAGTCGGGATAGGCAGCGGAGAGCGGGAGGGGATAGTCGGCGATGCCACTAACGAAGGGCTTGACGTCGCGCAGACGAAGGATGGGATTGGGGTTGCTCACATCGCGCGGATCGCCGGTATTGTAGAGCATTAAAACGCCGTAATCCACCGGGGGCGGGGCTTGGCTGAGCTGGTGGAGGCGAATGGTGGCGGAGAGTCCAAGGCCGTGCGCGGTCAAGGTGCTACGCAAGCGGCGCAGGAAGGCGAAATAGGCCGAGGCTGTTTGGGCAGTCCAGTCACAGTCGATCTGCACTTCGCGCACCCGACTGTCGCAATCGTTGGTGGTGCTCATTTGCTCGACGCGATACGCGATGCGGTCGGCCAGGGTGTCGAGCGAGGCAGGAGCGGCGTCGAGACAGGAGTTGACGATGAAGACCACGGGAACAATTTCGAGGCCGTCGGGAACGGAATCACGCCACTGCAAGGTGGCAACGGGCACGGGCTCGTCGGTGATTTGATCGGGGGCGACGTCGAAATAGCGCAGATAGACTTTGCCGATGTGGTGGCGGCGCAGAAAATCGCGTTCCCGGGCGGAAAATTCCAGGACGGTGCGCCAATAATAAACGGAAGGTGCGGGACGCGGCACTTCGGGGGGCTGACGGCGGCTGCCCGTGCAACCGATAAGGAGGAGGCTGCAAACGAAGACAAGACAAGAGTAGAAGCGATTCATAACACAAAAGTAGGTTTTCGCCACGAGATGGACAAACCCGGCGGAGGAGAAATTGGAGAAGGGGGCTTTTTGTGTAGCCCGAGTTGGCGAAACAAGCAGATTATGGCCGAGAATCAGAAAAAACACTGCACACATACCACTATTTTGCGCAGCAAAGTAGGCATTTTACGGCAAACAGCACGACACATCTACAATTTTATGCTTTTATATTTGGCGTATAGTGTCGAAAGTTGTACATTTGTATCGCATAAGATAAAAGAGACCTTCTTATCCTATGCCGGACTCCGTCCGTTCTTCCAACTATTCATCCTCAAACATACCGAACTATGCAACTGACCGACATCGCCGGCAGCTTCGACGGAAACATCTGGAAGGACGAAGTTAACGTACGTGACTTCATCCAATACAACTACACCCCTTACGAAGGCGACGACAGCTTCTTGGCTCCTCCTACCGAAAACACCCTCGCTCTCTGGGACAAGTTGAGCGAAATGTTCAAAGTGGAACGTGAGAAAGGACTCTACGACGTCGAAACACGCCTCCCGCAGAGTGTGACCACTTACGGTGCAGGTTATATCGACAAGGACAAGGAAGTCGTTGTCGGTCTGCAAACGGACGCTCCCCTCAAACGCGGTATCTTCCCCAAGGGCGGTGTGCGTATGGTGGAAAATGCGCTCAACGCCTATGGTTATGAGCTCGACAACTGGACGAAGGAAATCTTCACCAAGTATCGCAAGACGCACAACGAAGGTGTGTTCTCGGCTTATACTTCAGAAATCCGCCGTTGCCGCAACAGCCACGTCATCACCGGTCTGCCCGACGCTTACGGCCGCGGCCGTATCATCGGTGACTATCGCCGTGTTGCCCTCTATGGTGTGAACAACCTCATCGAGGACAAGCAGAAGTTCTTGGCGCGTCTCGAGATTCAGGAGATGAACGACAAGACGATTCAGCTCCGCGAAGAAACTACCGAACAGATCAACGCGCTGAAGGATCTCATCAAACTCGGTGAGGCTTACGGCTTCGACCTTTCTCGTCCCGCTGAGAACGCTCGCGAAGCAGTGCAATACGTCTATCTCGCTTACCTCGCGGCCATCAAGGACCAAGACGGTGCTGCGATGTCGATCGGCCGTGTTTCGACCTTCCTCGACATCTACATCGAACGCGATCTCCGCGCCGGTACGCTCACGGAAGTAGAAGCGCAGGAACTCATCGACCAATTCGTGATGAAGCTCCGTATCGTGCGCTTCCTCCGCACCCCCGAATACAACGCCCTCTTCTCCGGCGACCCCGTTTGGGTGACCGAATCGATCGGCGGTATGGGTATGGACGGCCGCACGATGGTGACGAAGACCAGCTTCCGTATCCTCCACACGCTCACGAACCTCGGACCGGCTCCCGAACCCAACCTCACGGTGCTTTGGTCGACGCGTCTCCCCGAAAACTGGAAGCGCTACTGCGCGAAGATGTCGATTGCAACTTCGGCCATCCAGTATGAGAACGACGACCTGATGCGTCCCGACTACGGCGACGACTACGGTATCGCTTGCTGCGTATCACCCATGCGCATCGGTAAGCAAATGCAGTTCTTCGGCGCTCGCGCCAACTTGGCGAAGTGCTTGCTCTATGCCATCAACGGTGGTGTGGACGAAATGAACGGCAAGCAGATTTCTCCCCTCTTCCCCCCCATCACGGGCGAATATCTCGAATACGAAGAGGTGATGCAGAAGTTCGACCAGATGATGCAATGGTTGGCACGTGTTTACTGCAACGCGCTCCGCATCATCCACTACATGCACGACAAGTACAGCTACGAGGCTCTCGAAATGGCGCTCCACGACGGCGACATTCTCCGCACTCGTGCCAGCGGTATCGCCGGTATCTCGATCGTTGCCGACTCGTTGGCCGCTATCAAGTTCGGTAAGGTACGCGTGGTTCGCGACGAACGCGGTCTCGCTGTCGGCTTCGAACAAGAAGGCAGCTACGTGCCCTTCGGTAACAACGACGACGCTACCGACCAAATTGCGGTGGACATCACCAAAACGTTCATGAACTACATGCGTCAGCACGAAGGTTACCGCGATTCCGAACCCACGCAGTCGCTCCTCACCATCACGTCGAACGTGGTTTATGGTAAGAACACGGGAGCAACGCCTTGCGGACGCCCCGCCGGTGTTCCCTTCGCCCCTGGTGCCAACCCCATGAACGGTCGCGACACCAAGGGTGCAGTGGCTTCGCTCGCTTCTGTGGCAAAACTCCCCTTCCAGCACTCGCACGACGGCATCTCTTATACTTGGGCCATCTCCCCCGCCACACTCGGTAAGGATGACGAGACGAAGATCAACAACCTCGTGGGGCTCATGGACGGCTACTTCACGCCCGACGGTGGTCAGCACCTCAACGTGAATGTCTTCGACCGCGATCTCCTCTACGATGCAATGGAACACCCCGAGAAGTACCCGCAGCTCACCATCCGCGTTTCGGGTTACGCTGTGAACTTCATCAAGCTCACGCGCGAACAACAACTCGACGTGATCTCTCGTACCATCAGCAGCTGCCGCTAAACCGGCGCTGAAATCATCGCATAAACACTTCAAGACACTCAGGAAAACAGTACACTGCTGCTCCTGAGTGTCTTGACTTTCTCATCCCCTCCCCTACGGGTTGCCGACAACTATCCTGTACGCACTTACTACAAGCAAAGCACACGGCACGAAACACCGAAGTACGGCGTGCCGAAAGCACGAAACGATCGGCAACCGCACTACTCCACCTCGACATAACACTACAATTCTCTATGACATCCACCGATTCTCCGATCATCGGACGCATCCACTCCCTCGAATCGATGGGAACGGTAGACGGCCCCGGCATCCGCTTCGTCACCTTCCTGCAAGGCTGCCCCATGCGTTGCAAATTCTGCCACAATCCCGACACATGGGAGATTGGAGCAAAGACAAAATACGAACTCACGCCCGAAGAACTGATTCGCGAAGTGCGCAAGTACAAGAACTTCATCAAATCGGGCGGCGTCACCTGCACCGGCGGCGAACCTTTGCTGCAAGCCGAGTTTGTCGAAGCCTTCTTCAACCTCTGCCGTGCAGAAGGCATTCACACCGCGCTCGACACTGCCGGTTCTGTGTGGACAGAAGCCGCACGCCGTGCCGCGGCTGCAGCTGACCTCATTCTCTATGACGTGAAAACGGTCGACGACTCTATTCACAAGGACTACATCGGCGTGACGCGCGACCACAACGCGCGTTTCTTGGACTACCTTCAAGAGATCGGCAAACCTGTGTGGTTGCGCCACGTGGTCGTTCCCGGTATCACCGACGACGATGAACGCCTCAACGCCGTGGCCGAATACCTCAAACCTTACACCGTTATCGAACGCGTCGAAGTGCTCCCCTACCACACCATGGGCGCCTTCAAATACGAAAGCATGGGCTTGTCCTACCCCCTCGAAGGCGTAGAACCGCTGTCGAAAGAGCGCAAAGAGAACGCCCACAACATCTTCGCCCGCCATCTTCCCGGCGTCAAAATCTTGTAAGCCACCCGGCATTTGCTGCAAAATGCGGCAAGGTACTACACCCACAAAGGGAAAGCGCCCACACACCGATTGGTGAGGTGGGCGCCTTCCTTTTGACGATTCGCAGCGAGAGAACAAAACATTCACGACCAGAAGAGAGAACTGAACGAACGGTACGAATTGAGTTCCGGCACCGACACAACAAAAGAAGCGCTCCACAATCTTCTGATTGTGGAGCGCTTGCTTTGTACTCCGAGCCGGGGTCGAACCGGCACAGGTTTCCCTATCGGTGTTTGAGACCGACGCGTCTACCGATTCCGCCATCGGAGCAAATCATACGGAGAAGAACAGCAATCGCAAAATCGTTCTTGCAAGTCTTAACCTGATTCTTTTGCAAAGGTAGTGCATTTTTGCAGCATACGCAAATTACTCACCAAAAATATTTGCCTTCTACACGAAAACTTCTCCTCAGTGGCAATTTCTCGCAAATCTTTCGTTCAATCAAAAGCGAAATTGTATATTCGCCTTTACAAAACAACGCCTCCTGCTATGACCAATCACAATTATTGCATCCTTCTCGCAGGCGGAGTCGGAAAACGTCTCTGGCCGGTGAGCCGCGAACGCAAGCCGAAGCAGTTCATTGATTTCTTCGGCATCGGGAAAACACTGCTTCAACTCACCTTCGAGCGTTTCGACGCCTTCCTTCCTGTCGAAAACATCTATATTTCCACCTTCGCCGAATACGTTGACACCGTTCGCGAACAACTTCCTCAACTTCCCGCCGAAAACATTCTCGCCGAACCCACGCAGCTCTCCACCGCACCGGCTGCCGCATGGGCCACTTGGTGCATCGCCCGTCGCGATCCCGAGGCCTGCTTCGTCGCCACGCCCGCCGACCAATTCATCACCGGTGAACAAGCCTTCGCACAAGAAATCACCGAAGGACTGGACTTCGTTCGCACCCACACGAGTTTCTTAGCCATGAGCGTGGCGGCACACAGCCCCAACACGGCCTATGGCTACATCCAAAAAGGCGACGACCTCGGCGACCATCGCTTCTCGCTAAAAACCTTCACCGAGAAACCGCCGCTCGAATTCGCCCGTCAGTTTGTGGCGAGTGGCGAATTTCTGTGGAACACCGGCCTTTTCCTGTGGAATGCCCGCACCATGTTGCCCCTCATCGGTCAACTCATTCCGGGACTCCCGCCCGTTGATGCGTCCCTCCCCGACGCGGAAAGCGAAAACAAACTATTGGCCGACTGCTATCCCGCCGCCGAGCATTGCAGCCTCGACCGCGTAGTGCTCAATGACGGCGCCCCCACGGTCGTACAAGCCTGCACCTTCGGTTGGAAAGACGTGGGATCGTGGCCGGTGATGAAGGAAACGCTCCCCGCCAACGTCGACGGTAACACCACCATCGGCAGCAACGAGGTGCTCTTCCAAGGCACACGCCAAACCCTCGTCAGCCTACCCAAAGGCTTCGGCGCCGTCATTCGCGGACTCGACGGTTATCTCGTCACCCTCCAAGACAACATGCTCCTCATCACCCCCAACGAGGACGCCGCACGCACGCGTCTCATCGCCGGTGAGGTACAAATGAAACTCGGCGAAAACTTCCTTTGACCGCCGTTCGCCTTAACGCAACACTCCCCTCTGCTGCCTACGCAACAGAGGGGAGTTTTTTATTGTTTTAGTGAATCCGAAACGAAAACACCACGGCTCACATTCGATGATATTGTTCTTCGAAAGGCAAACGCACGCGCTCAGTGAGCAAACGTGCCTCATCACGAACGCCGCATGACACAATCATGTTCACCCGCGCCGCACAAGGCAAACCGAGCACCTTCTTCACGCGAGCCGAATCGAAACCTTCGAGCGGACAAGTGTCGTAACCCACTTCGCTCATCGCCAACATAAAGGTCTGCACCGCCAGCGCGCAACTCTTGTGCTGCACCGCCAGCATATCGCTCTCCGTCACTTGGCGCACGATGGGCCGAAAACAGCCCGTCACGCTCGCTATCACCTTGCGACAAAGTCCCCAAACGCCGAAACAGCGAGAATAGAGAAAAGGAACGATCTTTCGATAATACGCTTGTTGCAGACCGGCATACTTTTCCCACTTCGCTTCCGGGAAGGTCTTGCGGACATTCTCCTCGTTGGCGGCCAACACGCTTTCGGCATGCGCCTTCCACAGGTCGGGGCGCACGACGAACACCACCAACTGCTGCGCGGTCTTCACCGCCGACTGCCCCATGCAGGCCGGCACGAGGCGATCGATCGTGGCGCGATCCGTCACGTGATAAGCCTCCCAAAGCTGCATGTTCGAACTCGTGGGCGCCAAGGTGGCTAAGCGCACGCATTCCTTCACGCGATCAGCGTCGATGGGTTTCGACGCATCATAATAACGCACCGCACGGCGGTGTTCGAGTATCTCTTGTAAGTTCATCGTTTTGTTTGTTTTGAAGTGGGTGCCGAATACAAGACCTCAGTTGTCCCACACAGCAAGTACACACAATCAGTCGTCGACCGCCGTCAAAAGAGTTTCAACTGTCCCGTCAGGTCGTCCATCAGATCATCCTCCGTTTGCGAAGGCGGATCCACCGTCTGCACCGGTTCGTCCGAGGTCGGAGCGCCCGAATCCGGCGTATCGTTGCCCTCTTCGCTGTATTCGGCCTCCTCTTCAGTCGGTTCGGGGAAGCGCGTCGGTTCCAGTTCCGTCACCTTCGCCACGTTGAGCGTCGTCACACGTTTGCCCTTCGCCTTGTAGCTCTTCACGCCGATGAACTCTTCGGCGTCGATCACCAGCGGCTCGCGGAAATCATCGGGCGCACCATAGGTCACCTCAAAGCGCGGATACGCCTCACTGGAGAGCGCCACAAAGCGACAAGCCGGATTGTCGCCCATGAAATTCAAGTGGCGCGTCTGCGCCGCACGCTCGAAGGTGAAGCGCTTAATATAAAGGTTGTTGTCGTTGTCGGCATCAAAGAGCACGGCCGTCCACACCTTGTCTTCCGAGAACTTCTCCACGCGCAGGATACCGGTGGATTCATAGTGGTTATTGGGATCGAAGTTCGTGGTGTAGAAATCGCCGTTGTCCAGCACCACCAGCACGAGATCGTCCGTGTGGAACTCGCCGAGGTAGTTGCCGCGTTCGTCAAAGTTCAAGCGCTGCACATCGGGATCGAACCACACCTTGCGACCGCCCAGCGTCGAACCGCCGTGCGATTTGAGCGTGATGCGCAACACGTCCAAGCGGGTGAGCAAATTGCCCTTCGAGGCACGACCCTTCACCGCCAACTCCGAGAAACTCTTGTCGAAAAAGATGCGGCGCAACTTCGGGTTCGGCTTCAGCGTCACTTTGATCACTTCGGCCTCGCCGTTCGGGTTCGCCGTGAAATACTGAATCTTCGACCCCTTCTCACCGCGGGTGAGATCGTATTCGCGGTCGTGTGTGATGCTCGTCACGTTGAAGCGCTTGATGTAGTACGCCCCGTCCTTGCCGTCGCGATACACCACATTGTAGATGGTTCGTTGGTCGTTCTTCTTGAACACGGCGATGTGCACGATCTCGGCTTTCTTCTTCTCGGCCTTCGAGCGTTCGGTCTCACCGATGTACACTTTCTCCGCCACACGCGTCACCTTGTACGTTCCGTCGCGGTAGAAGATGATCACATCGTCGATGTTCGAGCAGTTCTCCACAAACTCGTCCTTCTTCAACGAAGTACCCATGAAACCGTCGGCGCGATTCACATAGAGTTTCTCATTCGCCTCCACCACTTTGGCCGCTTCGATCGTGTCGAACGAGCGAATCTCAGTGCGGCGTGGGTGTTCGTCGGCATAACGCGCCTTGATGGTTTCAAACCAGTCGATCGTCACCTCGGTCATGTGCGCCAAATCGTAGTCGATCTGTTCGAGTTCGGCCTTGATGCGTGCAATGAGTTCGTCGGCCTTCGCCTTGTTGAACTTCAAAATGCGCGCCATCTTGATTTCGAGCAGGCGCAACAAGTCGTCGCGCGTCACTTCGCGCACGAAATCTTTCTTGAACGGTTCGAGACGCCCGTCGATGTGCAGCAGTGCCGCATCAATGTCGGGCGCATTCTCATAGGCTTTGTCTTTATAGATACGCTCGTCGATGAAGATGCGTTCCAACGAAGCGAACATCATGCTCTCGAGCAGTTCGCCGCGGCGAATCTCCAACTCGCGGCGCAGGAGGTCGGTGGTGTTCGCCACATTCGTGCGCAGCACCTCGCTCACCGTCACAAAACGCGGCGTGTCGGTGTCGATGATACAGCAGTTGGGCGAAATGCTCACTTCGCAGTCCGTGAACGCGTAGAGCGCATCGAGCGTCTTGTCGCTCGACACACCGGGGGCGAGATGAATGAGAATTTCAACTTGTTCGGCCGTGAAGTCTTGGATCTGACGAATCTTGATGCGCCCCTTATCGGCCGCCTTCTTGATGCTTTCGCACAGCGTGTCCACCGTTTTGCCGTAGGGCAATTCGGTGATCGCTATGGTTTTGCTGTCGCGTTTTTCCACCCGTGCACGCACCTTGACACTACCGCCGCGCAAACCGTCGTTGTAGCGCGACACGTCGATGAGACCGCCCGTTTGGAAGTCGGGAAAGAGGTTAAATTCCTCTCCGCGCAGGCAGGCGATGGCCGCATCACAGAGTTCGCCGAAGTTGTGAGGCAAGATTTTCGCACTCAAGCCCACGGCGATACCTTCCGCTCCCTGCGCCAAGAGCAAGGGGAACTTCACCGGTAGCGCCACCGGCTCCTTGTTGCGCCCGTCGTACGAGAGTTTCCACTCCGTCGTTTTGGGGTTGAACAGCACATCGAGGGCAAACTTCGTCAGTCGTCCTTCGATGTAACGCGGAGCGGCCGCGTCGTCGCCCGTGAGGATGTTACCCCACGAACCCTGACAGTCGATGAGCAAATTCTGACGCCCCATTTGCGTGAGCGCATCGACGATCGACGCGTCGCCGTGCGGGTGAAACTTCATCGTTTCGCCCGCAATATTCGCCACCTTGTTGTAGCGGCCGTCGTCCATGCGCTTCATCGTGTGGAGAATGCGGCGCTGCACCGGTTTCAAACCGTCGTATAGGTGCGGAACGGCGCGCTCCAAAATCACATAGGAAGCATAGTCCAAAAACCAGTTCTGGTACATCCCGGTGAGGGGATGTACGTTTAACTTGTCGCCGCCGCCCTTCGGATCGAAATCGCTGTGGGCCTCGGGCGAAGCCTCAGCGTCGAAATCATCGGCTGCCGTGTTCGTGGGCGTATCGGAAAGGACGTCTTGCTCGTCCCGGGGATCTTTTGTGCTGTCGCTCATCGTCGTTAATTTGGGTGTGATGCGAAGTGAATACCTCGACTCGCAAAGATACAAAATTATTGGCCGATGCTCGACTTTTCCGCCCATTTTTCACCCCCGGCGCCACCGACACACAAAGAATGGATTACGATGCGCTCCTCACGCGCACACATCACGCGCGCATCCGCTGTTTTTCGAAAATTGCCTTCACCTCTTCACCCAAGGCCCACAGTAACATCATTATCAAACACTTAAGTGTGAAGGCAAGCCCCTTATTTCCTTCACCCTTTTTGCTCTCAAAAACCGGCCAAACTTCACCGTAAAAGACTAAATTTCAAGAGATTACATTCACCAAAACAGGTGAAGGGTGAACATTCTCACCCCTTACCTTCACCGCTTACTCACTGATTGACAACAACTTGCCCTCATTAGGTGAAGAGGTGAAGGCAAAAAACGAAAAAACGCCTGATGCGTACGCGCGCGAGGGCGAAGGACCGGAACACTCTCCTTTTGCGGTGCGATCCCTTCTCCCACGGTCGCCGAAATCGGCAACACCTTTTCGCGAAAAGCAGACAGCTTTCTTCGCAAAGTGCGCTACTTTCACGCGAAAACTCCCCACTTTTCTTCCTATCATTCGGTCGGCGAAGCGATTTTTTTCATCAACACGCCACGAGTGCACAACGCTCGATAAAACCGCCACTTTTAGAAGCACAAAAGAAAGCACATCACAAAAACAGCGGTTTCATCGAAAGACAAACACAACAGGCAAGAAATAGCGCCCGCGAGAAATCGGACACGTACACGCGCGTATGTCGATAGAATTCAGTAATTTCGCGTGATAACATAGGGCGACGAAAAGCCTCCGAGACACGGAACAGCCACCGCCCGCAAACAAGAATGCAAACTGACCCTACAACTATGCAATATGAAGTAATGGCTCCCGTGGGTTCGCGCGAATCGCTCGCCGCGGCACTCAAGGCCGGAGCCGACTCCATCTATTTCGGCATCGAATCGCTCAACATGCGCGCGCATTCGGCCAGCCGATTCACCATCAAAGACCTCCACGAAATCGCTCAGCGCTGCGATGAACTCGGCGTGAAGAGTTATCTCACGGTCAACACGATCATCTACGGCGAAGACCTCGCCCTCATGCGCGAAATCTGCGACGCGGCCAAGGAAGCTCACATTTCGGCGGTCATCGCGGCCGACGTGGCGGTGCTCAGCTATTGCCGCACCATCGGACAGGAGGTGCACCTCTCCACCCAACTCAACATCTCGAACGAAGAGGCGCTCCGCTTCTACTCGGCCTTTGCCGATGTGGTGGTGCTGGCGCGCGAACTGAAGATGGAACAGGTGAAAGAAATTTCCGATTTCATCGACCGCGAGAACATCTGCGGCCCGAGCGGAGAGAAAATCCGCATCGAGATGTTTTGCCACGGCGCACTCTGCATGGCCGTGAGCGGCAAGTGCTATCTTTCACTCGACAACCAAGGCCGATCGGCCAACCGCGGCGAATGCATGCAGCAATGCCGACGCAGCTACACCGTTCGCGACAAGGAAACGGGCGTGGAACTGGACATCGACAACGAGTATATCATGAGCCCGAAGGACTTGAAAACAATCGGTTTCATCGACAAGATGATGAAAGCGGGCGTTTCGGTCTTCAAAATCGAAGGGCGAGCCCGTTCGGCCGAATACGTCTACACCGTGGTGCAGTGCTACAAAGAAGCCATTCGCGCCGTGCAGGAAGGCACCTTCAATGAAGAGCGCGTCAAGGAGTGGGATGAGCGACTTTCGTCCGTGTTCAACCGCGGATTTTGGGACGGATACTACCAAGGTCGCAAACTCGGCGAATGGACGGAGAAATACGGTTCGTCGGCCACCGAGAAGAAGGTGTATGTCGGCAAGGGCATGAAATACTTCTCCAAGTTGGAGGTGGCCGAGTTCCTCATTGAAGCCGGTGAAATCGAGGTAGGCGACCGCTTGGTGGCCATCGGTCCCACAACGGGCGTGGTTTACCTCACCGCCGACAGCATCCACGGCAACGACGGCCCGGTCGAGAAAGCCGGCAAGGGCATGTTCGTGTCCATTCCCTCGAAAGAGAAAATTCGTCCCAGCGACAAACTCTATAAACTCGTAACGAATGATCCCGGTCTTTGATTTTGGCGGCGTGATCGTCGATTTGCGCAAAACGGCCACCATCGAAGCGTTCGATCGTTTGGGCTTCGACATCCGCCCCTATCTCGGCACGTACAAACAAGGCGGCATTTTCGCTCAACTGGAAAACGGCGACATCACCACAGCCGATTTTTACGATGAAATCAGGCGAATCAGCGCGCAGCCTCAACTCACCGACGAGGCTATTCGTACTGCATGGGAGGCTTACTTGGTCGGCGTGCCTGCCGAACGCCTGGCTTGTCTGCGCCGCGTGAAGCAAAACTACCGCACGGCGGTGCTTTCCAACACGAACCCCATCCACTGGGCACAGGCCGAACGTGACTATTTCGGAACGGACGGCTACACCGTGGCCGACTATTTCGACACGCTCTTTCTCTCCTGCTACATGCACGTTCAGAAACCCGACCCGGCCATTTTCGACCGCGTCACGGCGGAACTGGGCTGCGCACCGGGAGAGATCATCTTCTTCGATGATTCCGAAGAAAATTGCCGTGTGGCAGCTGCAAAAGGTTGGCAAGTCCGACTGACACCCGCCGGCGGTGCGTGGGTGACCGAAGCCTTCGACGCGGAAGGATACTTGCGCCATGAGTGATTTCAGCCTTCATGCTTTTGCCCCCACGGCCGCGGCACAAAAGAAGGCGGTCGCCATCGGTTTTTTCGACGGAGTGCATCGCGGACACCGCTTTGTTTTCGACGAACTCTGCCGGCGCGCACAGGCGATGGGCGAATCGCCCTGGGCGGTGACCTTTGATGTCCACCCTTTCGCCGTCATTGCGCCCGAACGCCAACCGCTGCTGCTCACCACGCTCGACGAAAAGATCGAAGCGCTCCACTCATGCGGATTAGGTGGTGCGGTGGTGCTGCACTTCGACCGAAAAATGGCCGATTTCACCGCTGAGCACTTTATGCGCCACGTGCTCCACGAAGCCTTGGACGTCGAACGCCTGCTCGTCGGGCACGATCACCGATTCGGCCGTCCTGTGCCGGGCGATGGATTCGAGCACTATCGAGAAATCGGCGATTCCATCGGCATTGCAGTGGAAGCTTGCTCCCAAATGCCGGGCGAAACGGATTTATCTTCCTCCGCCATCCGTGCCTTGCTCGAAGCGGGCGATGTGCAGGCGGCCGGCCACCGTCTCGGCCGGCCCTACGCCCTAACAGGAACGGTGGTACACGGCTTTCAAAACGGCCGAAAACTCGGGTTTCCCACGGCCAACCTCGACTTGCAATCCGCAGAGAAGGTCATTCCTCACCGCGGCAGTTACGCCACCTTGGCCGGCATTGACGGAAAACAATACCCCGCCATGACCAACATTGGACAACGGCCTACGTTGGACAACGGCAACCAAGTGACGATCGAAACGCACCTTTTGGACTTCGACGGCGATTTGTACGGACAACAGCTCGAGGTTCAATTCGTGGAACGACTGCGCGACGAACGAAAATTCGACAACCTCCAAGCCTTGAAGGCTCAACTCAACGAAGACGCACAGCAAGTGCGCCGATACTTCTAACCCTCGCACCATGACTTTTCGAAAACTCTCTCCTATTCTGGCCGCTAAAACGGCAGGACTGCTGATCCTTTTCCTCCTTGGAAACGGGATAATTGGACTGCTTGCCTCCTTTTTCACACACAAGACGGGAATGGGCGGTAAAATGATTTTGGCCGACGACGGTTCGCTCTTGCTGACCACAACAGCCTTTGCCGTTGCCTCGATCATTGGCTATGTTTTCGTTGCGGCCGGTGCGATTTCGCTGAGTTGGGCGAAGTTGTCGTTTCGTTCCGAACGCAGCATCAGTTTCGGTGTCCCCTATTTGAGAGTATTGCATTTCGCCGGTTGCTTGTTGGTGGCGGCCATTGGAATCCAATGGATGATGGCACCGCTGCATATCGAATTGACACCCCTCGAAACGAAGACATTCGATGCGATTGCACACGATGGATTCGCCGTTTTTGTCGTCGTGATACTGGGTCCTTTCGTGGAAGAACTGGTTTTCCGTGCGGGGATATTCCGATTGCTCCACAAGAAAATCGGGGTGCTACAGGCGATGGTGATTTCATCCTTACTTTTTGGCATCGTACACGGAAATTTGTCGCAAGGCATCCCGGCAGCCATACTGGGCATGGCGCTTGCACTGCTCTACTTCCGCTCGGACGATCTGCGCCTGTGCTTTCCGGCACATGTGGTCAACAATGCTTTCGCCGTGTTGGCACTGCACTTCCCGGCCATGGGAAATTGCGGTGCAAACTGGCCGGCGGCGATCCAAGTGCTTTTGGGCTTGCTGCTCCTCGTCCTCGGCTTTGCGGGATTGATGATGCGCGGATCGCTCTTTTCTAAACAACACAAGAACGCATAATGAAGATACGCAATATCGACTTGGGCACTCATCCCGTGGTGCTCGCCCCCATGGAGGACGTGACCGACATCGGTTTCCGTCTCCTCTGCCGACGTCTCGGCGCTTCTATGGTCTACTCCGAATTTGTGGCCGCCGATGCTTTGGTGAGAATGGTCAACAAATCGCTCCAAAAACTCACGGTTTGTGACGACGAACGCCCCGTGGCGATCCAAATCTACGGACGCGACCCGGGTGCAGTGGCAGAAGCCGCGGAGATCGTGGTGGAAACGGCGCACCCCGATGTATTGGATTTGAATTTCGGTTGTCCGGTGAAGAAAGTAGCGGGCAAAGGTGCCGGCGCGGGCATGCTGCAAACGCCCGATTTGATGCTCGACATCGTGAAAGCTGTGGTGGATCGGGTGAGCGACCGCGTACCGGTGACGGTGAAAACCCGACTGGGTTGGGACCACGAACACCGCATTATCGTCGATTTGGCCGAACGAATCCAAGATTGTGGCGCGGAAGCACTGACCATTCATGGTCGCACACGCTGCCAGATGTACACCGGCGAAGCTGACTGGGAACTAATCGGCGCGGTGAAGCAGAATCCGCGCATGCACATCCCCATTATCGGCAACGGCGACATTGATTCGGGCGAATCGGCACGAAAGGCTTTCGAAAAGTGGGGAGTTGACGCCGTGATGGTGGGACGTGCCACCTTCGGTCGCCCGTGGATTTTCAAAGAAATACGCGATTCCATCGACAACGCACCGTTTGAAGTCGGCGATGTCATCCCCTCCACGCACAAGCCGATGACAGCCGACTGGATGTTGGACGTGCTCAAAGAACAGGTGCGACAAAGCGTGGAACGCATCGACGAATATCGCGGCATTCTCCACGTTCGTCGCCATTTGGCGGCCACCCCGCTCTTCAAAGGACTGCCCAATTTCCGACAAACACGCATCGAGATGTTGCGCGCCGAGACCGTCGAATCGCTCTTTGACATCATGGAACGCATTCGTCCCCTACTTCACGGCGAAAGCGCACCGACGCTTATCTAAAATGCGCTTGGCACGATTGATTCAATCGTGCCGCTGTTTTTTCTCACCCTAAGCTCCACAATATGAACCGATCTGATCTTATTCAACAACGCCTTGCTGCCTTGCGCGATGCGATGAAACGGCACAAATTGGACGTTTATTTCGTCCCGACGGCCGATCCACACAACAGCGAATACATTGCTGAACATTGGAAAACGCGAGAATGGTTCAGCGGCTTTCGAGGCAGCGCCGGAACGCTGGTGGTTTCAGCGGACAAAGCGGCACTTTGGACAGATTCACGCTACTTCCTGCAAGCAGCCGAAGAACTTTCGGGCACCGGCATCGAATTGATGAAAGACGGCTTGGCCGAAACACCCGACATTGTCGAGTGGATAGGCACGCATTGCTCCATTTCGAGCGCAAACTTCACCGTGGGCTTGGATTATGCCACTTGCGGCACAGGACAATACTGCGCGGATTTTTCAAGTTTCGCGACGAAAGATATCGATCTCGCCGCCGAAATTTGGAAAGACCGCCCGGCGCGGCCGAAACGCCCCATAGTTTGCCATCCTTCCGAGTGGACAAGTAAGACAGCGGGCGAGAAAATAGAATTGGTTCGTCGATTACAACACGAACTCATCGCGAAAAAGTTGAAAGCTGCTGCTCCGATGACCGCTAATTCTGGGCGCAAGTTCGATGAAAGCGCCGATACTTATTTCTTCTACAACGATATTTCCGAGATTGCCTGGTTGCTCAATCTCCGCGGCGAGGACATTGAATTCAATCCCGTCTTCCTTTCCTATTTATTGGTAGGCGAACGAGAAACTCACCTTTTCGCTCATCTCGAGGCTCTCGATGAAATCGTGCGAAAAGAATTGGAATCGCACAATATCACGCTCCATCCCTACGAAAGTGCAGCCCATCTCCTTCGTTCGCTCGATCCGAAAAAGACCATCATCGGATATGCCGAAAGCATGAACCAACAAGCAGTGGAAATTTTCCACCAATTGGGTTTGCACTCTGTTTGCACCTCCCCCGTCACGCCCGTTCCCGCCTTGCGCGCCATCAAAGACGAACGCGAAATTGCCGGTTTCCGCCACGCCATGCAGTTGGACGGTGTAGCCATGGTGCGTTTTCGCAGAGCACTCGATGAAATCATCGAAAAAGGCGAGATCGGCCAAGAAACGGAACTCTCGATCGAGCAACGCCTCACCGCGTTTCGCGCAGAACACCCCGACTTTCGCGGTCTTTCCTTCGGCACCATTGCCGGTTACGGCGCACACGGTGCCATTGTGCACTACGAAGCCGACGAAGAAAGCAACGCGACGCTCGCTCCCCGCAGTTTTTTGTTGCTCGACAGCGGTGCGCATTACGTAAGCGGCACGACCGACATCACCCGCACCATTCCGCTCGGTCCGCTCACCGACGAAGAGCGTAAAGCCTACACCCTCGTGTTGAAAGGTCACATCGCTTTGGCGCGCGCCCGCTTCCCGGAGCGCACACAAGGCTTGGTGCTCGATTTCGCCGCCCGCTATGCCATGTGGCAAGAGGGTATGGATTTCGGACACGGCACTGGACACGGCGTCGGTTGCCACCTCTGCGTGCATGAAGGGCCGCAACAGATTCGCAAAAACACCAATGCCGCCAGCACCACCCCCTTCGTGGCCGGCATGACTATTACGGACGAACCGGGTATTTACATCAGCGGTAAATTCGGGGTGCGCCTTGAGAATGTGCTCCTCACTCGCGAAGCAATGAAAACCGACTTCGGCCGCTTCCTCGAGTTCGAAACCCTCACGCTCTGCCCCTTCGACACGACGCCCATCATCGTGGAGATGCTCGATGAAAACGAGCGAAACTGGCTCAACCGTTATCACGAAAGCGTGCGCGAACAACTGCTCCCGCTGCTCGCCGACGAGAAAGACCGCGCTTGGTTGGAGCGCGCCACCCTGCCCCTCTAAACTTCTGCCTCCGTGAGGAGACTGTTCGCCCGATGATTTCGGGCTTTTCAAACGAAACGCACCGATTTCATCGATCTATAAAACATCGCCGCCTGCATTCCTTTGAGGAAGCAGGCGGCGATTGTCGTATCTATGGATTGGCAAACAGCCAATCGAAGTGTTTATTTCAGCGGAGTGATGCGGAGCGTGAATTGTTGCGGCGTGTTGGGCACGCAATACGATTTGCGCGTATCGACGCCACCGCACGAGGCATTGCCCACACCCCGATAAGCAGCATCGAAGTGCAGCACCGTGTAAGGACGCGCCTTCAATTCCCAGCTGTGGCGCGCATCGGCCATATCCTTTTCGGTGTAAGGCACGGCGGTGAAGCTCACCTTACCTTCGGCACGCACCAAAATACCGCGGCCGGATGCGTCGGCAAACGAGACTTCGCGCAAACCTTCGCGGTTACCGGTGCTTTGCGGCTTCATGTACCGCTCCATCGAAGTGGAAGGTGTCATGGAATAGCGACCGACGGTCACACCGTCGATGCGGTCGTTGTAGTTTTCCCACGGACCATACGCCCAATAGTTCACGCGGCTCAGGGTGGAATCGAGTCCCACTTCGATACCCAGGCGGCGGAGTCCGTCGCGCTTGGGCGTGAACTTCGTCGTCACGTCGAGCACATTGCCGGCGTGGAGCGTGTAGACCATCGTCAAGTCGCTGAGCTTACCCGTGCGGTGCGTAGTCACGACATAGGTTTCGCCCTTGCGTTCGGCCGAGATCGTGCCCACCGAATCCATTCCATTGTTGGCATCGCTCTGACGGTCGTTTTCGATGAAACGGAAGTTGGTGTAATCGAGATCCAATCCGTTGCCGAGCACCTTCTTGCCGTCGATGAGCAAAGCGTGGAGTTTCGCACTGCGCTCGTCGAAGACCAGTTTCATCCGGTCGGCTGAGATCACGACCTTACCGTTTTTGCGCACATCCACCACTTCGAGCGGACGAGCAGCCGGCGTGGGAAGCCCACGGCGCGTGGCGAGGGTGAACTGCATCAGCGCCTCTTCATGGCGTTTGGCGCTCCAATCGGTGGCCGCACGACGATCGGCATAGACATTGAGCATCACTTCATCGCCCTCGCGAGCGGTGCGTCCATTCAAATCGGCCTTCGCCAACTTCACTTCCACCTCGACACTATCGGAGGGAGCGACCGCCGGCAAAGCCATGCGTTGCGTGCTGATCACGTGACCGTTGCGCAACACGGCGGTGCGGAGATCGAAGTCGCGTAGGTTAGTAAACGCATAACCGTTGCGCACCACCAAACGCGCCACGTTGCGCTGCTTGTCGACGTTCGCCAAGCGGAACTTCACAAACTGGTGTGCGGCCTTCACTTCTTTGAGTTTCGCGCTCTCTTCGCGCGTACCCGGCAAGATGCCGTTGCTCATGAAGTTGCCTTGATGCGGGCCGGGATAGTCATAGCCCGTATGCAAGCGGCGGATGCCTTGTTTCATTTCTTTGGGATCGTAGATGCTTTGGTCGACCCAGTCCCAGATGGCACCGCCCACGCACGAATTGCTCGCCTCGATGGCGTCCCAATATTCGCGGAGGTTACCGATGGCGTTACCCATCGCGTGCGCATACTCACAAACAAAGACCGGTTTGTCCATGTTGTTGCAGTATTTCTCCATCCAAGGGATGTCTGGATACATCTTCGAATAGAAATCCGAGAAGCGTTCGCCGCCGAAGGGGCGATGAATGCGCGTTCCTTCGTAGTGCACGGGGCGAGTGGCGTCCATTTGCTTCGCCAAGTCGTAGCAAGCGCGGAAGTTTTCGCCGTTGCCGCCCTCGTTACCCAAACTCCACATCACGATAGAGGGGTGGTTGTAATCACGCGCCACCATTTCGCGAATGCGATCTTCGAAAGCCGGAATCCAGCTCTTCAAATCTGAAATCGATTGGTTGGCGTGGTCTTCCAAGTCGGCCTCATCGCAGGTATAAAGGCCGAAATGATCGAACATGGCATACATGCGCGCATTGTTCGGGTAGTGCGAGGTGCGAATCAGGTTCACATTGTTCTGCTTCATCAGCAGGATGTCGCGCAGCATCGTCTCGTTCGTCACGGCACGACCGCGCTCGGGATCGGTGTCTTGGCGGTTCACGCCCTTGAAAAGTACACGCTTACCGTTGATGTACACCAAGGAGTTGGCCAGTTTGATTTCGCGGAAACCATATTTCGTGCTCCACGCCATTTCCTCACGGCCGGCCGCATCGTACTGACGGAAGCGGAAGGTGTAGAGATGGGGCGTTTCGGCCGTCCAGTTGGTCACGTTCTTCAGGTCAAATTTCACCTGTTGGCGCGCCAAGTCCATATCCTTGCCGGCCGGCGCTTGGAGTTGCCAGCGCTGCGAAGCCACTTTCTTGCCGTCGGGACTGTACACATCGAGTGCCACGGCTTTGGCTTCAGCCTGTTTCGTCGGGTTGCGCAGTCCAAAGTCGATCGTCACCGCGGCATCGCGATAGTCGTTGCTCAGCACATCAGTGATGCGATGATCGTAGACCGTGGCAGAGGGCAGACTATAAAGGTAGACATCGCGGAAGATACCGCTCATGCGGAACATGTCTTGACATTCGAGATACGAACCGTCGCTCCAGCGCATCACCTGCACCGCAAGGCGATTTTCGCCGGCACGCAGATAGGGGGTGAGATCGTATTCGCTCACGTTGTTCGATCCCTGACGATAGCCCACTTCCCGGCCGTTAAGCCAGATTGTGGCGGCCGAGTAGACGCCACCGAAATGGATGATCGTGCGGCGACCGTCCCACGAAGCCGGCAGCGTGAAGGTGCGCACATACGAGCCCACGGGGTTGATGCCGTAGTTCGCCCCACCGTCATTGTAGCCGGGACGCGCCATGATGTAAGGCGGCGTGTTGGCGTGCGGATACTCCACATTGCAGTAGATGGGGTGGTCATAACCGAGCATCTCCCAGTTGGAAGGCACAGGAATATCGTCCCAACGGCTCACATCGAAGCCGTCTTTGAAAAAGTCGGTCGGACGCTTCGAGGGTTCGCTCACGAGGTTGAACTTCCACGTGCCGTTGAGCGAGAGATAGCGTTCGCTCACGGGCACCGTCCACGGCGTGGCGTAGTATACCTTGTCGGCCATCATCTCACGTTCCGAGGCATAGGGTTGGAAAGTAGTGTGCCCCGGCAGACGATTGACGGCGAAAACCGTTTCGTCTTCCCAGCGGGGCGACTGAATTTTGGGTTTGTCCACTTCGTCGAACGCCACCCAAGCCGTACGATCCTTCACATCGAGGGGCACAATCTTCATCTCGTTGCCACGCAGGGCGAACATCTTGCCCTTCTTGTTGTAGGAAGCGATCACATAGGCGTTCGCTTCGCCGGGCACGGGCACAATGGTCAACTGCGCATTGCCGGGGCGGTTCATCTGCGCCGGCCACTGCAGGAGATAGTCGATAGAGGCATTGTTGCCGCCGTCGTCAAAGTGCTGGGTGAAATAGGCATTGCCCACCACACGACGCGTGAGGTCGAGCATCTTGACGTTCCAATACTGTCCGCGGTGCACCGAATCTTTGCGTTCGGCCACGATGCGTGCGCCGTTTTCGGGCAATTCGCCGTTGCCGAGCACGAAGCCGGGACGATCCACGAGGCGCAGGCGATAAGTTTGTGCTTCATCGAAGCCCGAAACGTCGGCGAGTGTGGTGCGGAAAGCCGAATACTTGTCACGGCGAGCAGCGGCCAAGTCTTTGAGCACGGCCTTGCCCGTGGCGTCCAGACTCAGGCACACCGTGCGGCGGGCAGCCGGCACGAAGAGGTAGCCCCCACCGGGAGCTGGTTCGGCACTCCACATTTGGTTCTCGTCCGATCCGTTGATTTCACCGGTTTCAACGCGGTCGCCGGCAAAACGGAGCGCGCGCTGCGTGAAGGGGTTGATGATGCGCCATGCCCCGGAGAGTGGAGCCAACGTCCAATACTGTTCGCGACGCGAGGCGTCGACTTCCGCGGTCTGCACAGCTTCGCCACGCACATCGAGCACTTTCGCACCCGCCGCCGGAGGCGACAAGCGATAGAGCGCTCCCTTGCGCCATTGAGCCGAGTCGGCACCCGCACCGAGGGCAAGAGCGCCCAACAAGAGCGTGCAAAGGGCTTTTTTGATCACGTTCATAGGAAAGAAACTTGTCTGTTGTTGAGTTGATTTTTCGATTTGGGGTTGATGCAAGCAAAGATACGACTTTTTTACGATACGCGATGTTTTTGCGCAGTGTATATTGCAAAGCCCTTCACTAGGAAAAGACACGCTCTCGACCGCAGCGCGACGCTCCGTTGTCCACAGGCCATAGCGCCCACGGCGAAAACGGCTGAGAGGGTGAGGCAATGCGCTCAAAAAGCGCGATTTCATCGACCTCGACGAACGAAGAGGGAAATCGCGCACAACAATCTTTCACACCTTTCACCTGTTGCACCCGTTTTTCTCCACGAAGGAGAAAAAGTTCAATAGGCCACAGTTCGTCGCCGAGTCGTGTGTTTTTTAGCCTGCATATTTTTTCGAAAACACCACTCCTTTCTCTACAAACCGGCCTACTTCTGTTCACTTCTCCCCTTCTTTCGTTTTCTCACGCGCGCGTATACGCGCACTCAGCGAGTTTGTGTTTTTTGCCTTCACCCTTCACCTCTAAAAATAAGCCACTCATAAACAAACACTTGCGGTGAAGATTTGGGTGAAGATTCGCCTTCACCGAGACAAGAAAAGCCTTCACCGAGTGGAGGAGTCTTCCGCGATGGAATCGGCACTTTTTGCGCACCGCCCCTCGATGTTTTTGCGGGTGAAGGCAAATCGTCTTTTTGCCTTCACACCTATCACACTGTCAGACAAACACTTATAACCAAAAGGTGAAGAGGTGAAGCAAAAAACGAAAAACACCGGACGCGCGGGCGCGCGAGATTTGGCCGAAAAGACATGATTTTTCCGACCGAAAGCGGGGAAAGGAGAAAAAAACGCCCCACCATTTCGGTCGATACCGACACAAAACCTCAATATGAATATAACATCGCATACACAGCAAGTTTGCAATCGGACTGCATAAAACCATTTTTCGCACTGAATTACGAAAGGAACGTCGAGAATACGCCGCAGCGCTTGTGAAAGCGAAAACAAAATCGTAATTTTGTGCAATCTTTGACGGAGGACGCCGCAACACAACGGTGACCCCGTTTTACTAATCCTTCAACCCCCTTCATTTCTTGACGATATGCCTGCAGTCGTTCGTTTGTTTTCCGGCCTTTTGCTCTTTCTCCTCTCTTGGGTTTCGCTCTCGGTTTCCGCACAGGAAACAGTGGCTTCGCTCAAAGACGGCTATTACTTCGTGAAAAACGCACGAACGGCCGAAAACGCTCTTTACATCGGGCGCCCGCGCATTCCCCGACAACTGCCGGGGGCGGCGTTCAACAAAGACCCGATGCGCGCCTGCTGGACGTTCAATACGGCGCTGCCCTTTCCCAACGTGTTCGAAGACGATGCCCTGTTCTACCTCTTCAAGGTGACGCGCATCTCGGACGATGGCCTCTACACCTTCCAAAATGTAGGCAGCGAACGCTTCTTGGCTTGCACCGAACGGGAGGGGGCGAGTTTGCCCACCATTCCCTTTGTGTTTGACGATGCGTTTTTCTACGTCGAACGCGACGCCGCCGACCGCAACTATGTGAATTTGGTGTCGTTCAAGCTCCTCGACCGCCCCAACAATGCGGTCAGCGCCAGCGAGCACAACAACGGCGTAGTAATGGCGAGCACGGCCGATTGGGGAGCACGCTGGTTGCTCATCCCGGTCGACGACGGCCATGTGCGACGCTGAAGCGCCACGAACAAAAGCGGAAAAAAGCCGTTTTCCCCTTTGAAATTCGAGGGGCAAAGCGTAACTTTGCCGCGAATTTGAAAGATCCACTTTTCAGAATCTGTCCCCTATCCCACCCGCTTCGTTTTGCTATACAAGACGATGGGCGCGACAAGGGGCTGCGCTGAGAAGAAAAACCCTCTATAACCCTGTAATCTGTTAGGATTTCAATGAAAAAAATTCTGGTCATCGGTGCCACCGGACAAATCGGTTCGGAACTCACCATGAAACTTCGCGGCGTTTACGGCAACGACAATGTCGTGGCCGGCTACATCACGGGTGCTGAACCCAACGAAATGCTGCGCGAGAGCGGTCCCTGCGAAATTTGCGATGTGACCGATGCTGCGGCCATTGCCGCTGTGGTGCAGAAGCACAACATCGATTCGATCTACAATCTGGCTGCGCTCCTTTCGGTGGTGGCAGAGAACAAGCCTAAATTGGCTTGGCACATCGGTGTGAACGGTCTGTGGAATGTGCTGGAAGTGGCACGCGAACAGCAGTGCGCCGTCTTCACGCCCTCGTCCATCGCTTGCTTCGGCCCTGAAACACCGGCCGACCACACCCCGCAAGATACCATTCAGCGCCCCCGCAGCCTGTATGGCATCACGAAGGTGACCACTGAATTGCTCTCGGACTACTACTATCGTCGCTATGGCGTCGACACGCGTGCCGTGCGCTTCCCCGGTCTCATCTCTTATGTGACGCCTCCGGGTGGCGGTACGACGGACTATGCCGTAGACATTTACTACTCGGCCGTGAAAGGCGAAGAGTTTGTTTGCCCCATCGCTAAGGGTACGTTCATGGACATGATGTACATGCCCGACGCACTCAACGCTTGCTTGCAACTCATGGAGGCCGATCCCGCGCGCCTCATCCACCGCAACAGCTTCAACATTGCGGCCATGAGCTTTGAGCCGACACAGATTTTCGAAGCCATTCGTCGTCAACTCCCCGACTTCAAGATGCGTTTCGAAGTGGATCCCCTCAAACAGAGCATTGCCGACTCTTGGCCCAACAGCCTCGACGACACGGCAGCGCGTCAGGAATGGGATTGGAAACCCGCTTTCGATCTCGATGCCATGACGGCCGACATGATCAAGAATCTCACGCCGATGCTCAAAGGCTAAGACGCCGACAAAACACCTGCGACCGATCGATCGCCGGTCGCCTTATGCTACAAAAATCGCCTCCTTCTGTCGAAACAGAAGGAGGCGTTTTTTTGTTGGGAATGGTGTTCCTAAGGTGTTATCCCCACACAGGGGATACTGTCCTATAAAAGTGTGTAAGCTCCAAAGTTCTTAGATTTGTGGTGAAATCAAAAATCAAATCAAGAACAATGAAGCTTACAACGGAACAAAGATCGGAGATTACCCGGCGCTTAGGATCGAGGGCCGAACGAGTCTAACAACTCGATGGGACGCGGAGGCGCCTCGTGCAGGCTGTCGCGGTAGCGCGTGGGGGTCATGCCCAAGAGCTTCGATGCGTAACGACTGAAATAGGAGAGAGAATGAAAATTCATCTCTTCGGCGATTTGTGTCATCGGAAGTTCTTGCTGCTCTAACAATTCTTTGAGCGGAATAAGGGCGTAGGAGTTGATGATGGCGGTGGCACTCTTGCCGGTAACGCGCCGTATGGTGTCGGTGAGAAATTTCGGTGTCACACCGATGCGTGAAGCGTAGTAACGCACTTCTCGCTCTCGGCGGGCAATGCCGCTTTCGAGCAGATCGTAGAATCGTTTGACGGTGCGTGCGCTGCGATCGGTGGCAGAGTGTTGGGCGGCACGGAGCGTGAGCACATCGTAGACCAACACGCGACAGAGGGCGGCCAGCACGTCGTTTTGATAGGGGCTCTTCGACTCTTGACTGCGTTCGCTGATGCGCAACAGGTCGTCGTAGAGGCGATTGGTTTCCACATTGGAGAGGCGCAGGAGTTCGCACTCGGCACATCCCCAACCGGCCAAGAGCTCGCGAGCGGCAACAGCGTCTTCTTCGGGCGAACGACTACCGGGATCGGCAGCGGACCGGGCCGGCACTTCATTGCCGGGCGGCGCTTCGCTCGTAGTGGGGCTTTGTTCGACTCGAATGCGGAGATTTTCCCAAAATTCGACGGGCGCTGCAACATATTCGACACACCAATCGGCAGAAGCATCGTGCAAGACGACGCTCCGCAGGTCGGTGACCACCAACAAATCGTTGGCGCCTACCGTCCATTCGCCGGAAGGGGTCTGTAATCGAGCATCACCGGAAAGCGCAAGCAGAAAAGCGACCGACGAGCGTTCTCGCCGTTCAATCTGCGGGTGCATTTCCACGCCACCGATGAGTTGATTACCACAAAACAATGTTGCCATATCGCGAAGTTAAGCGTTTTGCGAGAATTTGACAACATTACAAACAGGAAAATGCAATGAATCAGCGCTTTTTTGTGATCTATGCACAAAAACGGACTCGAAAAGTGGTATTTGTACTACTGGGATTTGCAATTCGCGCGGCTTTCAATGAAAACCGATCTACCGCGTTTTGTTCCTTCCGGTGGTTCTGTTGCGCATTGCGTCGAAAGTTTCCACTGCAAAAAATCCCCGCCACGAGAAGGTGGCGGGGAGAAAGGGAGACTGTCGTCGAAGATGAATTCGCACACGGGAGAGACGAAACAGCGGATTCGAGCCGGTGCGTTCACGCACGACGAGCGACGCTCAGAATTTGTTAGAAGCGGGAAGACCGCGAAGCTGATAATCAGCCATCACCAGGCGGAGGCGGCGCAAGAAGTCGGTATAGTCACGGCGATTTTGCGGTGTCCAACCGGCTTCGGCCAGCGCCCATGCGCGGGGGAAGGCCATATAGAAGATGCGTTCGGGGCGGGGCATACATTCGCTCCACAGCGTGCCGGTGACACCAAACATATATTTGTCTTCAAACTCCTTGCCGCGTCCCCAAGCGGGATCGAGCGCATAGGTTTGCTTGAGCGAGGTGACGGGCATACCCCAGTTGACTTCGGGCAGGTCGCCGCCGGCCATCGGATAGTCGAGATAGCAGTGCTCGCCGGGGCAGAGCATCACTTTAACGTTGTTGCGTTCGGCGGCTTCGAGGGCTTTGGCCGTCAAACCGTTGCGCCATGCGAAGGTGACGCAGCCGGGTTGAATCTCCTTGAAGTCGGTTTCGTACCAGAACATGGGCGTCTTGCCGAGTTTGTCGCGCAGGTGCTCAATGACACGGTCGAACATATACTTCTGCAAGCGCCAGTTTTCGCTGCGGTCGCGTGAAGTGATGCCCAAACGGTCTTTGAGGGCGTTGCAGGAGGAATCATTCGTCCAGCAATCGAGGGGAGGCATACCGGCTTCGTCACCGCCGAGGTGAACATAGGGAGCGGGGAAGACTTCGGCCAGTTCGTCGAAGACGTCGAATAGGAATTGGTAGGTGAACTCCGAAGCAGGGTTGAGCAACTCGTTCGATACACCGCAGGTGGTGCGAATGGGTACTTTCTTCGCGCCGGGGGTGAGTTCGGGATAGGCATGAATGGCGGCTACCTCGTGACCGGGCATTTCGATCTCGGGGATGACCATCACATGGTGGGCGGCGGCAAAGGCCACCAGCTCTTTCATTTCGGCCTGCGTGTAGAAACCGGGGCTGGAATAGAGCATGTCGTCCATGGCGGGACGCGTGCTGCTCTCGGCAACGAGGCGCGGATATTTCTTAATCTCGATGCGCCAAGCCTGATCGTCCACGAGGTGGAGGTGCAGGGCGTTGAACTTGTAGCGCGCCATCTCCGTGACGATCTGCTTCAGGCGGGCAAACGGAATGAAGGTGCGGCAGGGATCGACCATCAACTCACGAACGCGGGTGCGGGGGGCATCGGCGATGAACACCGGCGCGAGCTGTGTGGGTTGTGCGGCGAGGAGTTGGTCGAGCGTCATGAGTCCATAGTAGACTCCGGCGGGCGAACCACCGACGATGCGAATGCCTTTTTTGTCGACGGTGAGGGTGTATCCTTCGGCATTGCTCACGGCGACGGTGTCGACCGAGAGTTGTAAGGCGGCACCACCGCGCAATACGCTCACTCCGGTGCGCTCACGCAGCACGCGACGGGCCACGCCGGCTTCGTTGTGGAGGGCAGGAGCGGCCTCGATGCGGCCAATGCGTGCCACCTCAAAGGGGGCGCCGGCACGTTCCTCAAGTTGAGCGGGCAGCGGGACGAGCGAATATTTCTCTGTGCGCACTTTTTCGCGCAAAGCGTCGGTTTCGGCGGGAAGATTCGGGGCGGGTACACCGTTGAAGGCGGCAAAGCCGACGACTTTCGGTTGTGCACCGGCAAAATACACCTCGCGCAAACGAGTACAGCCGTTGAAAGCACCCGATCCCACCTCTTCCAAACCGGCAGGGAAGGAGATGCTCGTCAAACCACGGCATCCCAAGAAGGCTTGATAACCGATTTTGCGGAGCTTCGTCGGGAGAATGATCTTGCGCAGGTTGCTGCAACCGAGAAAAGCATTGTCGGGAATCTCGGTCACATCGGCTTGGCTGAGGTCTAGCTCGCGCAGTTGAGGGCAGAGATCGCGCAGTTGGCGGAAATCACTATTACCACGAGCGGTGAGCGTGCCGGTAAGCGCCAACTTCGTCACGCGGGGTTTCTGTGCCGGAGTGAGATCTTTGAGCTGCGACACACGAAGGGCTTCCACAATTTGGTTGGGCATCGGGGTCGGAGTGGTCTGCGCACCGACAGTCAGGGCGGCCATGCAACACAGGGCAAAGAAAAATCTTTTCATGGGAAGGGGTTTGAGGATAGAAAGCGTGGGCTGTGCCGAAAGGCTGCACACGATTAGAAAAAGGAGGGGCGGAAACGGCGCACCTTAGTCGGCCAAAACGACGCGGCGCGTGCCATCGGGCAGTTCCTCGATGTCCACACGCACGGCATTGTCGGGCAAGAGCGGTTCGATGAGTTCCGGCCACTCGATGAAACACGGCGCACCGGAATAGAAATAGTCGTCCGTGCCGATATCGAAGGCTTCGTCTACGTGCTTAATGCGGTAGAAATCAAAGTGGAAGACGGGACCGTTCAACACGCCGCTGTGGTATTCGTTGACAATGGCGAAAGTGGGCGAATTGACCACGTCATCAACGCCGAGCACGTCGCAGAGCGCCTTGATAAATGTGGTTTTGCCCGCTCCCATCTTGCCATAAAAGGCAAAGACGTTGCGGTGCTTGTCGTCAAACTGCGCGGCAGCGGCAAATTGACGCGCGGTTTCGTCGATACGATCGATTGAGGGGATGATAAATTCCATGTTGCGAAGGTACAATATTTTTTGCGATAGGTGGTTTTCATTCGTTCTTTTAACGGACATTGCCCTCTCTGAACGAGGAAGAAGCGAACTGAAAATGGCTTGTGCGCGCCGATGCACGCCAAGTGCAAAACAGGGTAAAAGCAACTGCGCGATGTTTCTTCTATATAATAAGGAAGACGCACGTCGTTGCGCTGCGAAGGAGCGAAGAAGCGTGCCCGCAGAAAAAACAGGTGTGAAAGACTCGCAGAGGGCAAGACTTTCACACCTGATGGGGCACCGAGCGAAAGCACATCGTCGCTTTGAGGCGGCACACTCACCGGTATCTTCGCCCGTTGCAGAACGAGCGAAAACGGCGCAAAGCGGTGGGATGCGAACGGCACTTCAAGTGGCAACAACGGCTGCGCAGGTAGGAGAAAGAAGCGACGGAATCAAGATTTGCCGGCCAGTTCGCCGACAATGCGCTTGAGTTCCGAAAGCAGGCGCTCGAGTTTCACGCCGGAACGGTCACTCATCTTTTGCACATCGGCCTTGGCCGCCATAATCTTGCCAAACGGCGTGCGCAGCATCGCAAAGAGCGGAGAAATCTCGGTGAGTCGTTGCTTCAAATCGGGATATTGCTCCAGCAAATCAGCCAAGCGGGTTTGCGCTGTGATGCTCTCGGGCGAAATGCCGGCGGCCGGGGGTTCGTCTTCGGTTTGCAGTTGCACATGGGGGCTGACGACGGGGCGAACCGGCTCTTGAGCGGCAGGAGCGGCGGGCGACTGTGTCGACGGAGCCTCAGCCGGCACGCCGGTCTCGTCTGCCCACTTGAGCAAGGTGCGCGACCCTTTGAGCGAACGGATGTGGGTGCAGTCTTGCATCATTTCGAGCACACCGCGGAAGCGTCCATTCTCATCGCGCACGGCGACATACAATATATATATAAAGAGATCGGGCTTCTCGATCCAGAACTCGGCCTTGTCTTGTTCGCCCGAGCGCAGTTTGTCGATCACTTCTTTCACCACATGGGCGCTCTTGCGCGGGTGGCAGTTCATCACTTCGCGACCGATGACGTTGCGGCTGCGCGGGAACACGCGGTGATCGGTGTCGCTGTAGAAGCACACCAGTTCGTTCTCGTCTACAAACGACAGGTCAACGGGCATGTGGCGATAGATCAAGTTGATCTGTTCGAGCGTAAGTTTACCGGTGGTCACATCGAGTTTCTCGTTGGCGCCGGTCGAATAGCCGTATTTCGAGAGCAACTGCGCCAGATCGGCGGCGAAACCCTCGGCGGGCGCAGCGGGAGCGCCCGTTTCGGCAGCGGCCTTGCGGTGGTCGACCTCAATATTGAGATAGGCGTAACCGATTTCGTGATCGCCGGCCTTCATTTGTGCAAACTCTTCTTCGCTGATCATGGCGCACGAAGTGGGATAGAGGATAGTTTCCTCCTTGTCCATCAAGTCGCGACCGTAGTAGATCAACTTTTCGCACTCGGCTACGAAGGCATCGTCGTCGCCGGCGTCGAGGAGTCGGCGACATTCGCGCATGTGGTCGCGCACCATGTCGTCGAAGGTCCACATCGTCGTGGTGGGGCGGTCGAATCCCTTCTGTTCCAGCACGGGGTAGAGCTGATTTTGCTTGCGCTTATAGTGCAGGGGATATTCGTTGATGCGTTCGATCAGATCGATCCACTGATTTTTGATGACCGGGTATTGTACCAAATCTTCGACCTGAAGCAACAGGCGCTTCAACTCGTCGTTCTCGGCATAGTAGTGAGCAATGGGGTGATCTTCGGGCAGTTCGGGACGAGAATAGTCCATAAAGCCCTCGAAGAGCTTGATTTTTTGCGCCATATTCTCGCGAATGCACTCATCTTCGGTGTGTTCGGTCATCGTTTGTTCGATGAAGGCGAGATGATAGGGACGGAGCGAACCGACGCGGCGCGCCACTTCTTCGCGACCCTCCTCGAGGGTGATTTTTCCGGTGACAAAGCGCTCCTCGATATCGAGAATGGCTTTCATTTTCTCGAGATCGACGGGGGGCAGAAACTGCTTCATTTTATCGTTCATGTGTAGGAACTTTGTAGTTGGGGGAATAGGAAACGAGGAAATGCACGATCGCCCGATACGTCAGCACAACAAACGAGTCCCATCGGACACATTACTTTGCGCGGCGCGAAAGGCGAAGCAAAAACCTTCCCTCACGGTGGTAGAACCGTGTACAAAGATACAATTTCCCCAAAGGGGAGCAAACATCGCAGGCGACTGTTTCGCACCTTTCCGCACACAATTAACATTCGCAGCAGAAAAAAGCACGAGAAATGCACGGTAACTCATCGTAAAAATATAAATTTGTTTTTTCAACAGTACAGAATGCCCATGAATACCAAACTCTTTACGCTGCTTTGTGCCTCTTGTCTGGCTCAACTGACATCTGCCCAGCACTTCACCCGGTGGTGGAATGACGTGGAAGCGGCGAGTGCAAAAGATCAACCCAAGACGGCGCTGAAATCACTCCAACTCATACGCAAAGAAGCCCTCCGGTCGGGCAACACCGCCCAACTCCTGCGCGCGCTCTTCACCGAACAGGTGATGCAACAAGAGATCGCGCCGGACAGCGGTGCGGTGATGCGCGAACTCATCGAACGAGAATTGGCCAAAGAACAGCGTCCCGTTGAACGCGCCCTCTGGCTCAACGCCTTGGGACGCCTCTATGCCGAGCGCGCCCGCTCCTCGTGGCGCTACAATGACACCGCGGCGGTGCGCAAAGCCCACGATTTCCTCCTCGAATCCGTGCAACACACCGCCATGCTCGGGGAAGCACGCACCCGCGACTACACCACGCTTTTCCAATTCGGGGCGGACAGCAAAACCACCTACAACGACGATCTGCTCAGTGTCCTCACCGAAACGCTCGTCAACGCCTACGAAGACAACTATTTCCGGCCCATCAAGA
>CAUTYW010000008.1:0-78282 GCA_963542795.1 uncultured Prevotellaceae bacterium | reverse complement strand
TTGAGGTCGAGCATAGCGTCGAGGCCGAGTTGACCGTAGTTCCACTTGTAGTAGTTGATACGATCGTGTTCGTAGTCCCAGCCGTTCTTAGCTTCCCAGCCGCTTGCGTGGAGACGCACGCCTACGGGACGCGAGAAACGGTAGCCCACCGAGAAAGCGGCAGCGGGAGAGATAGTCTTCGACCACTTAAGGTGTTCACCGTGAGTGGTAGCTGCGCCACCCTGAAGACCAATCGTCCAGTAGGGGCTGAAATCATACTTGGCCGAGCTCTGTGCATTGGCACCGAGAGCAACTGCTGCGAGGGCAGCAACCAAAAAAGTTCTGAATTTCATAACTGTGGTTATATTATTGAGTTGATATTGTGCGATGTGTAGTGCTAAACCTGCGGACTTTCTTGGGTTTTCGCCCAAAAGTCGCGTACTTTTACACTATTACTCATTGCAAAGGTAATTGTTTTCAGAGAGCCGCCCAATGTTTTTAAGGAAAAAAAGGAGGGCAAACACAATATAATAGGAGTAAGGCACTGAAACGGGGGCTTTTGGCACACAGATTCAGCACTTCGCGGGCTTTTACGTCAACAAATTGGGGTTATTGCCCCACGATGACTTTGCGTCCGTCGCGAATCAGCACGCCGGCGGCGTCTTTTTTCGCTTTGCGACCACTGAGTTCATAGGTTCCGGCCTTTTTCACCATCAAGTGGTGGGTTTCGCCGGCCGTTGCGCCTGCTGTTTGAGTCCGCTCGTCTGTTTTCACCGCGTCGATGCCCACCAGCGGGTTCTGCTCGCGGGTTTGATAAACGCGCACCCAGTCAAATCGAGTTTCGTAGACGAAATTCAGATCGGGCTTCGCCGCCCAGCTGCCGTCGCCCACGCTTTGATTGAGGATCAGGTAGAAGGGTTCGGTGTAAGGCCACTGTCCGTTGGCCAAAGCATCGGAGTCCGTACTCTTCACTGCGGTGCCGACTTCTTTTCCGTCGACGCTCCACGTGATAGTTGTGGGGGTCCACTCAACAGCGAAAGTGTGGTAGCGCGAATAATCCAATCCGCCCTTCACAAAGTGCGACATCGGATCGTTTTTGTGCTTGAGGTTAAATGTCCAATTGGAGTGCAGCGTGTGATACGCGTTGTTTTCGTTGTTGATCTGCTCCCAAATGTCGATTTCTCCCTCGTGCGGCCAACCTTTCTTGCTTTTGGCGGGCATCATCCAGAAGGCGGGAAAATTGCCGCTGTGGGGGGTGGTGAAAATGCGCGCCTCTGCACGTCCGTAACGGAAGGTGTAGCGTCCCTCGGTTCGCACGCCACCGGTGATAAACTCCTTGTCTTCACCCTTGGCCTTGAGAGAATCGGGCGTAGCCATGGCGCGGCACACCAATTCGCCATTCTGCACGAAGACGGTGAGGGGAGAATTGGAATGGAAGCGCGCCCATGTAGGATTGCGGCGGACGGTGCGCGACCAAACTTTGTCATTGGGCTGCGAACCGTCGGGAGTATCGAATTCATCGACAAAGCCGGGAATGTATTTCGCGTTTTTACCCGGTTCGTAGTGCGCAATGACGCGCACGTCGCCCTGCATCACGCTCGCCGGGAGGGTGACAGTGCCGTCGGCAGCAGGCATCAAATCCTGCTCCGTCCACTGTTGCACGCCGTTTTCGGTAGAGCCGCCATCGAGGTTTTTGCCGTAGCGCACGGCAAAGCGGGTCATTTCGTAGCCCGCATCGGGCGTTTCCACCTTCAACACGAGCGGTTCGTCAGAAGCCACGGTGAGCGGCAACGCACCGTCCACTCCATATATATTGGCGTGGCGCGTATCGAGACTCAAACGCGACTCGGCGTAGGCCTTGCCCTTCACTTCCAACCACGTATCGACGATGGCGCCGCGATTGGCGAGGATACCGTTCTTGCCCTTCACGTTGTTCTCCGATCCGAGGGCACCGGCCGGGTCAATATTGTCCCAGTCCACTTTGAAACGCACGCGATAACGTCCGGGCGCCAAGTCGGCGGGGAGGTGAAAGGTGGGGGGATTGAGCGCACTGCCGTAGCCTTGCAAGTTCGCCGCGATGGATCGGCCGTTCATGTCCTGACCTTGATAATAAGAATAGGCCAAGAGATCGCCCTCGGTGGTGAAATTCCCGTCGGTGTTGCGATCCAAAAAGAGATAACCGTGCATCCACGTCGCACCGTTGTTGCCATAATCGAAACGCACCGTCACGCGATCGCCGGGACGCGCCGTGAGGGTTTCGGAAGTGAGGTCGGTGTAGGGTTTGGGATTAGCAATGTTCAGTCGCTGCGCGCCGGCTGACGTCGTAAAGTTCACAGCGCGCAACTGGCGGTCGGTGCTTACCGCGGGAGCATCCTTGTCAAAATGAAGGGGATAGTCAGTTTGCGCCATCACTCCGAGCGGGAGCAGAAAGGCAAAGACAGAAAGGTAATGTTTGATCATGCAATGAAGTGAATACGAGGAACGAGTTGAGTGGAACGCCGCAACATTGTTCGTTGGGCTGTCTCGAATCTGTTCTCGGTTGGAGGAAAAATCAGCAAATCCGGCATGTCGGAGCGAAAAGTCGCCCGTTCTCACCGCTGCTGTGCGCAAAGCAGAAAGGCATACGAGACGCATGTAGTTGCTCTCGTATGCCTTTTGCAATCAGTGGCGCCTTAGCGTACCACTTTGTGTCCGCCTACGATTTGCACACCGTGCGCATCTGCATTGGCGCGGCGACCGGTGAGGTCGTAAGCCGCTTGTGCAGCACCGGCCTTGGCCGTCTGCACCGCAGCGATGCCTGCGGGCTTCGTATAGTCGATCTCTACGGTAGCGCCCTCGGCGATACCCTTGAGTTCGTAGGCACCTTCCGTCTCAGTGGGCACCACTTCGACGTTCTTGCCGCCCGAGCGTACCGACACCTTCGTGAGGTCCTTGTCGGCCTTCACCACAAGGCGAGCACCCTTGTTGCTCACGATGCGCGTTTGCGTGGCCTTACCGGCCACCCACGTGATGTCCACGGTGAAGTTACCCACGGCTTTCAAGCCATTGACCTGTCCGTTCTTCCAAGCAGAGGGAAGTGCGGGGAGGATCTCGACGATGTCATCGTGGCTTTGGAGCAACATCTGCGCAATACCCGAGCACATACCGAAGTTACCATCGATTTGGAAGGGAGCGTGCGAGTCGTAAAGGTTGTAATAGATACCGCCTTGTCCTTCGTCCACGCCGTAGGTGGTGGAGTGACGCAGGGCGTTGTTGAGAATCACGCGAGCATGGTCGCCGTCCTTGGCGCGTGCCCAGAGATTCGCCTTCCAACCCATCGACCAACCGGTGGCCACATCGCCGCGGAAGCGGAGCGAGCGCACGGCCGCATCGTAGAAGCCTCCATCGCCGGGCTTCACTTGGTTGAGGGGGAAGAGGCACATCAAATGGCTCATGTGGCGGTGGTTGGGGCCTTGTCCGCTGGTGAAGTTCGAATACTTCCACTCACGGAGCAGGAGATCGCCCTTCTTGATGTTGCGTTGGTCGGCCTGTTGCTTCCACGTCGTGCCGTCGTAGGCTTCGGTGTGGAGACCGGTGTCCAAATTGTCGAGGTAATCGTCGAGTTTTGCCACGTCGGCGGCCGTCAAACCGAGTTCAGCGGCACCGACTGCGTTGATCGCGTCGCGGCAAATCTGCAAGTTGGCGCGCACGAGTTGCTGAGCGTGGGGCACACCGTCCTCCGTGGGACCGTGTTCGGGCGACCACTCATTGGGGCAAACCCACTTGCCGTCGTTCACACGCGTGTCCTTCTTGAGGCGTTCCATCCAGAATTCAGCCGAACTCCAAATGGCGGGGAAAGCACGCTTGAGGTAATCCTTGTCGAGCGTGTAGCGATAATGGTCCCAAAGGTGGGTGCAATACCAGGCGTTGGCCACGGTGTATTGCGATCCCCAAGTAGACATACCGCCAAAGATGCTACTTTCGGTGTAAACCGTCCAGCCCTTCGTCTGTCCCGAGCGCTTGGCCGCGGTCATCCATCCGTAGGATTTCGCGTTGTCGATGATGAAGTCGAGGAAAGGTTCGTGGCATTCGCTGAGGTTCGTCTGCTCAATGGGCCAGTAGTTCATCTGGATGTTGATATTCGTGTGCACATCCGAGTTCCAAGGCGCATTGGCGCGGTTGTTCCAGATACCTTGCAGGTTGTTGGGCACGTGCTGTGCACCGCGGCTCGACGAAATGCCGAGATAGCGTCCGAAGTGGAAATAGAGTTCTTCGAGGAAGAGGCCGTCGGGTGAGTTCTTACTGCTTTGCGAACCACCGTAGTACTTCACGAGATCCTCGGTGTTGCGCTTCGAAGGGTTAGGGGTGAGTTGGAGATCCACACGTCCCATGTAGGAAGTGAAGTCGGCGGTGTGCGCGCTGAGCAGTTCGTCCCAAGACTTGGCTGCTGCCGCGTCAACAATGCCCTTCACGCGGTTAGCCAACTGCGTTGCGTCGCCGGAAGTGCGCTCTGCCGAGAAGCTGTCGAAGCTCGTTCCACCGCAGAGGAAGAGGAGCACTTCAGAAGCGCCATCCACCTCGATACCTTCGTCCGTAGCACGGAGCGTACCACCCACGGGAACGACCTTAATGCGTGCGTTGTGGTAAACCGTTTGGAGTTTGCCGTGGAAAGAGCCCGTGCCATCAGCCGAATAGGTGGCGTTGTCAGCGTGGAGTTCCTCGCCGGGGATCAAGCGGAAGACCAAATGGAGTTTATTTGCGCCCTCTGCCGTGTAGCGCGCGGCGATCACGCCGTCGGGAGCAGAGGCGAAATAGCGACGGGTGTACTTCGTGCCGGCTTTATCGGAGAAGTTCACGCCGCCGATGCCCTTGTCGAGGTCGAGATAGCGGACGTAGTTGAGTACGTTTTTAGCCGATGTTCCGTCGAAAGCCTCAGTGTTGAGGTTCTTGACGAAGACACCGCCGAAGTTCAGGAAGCAACCGAAGCCACTGCCGGGACCGTCGCCGCCACGGGGGTTGATATCCTTCGGACCACCCGCCCAAAGCGTTTTTTCGTTGAATTGAATTTCGTCGTTCATCACGCCGCCGAAGAGGCTGGCGCCGAGCGAGCCGTTACCGATGGGCAAGGAGTATTCCATCCAAGGGTTGGAAACGCCCATGGCAGGCTTCTTGTACCACAGGGTGTGGCGACTTTCGGGCGTGAACGTCGCAATGGGCGAAAGCGGATACTCCCAACGGCCGTTTTGCGGCAACTGCTGGCGATAGGCCGTGTAGGTCAAAGGCGGTTGGTAGCCGGGCTCTACGAAATAGAGCGGGTTATTCGGGTCGCCTGCGTTCCAGAAACCGAGTTGTTTGCCGGCACCGGCACCACCCCACTGGTTGAAGCCCTTCGACTTGTCGTCCTTCTTGGTGATTTCGTAGCAACCGGCGTGTCCGGGGCTGGCGATCAGGGCGAGTTCGATGGCCTTAGATTTGTCGGCCGTGCTACCAATGTGCGTATTGTTGGACGACATCGTCACGTAGTTGCCCTTGTCCGAGCGAAGCACGAAGGCATCTTTATTACCGATCAGAGCAAAAGTTTGGCCTTGTTTGGCAAAAACGGCCGTGCGACACTGCTGTCCGTCGCCATTGTCCTGCAAGAAAGCCTCGCCCGTTTTGAACTGGATGCGCACATATTGGAGTGCACCCTCCGTACTGAACACGGGTTCGATTTTCTGCGCGCCTGCCACCACCCAAGTCAGGGCGAGGAGAACGAAAAGTGAGAGGAATCTTCTCATGTAGTGAGGAATAGATAAGGTGATTGTGAATAAGTTGCTGTCGGAAAGTCGGCATGCCTGCGGTCACTCAGCGCCGCAAGATGAGCGAAGCGGCCGGATTCGGGCAAACCGAGGAGCAGAAGGCGACGAAAAAGGGCGTTCGTGGCAAATCGACCTGCCAAAAAGCGCACATTACTTCACACAGCTGTAATGCTCGTGTGGCAAAAATAGTATTTTCCCGTAATATAAACAATGTTTCGTGCCCAAAAATCTCGTTTTTTTCCGTGGAGATCACGCAAAAGCGGCGCCCCTCTCGATGAGGAGCGCCGCTTGTCGGAGCCTTTTGCAGACGGGGCAAGTCATCTCGCCCGACGTCCACTATATATATAAGGCGTGTCGGCTTACATCATGCCGCCCATACCGCCCATGCCGGGAGCACCCATCGGCATTTCGGGCTTGTCTTCCTTCTTGTCGCAGATCACGCACTCGGTGGTGAGGAACATGCCGGCCACCGAAGCCGCGTTTTCGAGCGCCACGCGCGTCACCTTGGCGGGATCTACCACACCGGCTTCGCGGAGGTGGACGAAGGTGTCGTTTTTCGCGTTGTAACCGAAGTCGCCTTCGCCTTCGCGCACCTTATTCACGATCACCGCGCCTTCCACACCGGCGTTGCGGCAGATCTGACGCAGGGGTTCTTCGATGGCACGACGGATGATGGCGATACCCGTTTGCTCATCGGCATTGTCGCCCTTCACATCGGCGAGCGCAGCTTGGGCACGGATGTAGGCCACACCGCCACCGGTCACGATACCTTCCTCGACAGCGGCACGCGTTGCGCAGAGGGCGTCGTCGCAGCGGTCTTTCTTTTCCTTTTGTTCGGTTTCGCTGGCCGCACCGACCTCGAGCACGCACACGCCGCCCGAGAGTTTGCCGAGACGCTCTTGGAGTTTCTCCTTGTCGTATTCGGAAGTCGAGTTTTTGATCTCGCTCTTGATCTGCTGCACGCGTTCGGCGATGTTTTCCTTCTGGCCGGCACCGTTCACGATGGTCGTGTTGTCCTTCGAGATGGTCACCTTCTCGGCCGTACCGAGCATTTCGAGCGTAGCCTGCTCGAGTTTCAAGCCCTTCTCCTCGCTGATAACCACACCGCCCGTGAGTACGGCGATGTCTTCGAGCATGGCCTTGCGGCGGTCGCCGAAGCCGGGGGCTTTCACGGCACAAATCTTCAACTGCGTGCGCAGGCGGTTCACCACGAGGGTGGTCAGCGCTTCGCTGTCCACGTCTTCGGCGATCACCAAGAGGGGACGGCCGCTCTGCACGGCAGGTTCGAGGATGGGGAGGAAGTCCTTGAGGTTCGAAATCTTCTTGTCGTAGATCAAGATGTAGGGGTTCTCCATCTCGCAGTGCATCTTCTCTGCGTCAGTGACGAAGTAGGCCGAGAGATAACCGCGGTCGAACTGCATACCTTCCACCGTTTTGAGCACCGTGTCGCGACCTTTCGCGTCTTCGATGGTGATCACGCCGTTGGCGGTCACGGCGCGCATACCGTCGGCGATGAGTTTACCGATTTCGGCGTCGTTGTTGGCCGAGATGGTGGCCACCTGTTCGATTTTGTCGTAGTTGTCGCCCACCTGTTCGGCCTGCGAGCGGATGTGCTCCACCACAGCGTTCACGGCCTTGTCGATACCGCGCTTGAGGTCGAGGGGGTTGGCCCCGGCGGCCACGTTTTTCATGCCTTCGGTGAGAATGGCTTGCGTGAGCACGGTAGCCGTTGTGGTACCGTCGCCCGCGTCGTCGCCTGTCTTGGAGGCCACGCTCTTCACGAGCTGTGCACCGGCGTTTTGGAAGGAGTCTTCGAGTTCGATCTCCTTGGCCACGCTCACACCGTCCTTGGTGATGCGGGGCGCGCCGAACTTTTTGTCGATCACCACGTTGCGGCCTTTCGGGCCGAGGGTCACTTTCACGGCGTCGGCGAGGGCGTCGGCACCTTGGCGCAGGAGTTCGCGAGCATCTACGTTGTACTTAATATCTTTTGCCATCTTGATTATCTGTTAGTCGTTTGAAGTTGGGCGCGCCGGTCGGTCGAACCTGCCGCACGCACACCTTATATATAAGAGGAGTTGATTCGCCACGGGGCGAAAATTGCGCGGTGGGGCTTATTCCACCACGGCAAAGACGTCGCTCTGGCGCATGATGAGCAGTTTCTCGCCGTCGACTTCCACTTCCGTGCCGGCATATTTGCCATAGAGCACGCTGTCGCCGGCTTTGAGCACCATGGCTTCGTCTTTCGTGCCTTGTCCCACGGCCACAACGGTGCCACGGCTGGGCTTCTCTTGTGCGGTGTCGGGGATGATGATGCCGCCGATGGTCTTTTCCTCGGCCGGTGCGGGCTTGACGAGCACGCGATCTGCAAGCGGTTTGATAGTCATATCTATAATGATTTTATGTTTTGATTTTGACCTCATCGGTTGCAAAGACCTTGCCAACGACCGCTGCGGCGAGAAAGTGCGCCATTTTGTCAGTCAAGGTGACAAAAACACGCTTCCCCTCCCCCACGCTGCACCGCGCGGCGAAGGCGGGCGCGACACTTTGCAACCCGATTGCGAAAAGAAAGGCCTACATTTGCAGTGTACTCCCTCGGCGAAAGCGCTTTCTCGCAGGTCGGTTCATCTCGATCGCCCCGCGAAGCGCCCAGGGTCACAACTTCGAGGATCGCTCGGGGAAACCTCCGCAGTCTCCTCCCGACACCGCCCCGCAGCGTCGCCCCGCTCTCAGCGATTGCCCGAACCGACACCCCCAACCCGACGCACACCGCCGATGAAACGGGACGAAAACACGCTCCCCTCCACGCCTTCGTCGGACACTTCGTCCGCGCTCGGCACTTCCTTTCCCCCTTTGCGGCGCACGGCCGAACGATTCCCCGTTCGCCCCGCCGCCTTCAATGCTTTTCATCATGTCCACTCCCCTCCGCCCTTCGTCTTTTTCCGCCGCCGGCCGCTGCGTTTCCGCACGCGCCGCTGCCCTTGCAGCCGAACGTGCGCCGTTTTTTATCAAAACCGGTGCACTTTCTTTCAATAACGCCCCACTTTCTGCCAAAAGTTCACCGCTTTCTTCGTGCGCCTGCACGCCGGCCGGTGGTTGCACCTCGGAGCACGCCCATGACCACGGGCACGACCACGGGAAGTCTTCTGCCTCATGCGGCTGCGGTTGCTCCTGTGGCGGCGGACAAGACCACGGCGGCGAATCGGGCTTCAGTTGGCACGATTGGCGCCGCCCCCTCCTCGGACTCCTCCTCGCCCTCGCGGCTTGGGGGCTGTTGCACGCTGTGCCCGCCCTTGCGCCGTGGGAACGCCTGCTCTATCTGCCGGCCTACATCTGCGTGTCGCTGGGCGTGTGGCGCGAAGCGGGAGAATCCCTGCGGCGCGGCGACTTCTTCAACGAGTTCACCCTCATGCTCATTGCCACGGTGGGTGCGCTCGCCCTCGGCGACTGCCCGGAAGCGGTGGGCGTGATGCTCTTCTACTTGGTGGGCGAAACGCTCCAAGGCCTAGCCGTGGGTCGTGCCCGCGCCGACATCGCCTCGGTGGCCGCCCTGCGTCCCGATCGCTGCACGATGGTGGACGAAAGCGACGACACGCTCCGCGAGGTCGACCCCAAAACGGTGGCCTGCGGCACGGTACTGCACATTGAGCGCGGCGCGCGCCTGCCCCTCGACGGCGTACTGCTCACCCCCGTCCTCCGCGCCGACACTTCCGCCCTCACCGGCGAGAGTGCTCCGCGCACCTTCGCGGCCGGCGACGAGTTGGCGGCCGGCGTCATCGCCCTCGACCGCGCGGCCCGCATCCGCGTGACGAAACCCTACGGCGAGGATGCCCTTTCGCGCATCATGCACCTCGTGGAGGAGGCCGCTGAACGCAAAGCCCCTGCCGAACAGATGATGACGCGCATTGCCCGCGTCTACACCCCCGTTGTGGTGGCGCTGGCTGCCCTGCTCGCCGCCGTGCCCACGCTCCTCGCGGCCGTACGTCCCGACTGGGGCATCGCGGCGCCGCAGTGGTGGTATCGCGCCTTGGTCTTTCTGGTGGCTTCCTGCCCCTGCGCTTTGGTGCTGAGCGTGCCGTTGAGCTATTTCCGCGGCATCGGGGTGGCTTCGCGCCGCGGCATCCTCTTCAAAGGCAGCCTGCACTTGGATCGCGCGGCGGACGTCGACACGGTGGTTTTCGACAAAACGGGCACGCTCACGCACGGTGTGGTCACGGTGGCCGACGGCATCGACAGCGGTACGGCGGGGGCATTCACAGTGAGTGACGACCGCACGCGCACTTCGGCCTTCGCGGCCGTGAAACAGCTGCGCCGATCGGGCATGCACACGGTGGTGCTCTCGGGCGACGAGCGGCCGAAGGTGGAAGCCTTGGCGCGCGAACTCGCTCTCGACGAGTGGCACGCCGAACTCCTCCCGGCCGACAAACTCACGGCGCTCGAACGCCTCATCGACGGCGGCCGGCGCACGGCTTATGTGGGCGACGGGGTGAACGACGCCCCGGTGTTGGCGCGTGCCCACGTGGGTTTCGCCATGGGAGCGGGAGGAACGGACGCGGCAGTGGACACGGCCGATGCGGTGCTGGCCACCGACGACCTGCGCCGCGTGGCCGATGCGCTGCACATCGCGCGCCGCACGCGCCGACTCGTCTGGACGAACGTCCTTTTGGCGGTGGGCATCAAACTCCTTGTCTTGATTCTCTCGGCCTTCGGCCTTGCGGGCATGTGGGCGGCGGTGTTTGCCGACACGGGCGTGGTGTTGCTCTGCGTCGCCCTCGTGTTGCTGGCGCGTTTCCCCTCGGGCGAAGCGCAAACGGCTACTCCTCTTACCAAAACGAGCGACGGAACGGCGAAAAAATCGTAACTTTGCCCCCAATCCCCACGGCGTGCTCCCGCCCTTCCGACAGCGTGTACCCGTTCTCCGAGGCGCTCACTCGTTCCTCCCACGGCGTGCACCGAATCTGCCCATAGCCTGCACTCGTCCCCCACGGCATGCTCCCGTTCCCCGAGGCGCGCACCGAACTCTCACACGACGTGCTCACCCCGATGGGGCTTTTTTCGCCTTCCCTCACCCCACTTGCCCATGTCCACCCACGAAGAAGAAAAATTGTTGCACCGCGGCATTCGTCCCACCGCCGCACGGCTGCTGGTATTGCGCGCGTTGCTCGACGCAGGTTGCGCCCTTTCGCTCGCCGACTGCGAAGCGCGGTTGGGCACGATGGAGCGCAGCACGGTGTTTCGCGCCCTTTCCACCTTCGCCGAGCACCATTTGGTGCACCATGTCGAGGACGGCACGGGACAAGTGAAGTACGCCCTCTGCGCCGACGACTGCCATTGCGGCGAAACGCCCGCCGACGATCCGGCGGATCTGCACCTGCACTTCGTTTGCGAGCGTTGTCACCGCACCCTCTGCTTGCCCGATGTGCCCATTCCCATCCCTCCGCTCCCCGCCGGCTTCGTGGTGCACACCGCCGGCTACGTGGTGCGCGGCATCTGCGCCGATTGCGCCACACGTTCCCGCACTTGACGCCGACGCTACGCGCGCATCGCCGAAACGCCGCCTCCCTTTTCCGAAAAACAAAAAAACGAGCACCGTTCCATGGGGAGCGGTGCTCGTTTTGTGGTAAGGGGAAGATCTCACTACGGAAGAACTTCAAAAAAGTGCTGCCCATTTAAGCACAATGTACCTAAGGGCTCTACAGACATCGAAGAGAATGCTCGAGATCGTGTGATCAACGAGCGCGACGGGCGCGATAAATTTGGTTGACGCGACGCTGCACTTCAGTGTAGCGGGTACCCAATTTATCCATGCGCTCACGACCATTGCCGAACACGCCGCGAATCACCTCGTGCGCCACTTGTTCGACACTGCCTTTGAGAGCCTCCATCGACGTTGCCGCTGCGGGCTGTACCGCTGCGGGCATTTGCGTCGCTTGCGCCGAGGCACTTTTGGCCGTTTGGGGCATCGTCGATTGCTTTCCTGCCGCCGTCTGCTGCGCAGCAGCCTCCTTTGCGGTAGGCGTCGCGGCTTTGGCAGGAGTCTGCGCCACCGATGCGGGTGTTTCGGACGCACCGGCCTTCACTGCAGCGGGAGCTGCACCTTGGGCAGTAGCACTGGCCTGTCCCGCTTCGGCTTCTTTAGTCTGCACTTGGCCTGCAGCGCTTTGAGCAGGGGCAGATGCCTCATTACTTTCTCCGGCCTTGGCAGTCGTCTGCGCTGTGTCTACTCCTTGCATGGAGCTAACGGCTGCTTCTGCCACGGCCTTTTCGGCCGTAGAAGCGTTGTGGCGATAGAAATAAACTCCAAGCCCCACCAAAAGGAGCACAACGGCCATTGCAATCCACCACTTTCCCTGACCCGAAGAGGGCTTTGGATCCTTTTGTAGCGTTGCAGGCTGTGGTTTTGGCTCCACGGTTTCCTTCGTGCGGAGAGTGACTTTACGTTTAAGCTGAACCATTATCAGTTCCTTTAATCGTTGCAGATGAGTGCGAAGCCAGGCACTTCGTCGAAGGCTGTGCCGAGATCCATCACGCGGCTCTCGTTGATGAGGGCGAATTCGCCGTTGTTGTTAGCAATGGAGCAGACAAGATAAACGTGGCCCTGGCTGGGATCGTCCATGTTCACCTCGAGGTTGTCGCCGGCATCGCTGGTCACTTCCACGCGACCGCCCTCATCTGCGAAGGTCACATCGCGTCCTTTGATGGCTGCATCGTAGTTCACCACGCAGATGTAGGCCTTCTCGATGTCAGCGAGGGTGGCCACGTTGATTTGTTCCACTTCCTCACCGCCGGGAGAGGGTTCTTTTTGGTCGCCCATGTGGAGGATGTAGGGGAACTCGGTGAGCGAACCGAGGTCCTTGCGGCGGCGACGGTATTCGTCGGAGAAGACACCGCCTGCTTCGCCGTCTTTCTTCTTGAAGAAGAGGCAAAGATCGAGATCGGTGGCCGACTGCCAGAGCATGCGCACCTTGAGTTTTCCAGAGAAGGTGAAAGTTGCGGTTTCGCCCTTGGTGCGAAGGGTGATTTTGCGTTTGAGTGTTACTGCCATAGTGGGTAAGTAGGTTAAAGAAGTTGGTAAATAAAATGATAAGACAAAGGGAGGTTACTGCAAGATTTGCAGAAGCGGCACGCAATCGTCACCGAATTTTGAGGTGAACAGCGCAGAGAACTTGCAGTAAGCAGGGAGATTCATCGATGGCAAACGGCGGGGTCACTCACAAATGAGGGAGAAGCCGGGCACTTCGTTGAAAGCCGTGCTGAGATCCATGACGCGGCTCTCGTTTTTGAGGGCGTAATTGCCCTCGCGGTTGAGGATGGAGCAGACAAGATAGACGCTTCCGTGCTCGGTGGCATCGGCTTGTACTTCCAAATTGTCGCCGGCGTCGCTGGTAATCTCAACACGTCCGCTCTCTTCGGCGAAGGTGACATCGCGACCGTCCGTGGCTGCGCCATAATTGACAATGCAAACGTAGGCTTGCTCGAGGTCGGCCAGCGATCCGACATTGATTTGCTCTACAGATTCGCTACCTTCGCCGGGTTCGGGGCTGTCGCCGAGATGAAGAATGTAGGGAAACTGGTCGAGCGCGCCGCGATCGGTCATGCGGCTGCGGAAGAGGTCGGAGAACACACCGCCCACTTCTCCATCCTTCTTTTTGAAGAAGAGACAGAGGTCGAGATCTGTTTCGGACTGCCAAAGGAGTCGCACTTTCAGTCGGCCGGTGAAAGTGAAGGCGGCCTCTTCCTTGCGACGAAGGGTGACTTTGCGCTTGAGACGCACTTGGGGTTGATCAGACATATAAGAATAGATATTGAAAGGTTTATAGATATCGAATGTGGGGGCGAGGGGAAATGGACTGCCAGCCGGAAAATTTACGATTCAATGCGAAACTTGTCCCCTTATGATGGGGCAATACGAAAAAACTTGGACTGCGGTCGGCGAAAAGCGGGCCTGTTGTCACTCAGCGTTGCCTTTCTCCGGGGCTTGGCAGATGAGTTTGAAACCGGGGATGTGCTCTGCCGCTTCAGCAACTGACAAGACTTTTCGCTTGCGTTTGAGGCATTGCAATCCATCCGCGCCTTTGCAAATGGAAGCCACCCAATAAACGGCACCACTATCGGGCGATTTGAGATTGCAACGGTGATTATCCCCTTCGCGAGTGGAAAATTCGACATAAGCCCGGGCATCGTCGAAAAGAGCCGGCAGGCCATTCAACGCAGCTTCGTAGTCGACAACACAAATGCAAGCGCTTTCGATTTCGTCCAGCTTAACGATTTCGATTTTTTCGCCAGCGTCCCCGGTCGATGTGCGTAAAATGTGATCGCCCCTGTGAAGGATGTAGGGGAACCGGTCTAACGAACCGAGATCGTTGGGAGAATCGCGATACTCATCGGAGAAAACACCGCCCAAGCGCCCATCAGTTCGGCAATAGAAAAGACAAAGATCAAGATCTCGGGCAGAACGTTCGACACTTTTGGCGGCTTTCCAAAAAAGCCTCACATTCATTTCATCTTTGAACGTAAAGATGACACCACTTTTTTCGCGAATGGTGATTTCTTCCCCTTTGCCGATTCGCTCCAATGGGCGATTCGAGGGATCAGGTGTTATTTTTTTCGTACGGTGAGTTGAGAATCATTATCCATTGTGGTGGTTTACTTAAAACTCGAAATCAGCGGGGGAAAATCCACTCTTATCTTCTTCCGATTCGTTCTTCTTTTCTTTGTTTTGCGCGGCTCGATTGCCGAAAAAATCGTCGTCGGCTTTGGGTTCGGGACGCTTAGCACTTTCTTCTCCGAAAAAGGGATCTTCGTCACTGGAGAAACCGGAGACTCTCCTGTAATTTCGAAACAACTCGGGCTTTTTTCTACTGTTTCTATCCTCTTCTTCGAAGATTCGGGAAAAGAGGCTACGCACGATTTGCAACTGTTCGGGTGTAGTGGCGTAGGCTTTGAGCGCTTTGAGGAGGGTGCGCGCTTCCTGATAATGGCGATCGGCGATCATGATCTTGACCTTTTTGATGCCCTCTTCAAATTTTTGACGATCCTGCTCACTTTGCAAACGTTCCTTGGCGCGCTCTACGCGTTCTGCCAGTTCTGCATTCGGTTGGATCAGGAGCGCTTCTTCGGCATAGCGTATGAAATGCGCATAATCCCCATCGAACCAGGCATTGTTGTATTCTTTTTTGTACTCCGCCAGGCGCTCTTGCTGTCTTTTCTCTGTTTCGAGTGCCTTTTTGTGTTGCTCTTCGCGGGCAATCCACTCAGCTTGCAACTCGACATCGAGGAGGGAAACCAGTTGATGCGCGTATGCTGCAGCTTTTTCGTGGTCTTGCTGTTTGGCGGAGAGGGCATATTCCTGTTTCACACGGAGGATTTTTTCCTCTTGTTCGCTGATCTTCAAACGACAGTCGGCCATGCGCTGTGGCAACTCGGGATGATTGCGATCTATTCGCTGTACTTTTTCCAGTTCTTCGAGGGCTTTGTGGTAATTTCCCTGCTGTTCAAAGGCCGTGGCCGTGGCAAAATGCTCGCGAATGTGGGCGAGTTGTTCTATTTTTTGAGCGAGCTGTTCGTAAAGTTGCTTGGCCACTTTGGAATCGGGGAAGACATTGAGTGCCGCCTTGGCATGAGAGAGCGCATCTTGCCAATCTCCGCGTGCCTGTGCTGCCTGCGCCTGAGTCAGGGTCTGCTGATATTGTTCATTGCGTACCTTCGCTTCAGCAAGAAGGTGTGTAGCACGTTGAAGTTTTTCCTTGGCATGTTGATCTTCGGGCAGGAGTTCGAGGGCAGCCTTGGCCGCCTCGAGCATTTGCGCCCATTCTTTTTTGCGTTCGTGCTCATCGACTTCGTCCATCGCCTTGAAATACGCCTCTTTGCCCTTTCGTGCTGCAGCTTCGGCAAGGGCTTTTTCTTCGGCTTGTCGACGCGCTTCTCGTACACGCTCGGCCTCTGCCTGCGCATTGCGCAAGGCAATCAGTTCTTGCTCGCCGCGGTGTTTGTGTTTTTGGGATTCGGCACTGAATTGGTTGAGGTTAATTTGCCGATAAACGGAAACAATAGCAGGCAAATCGGAACGTCTGAAGTGGACAAAGTCTTCTTTCTCCAAACGATAGCTGCGAGCGAGGGTTAAATTGAACTGTTCGTTGACAAATCCGTCTCCGAGGAAAAGGATGGAGCATATATTTTCTCCGGAAGGAAGGGTTTTCGCAACAAAATTGTTGACTTCGTTGACGACGTCGGCAACGATTTTTTTAGTGCGGCCGTTGATTTCTCCGGCCGTCACAGTGGCTGAATAGACATTGGGAACAACCGAGAGGCGAACGTCCAACAACTGGAGGGGGCGTCCACCTTGTACGACATTAAGTTGGCGAAGCCACTGGTCGGTATATTGCCCGAGATTGCAATACTCCTTTTCTTTTTCCTCAGCCGTGGTGAGAAAATGCTGTACATTGTTGATTTTATCGACAACATCCTCAACGAGTGCACGCGCTCTGGGGTCTGTGCCCATGCCGGGGAGGGTGTTTTCTCCGAGTCTGACAAAGCTTTTATTTTGGTGTCGGTAGAGACTGAAATGAAGTTGCTCATTGTAGGCATTGAGCACAAGATAACAGCCTTCTTTCTTCACGCGTTTGAGTCGCAAAGCGTGTTCGAGCGCGAGATGCTCGATGGGAACAGAGCGTTCGCGGACATTAAACCTCTCTTGGCTGAGGATGTTATCTACAAAGACGTTGCGCGAGGCATAATCTACGTCGGCTGCGAAAGAAATGTAGGTGACTACTTGACGGCCATCACGGGTCGCGCAATCTTTCCCCACAGCATCTTTCCACTCTCTAAGTATCCCGGATTCTTTGAAGACCTTATCGAATGTTTGCTTGCGATCGAAGAGCTTGAAAGTCTTGCTATTATCGGCTATGAGGCGAAAGATTCCTCCGTAGTAGTGAGGAACCTTCTTATAATAGTTGGGCTTATTCGCCTCACCATAGCTGATGCGATTGTGATCGGTGTCTTCGAAGAAGAAAAGACTATAAAATTCGTCCTCGGTTTTGGGAAGTACCGGTTTCATCACATCGTTGTCGTCACGAATTGCGGCAGCGATGTAATGATTGTCGACGTAGAGAAAGAGATTATTCATAAGAGTGAGAGAGCGTAGCTCCTTTTTCTCCCCAAAACAGCAGGGTGCGCGTCGCGGTATCGCGGCAAAACGCGATAATTTCCCCAGCCTTTGGAGCGAGAATCAAAGTTGCGCGAAGAAAAGCTCCGCGCCATTGGAAGATAACACCACACAATCGGAAGCATGATGCGGCGATTGTGCAGCACTTTGCCAATGTTCGGTCCCGGCTTCGCAGTTGACGAAGCCGGGAGCCGTATTGGTCAACGAGATCACGGAGATCACACAAAGATTTTCTTGATGATCGTTTTCAAGAAACAAGCACCTTCGGCGATAATGAGGGGCTGGTGGTAGGGGAACTCACCGCCCTGATGCTTCAACGCCTTTTTGTATTCGTAGTCTTCGGTGACGTAGCTTGCGATGCGATCACGAAGGTCTGCGATATCCTCTCGGAGGTCAGCGACTCCGGGATAGAGTTTCGTTTTGGTGCTCACAAAGTCGCAGAAAACATCCATAAAGACTTGGAAGTTCTTGGTGCCGGTGAAGGTCAACTTGTTCATATTGTCAGCAAAGAACTCACCGCTCAGTTCATCGTCGGTGTTGAGCACAATCGTGCTGCCGTCTTCCTTGAGATAATTGACGTCAACTTCACCGCAGATGTCTTTTTCGTTGAGCGAAGCGCCTTTTTCGATGGCTTTGGGCTGCACAAGTCCCTTGGCCACTTCGGCTTTGTTGTCCACTTCAATCTCATCGCGGTACTTCACTTCGAGTTCCTTGTCTACCATGAGACGAAGTCCTGCATTCAGACAGTCTCTATAATAGGCATTGGTCGCCATCGAGCCGGCAGGCTCACGGAGCCAGTGGAAAAGACGGCCGCCTTTACCGAAGGTGAGGATGTCGATGCGCTTAATCTGGTCGAGTTGCTCCTTTTTGATGGTATTACCGATGAGCATGCCCGAATAGAAGAGGAGCAAACCGGTCACATACGCAGGAATCGTGAAGACAAACTTGGCCTTTTCGTTGATGGTGCTGTAAAAGTTTTCGTAGTCCTCCAAACCTTTGAGCTGATCGAAGACACTGTTGAGGCAATAGGGTGCCTTTTGCGGTGCTTCTCTCACCATCTCCTCGACATTATTGACAAAGACCTTCGATTTGTTGGTCTTTTGGCAATAGTAGTTGAGCGCCTCGCGGAACTTTTCGGAGTTGATGATGGCATTGAAGAAGACGCCAGCCGCCAGTCGAACCGAACTTTCGCAGAAGAGCGTAGCCTTGTTCAAGTTCTTGGGATCTTGCGCCAAGAGCAGAATGTCACTCGTGCTGCCACCGACGTCGATGCCGAGGAAGAGCTTGTCGGCACTGAGGCCAAACTCTCTCGAGAGGGCGAAACTGCACACGGCCTCCGCTTCAGTGGTCAACGTTTCGGGCAGTTTGGGACGACAGCCCACAATGGGAGTGACTTTGCAGAGTTCTTCGTAGATATTGGCCAACTCATTGCGATCGGCCTCCATCATCGCTCCGGGATAACTCCAAACGATTTGTTTGGGTTTCAGACGTTTGGTGTAGAGATAAGCGCAGGTTTGCAACCAGAGGCTCTTGAGGAAGGCGCGCTTTTTCTGCAAACCTTTGTCGTCATTGAGCCACTTCATGTTGTAGTGTAGCGTACCGGCTTGGGTGGTAATGGTGCGTTCGTCCATTTCCTTGACCAACACGTTGGGACGGCTCACGGGTACACCGCCGGCCACTTCCTCGCTCTCGTTGTAACTATTGTAACGACTGTCGTGTTCGTGGAGCCAAGATTTAGCTTGTCCGTTGTCGGTGGGGTAATTGCTGAAGAAGAGGAGCTCGTGGTTCTCCGCCACGGCACGCAAGTCGCGACTTTCTGTCCCGACAAGCATGGTGCGGTAATTTTCGAACTTGATGGGTTCGGCTTGTCCATCGTCAACACTATAATAAACGCACATATTGTTGCTACCGAAGTCGATACCCACGACAGCTTCGCCCTGTGCATCGAGGCTGGTGCGATCGTTCACCACCTGCGGACGGAGGATCAAGTAACCGGCATGCGCATCTTTTCCGTTGTCCTTGACCGTTACGGAGAGACCGGCGGGTGCCAAGGTCATGGCGTAGATATTATATTTGTGCAATTCCTCCCCCTGTCCGGCAGGATAGGTAATGAGTTGTCGCACTTGCGGCGCGTTGTCCTCATCGGCTGCGGGTTGATAATCCGAAGTGAAGAAATCACCACGGATATTGCGCAAGAATTCTCCCTTCTGCTTGAAGATGGCTTGGAATTGTTGCGCCGCGTCCGAAGTACACTCGGTGTAGAGATAGTAGTTCTTCCAATTTTCCGAGACGAAGTTGGGCCACATGATGACCTTTCGTTGCTCCGTCATCCACTTGACGGCATACTCGCGGGTGTTGAGTTCGACTTGCTGTCCATCGATCTCAACAACGAGCGAAACTGCCAACGAGCCTGCATCGTTGAGTCGGGCAGAGAGGCGCGTATTGCAGTTATCGCCATAGCCAAGGAGACCGGAAAGCGAATTTTTGAAGATATCCAATCCGATTTCCGAGAGGGGGAGCGAGAAATAGTCGGCTCCACCTGTGGCAAGGTTGTCGATTTTGAGATAGAAGACAGCACCTTCCGAAAGTTTTGGTCGGGCATCGGCCGCTTCTGCCCAACCGACTACAAATTTGTCGTCGCTGAGCAGTTTTTGCACGTCGCCCACCAGCTTATAGTCCCCATCGTTGTCGTAGGTGAAGGTGAAATCGGGCTTCAAATAGACGGGAACGCTGCTTTCGAAGAGAGCCGAGAAGGGATATTCCAAATTGGGATACTGCGCCACGGGACCTTTGTCACGCAACTGTCCGCCTTTACGACGCAACTCCTCTTCCCACTTGCGGCTCATGCCCTTCAATCCGCTCAATTCCATGCGTTTCTTCTCTCCGCGCTGGGCATTGATGTTCGTCTCAAAGTCATCGAGATGACTGTTGAGGTTTTTGATGAAGAGATAGAGCTTTTGCAGCTGTTCGGGGTTGAGGAAAGGCGTCGGATCTTCGAAACGGCCATTGCGGAACCACTGCACTTCTCCTGCATCGGCCCCAATTTGGCTGTAGTCCACGCCGGTAAACACGCCGGTCATGGGCGAGGTACCACCAACAAGGTGTTTGCGGTAGTAAATGAGCTGAACGAAGGGCTGTGCATCGGGGTCTTTGGCGAGTTGCAGTTGGTTGCTCCAGAGATCTTTGTCGTCGAAGAGCATGCGACCGAAGGCCGATGCGATGTCGTAAAGTCCCCCATTCACACTCATGGTGATGGGTTTCGAGAAGCTGATGCGGTCGGGATAGAGCGCCATGACAGCAAGCAGGCCGCGCCACTCCCCATGCAGCATTTCATAGAACTGCTGCAAGCCCGAAGAGTCGATGTTGGGATCGGGGGCATTGAGGGTTTGGAGGGCAAACTTGAAGAGGCGTGCGCGCGCCCAGGGAGTGGGCACACCCGAGATGAGGGCAGCGAGCTTGTCGCTGCTCATTTCTTCGAGGATTTTACCGGTTTTGATGCCTTGAATGTAAGAAGGCACCATATTGAGTTCGTTCCATTCGCCCGCCGTACCGGTCGACACATTGGTGTAACTCTTGATGAGCAATGCTTTTGTAGACATAGTTTCGTGGGAGATTAGTTGAACTGATAAAGTTTGCCGAGGGTGTCGTAAACGAGCTTGTAGAGCTGCTCACCGCGATTGGTGATGGCCTTCCATCCTTGGGTGTTTTCGCGCTCGGCGATGAACGCTTTCTTGAAGGGGTCGAACTTCGATCCGCTGAAGATACCGCTCTTCTTATAATTATTGTCCTTTCCGAGTCCTTCGTTGCGGTAGAGTTCTTTGTTCCAGTCCACTTTCATCAGCTCCTTGAAGGTGCTGAAGCCAAAAAGGCTCGCGTTGAAGAGGAACCTGTCGCCACCACCGGCCGAACGGTGCAGTTGTTGCACCCATCCCTCGGCGAGTCTTCCCTCACCACGGGTGAAGAAGAGAAGACCAAAGTACTTTTTGAGATACTCCACCTGCGTAACTTCCATGCCTGTGAATTCGGTGATTTCCTTCTGCCCTCCGCAACGCACGCTTTCCACAAAATCGTCTTCGCCGTTGCAGAAGAGCGCAAAAGCGAGGAGTGTGCCGAATTTCCGTGCGAATTCCTCCGCACGCTGCTGGCCGACGAAGTCTTCAAATTCGAAACGTCCGTCTTCGCTGATGGCACGATAGATATAATCGGTGTCGGCGTGCTGTTTCTTCTCTTTGAGGCGCTCATCGTTCGTGTTGTAGAAGTCGAGTGTCGCACAGGCCGCAAGGAGTTCGATGTAGTGAGAGTCGTTTTTCTGTTCCGCTCCACCGGTGATGGTCTTATTCACCCCTTCGGCACGCTGCGCCATGGGATCCCAAGAGAGGGAGTCGGTGCCCAGCATGTAGAAACGCTGGTAGGTGCTGCGCACGTTGGCATCGTCGTCATAGAACATCATGGCCACTTGCGAGTTGAGGGCGAACTTATCGCTGGTGGCAATCACCTTTTGCTCGCTGAGCTCGCTGCCCGTGGGCGTTTTGAAGCTGAAATAGGCCGTGAGCAGCGTCGAACCGAAATAGGCATTGCGCAACACGTTGACCGAACCGCCGTTCATGCGTTCGGCAGCGCGCGAAATGGCCTGCGGGATGATGGGAATGGACGAAGCCCCCGTGCCGCCGAAGACCGATCCGAGGATAAACACCTTCGGGGCGCCGTTTTGCGCCGCTTTGGTGAGCTGTGCGAGGAAACTTTTCAGTTCGTTGTCCACCGGACTCTCGGCGGCTTCGAGGATGGCGTGATACATCATCATCGATCCGAGGTGCGTCTGTGCGCGATAGCCGTGGCGAAGGTTGAATTCCTCCACTTGTTTGGTGAGCACGAGGTCGGCGAGGTCGGTTTCTTCGCGGCGGTTGTATTGCGTTCCGCCGTAGTCAAACACCTCTTGGAAGGTGCTTTTCGCATCATAGTTGGGGCTGAACTCGTAATACTTCACATTGGCCGAGAAGAAGGTGTCCTGCAGCGGCGTACGCGCGGCGGCGTCGCTTCCTTTGGCACGGCAATAGGCCTCTTTCACCTCCTTGAGGCGGGCGAAGTTACCGTTATTTTTATCGGTGTCGAGAGCAAGGAGGTGGAGTTCGGTATTGTCGAACATGCCCATGGCACAAAGGTGCAGGAGCGATTCGATGCAACGCATACCCGTTCCACCGATGCCAAGAACGAAAAACTGATTCATAGCGTTTATTTCTTGAGGTGGAGGATAGAGCCGAACTTAGAATTGGGCGTGAGATAGGCGAGAAGAAGAACCAACCCGACGTAACCCACGGCAAGCGCCCCTAAAGTTTTCCATATGGTATGGCTAAATTGCGTTTCAAAGGCCTGTTTGATACGTCCCATAACGTAGAGGTCATTATAAAGGAAGAAGCCGACCCAAGCCACGGCCCCAATAATGCCACACACCCAGCGGCGTTTGATGTAAGAGCGGTCTTTTCCGCCCTCCCAAGAGATGGCACTGGAGATAAGCCAAGCAAGCAGGAGGGAAACAAGGACAACAACGGCGGTCCACAACCAGGTTTCATTTTGCAGCGCATGGAGCTGTGACAGCGTATTGATCTTAACGTTGTTCATAAATAAGAATAAGATTATCGTTTATTTGACTTGATGTAGAGCGTATAGATGGGCGTCTTGAGAATCAGCTCCTTGATTTCGGGATTGATCAGACACTGTTCTATGCTGGCTCCCACCGAAACGTTTTGCTCTCCGGGATGGGTGAGACTCTCGAAGGTGAAAAGCGGCAGATAGACGTTGGTCATCGGGCTAATATCTGTGGCAAAGAGATCAATCTTGGTGTAGTTGAACGGATCGCCGTCGAGGATCCCGTCGGGATTGTACAGATCACCGGCAAAGGTGAGTTCCACGATGCCATTGGCGGAAAATTTCTTGTCGTCGACCTTGACAAAGTCCTCACGTTCGTCCAATGTGATCTCTTTCTCGGGCTGTGCCTTTTCCTCCTTCGCGGTGCAAAAATCGGTATAGGCTTGATTGACATTAGAAACCTTGGCCGTGAGGCGATCAATGCGATAGCCGCCCAGACTATTGCGATCTACACGGAGTCCGGTCTCGAAGGGCTTCCCGTCTGTGAGCTTTTTGCCCTCCTCATCTTCGCCGTAGACAAGCATCGGCTCAATGCCATCTTCCCAACCGGCCTCCCAGTCCTGCACTTCATAGCTACCCGTGGCCTTAAGCACCTTGGCACTCAGCAAATCATCGGGCTGCATCCCCTTGCCGTCAGGAGAATAGAGGAAGGGAGCGCGCACCGAGAAGTGGAACTCGGAGGTGCCGGGAAAATCCTCGAGACGCACCGACTGCTTCACGCGGTTGTAGATATTGTCGGGCAGGCGCTGATCGGTGAAAAGGAAGTAGAAACGCTTCTTTTGCACCGAGCGAGCGCCGACAAGTTCCTCGTAGGGCTCGACAAAGATGAATATATCGTGCCCCTTCTTGAGCCAAGTCTTGAACGCCTCAGCCAAATAGGGGTTGTTGTCGTTGCCTTTCGTCACCGTGGGCTCGTAATATTCGCCGTCGGTGAGGAGCACACCCTCCGTGTTGCCGTTGGCGATGCGCTCGGCCGCCGTTTTGAGGTCGGCAAAGGGCACGTTGTCAATGGTGCGCAGCAGCGCGTAGGTCGAATCGGCGGCATGTGGCTCGATGTTCTTGCCCTTGATGGCAAAATACTGCTTGGCACTAGCCGTGAGCGAAGGCTCGAAAGCTTGGAAAAAGCGCGAATGCTGCCCTTGGGCAATGCAGTTCGAATAATCGACATAGAGCGCCAGCTGATTGGGCGTGAGCGCAGCTTGTTGGTTTTCGAAATAGAACCGGTGGAAATTGGGAATTTCTTTCGCCTCTTCAGGCGTTGCTGTCTCATTGCTGCATCCGGTCAGCATAAAGCAGCCAGCCACAAGAGCAAGAGCAGCCGCGAAGCTAATGGCGAGGGTTGTGGATTTCATTATAACAGGTTTATTGTGAATGTCGGCTAATACAGCCCTTACATATTTATATTGCAAAACAGAACAGCAAATTCTCCGCGCCACAACTGCCACAGGCAGCATCTCGACAACGAAAGCCTAATTAACAGACGAATATCGAAGAACTCGCTCTACAATGATCTTGATTTATTCCCTTTACAACTCAAGCAAGGAAAGACGTCAAATCATTATTTTAGATTTCACATTGCAAATATAACAACTAAATCGCAATACCACACCTTTCATCAGCATTTTATTGCACATAAATCATATATCCCCAAGCCATCCGGAATAATTTACAGAAAAAACATTACCAACGAAAAACAAGCCTCCTCTTTTTACGACATAGAAAAACATCGATTGCGCGAAAGAAAACCGAAAAAAGATGATCTGTCACAGCAAGTATCTCTACACAAATGATCAAAATCGCAACTTAAAACACATAAGGAAACATCACGCTCGAAATATTTTTATATTTCTCTCGCATAGTTTCTCCACCCGCTCACGATGGATTCACTCTTCATCCAACCGCAAATCCACATTTTCCTCCCGCACTCTCCTCCCACCCAAGTCGAGAACGAGGCTCAAAAGCGCTGAAGTTTTCGGCAAATTTCCTCGACTTTTACGCAAAAGTCCACTTCTTTTCGTCTTGACATCCCACTTTTTCTCAGAGCAAAAACGAAGACACAAAAAAAGAACAGGCCTTACGCTCACAAAAAAAACGAGAGTCACTCATCGAAATGAGTGACTCTCGTCGCAAAAATAGGGGATGAAAGGCGAAATCGTCCGAATCATTTTCGGCACAAACGCCTCTTTAATATAGCATTTCGCCTCAGCTCAAGAAGATCGAGAGGACGAGCTGCGCCAAGAGGATGCGCATGAACATGGCCAAGGGGTAGACGGTGGAATAACCCACGGCCGGGGCGTTGTTGCCTGCGGTGGCGTTGGCAAAAGCCAGCGCGGGGGGATCGGTGTTCGAACCGGCGATGAGTCCCATGAGGGTGAAGTAGTTCAACTTCATCTTCAAACGGGCGAAAACGCCCACGATCAAGATGGGGATCGTCGTGATGAGCACACCCATCCACACATAGTGGACACCGTCGCCCTGCGTGATCGTTTTCCAGAACGAAGCACCGGCCTGAATACCGACACTGCTGAGGAAGAGCACGAGACCCACTTCGCGCAAGAGGAGGTTGGCCGAGGTGGAGACGTAGGTATTGATCTTATAGCGGTAGCCCACGGCGCCGATGAGGATGGCTACGACGAGGGGACCGCCGGCGAGGCCGAGTTTCACGGGCACGGTGACACCGGGGATGGGGATGGGAATTTGTCCGACAATGATACCGATGAGGATACCGAAGAAGATCGCGCCCACGTTGGGGTGATCGAGGTGTTTCACCTGTGCTCCCACCACATCCTTGAAGTTTTCGATGCTCTTCTCGGTACCGGTCACCAGAATGCGGTCGCCGACTTGCAAACGGAGGTCGCGTGCGGCGAAAAGTTCCATGCCGTGGCGGGTGACGCGGGTCACATTCACGCCGTAGAGCGAAGAAATGTGGAGTTGGGCGAAGGTCTTACCGTTGATTTCGGGACGCGTCACCACGAGGCGGCGGCTGACGTACTGCTCGCTCTCGATTTTCTCTTCGTGACCCACTTCAATGAGTTCACCGAGAAGTTCGGCGATGCGTTCGGCGTCCTTTTCGGCGCAGACCAAGTGGATTTGCATGCCCTGCTCGAGAACGGTTTCGCGTCCGGGGATGAGGAGCGTGCCGTCCTCGAGGATGCAGCGCGAAATGACGAACTGCACGTTGAGGAACTGGTGGAGCGCTTCGAGGGTGCGGCCTTCGGCGGCCGATTTCGTCACGCGAATCACCAAGTGCTTGGGTGCCGAGGCGGGATCGCTCTCTTCGGCCGCTTCCAAAGCCTTGCGTTCCTCTTCAAGCGAGGTGCCGGTGAGGAAGCGCACGGCGATGGTGGCAAGAATGATGCCCACCACACCGAGCGGATAGGCGCAGGCGTAACCGTTGGCGATGACGGGCACTTCCGCAGCGCCCTTCATCAGATCGGGCAACACGTTGTTGGCCGCACCGAGACCGGGGGTGTTGGTCACCGCACCGTAGAGTACGCCCACCATCATGGGCAGGTTGTCGGGCGATTGGGGGTTGCTGAAAATGCCCAGCGAGGTGCCGAGGAAATAGAGGCCGATCATCACGGCCACGTTGAGCAACACGAGGCTGAGGGTGAGCATGTTCATGCCCAAACCGCCGGATTTGAAGGTTTGGAAGAAGCTCGGGCCTACCTGCAAACCGATGCAGTAGACGAAAAGGATGAGGCCGAGTTCCTTGACCATGTCGATCACGTGCTTTTGTCCGGCCACAGCCGCCGCGGGATCGGCATAAAGAAAGTTGGTGCAGATGTGTCCGACGAGAATACCGACGAAGAGCACCCACGTCACGCCGAAGGCAATACCGTTTTTGCCGCCGATGCGCCAACGACCCAGACGCACGCCGAGACTAATCACAAGGGCGTACAGAATCACGAGGTGCGCCGCGTTCTCCGGGTTTTGGAGGAGTTTAATAAACCATTCCATGATTGTTTTTGAATTTGACTGACTGAATAATTATTTCCGGGTGCAAAATTAGCACTTGTTCTATATTTGCCCAAGTTTATGCCGCGCGAAAAGCGCAAAACAGGACAGGTTTTGCACTTCCGTGCTCCTTTTCGCGGCGCGAAGCTGTCTTTTCCTCCCCAAACGTCGCCTCCCCGCTCTCTCAAAAAGGGAGCGGGGAGGGATATATATTTATGCTTTTATGCGAAAATCGCGGTCGTTCGCCGCCGCTACGGGGCGTCGTTACCGTGTCGGCGCCACTTCCTTTCAAAAGGCGCGACAAGGCTTCAATTCATTCCCACCAAAGGATGAAATTGTCGACACCCTCCGTGTCGGGCACGCGCGAAAGGTCTACGCTCTTCGTCTTTTCGTTCCACCAACCAGGCAGAAATTTCGATTTGGCGATAGAAAAGTCTGCTCTGATTTCATCGACCACCACAACAATTTGCGCTTTGTCCGGCTCCACGCGCATGATTTTATATGCCTTACGCAGCTCGCCGAACGTAGAACGGCAGTGAATGCCCTTGTCCGTGCGATACAAGGCATTGAGCACGCACACGCGATTGTCGCGCTGCTTCGAGTCTCCGCGCTTTTTGGGGCTGACGCTAAACAGCGGAAGGTGATCGCGCGTAAGGATCGTGTAGTTATCATAATATTACTGTCCGGTAAACTTCAAAACTGCAGAAAAATCCAGCCCGAAGCCCTTTAGACCTGAGTTCGGACAGCAATATATCCTAAAATATATCCCCGGTGCCAGTCACAAATAGACCAGCATCGGGGTAGCAATGGTTATTTTCTACTCATTGCCTCATTTTACAATTTCTGCAATCCAACTGAAGAGTTCGTTCAGGGCATAGTCGCCGCTGTGAGGACGGTTCCAAGGTAATTTGAAGTTGACCTCCTTACCTGCGTTCTGAAGCTTGGTCGCCAAATTGATGGCGATGGGGAAAGCCGTGTCGCGATCACGAGCCCCATGCCGAATATACCAATGAGGAGCCACTGCCGTAGCCTCATCATCTCCGATGAAATACATCGGATTCAGCAGGCGCACATTCTCTTTCACGTTTTCAGTCAACGTGTTGCCAGCTTTTTCAGCCGCCCATGCAGTGAAGTTTACATCCGTCCCCTGTTCGTTTCCGAACTCACCATTCTCTCCACTCGCAGCAGCTCCATCCACCCGGTAACTATCAAAGGAAGGTACGCCTTTGAGCGCTTGTGTGCTCACAACATAGTTGAGATACTTCTCCATATCCAAATCGGTGATATATTCGCCGACCCGCTTCCGGCTGCCTCGCATCATTTGAGGTACGCCACCCACCATCCCTTGAGGTCTCGCCTGCGCAACGCCTCCATTGATGGGAGCTTGAAAAGCGGCTTCGCTGCTGAAGCTAAAACCGATAGAATCAGGAATGTCAGCTCCGGCATCTTTCGCTTCCTGAGCGCTGGAAATAAGGATCGTTTTGATATACTCAAGGTAGTTGTCCGCATTAAGTGGTGTGCCATCTTCTTTCCTTAATCCGAGAGAATTGATGTAGGAAGGGAACTGTGCAGCCAACTCCAGTGTCAAAGCCCGCTTGTTTGCAGGCAGACTCCTACGACTATCCGTGTTCCCATACAGCCATTCGTAGGCCATATCTGCATGATCGAGATCCGTGATCGGACAATAACAAACACTGGCGAACACATCATCCCGTCCTTCTGCAGCTCCCATAGCCTTAAGCAACGGTTCGTAGGCAGCATTGTTTCCCGTTGCCCCCATCAAACTCGACATCGCACCACCGGCACTTGTGCCATCAGTGATAATCTTCTCCGTATTGCCGGGAATCAAATGATCGAAGTGACGCAAATAACGAATAGCCGCCTTCAGGTCAAGTAATGCCTTGGGCGCACGTCCGGTGTAGATTGTCTTTTTACCTTTTTGCACTGTGGAGGTGCGGCCGCGACTACCGGGGATGACGAGCACATAGTCCTCAGCCAACGCACGTCCACTTGCATCTTGTCCCTGGGGATTACCGGCCTGACTGGCCATGTAGCCGCCCACATAAGTGCGAAGAAAGATGGGCGTCTGCTCAGTAGCCCCTTCCGGCACAAAGATGTTCATATACTGATAGGTAGAATCCTCTACGTTCGTGACAAAATAGAGCTTAGTGTAGGCCGTATAATTCACCACCTTCCCGTCAGGCATGGTCAACGAGGTTTTGACACCACGTTCCGGATTAAATTGGAGAGTCGGCATCTTAGATTTCTTGGTTGCATTCAGGTTGATAGAGAGCATCATACCGATTGCCGCTACAAATAACTTCTTCATATCTTGTGATTTACTGAAACTGTTTCACGTTCTTCGCTTATTGCGCCTTGCCATACTAGGAAATATTTCCCTCATGCCATTTGTCCTTCGGGCCTACCTCAGTATCAGGATAGCCGACCACGATGGTGTTCAGAAGAATCAAATTTTCGGGCAATCTCAGCGCTTTGGGCAATTCAGCACAACGTTCTTCCGAGGGGTAAGTCCCCGTTCACACAGCGCCCAGCTCTATGCCGGTGGCAGCCAAGAGAATATTTTCCCGAAGCTGCAGAACAACGTAGAGTCAACCGGCAAGTGCAAATTTAGGCTATTCTTTTGTAGAACGCCGCTTTGGGTGTTTCAAACCTCAGCTTTTGTATAGGTCTACTGTTGATTTTCTTCTGTATACTTGCAAACATATCTGTGAAATCATCGAAGTTGGCTTGTTTGGGAATATACTGTCTGATGAGTTTATTATGATTTAGCATCCATCATCTCTCAACTTCACGATGTCAAGAAAGCCTATTTTACCAATCATCGTGGTCGACAAGTCACAAAGTTTGTGTATATTTGCGCAGAGGAGGATTCCACCCGCGGGAAAGGCAGCGGTCGTTGGGAGAAAAGTCGTCGACTTTTGTCCCAAAACAGTGCAGTTTTTCGCCATAGTGGTGGAGTTTTCGCTCGCGGGCGGCCGCCGAAGCACGGAAGCCACGGCCGGTGCCCACCCTTACCCTCAGATTCCGGAGTATGAAATCCCTCTTCGCCTGCCTGCGGCGCTACTTCACGCGGCGGCAAAATGACCGTCGCAACGAACGCGCCGAGGATTTCCTCAAAGCCCTGCTCGAAGCGGGGAGCGACCTCCCGCGCTCGGCGTGGGATGCCCTCTTTCGCCGGCTCGGTCTCGACCGCAACGCCGCCGCCCAGACCTTGGGGCGCTTGGTGCTCGAAGGCCGCATCACCGTCACGGCCGATGCCGTCGCCCTCACCCCCAAGGGACGGCGCGACGCGCTGGCGCTGATGCGCGCCCACCGCATCTATGAACAGTATCTGGCCGAGCATTCGGGCTATGCGCCCTCAGAGTGGCACGAACGTGCCCACCACATGGAACACCGTCTCGATGCGCGCGAACGCGAGCGCATGGCGGCGCTCTTGGGCAACCCCCTTTTCGACCCGCACGGCGACCCCATCCCCACCGCGGGGCTGGCGCTGCCCACCCTCCCCGAGTCTTCCGACGAAACGCCCGGGCGGTGTGCCGAAGCCGGCGCACTGCTGCGCGTGGTGCACATCGAAGACGACGACGCGCGGCGCTTTGCCCGCATTGCCGCCACGGGACTGGCCAAAGACGCGGTGGTGCAGGTGGTACTCTGCGACGCCACGCGCTTTGTCTTCGACTATGAGGGCGAACGCTTCACCCTGCCGGCCGCCGACCTCTCGGCCATCGACACCCGTGCGCTCACCGACGCCGAAGCCGCCGAGGTGCCGGCCGATGCCTTCCGCATGAGTCGGCTCGCCGAGGGACAAACCGCCGTGGTGGCGGGACTTTCGCCCTCGTGTCGCGGTGCGCTGCGCCGCCGTCTGATGGATCTCGGTTTCGTTCGCGGCTCGCGCGTGTCGGTCGGCATGCGCAGTCCGCTGGGTAACCCCGTGGCCTATGTGGTACGCGGCACGGCCATCGCGTTGCGCCGCGAACAGGCACGCCAAATCATTGTCACTCCGCTATGAAACACTCCGCTTCTTCCTCCACAGCCTCCCTCCCACACGGCGCCTGCGCCGCGTGTCCCACCGCTTCGCTCCACTCCCTGCGCCGCCACGGCGAGACGGGGGGCGAAACGCGCTATGTCGTAGCGCTCGCCGGCAACCCCAACACAGGCAAGAGCACCGTTTTCAACCGCCTGACGGGGCTGAAACAGCACACCGGCAACTGGCCGGGCAAGACCGTGGGCAAGGCCGAAGGCTTCTTCGACTTCCGCGACGAGAGTTATCGCATCGTCGACCTGCCCGGCACCTATTCGCTGGCCTCGACCTCGGAAGACGAGGAGATCGCCCGCGACTTCATCCTCTTCGGTCAGCCCGATGTGACGGTGATGGTGGCCGACGCCACGCGCTTGGAGCGCAACATGAACATGGTGTTGCAGGTGCTGCAAATCACCGACCGCGCGGTGCTGTGCGTCAACCTCATCGATGAGGCCACGCGCAACCGCATCGAGATCGACCTCCGCGCGCTCTCGCGCCGCCTGGGCATTCCGGTGGTGGGGGCTTCGGCACGTTCGGGTCGGGGCATCGGCGAACTCCTCGAAGCGGTGCGCGCTGTGGCCACGGGCGAGTACGTGTGCCGGCCGCCCCGCGGCTTCGATCTGCCGGCCGACACGGCCGCTGAGGTCGATCGGCTCACCGAAGCGGTGCGCCAAGCGCATCTCTCGCTGTCGAACGCCGAGTGGATCGCCACCCGACTCTTGGAACGCGACGAAGGCGTGCGCCGCGCCTACGCCACGCCCGAACTCACGGCACTGGCCGACGAGATTCACCTCGCCATCGGCCACAACTTCCACGACCGCTGGATGGAACAGATCTATGCCCAAGCAGGTGAAATCTGCGCCGCGGTAGTGCGCCGTCAAGGCGGCGAAGGGCTCCTGCCCCTCGACGTGAAGCTCGACCGCATCCTCACGCATCGTTTTTGGGGCTTCCCCATCATGCTCGTCCTCCTCTCGTTGGTGTTTTGGTTCACCATCATCGGGGCGAACTATCCCTCGGCTTGGCTCGACTCGCTGCTGGTGGGTTGGGGTCATCCGGCGCTGCGCTCGGTGTTTGAGGCGGTGCACTCGCCCGAATGGCTCACGGGGCTGCTCGTCGACGGGATGTATCTGACCACGGCTTGGGTGGTGGCGGTGATGCTGCCCCCGATGGCGGTGTTCTTCCCCCTGTTCACGCTGTTGGAAGACTTCGGCTACCTGCCGCGCGTGGCGTTCAACCTCGACGAACTCTTCCGGCGGTCGGGGGCGCACGGCAAACAGGCGCTCACCATGAGCATGGGCTTCGGCTGCAACGCCGCCGGTGTGGTGGCCACGCGCATCATCGACTCCGACCGCGAACGCCTCATCGCCATCCTCACCAACAACTTCTCGCTCTGCAACGGTCGGTGGCCGACGCAGATCCTTTTGGCCACGCTCTTCGTGGCGGCGGCCGTTCCGCGCGAGTATGGTTCGCTGGTGGCGGTGACAGCCGTGATGGGCGTGGTGGTGCTGGGCATTCTGCTCATGTTCGCCTCGTCGTGGGCACTGTCGCGCACGGTGTTGCGCGGCGAAGTATCGACCTTCCACCTCGAATTGCCGCCCTATCGTCCGCCGCAGTTCTGGCAAACGCTCTACACCTCGCTCATCGACCGCACGCTCATTGTGCTCTGGCGCGCCTTGGTCTTCGCAGCTCCCGCCGGCGCAGTGATTTGGCTCACCTGCAACATCGAGGTGGGGGGCACTTCGATTGCGGCGCACCTGATCGAATGGCTCGACGGGCCGGCGTGGTTCATGGGGCTCAACGGCATGGTTCTCCTGGCCTATGTGCTGGCGATTCCGGCCAACGAAATCGTGGTACCCACCATCTTGATGCTCACCCTCATGGCCTTGGGACAGGCCGACGGCGGCACGGCGGGCGTACTCATGGAGGGGAGCGACGAACAGACGCGCGACATCCTGCTGGCCGGCGGCTGGAATCTGCTCACAGCGGTGAACCTCATGCTCTTCTGCCTGCTGCACCACCCGTGTTCGACGACGCTCTACTCCATCTATAAGGAGACGCGCTCTTGGCGCTGGACGGCGCTCTCTGCCCTCCTGCCCTTGGCGCTGGGCATTGTCCTCACGGTACTCGTCGCCACGGTGTGGCGCCTGTGCTGAGCGCGCGGCATTCGACACGCAACTCCCGCTCGATCGCCCGACAACAACGAAACATTCGGCGGCCGATCGCACTTTCCACCCTCAAAAACAGGGGGTGGGGAGCGCGATCGGCCGTTTTTTTTGTGATTTCGCACCTCTTGCACGACATTAAATGTAAAAACCACCGAAGACTACCTAAAACAATCGGCGAAGTCCCGGGCTTTTCCCAAATAAAGCCCAAGACGAAGAAAATAGTCAGGGGGGAAAGACAGGAAATCGCACACCGTGGCCTATATTTGCCGCACAAAGTATGCATTGTGCCCTTTTGGCACGCAAAAAAATTCACCCGCGTCACTTTGGGTTCGACTAAACTAGCACAAGCACAACACTTTTTTTCGGTGTCGTGCGTGTTGTTCGGCGCCCAGTGCCCGACGAACAGTTCGTTCGCCCTTACACGACGCAGCAACAACCCACTTTACGGCGTATGAAAAAACATTATCTTTCCGCACTTGTCCTCGCGCTCTTCACGGCCACGGCCAGCGCGCAGATAACCACCAAAGATCAGGCCAAAGCCCACATCGAAGCACTCCGAGTAGCCGACAGCGAAGCTGCCGATGATGCGATAAGCGCAGTGAACGCCGCTTCCAACGAAGCCGGCTACAACGATGCGGTCAAGACTTTCTACCAAGCCATCAACGGCAGTAGGGTTTACTTCACGAACTCCGCTCGCGGTGGTGGAAAGAGCTACCTCACGCTTTCTCCGGCCTTCGCTGCTGCCGGTGATCGCACCGAAACTCCCACAGCCGAAAACGTGTTTGAACTCGAATACAACGAGACGAACAACGCTTTCGCGCTGAAACACGCTGTGACGGGTCGCGCATTGAAGAACCTTCCCGGCTTCAACAACCCCATTCCCACTACTGCAGAAGAAGGCGGTCTCTACTCCTTCGTAGCATCGGGTCAGAACAACACCTTCTCGCTCCGTAATGACGCCACCGGTGGCAACCAAAACTTCCTCCACCTCGCCGGCGACAAGAGCGGCGCACAATATAATGTGGTACGTTGGAATGCCGGTAGCGGTGCGCTGAACGATGCTTCAACTTGGGCGATTGAAAGCGCAGAAGACATCACGGATGATAAGATTTTCGAAGCTGCCCTCAACCGCTTCATGGCTTTGAACCTGAACAACGAGACGTTCGGCAGTGCCCTCGGCCAGCGCTATGTAACGAAAGAGACCCAAACGACTCTCAAGAAGCTCGCAACCGGCAAGGGAGAATTAGCCGATGTGCAAGACTTGCTCTCGGCTTATGCTGACAAGACCTCGTTTGCTCTCAACATGCCCGAACGCGGCGACTTCTTCCGCATCAAGTCGAACGACGGCTCGCGCTACATCACAACAGACGGCGCTGCTGCCGGCGAATGGCAGTTGAAAACAACGACCGGCACCCCGGACGAAAACACGATTTTCTGCTTCGACGGCACGAACCTCGTGTCGCTCAAGACCGGCCGTGCCGTATATCTGAGCAACAACAAGAGCCAAGCCAAACTCGCAGCCTACGACGTGGCGACGCCCGCTACGGTAGAATTCGGTGAACTCGCCGACGGCAAGTACAAGGTTATCTTGAAGCAAGGCAACCAAAAGGCAACGGTTCACCTTTGGCAGGACGCTCGCACCAACGTTGACGGTTCAGGCGGCGACAATACGGGCAATGTGCTCACTCACCTTCAACTCGAGGAAGTTGAAAACGTACCCGTTCAGCTCAATGCCAATGGATTGGCTTCGTTCTGCGCCCCCTACCACATGGAAGTGCCTGCCGATGTTGAAATCTACGTAGCCAGCAGCTTCAACGCCGCGAAAGACCGCATCATCCTCACCCAACTCAGCGGCAACATCATCCCCGAAGGTACCGCAGTAGTCCTCAAAGGCGCAGCTTCCACGAAGATCAATCTCACTTACGCCGAAGGCAACATGACCGTAACGCCCCCCGCAGTGAACCTCTTCCAAGGTAAAGCCACTCCCTCGCAGATTGCAGCCGGACAAGAGGCTCGCGCACTCAAGGGCGACGAGTTCTTGGTGCTCAGCACGCCCTACGTTCGCGGTTTCCGTGCCTTCCTCAGCTCCGCAGCCGGCGGTGCCACTCGCTCGCAGCTCATCTTCCCCGGCGTGACGGCCGTAGACCGTGTTGCCGCCGCTGAAAACGCTGCCGCTCCCATCTTCGACCTCAGCGGTCGCCGCGTAGAAAAGCCCGTAGCCGGACAAATCTACGTACAGAACGGCCAAAAGTTCCTGCAACGCTAAAAATCTCTCGCAGCGCGTCTGCACCTGACGTGTCACATCGTGAAATGGTAGCGCGCAAAACCAACCTCGCGCCCACCGCTTCACGCCCGGCACGCTCGCGGCGCACGCTCAAACGATATTTACTCACACAGATAAAAATCACTCGTAATGAAGAAATACACCACTCCCCTGCTCGCTCAATACGCCATCGCCACTGAAGGCCTGATGGAAATGAGCCTCAAAACTCCCAAACCTGAAGCCGGTACACTGAATGGTGCGAATCCCGACACTTTCGAGAAGCAATTTTCGATCTGGGGCGACGACTACAGCGACGGCCAAGCCGACGAATTCGATTTCAACAGCACCGGCATTTTCTAAATGCCGCCTTATAGAAGCGCCCGGCTCAGTACAGGCACTTCACAACAAACCCGCTCTGCTCGGGAAGTCCTCAATCGGGGCTTCTCAGCAGAGCGGGTTCGCTGTTTTGCGACGCGCCGGCCGTTTGCTCGGCGGCGAGAATCCCTGCGAGCAAGGCACAAAATCAGTCCACCTCCGTGTCCCAATCCTCGCCCGGCTCAAACATCGCCGACAAACGACCGGCGGTCGGTGGCAATGTGCCGGCCAACTCCGGCATGTCCGTCCCTTCGGCAGACGACTCCTTATTATATAGCGCCGCACGCACAGCAGGGAGAGCAAAGTCCACATCCGCGGCCGAGAACTCTGCATCTGTCGACGAAAACTCCTCCTCCGCGGCCAAAGACTCGTCGGCCGGCGCCCCGGGATCGTCGACAAAGAGCGCGCGCACGGCCGCAACAATGCGGCGGAACTCAGGCGTGGCGTGGTAAGCCGTATGTTTGCGCAGCATCTCCTCAAAGGGCGCGACGGCATGGCGATAGGCCGCGAGTTCGTTCTGCTGTTGCACCGCATGGCAAGCCAGTTTCGTGATTTCGCGCTCGCGTTCGCGGCGCAACACGTCGCAAACCGCCGACAAGATGGGACCCAGCACCACATCCACCAAGTCATGGCCGCGCATGTAGAGATAAGCCGTTTCGGGCGTCACGCCGAGCCGCGCCATCTCGTCGCGCAGCGGTTTGTAGGTGGCGCGTGCCTGCGGAAATCGGCGTTGCAAGGCCGCAATCTGCCGATTGACACGGCGGCGCAAGTCGTCGATCATGCGTTCGGGGTGATAAAGTTGCACTTCTCTCACCTCAACCGTGCGCGCCAAGTCGGTAAGCGAAAATTGGGTAAAAAAGCCGTAGCGATAGGCCCAGACATTCCACACCAAGAGGGGGTGGACGATGCGCGAGAAGGCCGTGAGGAACGCGCGGAAGTCGAAAATCACCCGATCGTTGAGCGTGGCCATGACACACACGCGGTCGAGCACTTCGGCGTGGCACTGGAGGTTCTCAATCGCATAGACAAAGGTGTGCACCACATAGGGCGATCGGCACACCATCTCGCTGGTGGGCGTGGCGCCCTGCATGAGAAAATCGTAGTCGGCGTCGACACACGCGATCATGTGCGGCCCGAGCCGATTGGCCAAGGCAATTTTCTTGCCGCGCCCCAGCGTGAGGCGCGAGGGGAGCACCACTTCAAACTGCACATGGGGCGCGGCCTCGCTCAGGGCGTCGCGCCAAAAGAGGATGTCGTCGTAGCTTTCGACGTAGGCCACGGCACGCGGCCGCGCCGCACGCCCTTCGAGCCGAGAGGCCGCGGCGATGTAAGCCGAATTTAAGTGAGAAGAGAGACGAGACATGGCAGGTGACGAATAAGACTGGGGAAAAGGCGTTGCGGGGAGACCGGATCAGCGCCTCAACGGGTGATTTCCTCGATTTCGGTGACGTGATCCTCCCAACCGTCGAGAATCACCGCCGGCGAGTGGGTGGTGAGAATGATTTGGCCGTGGGGATTGAGGGCGCGCACCATGCTGATCAGGCGCTTTTGCCAGTCGAAATGCAAACTCACCTCGGGTTCGTCCATGAAGAACACCCCCGGTTGCCGATCCTGCACCAGGGCGGTGAGCAGGAGGATGAGCATTTGTTTCTCGCCCGACGAGAGAACGTAGGGCGAAAGCGGTTCGTCGTATTGCAGGAAGCGGAGTTCGTTGCTCGATCGGTCGAGTCGCTTGCCCGTTTCGCTGAAGAGGTCGTCGAGCAAATCCTGGAACTGCGTTTTGGCCGCTGCGGCCTCGGCGGCTTCGGCGCGCGCACTTTCGTTGCCCGAAGTGAGGAGGGCAATCATGCGGTTGCCCACATTCACCTGATAGTCGAGATAACGGCGTTGCAAGCGGTAGAGTTGCCAGTCGAGCTCGGTGAGCACCGCGCCGTCGGCGAGCGTAGTGATGCGATCGGCGGCCACCAGTCGGCTATCGATGGAGCGCACCAATTCGTAGCGCACCATTTCCGCCCCGTCGGGGGCGAGGGTCACACACACATCGTCGTGTTGTCCGCCGCGCAGCGTGCCGGAGGGCGCGAGATGGCCGGCGCGCTGCACGAGGCGGGCAAGAATGGTACTTTTGCCGGCACCGTTCTTGCCGCTGAGCACGTTCACGTCGGGACGGAGCACCCAATCGATGGGTTTTCGCCCGTTCCACAGACTGCTAATCTCGATGCGAGCGATGTGAGAAGCGTATTGCGAAGTCATAGCGCGTTAGGTTTTGAGCCCCGATGGGGCGAGTGTGTCGACAAATATAAGCATAAAACCTTTACAATCGACACCTTTGGTCGCCAAAAGCTCGCAAAACGTCGATTCTCCGTCAACTTTTGTCGGGAAAATCGTAGGAGTGTGCCCGATGCGTAAGTGCTAATCGCGTGAGAATGTGTAACTTTGCGGTCTACTCCCTCGCGTTGCGCCCCGTGTTCGCCCGCAGCGGCACGACGCGCCCACGCTTCTATTCACAGACTAAACTATCTCCTTATTTATATGACCGCACGCCTCCTTCCGCTTGTGCTCCTGGTCGCCGCCGGCGTCACGGGAGTGGCCCGCCAACGCGTCGTCACCGGCACCGTTGTGTCGAAAAAAGACCGCCAACCCCTCGAGCTGGCCACCGCCCGCCTCGTCTTGCGCAGCGACACCACGCGCCTCGTGGCCGGCGCCGTGACCGACAGCCTCGGCCGCTTCCGCTTGGTCACCGAACAGACCGAGCCGATGCGCCTGCGCGTGGGCTTCGTCGGCCTCACCTCGGCCGGCCAAGACCTGCAATTCCCCGACACCGAGACCGATAGCGTCGACGTGGGCACGATTCAGCTCGACGGCACCGACATGGCCCTGCGCGCCGCCGTGGTCCGCGCCGTGGCCGCCCGCGTCGAGCAGCAGGGCGACACCACCGTCTTCAACGCTTCGGCCTTCCGCACGGCCGAAGGCGCCACACTCGAAGCCCTCATCAAGCAGCTTCCCGGCGCCGAAGTGAGCGACGACGGCACGATCAAGATCAACGGCAAGACGGTCAAGGAATTGCTCATCAACGGGAAAGACTTTTTCAAGGGCGACACGAAGGTGGCCATGAAAAACCTGCCCACCAACTTCGTCTCGCGCGTGAAAAGCTACGACAAGAAGAGCGACTACGCCGAACAAACGGGCGTCGACGACGGCGAAGAGAGCTTCGTGCTCGACATCAGCACCAAACGCGAGCTAAACCAGAGTTTCGTGTCGAACACCGACGTGGCGGGCGGCGTCGACGACGAAGGCAGCGCCCTCTATTCGGCCAAATTCATGGGCATGCGCTTCACCGACCGCTCCCGCGTGGGGCTCATCGCCTCGCACAACAACGTGGGCGACCGCGGTTTCGGCGGCCCCCGCGGCTTCGGCGGCAACAACGGCGGGCGCACCACCTCGACCATGATCGGCACCGACTTCTCGTGGGAGAACGGCCGCGGCAAATACGACGCCGGCCGCTTCGAAGTGGGCGGCAATGCCCTCTACTTCCGCAACGACAACCGCACCGAGACCATCTCGTCGGTCGAAAACTTCGTCACCGCCACCCAAAAGGGCAGCTTCGACGCCGCCCACGCCTATGCCAACAGCCTCAGCCAGGCCGTTCACACCCGCCTGCGCCTGAAGTGGAACCCCGACTCGCTCACGCAAGTGTCGTTCCGCCCGAGCTACGAGTGGAGCAAGGGACGCACCAACGGCAATTCGCGCTCGGCCACCTTCGACACCGATCCTTTCGCGCACTACGGCGTGACGTCGGTCGACGAGGTGCTGACCAACGTCCACAAAACCCGCTTTGTCGGCGACACGGTGCGCGTGGCCGACTCGTTCCTCAAGAACGTCAACACCCGCTACGACCTCTCGCGCACCACCACCCACAAGGTCGAAGGGGATCTCAACCTCACGCGCCTCATCGGTGGGCGCAACGGCCGCAACATCGCCTTCGAAGCCAGCGGCGGCTACACCAACACGGCCAACGACGCCTACTCGCGCGCCGACCTCTACAAGCGCGTGGCGGCCGACGCCACAGGCCCCCGCATGGCCGCCGGCGGCACGCACCAATACACCGACCGTCCCTCCACTTCGTGGAACTATCGCGTGGGACTCTCCTACGTGCAACCCCTCGCCCGCAAAATCTTCCTCGAAACCCGCTACAGCTTCCAGCACAAGTATACCGACGGCGACCGCTCGCTCTACAATCTCATGAGCCTCGACGGCTACTCCACGCTCGCCGACTTCCTCAGTGCGCACACACAGCTCGGCACCGTCTCGCAACTCTACGTCCCCGGCACCGACGGCGTGATCGACTGGCTCGACCCCGCCCAACTCCTCAGCCGCCTCAACGCCGACGACGTGCAAGCCGCCGTGCGCGATGCCCAAAACTCGCAGTACGCCACCTACCGCTACGACAACCACCGCGTGCAAGTGGGCTTGCGCTACAACGTGGGCGCCGTGCGCCTCTCGGCCGGCGTGCAACTCTCGCCCGAACGCACCCGCCTGCAATACGAGCGCGCCGCCATCGGCCGCATCGACACCGTGCGCAACGTCCTCAACTTCGCCCCCAACGTGCGCTTCCGCTACGCGTTCTCGAAAACCACCAACCTCGATTTCAATTATCGCGGACGTTCGTCGCAACCCTCGATGACGCAGCTCATCGGCGTGGTCGACAACTCCAACCCCCTCCGCATCTCGGTGGGCAACCCCGGCTTGCGCCCCGTGTGGAACCACGGCATGAACCTCTACTACAACTCCTACAACGCCGAACGCCTCCAAGGGCTCATGGCGCACGCCGACTTCAACTTGGCCACCGGCAGCATCTCGCAACTCACCGTCTACGATGACGTGACGGGTCGCCGATTCACCCGCCCCGAAAACATCGACGGCAACTGGAACGCCGCAGCCGGCCTGACCTTCAACACGCCCCTCGACCGCGAGAAGGTGCTCAACCTCTCCACCTCGACCGATGCCAACTTCACCCGCTCGGTGAGCTACGTGGCCTCGTCGGCCGCCGCCTCCGCCCTGCCCGATGCCCCCTCGCTGCGTGAGGTGAACGCCCTCTTTGCCGGCGTCGTGGCCAACAAAAGCCGCACCGCCGTCACCGCCCTCTCCGAGCGCCTCGATCTTTCCTACCGCCGTTCGTGGTGGGACCTCACCCTCAACGGACGCGTGGCCTACCAGCACTCCAACTCCTCGCTGCTCACCGCCGCCAACCTCGACACGTGGAGCTTCGCCTACGGCGCCGCGGCCAACTTCACCTTGCCCTGGGGCATGACCTTCTCCACCGACCTGCGCATGACCTCGCGCCGCGGTTTCTCGGCCACCGAATTCAACACCAACGAACTGGAGTGGAACGCCTCGATCTCGCAGTCGATGCTCAAAGACAAAGCCCTCACCCTGCGCCTCGAAGGCTTCGACCTCCTCGGGCAGCAAAGCGAAATCACCCGTTCGCTCACCGCACTGGCGCGCACCGACGCATGGACGAACATGCTCCACACCTACGTGATGCTCCACGCCATCTACCGCCTCAACCTCTTCGGCGGTGCCAAACTGCCCGAGCCTCCCGAAGGCCATCCGCGCGGCGAGCGTCCCGGCGGCAACTTCCGTCCCATGCAGCCCGGCAACAACGGCGGTCGGCCCGGCGGTGGCGGTCCTCGCTTCTGATCCGGCCTCGTCGCGCGCACAAGCGCCGATCGTGTGCCCGCTCCTTCCTGTGCCCCGCTTCCTCGGCGCCCCCGCTCCACAGCGATGGCACGTCCCGTTCCCATTGCGCCGTGTCGCTCTCCTTTCGCGGCGAGCCGTCCCGCTCCTTCCAGCGCGCCCCGCCCCCGAGCAGCACCGCGGCGGTCACATCTCCCCAACCCCACCCTCGTCTTGTCGGCGCGGGTGGGGTTGTTGCGTTTGGGGCGACAAAACTGCGCGACTTCTAAGAAAAAGTGCGCAACTATTGCGTGAAACATGCCGACTTTTTTGCCCAACTCCCCTTCATCGTCCTCAACGCTGCACACCCTGCCGATCGGGCTTGTTGCACTCGCGTGCACACCGCCGGGGACAATCCGAACGGAAAACCTGCGAAAAACACCCTCTTCCCCACTTTTCCCTTCCCCGTCGTACGTTTCCCTCGCAAGATCGGCACCTTTTGCAAATCCTTTGCAAAAACGGCGGTTTCGCCCACGATTTCGAGGGCAAAAACGAGCGAAAAACAGTCCGCCGGGGCTTTTTCGCCGACCTTTCTCACCCAAAACGGGTGAAAAACGGGCTGAAAATCATAAACAGGCGTTGAGAATTGTGCATTTCGTCGTTTTTCTCACCTCTTGGCTTCCTACCGATGCAACTATCTCGCGCAGAAAAACTCAAAATCAGCACTTTTCCGCACAACTTTTTCGACGGTGCAAATCCAAAACTGACGGACATTTCCGGCACAATACCCACAAATTGACCCTCCAAAACGAAGAAATCAGGGAAAACAGCGCGTTTTTATAGTTAAATCCACCGATTAGTCTTGCCGCCTTCGATATTATTTAGAACTTTGTAAGACAAAATTCAAGTAATGTGCGTCACGCCCTCCGCCGTGCGCCTCTTTTTTCACCGAACCCGAAGATGAAATCAGAAAACACCTTCCCCTTCGTTCCCCCCTTCCGGTGGGTGCGCCGATCGGCCGTCGTGCTCCTCGGCACCCTCCTCGTGTTGCTGCTCCATGCCCCGCTTCGCGCGGGCGCGCAAGGCTGTCCCTCGCTCGACACCGGCGATTTCACCGCCACCCTCATCGCGGCCAACAGTGACTGCCACACGCCGGCACGACTCACCGTGACCTACCGCAACGCCGTGGCCGGCTTCTCGGCCATGGCCTACAGCGTGTCGAAAAACCGTACGAACTACAGCACGCCCGTGGTGACGCCCCGACCGGGACTGCCCGCCGTGCTCCCCCTCGACGGCTGGAACGAAGGCGACCCGATCTACATTCGCGCCGTGGCCACCTGCGGCACCCGACAACTCACCGTCGTGCTGCCCAAAATCGTCTACCATGTGAAGGAGGCGGCCGACGTGCAGGCCACCGCCACCATCACCCCGGCCGGCGGTTGCGAGGCCACGGGCGGTGCCGTGAGCGTGCATCTCTCGGGCGTGAGTGGCTTCAGCAAAGCGGAGTTCAAACTCGAAAAAGACGGCGCCACGCCCCGCCATCCCTCCGTGCCTGTGGGCAACCTCACGGCACGAAAGCCCTACGAAGAGACGCTCTTCTTCAACCTGGCGCCCGGCCGCTACACCCTGCGTGTGCGCGCCGTGCCCGATTGTGTCCCCGCCACCCCCGGCGAGGGCTGGAAAGACGGCGCCTACGAGTGGGAACAACCCGTTGACGTGGAGCACTTCGGCGTCACGGCCACCACGATCCCCACCCGCGGCAACTGTCCGGGCGGTGTGGTCATCGGCGCTTCGAAAGTGGTGGGTATCGCCCGCCTGAAATATGAGTTGTGGAAAAAAGGCGGCATGCGTGCCGGCACACCGCCCTTGCAAACGGCCAATGTGGTCTATCCGGCCTTCGCCCACACCTTCACCGGACTGCCCCTCGGCGACTATGAGGTGCGCGCCACCGCCACGGACTGCGATGCCACGGCCACGGGCTCGTTTGTGATCACGCAGGGCGAATTGGTGCACCCGAAAGTGAGCATCATCCGCCACACCTACGCCGGTTGCGCGGCCGGTCGCTTCCAAGTGCAGTTGGACGGCACCACCGCGGCCTGCCCCGCCTCCTATCGCCTCACGCCCACTGCCGGCGGCACCCCGAAGGTGCTCACCGACGTGGCGACCGAAACGGCCGAATTCTCCGGTCTGGCCGCCGGCACCTACACCCTGACCACCACCTACGGCGGACAGACAATCAACACGCCCGTAGAGATCAAGACCGTCTCGCCCGGTGTGCTGAAAATCAAGCCCACTTTGGCCGAAACTTACTGCAGCCCGACGGGCGCCATGGAAGTGACATTGGTAGATGGTACGCTCGACGAGAGTGCCACGCTCGAACTTTCGCTCGACGGGACGGTCGTGCGCTCAGTCAACCTCAATGTAGGCGAAACCACGAAGCACATCGAAGGCCTGCTCCCGGGCGGCTATGCCCTTACCCTCCGCACAGCCTGTGGAGCCACCGTGACAACGACGGCAGCCATCGGTATGAAGAACTCGCCAATGATCTCAATATACCCTGAAGTCCAAGGCGACATGGACTTCTGCCAACCGCAACCAATGGCCAAAGTAAGGATGCGCATCGAGCTGGCGCGACCAAATGATGACGGGGACCCCGAGGTACAGAAAAGTCTGATTCGCACTTTTCTGACGGGCGCGACCTATACGGTGCGCGACGGCGACAAAGTGATTGCTTCAGGCCCAATGCCGGTCGAAGAAATCATTCGTTTTATGGAGACGAATTCCTCTGCGAGCATGGTTTTGTTACTACCACTCAACGATCACCCGCTCAGCTTTTCTCTCCAAATGCCTTGTGGTACGCCCACGATTCCTGCGCTCATGAAACTGAACGAGTTTCCGATAGATCCATCGACCAAAGATTCTGCAGTAAAATATCCCCTGGCCGTCTTTTCCGATAAGTCGTCTTGTGACAAATACGAAGTTCGCATCGCTCAACGTGCGTCGTACGAACGCGAAAACGTCACGGTGAAGCTAATTGACAACAACACCGGGCGCTCTTTGGGCGAAGTGACTCCTCCGGAGGAGTACGCTTACAACGGATCGACGTTCGAAAATGTGCCTCCCGGAGACTACTATTATGAATTTTGGTCGGACTGCCCGAATGCGCCCCACCACCGCAGCGATGTTTTCACTTTGAAAAACGATGAACCGGAATCAGGAGTAAACACCGAATACGCCAAAGGCTGCGAACCTACAGGAAGCATCAGTTATTACTATATTTTGCCTAGCGGCGTAAGCGCCTCAACCAAGGGCAAACTCTATCGTGCAGATGGTAGTTTGGTGGAAGAAGGGAAAATCAATCAGCGCAAATTCGAGCACCTCGCCCCGGGAAAATACAAGCTCGTCGTTGTTCCTGCCCCCCAAGAAGGTGACAATTGCACAGTAGATGGCTTCACGCGTGAAATTGAAGTAATAGCATACAAAGATAAGCCGGGCGACACTCCGGATTATTATGCAGAGGAGATACAGAACCTCACAGCGACGCTAGGTACCTTTGGCACCTACACAAACACCCTGAGCTTCGATTTCGTATCGATACCCGGCACTCACACCCTGAAGGTGGAGGATTACCACAGTTCTCCCATCACAAAGACCGTTACCATTCCCGACAACGGGAACAAGACGAACAAGGTTCATGTGACCTTTAACAACCTGGCAGAGTATGCAACACTAACCTTTCCCGCCGGAGAATGTGGAGCCGAAACCCAAAGAACCTACAATCTCGCTAGAATCTCTACCGGTAAAAGAGCGGAACTTCAGGACGCACTACGTGTAACAAACATTCCCGCCATTCCGGGATGCCGCAAGGGAAAAGTCATCTTGCACTCAAACCTTGTAGCAATGGGGGTTCCACAACGCCCCACAAAAATTTATTTGGATAGAACTAGTTACGGAGGAGGCGGTACTATAGATTCGATCACTTCTCCCAATATCATTACAGATCTGGAAATAGAGAATGACGGCCCCCTCACACTATCCTATCATTACGATGGGGAAATTGTTGATAATTTCAGCATAAACGAGAGTGACTTCATGGGTTATCCTTTCTTGTATCCGGATGTGCAGACGCTGCGCACCTTACTCGGCGATAAAGGTTTCATAAAGATCCAAAACACTTTCGCTGCTCCCACCGATCATGTTCACATTCGGATCATCAACAACGAGAACGGGAGGGTTTTGCACGAAGAGACCATCGTGGGGACGGCCCCCCACACCTATGAAATGGTTCCCGGCTCTTACACCGTGAGCTATGAAGCGCTCGATGGCTGCTATGTGGGACAAACAGGCGAACAACAACAAACCGTGAATCCCGCAACATTGGTAATCAACGTTGCTGGAAGTTCAATGATGTGCGCCAACGACGGCGTGATCCGCGTAAGTTTGGATAAGGAGTACGGCAACGCGGACCTCGTCAATTACGAAATTACGCCTCAAAAGGGAGGGCCCGCAATCCAGGGCCAGACCACCACACCGCTTGTGCCCAAAGAATTCCCGGGATTGGAAGCCGGTACTTACAACGTCAAGGCAACCGCCACCATTCTTCGGGGATTCGACGGACTGCCGCACAGCTACGAAACAACAAGTACAGCTTATCTGAGCACACCTTACACAAACCCTCTGTCGGTTCGTCCGGATCCGGTCAAAGGCTCTCCGGCCATCACCGAATGTGGAACGGGTGGCGCGATCGGCTTGCGCATTCAAGGTTCGCGCTCCAACAAAGTAAAAGTATTCATCACCGAGACCCCTTCAGGCCCCATCAACCCGCGCAAAGAAATTACCCAAAACGATAACGGTTCCTGGGGACAAAACCTCGCTCCGGGTAATTATAAGCTCTTTGTCACGGATGGATGTATGGACATTATTGTACCTACAGCCACTGTGCAGAACAGTGAGTTCAAAGCTGCTGTAAAGCCCTACGGGTGTGTACAGGTCGATGTTAAGGCTCCTCATTCGAACAAGTTGAATTTCAGCACAATCATGAGCCTCGAGTCGTACGACCGTGAATTGAGAAGGAATTTGCTTGATAACGTAGAGTTGCAAGTCGTCTCTCCCGGTTCAGCTCCCGATGAAAACAACTGGGGAACGTATGATAGATTATCTTATTATCTCCCTCCCGAAACGCACCCCTACGACTACCACTTCACGTCGTCAACGGATCGCTTTGACTTCAGAAACGGGTATGACATCCTCTACCGGTTCAAGAACTGCCCGCCTTCAATGAAACGTGTGCACCAAGCACCGGGCTCTTTCAAAGTCTGCAATCCGTTCCGAGTCTACGTTTACAGTGTAGACAGTTGTACTTACGAACAATTCGTCATCAACGAATACGATGCAGATCGTCCTTATCGTATCCAGGTGCGCAATAATAAAACGAATCAAGTCATCTACGACCAAGTTCGTACGTTCCCGTATAAACCCAACCACGGAGACATCTGGGAGAATCAGTTCCGCTATCCCTACGGCGGCGAATACACCATGACCATCACTTCGATCAACGATCCGCTGATCCCTCCCTATGTCGCTCAAATCAAACACAAGGTAATCTTTAAGAAGGAATTTGTCTTCACTGCAGGAGAATTCAGGGGGAGTAAGAAAATGGTCAGCTGTACCTCTGCGAATTATCAAATTACTTGGAGAACTGACAATCAGAAGTGTTACCTCAAAACCGACGTTAAGGTATTCGACAAAGCAACGGGGGCAGAGGTTAAACCCTACTTCTCACGACCGATAGACGCTGATGGAAGTCAGTTTGACCGATCTTTCATGCTACGCCGCAACAATGTGTATGTGCTGAAGGCCTATGAAGATGGGCAATTTGTCTACTCCGAAGACTATACCGTAAAATACGATATGCCCATCAACTACAAGCATATTGACATCGATCTCTTTGACAAGTGCCACGAACCCGATGAACAATTCGCACCGGTATCTACAAACAAAGAAGAAGACCTCAACTACATTGTAGAAGAACTACCTGCCGGAGTCAAAGTTTATGACAAAAATCTTGAATATGACGACTTCTTGAAAATCCTTCTTCATGACAATGTCAACAACCGTACATATGAGTCACACGACATATCTCATTTTACGAGAACACGCTCTTCGGATAAAAGGGATTATCCAGTCATAATGGTCAGAACGTGGAACGAAATCAAAGCCGTAGGAGACACAATTAAAAATGTCAGGCCGAAGATACCTGTCGGAACCCACACCTTGGAAGTGCTAACTTCGTGCGGAGACCGACACACCTCGACATTCAATGTGACTTATGCCCCGTCTGCCGTCTCCAAGGTGTCGTTTACGGACGTCAAGTATCAATGCGATGGTAAGCTTTCATTCACTCCGACCGGAACAGCAGCATTCCCGGACAAGAGTGACCCGGTAAATATCGTAAGCTATCGTCTCAGCGACGACAAGTACACGACTTACAACTGGGGAGATCCGGCAGAAACCTACAATTACACAGGGTATGTCGTCTATAAATTGTCGTTTGAAGACGGTAGCACGTGCGAGCGTTCACAGTTTTACGATTTCAGCACTGCACCACTCGCCTTCGACAAATCGAGCACCGTCAGCTTCTTCTGCTCCGGCGCTGACAAGGGTGAGATCAACGTAGGTCTCAAAGGCGGCCACCCACCCTACACCTACGAGTTGCGCACCCTCGATGGCCTCCTGCTAGAAAAGAAAACAGCACCGGGAGCCGTAACCTTCGAGCAAGGAGTACTTGGTTCTCGCTATCGCATCGAAGCTACCGACGATTGTGGACTCACGCATATATACCAAGACGTCTTGCTGCAAGACCCCGCGTCCATTTCGGGAAGCATGAACCGTCGTGTTTCTTACTGCGAAGGCGCACAAGGCCGACTCGAAGCCATCACCTTCCCCGGCGCCACCTATACATGGACACGCCCCGATGGCTCACAGTCACACGATAAAGTCATTACCTTCCCAGCCACGGCTGCCAATGCAGGAAAATATACCGTAAAGATCCAACTCAATTCCTGCAACGCTACTCTGTACGGACAATACGCTGTACAAGTTGCGCAACTCACCGAAAGCACCGGCGCGCACACCAATCGGACTTGTGCAGGACAAAGTGCAGTATTCGCCCCTCCCGCACCTATCGCCAAGCTCGACGGAGAAAATGTCGACAAAGAAGACCTCACCTATCAATGGCAATACACCAAGACTCCGAATGATGAGACCTCATGGAAGCCCATTTTCGGTGCCACCGACGCCTCGGTAGAATACGTAGCCGCCTATCCCGGCACCTACTATCTGCGTCGCACCACCCAACTCGGTGAATGTAGTGCCATCGGAGGCGTATGTACCCTCACGGTCGATCCCGGTATCACCGTCACCATGTCGGCCGGCGAGCGACGTGTGGTCATCGATCACAAGAACCCCTTCCTCCTCACCGCAGGTATCGTCTCGGGTCCCGCGGCGCGCACCTACCAATGGCAGCGCAGCCTCGACGGCAAACAGTGGAGCAACATCGCCGGAGCCACCGAAGTGACCTACACCGAGACACAACGTCTCTCCTCCGTGGTCTACTATCGTCGCATCGTCCGCTCCGGCACCTGCGAAACAAAGGGCGAACCCATCACCGTGGTCTTCAAGCGTCGCTATCCCGCGATGATCAATCCGCAAGTGCGACAGCGTGTCGACCAACATTGGTAAACCGCCCATCGGTACAGCACGCATGAACCACAGCACTCCACTCATCTTCTGTGTAATGAGTCGCGAGCCGCCCTCCTCAAAAAGGAGGTGCGGCTCGCTTTCGTTTTTCGTAATTACGGCTGTCCGCTTAAAGTTTAGACGCAGCAAATAGGGCGTTCTAACCTCTGCGAAACAGGTGGGTTCATTTTTATTGCCGGCCGCTCAACTTCTGCCCCGATTGCTTCATCCGCAATGTCCATCCATCGGCGTTGTCAATGAAGTAAGCTCCAATCGCAACACCCCATTCGCAGCGCCTCAGCTTTTAACCGACGGCAGTACTTTGAAACCCCACGGGCTTCCCCTTCAAACGCAAAAGAATCCTACAACATGCCCCGCTTTTTAAGCTCCAAACCCACCACACTGCACCCTATCGCACCATATTACCCCATACCACGGCGTTTCTCCTCAGCAAACGCTTTGCTAATTATAAAAACTTGAGTATTTTCGTGATGTTTTCCGCCCACGACAGCAAATAGCCCACGAACCATCCCCCATTTCTTCAGCCCAACTGCGGAAAATAAGCAACTCGCACGCCCCCCTTTTTCACCTCCTCCACCCCAAGTTTCCCCATCATGCCCGGTCTACTCACTGCTAACACCGCCTATTCCAATCGTCTCATCGACAACGCCGCCGATTCCACCACGCTGAGCGAAGTGTTGCGCGATTGCCTGCGCGACGAACGTTTCACCACGCTCCACATCGCCACCGGCTATTGGGATCTCCCCGGCATGACCCTCCTCATCGCCGAGCTCGAGGCCTTCTTACAGCGCGAAGGCACCCACATCGAACTTCTCATCGGCAAAGACCCCTACGTCTATGCCTCGATGGTGAAAAAGCCCAAGTACAAAGACGCCACCTACCCCGACGACTTCATCCGCACCGACCTCACCGACCTCGAAGTCACCGAGCAACACGTGCGCGCCCTCGCCCTTCTCCTCACCCACTGTCCCGGCGAACGCATCAACGTCCACCTCTATCGCGGCACCGACGCCGACGGCCACGAGCAGTTTCTCCACTCCAAGTGCTACATCTTCACCGGTTCCACCTACTCGTGCGGCATCGTCGGCAGTTCCAACTTCACGGGCAAAGGACTCGAAGGCAACGCCGAACTCAATTACCTCGAAGGCAACGCCACCCTCGTCACCGCCGTGGCCGGCAAAGGTTCGAGTTTCAACGGCCACCTCGCGTGGTTTCGCGACAAGTGGGCGCACTCCACACCCTGGTCGCAGCAGTTTCTCGAAAAAGTGGTGAGCCCCACCCCCGGCGGCCACCGTGCCCACCAGGCCACCGCCCCCCTCACGCCCGCAGAACTCTACTACAAAGCCCTCATCGACAAGTTTGGCGACATCCTCGACGAGAACCTCAGCCACACCCTCGCCGGCTATCTCCCCAAGGGCTTCACCGCCCTCGACTATCAGCTCGATGCCGTCAAACAATGTCGTCACATCCTCCACGAGCACGGTGGTTTTCTCCTCTCCGACGTGGTCGGCCTGGGGAAAACCATCGTCGCCGTACTCCTCGCCAAGCATTTTTTGATCGACCGCACCGAAACCACCCGTCGTCCGCGCCGTGTGCTCATCGTCGCGCCCCCCGCCGTGCTCGGCGCCTGGCGCGAAACCGTGGCGCGCTTCGATGCCGACACCGACACTCCCATCAGTCCCTACATCGACTTCACCACTCCCGGGCGCATCAGTCAGTTGCTCGGCGAGCCCCTCGCCGAAATGCCCCAAAGCAGCGACGAGGCCGCCGACGAAGACCTCGACCTTTTCGACCTTGCCGCCGACAGCGACAATCCAACCGACGACGAGCTCGACACAAGCGCCACCGGCTTCGGGCTCGACGGCGAGCAGGACGACAAAGCGGCCCACAGTCCCGAAGCCCCCACCCTCGTTTCGCTCTCCGCCGCCCTGCCCACGCCCGACTACGGCCTGCTGCTCATCGACGAAAGCCACCGTCTGCGCCACCACAACACGCGGAGCCATCGGCAGCTCGACACCCTCATCGGCGACATCACCGCCCGCCACGGCCTCTGCCCCTACATCGGCCTGCTCTCCGCCACGCCGCAAAACAACCGTCCGCAAGACCTGCGCAACCAAATCTATCTCTTCGCCCGCAACCGCACCGCCTCCACCTTCACCAAAGCCGAAGGCGGCAATCTCGAACACTTCTTTGCCAAGATACAGAGCAGCTACAACAACCTGCTCCGCAACACCTCTATCTCCCCCGACGAGCGCAACGAAGCCCTCGCCCATCTCGCCGCCGAAATCCGCGACAGCGTCTTGCAAGACATCCTCGTACGCCGCACCCGCACCGACGTGCAACGCTACTACAACGCCGATTTGCGCTTCCCCGAAGTCGCCGATCCCGAGAGCCTCCACTATCGGCTCAGCAAAAGTCTCGCCGAACTTTTCGCCCACACCACCGAACTCATCGGCCCCCAGCTCGCCGGCTTTTTCGATGCCCACGGCAACGAAGACACCCAAGCCCCCCACCTCAGCGCCGTCGGCTATTTCCGCTACCGCGCCCTCGAGTTCTTCGTCAATCCCCGGCACATCGAGCGCTATGCCTGGCGCAACATGACCACCCAGCGCATCGCCGTCCAACTGGCCCGCCTGAGTCAGATCAATCTCATCAAGCGTTTCGAGAGCAGCTTCACCGCCTTCAAAACCTCGTTGGCTCACTTGCGCCGCAACACCCAGACGATGATCGACATGTGGGAGAACGACACCATCTTCGTCTGCCCCGCCTTCGACGTCAACGCCCTCTTCGACCGCAAACGCCGCTACGAGCTCACCGGCCGTCGACTCACCTTCGACGACGTCGTGGCCGAAATCCGCCAAAAGATCGCAGCCCTCCCGCCCGAGAAGAACGCCAAGGGGCAGAACGCCGAGTATCGCCGCGCCGACTTCCACTCCCGCTACATCGAAAAGCTCCACGACGACCTCTTTTTCATCGACCGGCTCATCGAGAAGTGGAACTATTATTCCGACGACCCCAAGCTCGACACCTTCAAGCGCCACCTCCTTCCCACTCTCCTCGACCCCGTGCGCAACCCCTCCGGTCTGCTGGTCATCTTCACCGAGAGCGCCGACACCCTCCGCGCCGTGGCGCGCGCCATCGAGAGCGTCGACGACAGCCTCCCCGTGCTCACCGTCACCGCCGCCAACCGCCGAGAGGTCGAAGACGACATCCGCGCCAACTTCGACGCCAACTATCGCGGCACCCCGCGCAACGACTATCGCATCATCGTCACCACCGACGTGCTGGCCGAGGGCATCAATCTCCACCGCGCCAACACCATCCTCAACTACGACACCCCCTGGAACTCCACCCGCCTCATGCAGCGCATCGGGCGCATCAACCGCATCGGCACCACCGCCGAGCGCGTCTACGTCTACAACTTCATGCCCAGCAGCCAAGGCGATGCCGCCATTCGCCTCGTCAATAATGCCCACACCAAGCTCCAATCCTTCCACCACCTCTTTGGCGAAGACAGCCGCATCTTCACCGCCGACGAGCAAGTGGTGCACCACGCCCTCAACCTCGAGAGCGGCGGCGTGAGTTCCGAGCTCGAGCGCTATCTCTATGAGCTCAAGCGCTACAAAGACGAGCACCCCGCCCGCTACGCCCACCTCGCCGGTCTCGCCGCCTGCCCCCCTCTCGCCGTCGAAGCCGAAGCCTCGTCACACAGCGCCCTCTGTCTCTACCACACCGCCGACGAGCGCACCCACTTTGCCGCCGTCGCCGCCCAAGGTCAAGGCCAAGTCCTCCCCCCCACCGACTTCTACGAGCGCCTGCGCGCCGCCTGCGCCCGTCCCGCCGCCACACTTCCCGCCGATTGGCCCGAACGCGAAGCCACCGCCCGCCTCGCCCTCAACCGTTCGCTCTCGCAAATGAACGTCAAAGCCGCCAAATCCCTCGAAGCCACCCAAGCCAAAGAACTCCTCCTCCACCTCCACGGGCTCCCCGGCACCACCCCCGCCACAAAAGCCCTCCTCAAAAAGGCGCGCCCCCTCATCGACAGCGGCAACGTCGACGTCATCCGCCGCTGCCTCCACATCCGCCGCCAAATCGAAAGCGACGCACAGCTCTTCCCCCTCACCCCCGAGCAGATCAACGCCTACATCACCGGCGGGCTCCAAAGCATGGTCGCCCAAGTCACCGCCCGCCACGGCGAAGCCCGCTTCCGTCTCGGTCTCGCCCACTGATCGCGCTCGCGCCTTCGCGCCATCGTCGCCACCTTCCACCCGTAGTTTCTCCCCCGCCGCCGTGCGGGTCTCACCCCTCCGCGCCATGTCCGTCCACGACCTCAAGCACTTCCTCCAACAGCCCTTCCCCGGCAAAGCCGCCTTCTTCGCCCACATCCTCCTCCCCCTCTTCGGCGAAGAAAACGTCATCGACACCTACGACGAGCCCCTCCTCGACCATCATCCCGCCCTGCGCCCCATGGCCGAAGCCACCGGCATTCGCGCCATCACCCGCATCGCCCACATCGACCTCGGCCTCCAGCCCCTCGACATCTTCGACATCACCGTCGCCGATCGCGTCCGCATGGCCCAAAACCGCGTCGGCGTGCAGCAACTCGTGCGCCGCATCATGGACACCTACTCCGGCGCCTTCCTCCTCATTCACTACGAAGGTCGCCCCGATTGGGAGTGGCGCTTCACCTTCTGTCACAAAGCCCACGATGCCACCTCCGGCACCGATGCCCGCCGCTTCACCTTCCTCCTCGGCCCCGGGCAAGCCTGCCGCACCGCGGCCGAAAACTTCCGCTCCCTCATCGACCGCCGCGCCGCCGACCCCGAAGTGCAGCTCGACATCGACGACCTCCGCCGCGCCTTCTCCGTCGAAGCCCTCTCCCGCGAGTTCTTCGCCCGCTACAAAGCCCACTATGCCCGCTTTGTCGACTTCATGGTGAGCGATGCCCCCATGCGCCAAGACTTCACCGGCACCTCCCGTCCCGCCTCCACCCCCGAAGCCCGCAACCGCGAGGAGAAACCCATCCGCGACTACGTCAAAAAACTCCTCGGCCGCATCGTCTTCCTCCACTTCGTCCAGAAAAAACGCTGGCTCGGCGTCCCCCTCGGTGCTCCTTGGGGCGAAGGGCCCGACAACTTCCTCCTCCACCTCTTCAGCGCCGCACCGCCCGCACTGCAAGCCGACTTTCTCGACGGCGTGCTCGAACCCCTCTTCGACCGCGGCCTCGACACCGACCGCAGCGCCGAGGGCGATGCCTACGACACCCTTGTGCCCGCCGTAGGCACCGTGCGCATCCCCTGGCTCAGCGGCGGACTCTTCGAGCGCGACCGCCAAGACCGCCTCCCCTCGCGCTTTCCCGCCGCCCTCTTCCGCGACCTCTTCGAGATGCTCGCCGAATACAACTTCACCGTCGACGAAAACGACCCCGACGACGCCGAAGTGGGCGTAGACCCCGAAATGCTCGGCCGCATCTTCGAGAACCTCCTCGAAAACAACAACGACACCGGCGCCTTCTACACCCCCAAAGAAGTGGTCCGCTACATGTGTCGCGAGAGCCTCCTCGCCCATCTCGTCGCCACCCTCCCCGATGTCGACGCCGAAGCGCTGCGCCGGCTCGTCGAGACCCACAGCGCCGATCAGCTCCCCGCCCCCGTGGCCGAAAAGGTAGACCGCGCCCTGGCCGACGTCAAGATTTGCGACCCCGCCATCGGCTCCGGTGCCTTCCCCATGGGCCTCTTGCGCCTGCTCTTCGCCTGCCGCACCGCCCTCACCCCGCTTTTGGACACCCCGCGCACCGCCGCCGATCTCAAGCGCCACATCATTCGCCACAACATCTACGGGGTCGACATCGAGCGCGGCGCCGTCGACATCGCCCGCCTGCGCTTCTGGCTCGCCCTCGTGGTCGATGCCCCCACGCCCCTCCCCCTTCCGCACCTCGACTACAAGATCATGCAGGGCGACTCCCTCCTCGAGCGCATTGCCGACGTCGACCTCAGCCACATTGCCGAGGCCGGTGCCGTCGCGCCTCCCGTTCAGCAAGATCTCTTCGGCGCCGTCGACCTCGATGCCGCCCGCGTGGGCTTTGCCACCGCCGAGGCCTGCGCCACTTTCCGCCGCAATCTCGAACGCGCCTTCGACACCGGCGACCACGAAGAGCGCCTCCGCCTGCGCACCTCCCTCCACCGCCGCGTCGCCTCCGCCGTGCTCTGGTCGCTCGCCCCGCGCTTGGAGCAAGCCCATCGCACCCTGGCCGATCTCGCCGCCGCCTCTGCTCCCCTCACCCCGAGGCAAAAGAAAGAACAGGCGCGCCTCACGGCTTTCGTCAGTCGCCTGCAACCCATCGTGGCCTACATCAACGCCCACCACGCCCTCCCGCCCACCGAATGCTTCCTCTGGCACACGTGGTTCCGCGACGTCTTCGAGCGCGAAGGCCGCCCCGGTTTCGACATCGTCATCGGCAACCCGCCCTACATCCAGCTCCAAGCCAACGGCAGCCTCCTCGCCACCCGCTATGCCGAGGCCGGCTACGCCACCTTCGACAAGCGCGGCGACATCTACTCCCTCTTCTACGAACTCTCGCGCCGTCTCCTCGCTCCCGGTGGCCACCTCTGTCTCATCACGTCCAACAAGTGGATGCGCGCCGCCTATGGTGCCGCCACCCGCCGCTTCCTCGCCGCCGAAGACACCGACGTGCTCCTCCTGCTCGACTGCGCCGGCACGAAACTCTTCGAAACCGCCACCGTCGATGTCAACATTCTCCTCGCCGCCCACGCTCCCAACCGCCGCGACACGCAGGCGCTCACCGTCACTCCCGAACTCCGCTCCTGCCTCACGGATTCCAGCCTTTTCCGCCAGCACGCCGCCCCCTGCGCCTTCCCCGCCGAAGAGAGTTGGGTGATCCTTTCGCCCATCGAAGCCTCCATCAAGCGCAAAATCGAAGCCGTCGGCACACCGCTGAGCGAGTGGGACATCCACATTTATCGCGGAGTGCTCACCGGTTGCAACGAGGCCTTTATTATCCCCACCGCTCGGCGCGACGAAATCCTCGCCGCCTGCCGCGATGAGGACGAACGTCGTCGCACTGCCGAACTCATACGACCCATTCTCCGCGGCAGAGATATTAAACGCTACGGCTACGAGTGGGCGGAGTTGTGGCTTATCGGCACGCACAACGGCGTTCGGGGAAAATTTCCGCGCATCGACATCGAAGATTATCCCGCGGTCAAGGCGCACCTCGATCAGTATTGGGACAAAATCGCTGTGCGAGACGACCAGGGAGCCACACCTTATAATCTAAGGAACTGCGCTTATTGGGAGGATTTCGATAAGCCAAAAGTAATGTGGAAAATTATTGGCTGTAATATCAACTTCTCCTTCGACTTTGATGGTATGTTATGTAACAATGCGGTGAACATTATGACCGGGAACGAACAACAATTACTTCAATTTGTTGGACTGATGAATAGCAAATTATTCGATTGGTATCTTAAACTCACGACAGAAGCCGAAGTGCAAGGAGGAGGTATACAATTATATGTCACAACTCTTGAGAAAACTCTCTTGAAGCTTGATTTCCCCGACCAGCTTGGTACACTTGTCAACAGAAGGGTTAAAGAAGAAGTGGCTGATGCTGACATTGATGCAGCTATTTATGAGTTGTATGGATTATCCCTTGAAGAAATCAATTATATCGAGGCACTAAGAAACAATTAGTTAAGTGTCGATTGACACGCTTTCCGCTCTTCTTCCGTGAGGTCATACAAATCAAATAGGCATTCATCAATCAGCATTGCCTTTTCTGTGGTGTACGCTTGCTGAATGTCTTGTACAAGCTCTGCAAATTGAGCATTCGTATCTTCATCAACCAGCAAAATAGGTATCTTATCGAAAAAGACTTTGCTTAGCTCCCGAGTACCTCCTAATAATTCGGGAAAGTTATCGCGGAAGCAAAACTTAAACAACGAAGAGCTCAAGAATGCGGTCAAAAAGCCCAGTTTTTTACCCGTTACAATAAAACATTTTTGGTTCGTCAAATAGCCATTTTCGTCGTAGTAAAACGGCAAGAACTTAGTCATATTGGGATAGATAATCTTTGGCTTATCGAAATCCTCCACTTTTTGTACTGTACTATCGTTGCGTGCACGTTTCTATGTAGGAAATTTCATCATCCGAAAACTGGTATATCTGATAAATTTCATCATTCCTTATCTCCCTTCGCTTCAAGTCATCGATTTCCTTTGTAAAGGGAACAGGGAATTTTACAAGTGATTGAATATTAAGCATAATATCTCCTGCACCTGTAGTGTCACTATTCTTATATATGTAATACGTGCCTACAGAGCTACACAAGAAGTCAAGAATATAACTATTGTATTTCCCCGCAGAGATAAATGATGCCGGAGCTGTCAAAAAGATTCCAGAATCAACCAAGGCAAAAGCCAATTTTCGGCCAACGGCTTTCCAGCAAATCTTCTGCTGAAAGAATAAGTCCCAATAGCTGATACTATCTTGAGTTTCAAACCATTGATTGTTGGTCTTTTTTCGCGCTTTGAATTCTTGTCCGTCGCGAGTATAGGTGGCTCCCGTCTGCTCTAACTTCTCACGGCCGAAAGAAAGAAGGTAATCTCGCACGGCAGGATATTGCTCTATGTCGTAGTGGCGTGAGGGGAAAGTGGCAATCAACCACAATTCCGCCCACTCGTAGCCGTAGCGTTTAATATCTCTGCCGCGGAGAATGGGTCGTATGAGTTCGGCAGTGCGACGACGTTCGTCCTCATCGCGGCAGGCGGCGAGGATTTCGTCGCGCCGAGCGGTGGGGATAATAAAGGCCTCGTTGCAACCGGTGAGCACTCCGCGATAAATGTGGATGTCCCACTCGCTCAGCGGTGTGCCGACGGCTTCGATTTTGCGCTTGATGGAGGCTTCGATGGGCGAAAGGATCACCCAACTCTCTTCGGCGGGGAAGGCGCAGGGGGCGGCGTGCTGGCGGAAAAGGCTCATTTGCCCACCGCACAAGGCCAAAGCCCTCCTCGACAACAGACCACCACAGCCCAACAGCACCCGCGCCCCCACGAGCGGCAGACCCTTCCGAGGGGCTGCCGCTTGTGCGTCAAGATAGGGACGTTGCGTCGGAACTAAACACACCCCGCGATCAGTCGTCCGTAGCACGGCCCTCGGCCACGAAGCGCGCCAAGGTGTTGCGGTCGCAACGGCAGATGCGCGCAATCTGTCGCTTGGGTACACCCTCGGCCAAGAGCGCAGCAATGAGGCGGCGCTTGGGATAGAGCTTGTGTTTCTCGGGCGCGGTGCGACGTCCCTTCGGTCGGCCGAGCACCACGCCCTCGGCCCGCCGCCGCGCGAGGGCTTCGCGGGTGCGCTGACTGATGAGATTGCGCTCGATCTCGGCCGAGAGCCCGAAGGCAAAGGCCAACACCTTGCTCTGAATGTCGTCGCCCAAACGATAGTTGTCTTTGATCGTCCACACGCGGCACTCCTTCGTCATGCAGAGATTGAGAATCTCCATAATCATAAAGAGGTTGCGCCCCAAGCGCGAAAGCTCGCTGCAGATGATGGTGTCGCCGGGCACCACCCTACCGAGCAATCGGCCGAGGGCGCGGCGCGTGTAGGCGGCCGTGCCGCTGATGGTCTCTTCGATCCAACCGTCGATGTGCAAACTGTGGGTGTGGCAAAAGCGGTGGATCTCATAGCGCTGGTTTTCGACGGTCTACTTGTCGCTGCTCACGCGAATATAGCCGTAAATCATAGGAAGAAAAAAAGAAGATGGAGGAAATGAATGAAACAATCTCCGCCCTCGATCGCGGTGGGCGAAAGGACGAGAGCGGGCGCACAATCTACACATTTCTCCCCATTCGGTCGGCAGAGATGATGTTACAGAGCATAGAATTTCCCGTATATATCGAATCTCTGTGTTCTACACTAAACTACAAAAACAGGGGGCTTTCGCAAAAAAAGTGAGCGTTTTTAAGCGAAAACCGTCCATTCTCGTCAAAAAGTTGTATATTTGCCTTGGATAAAAAAACGAACCACGCAAAAATATGAGTAGTCGCAACGAACGTCTGGACATGCTCCGCCTAATCTTGGGGCGAGCCGCTGTCGGGAGTCAAGAAGAGCTCCTTCAAGTACTGCGCGCCGAAGGCTACCCGGTGACACAAGCCACGCTGTCGCGCGATCTCCAAAAGCTCAAAGCCGCCAAGGTGTCGAGCGAGGAGGGTTATCGGTATGTGCTGCCCGAGCACCCGGCCTATGTTCGCCAAATCGCCCCTTCGCTCCACACACCTGAATTTCTCCGCACCTCGGGTTTTCTGAGCATGGAGTTCTCGGGCAATCTGGTCGTGATGCGCACCCGTCCGGGCTATGCGACGAGCATCACGACCGAAATTGACGCCCACAACCCCGAAAGCCTCTGCGGCACAATCGCAGGCGACGACACCATTCTGGCCGTCATCCGCGAGGGCTTCGAACGCTCGCGCGTGGTCGAAGAGTTGGCCATGATTCTCCCCGCCGTGCGCGGAAGAATGTGAGCCGCGTGAACGGGTAGATAGGTAAACAAGTAGGCCGGCGGACGAGCGAACCGGTAGACAAGTTGACGGGTAAACGAGTAGCCCGCCCAACGAGTTCACAAAGCAACAGGTGCACCGGTGCCGTTTTGCACGCCCGGCGAAACAACAAACCTCCCATCCAATGCCCAACTTTCTGAAAATCACCCTCTCTTTTGCGATGGTGATGGCCGTCTTTTATTTCACCTCGACGCCTTCACCCACGACCACACTGATCCGCTTGGCCTTTCTGGCAGCGTTGATCGGCTTCACGCTGTTCAGCGTGTTCCGCCGCAAAGACGAGGACGAATAGTCGGCACTGCCCGACACAGAAGGCGTGCAATGAGGGACACATCGCCCTGAACGCGCAGCCTCCACTAAAATAAAACACGAGAGATGCGCCGCCATGGGAACATTTCTCGCGTTGATCGTCCGGCCGGGATAACCGGTCTCCGCCCTGCGCAAGACAAGTGGCCTAAGTATATTCCCAAGGTTCAAATCTTATGCTGAAACTTACACTCTACTTCTTTCGGTCCGTCATCATCGTAATGGGCCTGTGGCTTTTGGTCGAAATGTTCACTCACCTTCCGTTGCAGCAGGCCTGGGCATTGCTGTGGCCTGCGCTGATGATGGGCTTCGTCATCGGCGGCACCGGAGTCATCGAAAAGTATTTCCGCGAACGCAAACAGCGAACGCAAAACGCCCACGCAGCGGAACCCACAACCGACGAGTTGACACTATAAACGCGTCGACCCATCAACCCGAGCGGCATGCTGACGATTAGCGTGCCGCTCGGGTTTCTCCTTTCTCCCATCGCGCGCTGACGAAGCGGTGGACACACGGGCAAAAAACAAAACGCGAGCGCCACTCCACTGCGGAGTGACGCTCGCGTTGAGCGTTTGACGAATAAGGGCAGGTTCGCCGCTTTATTCCTCGATGAGGGTGGCGAGGTGGGCGCGATAAGCGTCCCAGTCCTCGATGGGACGACGAGCCACGCCGCTTTCCATGGCAGCACGCGCCACAGCGGCGGAGACTTCGACGATGAGGCGCTTGTCGACGGGCTTCGGGATGAAATAGTCGGCGCCGAAGGTCAGTTCCTTCAGTCCGTAGGCCTCGGCCACATAGGCGGGGACGGGCTGTTGGGCGAGGGCAGCAATGGCGCGTACGGCACCTTGCTTCATCTCCTCGTTGATGGCAGTGGCGGCCACGTCGAGGGCACCGCGGAAGATGTAGGGGAAGCCGATCACGTTGTTAATCTGGTTGGGATAGTCGGTGCGGCCGGTGCTCATGAGCACTTCGGGGCGGGCGGCTTTGGCCTCCTCGTAGGTAATTTCGGGCACGGGGTTGGCGAGAGCGAAGATGATGGGGCGCTCGGCCATGCTGCGCACCATGTCGGCGCTCACGACGTTGCCTTTCGACAGGCCGACGAAGACATCGGCGCCGCGCATGGCCTCTTCGAGGGTGTAGACATCGGTGCGCTCGGTGGCAAACTCACGCTTCTGGGCGTTGATGTCGGTGCGCGACTGAGCGATGACGCCGCGCGAGTCGAGCATGATGAGGTTTTCGCGGCGCGCGCCGAAGGAGAGGTAGAGGCGGGCGCAGGAGATGGCGGCCGCACCGGCACCGTTGACGACGATGCGCACGTCTTCGATGCGCTTGCCCACGACTTGGAGGGCGTTGAGCAGACCGGCGCAGGAGATAATGGCCGTGCCGTGCTGGTCGTCGTGCATGACGGGGATGTCGAGTTCGGCTTTCAGGCGCGTCTCGATTTCGAAGCACTCGGGGGCTTTGATGTCTTCGAGATTGATGCCGCCGAAGGTGGGGGCGATGGCTTTGACGACCTGAATGAAGCGTTCGGGATCTTTCTCGTCGACCTCGATGTCGTAGGAGTCTACGCCCCCGTAGATTTTGAAGAGAAGGCTTTTGCCTTCCATGACGGGTTTGCCGGCGAGGGCGCCGATGTCGCCGAGACCGAGCACGGCGGTGCCGTTGGAGATGACGGCCACGAGGTTGCCCTTGTTGGTGTAGCGGTAGGCATCGTGGGGCTGTTTCTGGATCTCGAGGCAGGGTTCGGCCACGCCGGGGCTGTAGGCGAGCGAAAGGTCGTGGGCGGTGGCGTGGGGCTTGGTGGGTACGACGGCGATTTTGCCGGGACGGCCCTTTTCGTGGTAGTCGAGGGCTTCTTGTTTGCTGATTTGTGCCATAATGTCTATGGGGGATTAAGTGGAAGGGGCGCGCCGTTGGCCGCGGTGTGAGCGAAAAGGGCGAAAGGGCTGCGCTGCGTTTTGCCGTCCCTCACCGTCGGGAGAGGAGATGGACACGTTGTGTGGGCAAAGTTACGGATTTTTTCGTGATGGGCGGTGCGAAATGAGCGAAAGCCCGCGGGGAAAATCGCGGATGCTCCCCGACCTTGTATAAAAAACCCGCTCGCACGGGCTGTGAAGCTGTGCGAGCGGTGGAGTATTTAGCCCCGAAGGGCACATTGAGCAAGGGGGAATCCTTAGGGCATGACGAAACGCTGGGTGAGTGTGGTGACCTTGTTGGACACGCGCACCACATAGGCGCCCGGCATAACGACGGTTCCGGTGTTTTCGCTGCCGGCTTCGACCTTGAAGCGGGCTTGAATCTTACCGGCGGCGTCGAAGACGAGGGCTTCGGCGGGTTCGTCAGTGAAGTTCTTGACGGTGAAGTTGCGACGCAGGTCGGCCGTGATTTGGAATCCGCGCTGGTCTGCGGTGGCTTTCGCGCCGTTGCCGAGGATGGTGAAGCGGTGTGCCGCATCGCCCTGAGCTGCAGTGAACTCATAGGTGTCGCCGTCGTGGATGGCGCGGGTGAGTCCGGTGCGCTTGTCGAGGAGGGTGTACTCCTGAGCGCCGTCTGCTCCGTCGATGTGGAAGGTGAGCTTGTAGTTCTGCTCGCCTTCTGCGGGCACGAATCCAAGTTTCGTTTCGCCGATGGTCTCGGTCGTCGTCACTTGGTAGCTGCGATCCTGCATAGCATAGAGCGCCGTCTCACCGGGTGCGAAGATCTTTTCACCGTCCCAACCGTTGTCGTAGCGATCGGTGGTACCTTCGGCTTGAACGAGCCAGAGGCGGTCGGCCGACTTGGCGCTTTCGACATCGACAGCCAGGGAGTGGAAGCGACGTTCGGGCGCGCGGTTTTCAGTAGCCACCACATTGACGAGGTCAGCATAGCGGTATTTGAGCGTACCGGCTCCGGTGCTCTTGACCATGAAGCTGGAGAGCGACGGGATGTCCTTCGGCATACCATTAACATAACCTGCGAGGTTGGCGGGGATGGCCTTGGTGTACTGACCTTCGGTGACGCCGGTGTTGATCGTAGCGTTGGCGCCGTTGTTGGCGATCCAGTCCTTACGCGAACCGGTGTTGAAGAGGTAGACCACCTTGTCGGCTGCCGTAGCACCGGAGAAGTCGAGTTTCTCGATGTTCATCGCGCCGGTGTAGGGGTTGGCCAGGATGTTCATATCCTGATAGTTGGTGGCCGAGGCCATACCGTTCACGTTGAAGGTGAAGTCGCCGGTGTTGAGTTCGCCGATGAAGCGATAGTTGGCGGGTTTCGGCTGAGTGATTTCGTAAGCCTCGCCCTGCGTGAGCGTACCTGCGGTGACGTCTTCCCACTTCTCGTCTGAGTTGGGGACATTGAGCGTACGGTTGTACTTGCGCACCCAAGTGCTTTCGAGAGGCAACTGATCGCGGTTGGCGGACTTGACAGGCGAACCGAAGTATTGCCAGGTGGCGTAGGTCTTGTTGCGGTTGCCGTCGAACGACTTGGCAAACATTTCGACATTCGCCTTGTAGTTGGGGTTGTCGGCGGGCTTCTCGATGAGGAAGGTACCGTTGGGCTTGCCTTCTTCGGCCTGCACGACAGTGTATTCGGCTACGCCGCGCGAAGCAAAGGGTTCGGTGGCGGGGACAGTGTTGGGCGTGAGATCCCAGAGAAGAGCTTTCTCCTTGAGGAGAATTTGTTTACCCGGGGTGGCGACCATGGCGCGTCCGTTTTCAGTCGCGTTCACATAGTTGCGCACTACGCGATTTTGGTCGGCATAGAGGTCACGGATGGCCGTTTCACCATAGGGGGCAATATCAGCATCGATAGGATTACTATTAACACTCGCGAAAACGACATCCGACTTCTTGTTGTTGGCATAGTTGCCTACGAGGGTGTTCGGCACGAAACGTCCCGTCCAGTTCTCGGCGTTGGCCCAGTCGTTGTTGATATAACCATACCAGTAGTTCAATTCGCTGGCGTCGAGGGTGAAAGTATTGGTACGGAAGAAGCGCTCTGCCAGTACACGGGTTTCACCGTCACCGACATCGTTCAGTCCCTTGGCCTTCACGGTGGCGAAATAGGTACTGCGGTCGCCGGAAGCGGTGCCTTCGGGCTGTTTGAGCACAGCGTCGAAACCATCGGTGGTGATGGGCGTCGTTCCGCGCTCGAAGGATTCGAGCGGATAGCCATCGGTGTTGAAGGCATCGGTGGTCATCGCCACGAAGAGGCGAGCATTCTCACCATAACCGCGGCGGAAGGTGATTCTACCACCACTAATCTGATAATCCGTGGCGGGCACGCGCACATATTGGTCAGTGGCGGCATTGATTTCACGCCACACCTCATAACGCGTGGTCTTCTCCGAGCCGGCTACACCTGTTGCTTTGAGTTGGCTGCTGAGATCCATCGTCTCGAGGGGGCGCCAAACGTCGTTGCCTTGCGGTGAAAGCGGCACCTCATAGCGCTGCTGCAGCGTATAGTAGTAGTGTTCGTCGGTCACGTTCTCGGGTTTGGTGGGAAGCGTGAGGACGTTGAGCTTATTGACGGTGAGGTTGAGCTCAGCATCGGTAGCTTTGGCGCGCGTGGCGTAGATATTCGCATTGTTGCCGCCCAGCGCCTGGTTGAAGGCTGCGGCGGCGCCGCCCTTGTACACCGTCCAGGTGGCCTCTTTGAACGACTGATCGGTGCCAAATCGGCGGCCGGTGGCGGAGTAGTTGACGTCGGTGAGGAGGTTTTTGGAGAGATCCGCCTTCTGGAGATCAGAGAAGTCGGTAGAAGCGAAGTTCTCCAGGAGGTTTTCCGAGACATTGAGCTCACGGATCGTCCCAACCGTGAGTCCGAAGTCGATATCCTTGAGCTTGTTGGTGGCGAGGTTGAGCGTTTCAACGTTGATCAGCGCCAGATCGAAGGTAAATTTCGCCTGTGCGTTGGCCGATCCGAGCACATTGTCGTGCAGATCAATGTAGCGGATGGAGGGCACTTTAGTTAAGTTCGCGTCTTTGATCTGTTGCGAAGCGGAAACGAGTTTCCACATACCATTCTCGCCCGTGATTTTGATCACACCGCCTTGGGTGGCGGCCACATTCACCTCGAACTCGCGATCTTCGGTCAGATTGTACATCTGACGAATGTTTTGGCCGTCGTTTTCGTAGTCGATAAAGACGATGGGCCAGTGGTCACGCGTCACTTTCGTGGGATCTTCGGGCGCAAGGGTGAACTTCACCTTGCCGGCGGCCGAAGCCTTGATGAGGACAACGCGGTCGAGGAGGTTGTGAGTGGTTTCTTCGGACTGAACGGGGGTGGCTTGCGCCTGTGCCCGCTGTGCGAAAGATCCCATCAGCAAGCCGGCAGCCAGAATGGCGGGCAGGCTTCGCTTCACGCTGAGAGCAGCCGTGAGACTGCGAATCGGTAAGGAATTCTTTTTCATTGCAGATGGGAAAGTTTAGTTGATGACACGGCCGTTGATGTGGATGAAGTTCGGATATCTTCTGCTGAAATTTTCGCTCAGATAGAATTTGCAGGTATAAACTGCATTGCGACGGATTTGGCCGTGGTTGGCGGTGTTAGCCGTTCCTCCAGCAATGCGAAAGTAGCATTTTCCGCTTTGAGGATCAGGATACCCATCTTCTTTTGCTGCATTTTTTGCTGTTGCATCTGTTGTCCAACGAGAAGTGTAAGTAATCTCGAGATAAGTCATTCCGTTGAGATCTTGTGCGCCGAAAACAGGGTGCGAAACAAAATGCTCAGGAAGATAGATGGAGATGGTGGGATAAGTCTTCACACCTCGGGAAACCGTGGGCGTTCCCAACGCGGGAAGGTCGATCGGGTCGAGATAGGGGTAGTCGGTAGCGGAGGCCTTGTGCTTGAGGTCATAGTTGGCAATGGGTCCTCCGACAGAGAACTTGGCGGGGACATTGAGCACACGAATACCGGTGATTGTGAAATCGTAGGGATTATAATACCCGTCAAAAAGACCTTCAGCTTCTGCGGTGGGGATGATGTCGATGCGGGCAAAGAGACGCTCAAGCTTCACTTCGCTCTTGCTCAGCGAGGTCAATCCACTGACTGCATTCGTGGGCGACTCGACGTCGCGGAGGGCTGCGCTCATGGGGATGGGCTTCTTCGCATCATTGCCAAAGAAACCGCGGATGTAATCCTTGGTGTTGAACTCGAGTTTATTGAAGTCCGTTTCCACACCGGAAATGCCCATGCGCTCAGCATCGTCGGCTTTAAGGTTGGCGGCGAAGAAGAAGTCCTTCTTTCCGAGGAAGCTCTCTACGTTGAAAACCGCGGTGTTCGTTCCACCGGTTGCAACGTCGAAAGATTTACCCGTGAGCGTAGAGACATAGGGCGAACCGGCGAGGATGACATTGTCAACCTGGTCTTCTTTGTCCGCGGCGTCGGTGTTGACCGATTCGCCGGTTTGCGAACGGACATCGACTTTCCAAGCCATCTTTTCAGGCTTGGACGCAGGGTATTGCGTTTCTTCGTCGGCGGTGCAGGCCGTGAAGCTGAGCACGGCTGCGGCGCTCAAAAGGAGAAAAATGTTCTTAGTCATTTCGTGGTTGGCTGCTGAGAGAAAATAGAGCATAAAGGGCGAACGGCTGAACGTACGTCAGACGTTCGCCCCATAAGAGTGGCGTTGTGCTCGCAAAAGCTTAGAGACGTTCTACTACTTTGTCGTTACCGGAGTATCCGGGCACGGTCACTGCGTTCCACGTTTTAACCGTCATCTTAAATTCGAGGACGACAGCATTGTCGGGGCTGGGAGAGCCGGGGCCTACGACGTGTGCATGAAGGACGTAACGGCAGTTACGATCGATCTTGCGGGGAAGGAGCACTTTGTAGTAGCATTTTACGGCATCGTTGCTGAAGTCGCCGCCGGCGGGAGGGGGGAAGATGCCGGCAAGGGGATTGCCGTCGCCCAATTTGGCAGGGAGTTCGAGCAAGATGTAGGGGGCAGGCGCATCGGCCGGGGTCTTGCCGGTGATGTCATATTCGTTGACATAGACCGTGGGGAGCGCAGAAGTGGGCACGGCATCGGCCGGGGTGAGCGGAGCGGGGATGGCGGTAAGGTCGGCGATTTGCGTTTTCGCACCATCTACGCGGCTCGTGATGTCGTCATTGACACCCACATAAGTTTTGCCGGGGAAATCTTTATAGGTGTAGAGGCCTTTTTGCTGATTGGGAATCAATTTGTCCCAATTATAATAAAGCACTACATCGAAACGGGAAACGGCACGCTTGACGCTCACCTCGATTTTGTTGTCCTGTGTGTTGGGGTTGGTAAAATTCACCGCTTTGGTTCCGGTCATCAGCAGCGGCGTGCTCAGATCGTTGACCGTTGCAATCGTCTGTGACACGGCTTTTTGGAGCTGATCGAGCGTCGTGATCTCATCCGTAGCACCGACGGCCAAACGGCTGCGCACGGCATCGGGGAGATTGAGCAAGGTGATGGCGGTCAAACCGTTGACGTCCGCTGCTTTGACAGGGAGATAAACCGTTTGCGTGGAGGGATCGTTGTTCAACCAGTCGCCGACTTGTCCGGATTCGAAGTGGAAATAGCCGGCAGCAGCGCCACCCGAGTTGGGGGTGATGGGCTTTTTGTTCTGTCCTTGGAAGAAGACCACATCCACCTTGTCGACGTGATTTTCTGCCGGTGTGGCAATACCGCGGGTATCGCGCTGCACGAGATCCTCGGCGCCGAAGCGGAGTTGGAGTTTACCGTCTCCGGTGGTCACAACGGGTTCATAGGACTTGTTGCAAGCGCCCAAAAGAATCGCCGCGACGGCCAGGAGTGCGATGCTGAGCGTATGGATTAGTTTCATCGTTATTCGCTTTTGACGGTGTAGACGACCTTATTGTTGTATTTGATGTCGAAGATCGGTGTGCCTGCTGCGGCAGGTTCCGTGGGCAATTGGAGTTTGGCCTCGGTTTGTTCTTGGAAAGCGCTCTGACCGGCTTGGTTGCCGAAGCGGAGCTTGTCGAGTTGGTCACTACCCACAATGAACTTCGCATTGTTGACACGCGGCACGAGTTCCACGAGTCCGAGCTGTACGAGTCCCTTCTCGGCCGTGATGATGCGCACCGTGGAGGCACCGCCGGGGAAAGTGGGTTCGTCTACTACGACATTGAAGTTGAAACCGGCATAGACACGGCCGATTTTACCTGTACACCAGTCCTCAATGTTATAATTGAGCGTGAGTTGGAAACCTTCTTTTGCCGTGATCTCGTAGGCGTTGTTACGCACAGTGGAGAACTTCGAGTAGTTGGCCGCGTTAGGCAACACGTAGTAAGCGCCCGTCTTGACTTCCTGTTGGTTCTCGGTGAAAGCGCTTTGCCAAATCGAGAACTTGTAGTAGTCGTTGTTGCCACCGTCGGTGATATAGAAGGAGGTGGATCCGGTTACGAAGCCGGGCAATGCGGGATCGTTGGTATCGACGCGGCGGAGGTATTCGGGAACGTAGTAAGAAGTGACGTAATCGTAGAGCGTGGTGGGCTGTCCGGGTTGCTCACTGAGGGCAAGGTAGTGCGCCTCCGAGTTGGCGAGCATCTGCGCCTTGGTGAAACCATTGGTTTCGGCCAACTCTGTGGGCGCATAGAAGTCAGTTGAGAAATGCCCGTTGGTGGGATAGTCGTCGCCTTGGAAGTAAGGGTTGACGAAGAGGGAGAAGTACTTCGGCACGTTCACGAGCGAGAGTCCCTTGAAGGGGATGACGCGCTTGAACTTGATGTCGGTCGCCTTGGGTGCGCCGCCTACTTCGTCGACTTGCACCACTCCTTTGAGGGTGAGCTTGACTTTGGCGAGCGAGCGGATGAGTTCCACCTGTTCGTCGCCGTCGGCTTCGAAGTGCTGCGGGTCGGTTTGGAGTTTACCCTTACCGTTGCGTTCTGCCACGATGGTCATGTTGCGATAGGCACGAGTCATGAGCATGGGCTTGGCTTCTGAAGGGCGATAGCCCGCGGGGAAGGCGATGTGCGTCAGCGCATTGTTGGCAAAGAGCTGTGCGCGATTGGTGATGCCGGTGAGCGGGACGGTGAGTCCCCAGTCTTGCTCGTTGGCAATAAAGAAGAAATCGCGCTGCCCTTCGGTGAGTTTGAAAGGCTTCGACCACACGGTGGTTTGGCCTTCGGGCTGATTGGTGAAATCAGCGACCGTGTGCATTTTGTTATAGAGCACCGCTCCGCTGGGCGTGTCGCAAATGATGAGTCGCACCGTCTTGACGCGGTCTTCAAAGTCGGCACTGGTGTTGATCGTGCCGGCCACGCCTCTAATACTTACGGCAGCCGACATATACACAGACCCCGGTGCCTTGGGCTCTTCCGGTCCGATAAACTCTTGCTTGCATCCTGCTGTGAAAGCCAGGAGCACAGCGAGGCTCGCTGCGAGTCCGGTGCGGTGTAAAATGTCGTTCAAAGGGAGCATAGTCATATTGTGAAAAGCGTCGTGCTGAGTGCTTCGGCGCGGTGGAGAGGGGGTGTATAGGCGGCACTGAGGCCGCCTTTACACAGAGAATGGGGTTCTTATTATTTTCCGAACACGAACTCGAAAGTGTGCACCAACCAGTCGTTGATGAAGACGCCGGCACACATGTATTGTCCGCATCCGTTGCACTTATCCTTGATGAGGAACTTGACGTCGATGTCGTGTTCGCAGTTGGGATTGAAGTTAAACTTGTTCTCGGGCTTGCTGGCGTAAGCGAGAATAGCGGCAATGAGGTCGTGTTGGATATCAGCGGGCATGTCGACGTCGCGGGTTTGTCCGTTGGCGCTGTGCGAGATGCGCACGGAGCTGCCGAGTCCGGATTCGAGGTCGAGGAGGGTATATTTGGCAGTGAGTGCCGTGTCGCCGTACACCACGGGGCCGTTCGTCGGGTAGACGATAGCGGGGGGATTCAACGGGTGCGTTGCGTCATAGTTGTAAGATCCGTTGCCAGATTTGATTTCAAGTCCGAACTCGCGTACCGAAGGCGCTTGCTTGCGCTCGCGGATCGATTTGTCGAGTACTACGGAAACATTGAGTCGGTAAGTGAGTTCGCCGACCGACACGGCGATGTGCTGTTCCTGCGTTCCGTTCTTTGCAGGGTTCTTCAGTACGACCGAGTGATTGGATTGTCCATGATAGACACGGTCGTTGGCCAAATTCATATAGTTGTTGTCAGCACCATAACGGAGAGAGGCGAAGACTTCGCTCTTCTTCTTGCCGATTTTGGCGTCGGAGACATTGAATTTGCCGTTCACTCCCGTCCAGGCGTAGATGTTGTAGACGCGATCTTGATCGGGGGTGGGGTTGTTGATGGGGAGTTTGATCTCTGTGAAACCCTTTTGTTGGTTGCCGAGATCGATGTCCTTGAGTTCAGCGCTCGCTGCGAGACGATTGTCCTCGTCGAAGGCAAAGAGGTGAACGTTGGTTTGTGTGTTCAACCCGATGGAATCTGCCTTACAAGTCGTGTTGTAGAGTTTCACATACACAGCCTGGGGGCAGTTGTCGAGGTCATCGTGGAACATGGATTCGCAGCCTGTAAGGAGCAATCCCAGTCCTAAGGTGAAAAACACTCCGGTAAGCTTGTTAGGTAAATTCATCGTGATGTGAGAAAAAAGAGAAAGAGAAAAAAAGTGCGGCGAGGGAGAGGGATTTCTCCCTCGCCGCGGGTATATTCGTTGTTGACAATGATCAGCTGACCGATGTCAACAAGGACTGACAAAGATTATTTGCCGAGGATGGTTTCGAAGGTGTGAACCTGCCAGGGGAGGATCGTCACGTCAACCGACATCCAAGCTTCCTTCAACGAGAGGGGATCCTTGGGCGTGATGTCCGTGGGAGGCTCCTTGGGATCGGGGATTTCCTTGTTAGGATCGTTGGGATCGGGCACGCTGGGTTGGGGATCCGGGTTGTTGGGGTTGTTCGGACGACGGGGGTTCGTCTTGGGATCAACGGGCTTCGTGGGATCTACCGGTTCGTTCGTGTTGGGCACGAGGGGGTTCCAGTTGTATACGTAGTTAGCGATACCCTTGATCTGGATGTGGTAGATGTTGTTACGGATAGCGGGCGAGTTGATCCACTCCGTTGCGCTCGTCTTGTCGGGGTTCACCCATACGAAGTAGAGCACCTTACCCTTAACGAACTTCTTCACCTTCATGGCAGCAGCCGCAGCGTTGCCGTTGGTGGTGGGATCGTTGGCGGCAGCAGCGCTCTGATAGAACTTGCCGTCGTCACCGAGGAAGAGATCGTCGTTCGGGTTAGTGGTCTTCCAGTCATGGTTAACCGTCTTGTCGTTCATGTAAACGTACTCGGGTTCGATCTTACCGCGAACGAGGACGTAAGCGGTGTTACCCTTACGGTAGCCGCTGTTACCACGATCGGCAGCGTCGTACTTGTGCGTGTTGGCGAGGATGAATTCACCGTGGAGACCGTTTTGGTTCTTCACGTACTCAACCACGTTGTTGAGGCTCTTATCGTAAGTAGCGTTAGTTACAACTTCACGACCACCGAAGTGAGTCGACTTGTTACGCCAGAGACCCGTGTAGTCGTACTTCTCGAAAGTTTGGGGTACGTCGTAGTCAGCACCGGGATCGGTAGCGTTACCAACGGGGATGTAGTCGCTGTTGGGCGTCTTGAACTTGAAGTTCGTGGGATCGGCGCTTTCCTGCTGATCGAAGTAGAAGGAGCTTTCACCCTGAGCCACAACATAAGTGAGGTTCGTGATGGTCACCACCTTCACAGCGTCACCGTTATCAACGGTTTCAACCGTGGGAGTTTCGGGGTTGTCACCCATGATTTCGTACTTGTCCTTTTCGGAAGTTACGAGTACGCGAGCAACTACACGCTGTACAGAAACGTTAGCGCGGTTGGGGGGAGCAGCAGCGGTGCTGAGCGTTTGAGGTTCAGTCACACCGTCGACAACCGTAACCTCACCGTAAGGGCCGGTCATCGTGATGACGTCCTTCTGGTTGACACCCGTACCGTCCAAGTGAGCTACGTGGTCAGCCACAGTGAAGGGATCGGTCGTAGCGGCAGCAGCCGTAGCTTCCGTTTCGGTGTACTTCGTGGGAGCGGGAGTACCGGCAGCCGTCTGGAGCTTGAGCACGTCGTTGTACTTCGCTTTGAAATCGTCGAAGTCATTGATCGAAGCGAGGTGAGCCTTGGTTTCAGCCGTGGGGTTCACTACTACGAATACGCGCTTGTTGCCCGGATCCACCTTGAAGCCCTTGGTAGGACGGATGAAGGCGTAGTTGGGCTGACCGGCTTTGGGCTGTTCGAACGTGAAGTCCGTGGGACCGAGGGTAGCTTGCTTCTCGAGCGAGAACTGGCTGGGACCGGTAGCGGCAGCGTCAGCCTTGAAGATGTAAACGTCTACGCTTTCAACAAGGTCGTAACCCATCCACTTACCTACGTGGTGGTGTTCGGGCGCGTTGAGATCTTGACCGTCGGCAGCAGCACGTATGCCGCGATCGGGAAGCTGAAGAGCGAACTGGATAGACATCGAAGTCGTACCACCTACGTTATTATGTTCGGTGGTGGGCTTGATTTCTTCGTTCGAGCAGGCAGAGAATGTTCCCACAGAGGCCGTAGCCGTGAGGAGCATTGCTGCGAGGAGAAGATGTTTCTTCATAACGAATAAATTGTTGATTATTGAATGGATTATCTGATTGGGGAAGAGTATAGACTCGCAGGGCGTCCTTTCGGCGCCTTGTCAGGTCTTAACGCTCCACCTTGCTCAATTCTTGGAGGTTCTTGACGGCTTGGGGCAGGTTGCCTGCGCGGCGGAAGCACTCAGCGGCTTGCTGGTAGTTGCCGGTGAGGGCGTAGTGTACGCCGAGGTTGTTCAACTGTTCTGCAGAGGCAGGGAAGTTGGCGAGGAAATCAGTGTAGTTTCCGTTGTTACCTGCGGCCAAATTACCGGCGATGGCGTTGAAGCGGCTCACGGGTGCGTCGGGGAAGAGACGCTGTGCGGTTTCGAACACGCCACGACGTTCGGCGCTACCTTCGGGGAAGCTGTTGCCCACCTGATAGAGTTCGGCGAGGCTGAGCAGACGCGGGTTGGTCTTGTAGCGCTCGATGGCTTCGGCAGCGTTGAAGCTGCGCACTTGGTAGGTGAACTGGTATTCGGTGCGACGGAGTTCGGGGAAGACGTTCTCAAGGAGGAAACGATAAGCGTTGCCGCCGTCGAGTTTCTTGAGGTTCTCCTTACGCGCGTTATTATTGCGTGCTTGTCCGTCGACGATGTCGAAGAGTTGGGCGTTCCACTGCGTGTTGTTGGCGGTGAGCCACTGGCGGAGTCCGGCCCAGTCTTCGCCGTGTCCTTGCACTTGGAAGAGGCGGGTGGAGAGGCCGTAGGTTTGTTCGAGGTATTTCACGAACGACTTGGCACGGCCGTCGGCGAGGCGGATGTTGTTGGCCTCTTGTCCTTCGGGCGAAGCGTAACCGTCGATGTTCACGGTGCGTACCGTCACGTCCTTGTTGCCGAGGATGGCGTTGGCCACGCTGTCGACGCGGGCGAATTCAACGGCGTTGTTGCCGAGGTTGCGGAGGAGTTCGGTGCGATTGACGCGGAAGTTGAAGCGTGCGATGAACTTTTCGGAGCGCACTTTGACGGCTTCGGCTTCGGGGGTGATATAGGCCACCGAGAAGGTGGGGCGATAGGGGTCACGCGAGAGGCGTTCGGCTACGGTGAACTCGTGGCGTTCGAGTTCGCAGGAGGCGCAACCGGTGATTTGCTCTTCGACGTTGAGTTTTGCAGTGCGTGTCCACTCATAGGCGGGTGCGGTGATGCTGACGGGCACGACCATGCGTTCGCCTCTTGCGCGGAGGGGTTGGGGTGTGGTGCGCTCACCGCGCTGCCACATGATGTGGCGATTGCGTCCGGCCACCGAGATGGGGGCGAACTCATAGACTTGCGTGCCGTCTTGCGACACGAGTCGGGGGCGGAGGTTGAGCTGCGCGTTGGTGCCGAGGTCAACGTGGTCGAGGATCACGTCGAAGGCGATGCGGATGCTGTCGCGTCCGGCCTTCACCTTGGCGGGTGTGAATCCGACGTTTCCCCGAACGTCTCCTGCGGCGTGGGCCGGGAGCGCCAGCGCGGCGGAGAGCAATGCGATGACAGAGAGAGATTTGAAAATCATGTTGCTTAGGGGCTTACGTGAGGGTTATCGAATGACGTAGACTACGGAGAGGGCGGCCTTGGTCAGACCGAAGTAGTCTTTGGTTTTGCTGGCTTCGAGGCTGCCGCAAGTGTTGCAGCGGAACTTATCGTAGTCCAAATAGGCGTAACCGGCGCCCACTTCGGCTTCGAGACTCCAGCGACGGTTGAGAACGAGTTGGTAACCCATACCGACACCGGCTCCGACAAACCAACCTTCGTAACGGTTCTTTTCGAGGGTGTGGAGGATACCTCCGGGGAACTTCATGTTCGAAACATTGAAACGTCCGGCGTGGGCGTGAATGCCGAAGAAGAGTCCGTTGAAGCGTTCGCACGTCCAATAGCGCCATTCGGGCTGGATCGCAATGTGCTTGAACTTTTTGTTGGCCTGCTTGTCGAGGTCGAAGGGATTGAATCCCACCTGCACGTCAAAGGTCTGCTTCTTGTTCAGGCCGAACTCGAGGCTGAGGTTGGGCGTGGTGGTCGCGTCGTAGAGCAGATTGTTCTTGATCACGACTTGCTGTGCGCTTGTCCCGATGAAGGTGGCTGCCATGAGGGTGAGTAGCAAGAAGAATTTCTTCATATCTAGGTGTTGTTGTATACTTACCGATTGGGGCGGTGGGATAGTTGATTCTGTTTTATGGTGTGACGGTCGGCGGAGCGGCTGTCGTTTGTCGCATGTGGCGGTTGTGCGCCCTTATATATAGGTACGCGCGGCCTGCGTGTAGGCGTCGGCGTCCGTTCGAGGGCGGGAGGGGTGAGTCGTTGGGAGAAAAGTTTCTTCGCAGGCGTTGGGCGCGTCGAAGACGGTGCATGGGTTGCACTGGGTCATCTCGTGATGAGTTCTATCGTCATCTCGCTTAGACGTGCCCTGCGCGTCATCCGCTGTGTCGGTGGTCGCGCGTTGGCCGGTTTGGGCATCTCTGGTTGCGTTCTTGTGCCAGTTCGTTGCTCAAGCTGCCGTACTGTGTTTAGGCTTCTCTCCTCTCGGAGGTCACTTGGTCGATGAGGGACTGAGCGTGCGTGAACGCGTTGTGGGTTCTTTTCCGGCTCGTCGTTTCATCTTTGGAGGGGGCTTCGGGTTGTGCGGTGCGCCGGCTGGGCGCTCGCCGTATTCCCAAGGCGGAAGGAAGTAACCGGTCGGTGGAAAATCGTCGTTTTACGAGGCCTTGGCCTGTCGACTCCGATAGATTACGCTGCAAAGGTATCAGTTAAATTCCTTACCAGCCAAATGTAAATGCACTTTTCTTCATTCCGAGGCTCATTTTTAACATTTCGCCGCATAATATCCCCCGTTTTGGGGCGAAAAGTCCCCGTTCGTGCGCAACACACGCGCTCCAACAGCGGGCTATCTCACTGATTGTGTGAGAGATGCGAAGGAGTGAGCGTGTAGTCGCGTCCCGCGGACGCGCGTTGACGTACGCGGTTTTGCGCGCACACAAGTTCTCGCTTTTCCTCGGCGACTTTCACGCCCAACCTTGGGGTGTCTCGGGGTGTTTTTTCACGACTGCGGGGCAGAAAAAGAGCGTAAAACACAGATTTTCAGCACATCTCACGAAAAAGCGGTGCGCCGACGAGGTTTTCACGGGGGATATGTACAAGACTGTGGAAAAGTTGTGCAAAAACTTGTTCGATCTCCCGACGTTGATCATTATTTGGACACATCGTTCGGACGCGATACTTGAAATTGAGCGCGAATTGTGCAAGCGCATCGGCCGTGGCGCCCCTGTTGCCCGCCTGCCGTTGCGACTCGGGTGCAAACGGAGCGCGCCCGACCGACCGCTTTCGCTCGCCCCACCCCGACAGTCGACACTGCCGCCCCACTGCCGACACACTCCCCCACTCCTTTCTGCGAGCCCCGCCCGACCGTGAGGCCTTTCCCCACGGGGCGGGGCTACCGGTCGGCACCCCTCGCAGCGAGCGACCCTCTTCCACAACGAAAGGCGGCGAACGGCGCGCTGCCCTTTTCGCCTTTCTCCGCTCCTATATATATACGCGCGCGCGAAGGGGGACTTTTCCTCCCCTCGGTGGGAGGGGATCGGTGCGCCCGGCGGTGGAAAAACGGAAAGGCGGGGAGAAACGCACGGGAAGGTGGACATTTTCTCCACACCGTGGAAAAGACTGTGGAAAACAAATTGTGGATAAGTGGAAAATCGGCACGCTTTTTCCACCGCTCCGCAACGAACGAAGGCGAAGCGGTGGACGGCGCCCGAGAAAAGGGCGTTAAACCGCTAAAGCGCTGCGCGAAGCCCCCAAAGCCCCACACGAGGTGGCGAAAACTTGTATTAAAGCGAGAGAAGCGCAGCCCCTGCGAACGGAAAAGCCCGCACACCGGCACGGAAACTCAGCATCCAACCGCGAAAACACAGCGCTTGTCAACAAAAAAAGGGCGCAGCGAGCCGGAAACGAGCGAGAGAAAAGCCAAAAACAGTTGCGCCCCTCGCACGATAACGACGAGGGGCGCGAGCCGACGGGCACGGATATTTAGCAAAACAAAGCCTTTCGCGGCGACCAATGAGGAAAAATAAACGCGAAAGGGGGTGATAGCGAACCGACAATGCGGTTGCGCAGCAAAAGAAACGCAGTTTGCAGGAGAAGAAACGCGGAGGGTGCAGAAATGCGAGGACTAAAGCGGCAGACCGGGGGTGCTGACGGACGAAGAAACGCGGTTGGCAGCAGAAGAAAGGCGGAGGGCACAGAAATGCGAGAACTAAAGCGGCAGACCGGGGGTGCTGACGAACGAAGCAACGCGGTTGGCAGCAGAAGAAACGCGCCGGCAGCGGAAAGACGCAGGGCGGAGCTTAGCGGTCATCAGCGCGCAGCAGTTTCGCGCCGACAACTCGCCGCACCTGCGCCTCTTCTATCTATAATAAACCTCGCACGAGCACTTTTCCCGACCGCCGGCGCATTTTCCCTTTACTCCCCACCCCGTTCGCTACAAGGGCACAACTCATCACCCGCACACCCCTCACGGCCGCGCGCATCTTCACCCACTCGCCCGCTACTTCTACTCCTTGCGCACCATCTCCCCAGTCGTTATACCGCGTTCTTGCCCCTTTTGCGCACAGCTGCGGCACGCAGCGTTTACTCTTATCTACAAGGGACGTAAACGGGTAAACGAGTAAACCCGTAAACGAGAGAAGCACGCGAAGCAACCAGCTCACGCGTTTACTCGTTTACGAGTCGACTTGTCTACAAGGGAAGTAAACGGGGAAACAAGTAAACGAGCAAACGAGTAAACCCGTAAACGAGAGAAGCACGCGAAGCACCATCTCACGCGTTTACTCGTCTACGCGTCGACTTGACTACAAGGGACGTAAACGGGCAAACAAGTAAACCCGTAAACGAGAGCAGCACGCGAAGCAACCATCTCACGCGTCTACTCGTCTACACGTCAACTTGTCTACAAGGCAAGTAAACGGGCAAACGAGTCGACTTGTCTACAAGGAAATTAAAAAGAAATCGGCGCACCTCTGCGAGAGAAGTGCGCCGATTGTTCGGGCGGGTTGAAAAAAAGAGGGCAAGCCTCCGCCGCTCCACCCGAGGGAGCGGACCAAAACGAGCTTAGGCTTCAGCCTTGGGCTCAACGCTCACGACGCTGCGGTCGCGTGCGCCACGCTTGAAGACAACAGTGCCGTCTGCGAGCGCGTAGAGGGTGTGATCGGAACCCATACCCACGTTCTTGCCGGGGTAGTGAGCGGTGCCGCGTTGGCGAACGATGATGTTGCCGGCTACGCAAGCCTGGCCGCCCCAGATCTTAACACCCAGACGTTGTGATGCCGATTCACGGCCGTTCTTCGAACTACCTACACCTTTTTTGTGTGCCATTGTGTTGTGTGTGTTAAGTGGTTATGCGATTACTTCTTTAATAGTGACTTCGGTAAACTGGTGGCGATAGCCGTTGAGTTTACGATAGCCCTTGCGGCGCTTCTTGTGGAAAACGAGCACCTTGTCACCCTTTACAAGGGGCGTGGTAACTTCTGCCACGACTTTAGCACCTGCGACGGTGGGAGCGCCTACTTTCACTGCGCCGTCGGCGTCAATGAGGAGCACCTTGTCGAATTCAACAGTTTGTCCGCTTTCAGCATTGCGGACGCGGTCTACGAAAAGCTTGCGGCCTTGCTCGACCTTAAACTGATGACCGTTGATCTCTACGATTGCGTACATGAGATGTGTGATTGATTTGGATAAAACGGTTTTTTCCGGGGGGCGCGCTTCGCTCCTTCGTCCGCTCCCTTCCTTTCGAAACGGCGCAGCACGCACGGGGCGACGCGACTTCTTGGGCCTCGTCGGACTCTATACGGGCGCAAAGGTACAACTTTTTCTCAGAGTGAGCAAAAAGCCCACGAGTTTTTAGGGGATTCGGGCTAAAAAGTCGCCTTTTCCCCTTTTCCACTACGCTCCAAAGAAGAGAGGAGAAGCGTGTTGCACTTCTATATTGGAAGTACACATTATATCGGGAAAAGTCTGTATCTCTTAAGCTCTAGTTAGCAGCTTACAACTT
>CAUTYW010000007.1:0-86313 GCA_963542795.1 uncultured Prevotellaceae bacterium | reverse complement strand
GATTTCTCAAACGCATTGTTGCTTATTTCAATGCTCGGTGACTTTCGGGAGAAATGAGCCGGAAGTCGCCATTATTCTTGAGCTCTTCCATGCGGTGATAGAGTTTCAAACAGGCATCAGCGTCGGTAGCTGCGTACACTCGCTGCTTTTCATCGAGCGCATCGGCCTCCCAATTGGAAAGTTGCGAATTTTTCGAGATACGTTGGCGGAAGAAATTGGCGAAAAGTTTCGCCAAGCTCATGTCTTTGATGCCCATCTGCGCCGCTATTTGTTGCAGATCCACGAAATTTCGCGGTTTGAGCGACGGTCTTCTTTTGTGCAATTGCTGCACATCGTCTTTGAGCGAGAGGCCAATTTTTTTTATCTCCCCATTCTCGAGCAGATGTGCCAGGGCGTTGGGCAGTCCCATGTAGTTGAGCCGGAAAAGGAAGCAAAGATCGGGAGTGGCCACCTGCAAAAGCGCCACTTTATGCTGCTGTCCCTTACGAAAAGAGGGGCGGGTCTCTGTGTCGATGCCTAATTCTGTATTCCGGCTGAGGTATTGCACAGCTCGCTCCGCTTCACTCTCGCTCTGGACAACAACAATTCGCCCCTCGAAGGTGTAGCGGGGGAGTGTAGCTATGATTTTCTTGTCCGTTTGGACGAAAAGTTCTTGCATAAACGTGAGATAAAAATGGAGCTTCGGACGATAACTGAGCGAGATCTGCAATTTGACTTAGATCTCGTCCACTTGTCCCGAAGCAACAAGCTCGTGCATGGCTCTCAAAGCCCCGAGCAACTGCTGCCCCCAGTGCATTCTGAATTCTTCCATGCACTCAAACAGCGCCACTTCCATCGCTTCGTCTATCTCGTTGCGGAAGGCTTCGACCATGTTGCGCAGGGCTTGATAGACGTCGGCCAACGATTCGCTCACCGTGCAGACAACCGGCGCATCGGAGTAGCGAAACTGCTCGACAAATACGTCGAGATAGTCGTCGGCATCGCGCATAATGGCCGCTATTTGGGTGCGCACGTATTCATAGTCGCTTTCTGTCACCACGGCGTCCACATAACCGACACCTTCTTCGATCTCGTCGATGAAAGCCGCTTTGAGATAGACCATGGGCAGCAAGCGCTGCATGACGGTGGTGAATTCTCCGCGTTCGCTTCCCGAACATTGCTCCACCTGCTTACAGAATTCGGTGGCAACGGTGACAAAATCCAAGATGTCGCGGCGATAAATTCGTTCCATGTCCAATATATTTTGAGTAGAAGGGGTACAAAGTTAGGGATTCCCTCGCGATTCGTCTCTTAAACTCGGGAGATTTTCGCGAAAAGTCGGGAAGTTTGCGTCAAAAATAGGGGCGCTTCTACGAATCGCCCCCGTGTACAGTTGCCAATTTGGGGATTCTCCTACAATCCGAACTTACGATCAGGACATTCGTAGAAGTAATAAAACCAATAAGTGCCGTAGAAATCGTCGGCCATGAGGTTGCGCTCTGCGCGCTCCGCATCTTTCACATCGCGTGGAAACTGTTTGCGGATGCTATCTCGGCGACTAATGAAATCTCGATAGTTGGCTTCTGTCGCTTCGTCTTGATAAGAAAGGATGGGGTGGGTGGTGAGGCGAACATAAAGCACGAGAGCTTGGCGAAACGCTACGGGAATCGTTTCGGGATGGCGGTCAATGAGATATTTTCGGGGTACCGTTCCGGCAAAGCGGTCTAAATTGCCGTCGAGCAAGGCGGCCATGGCCGGCGGAACGGAAAAGGTGGAATCGCCTTCGCGCAGATAGGCATAACCTCCGCGGCCAATCGGTTCGTTGACCAGGCGTTCTGCCTGAATGCGGTCGCTGAAGGGATGGTAGCTGCCGGGCAACTCGAAGAAAGACTCTCCCATGCGATCGATGGTGCCGAGGGCGCGCAAACGTAGCATCTGCAAACGTGGCGAATCAGACGCGTAGCGGCGGCCGAGCTCCAGCGCTTCATCGTTTTTGTGGAGCGCAATGAGACGGGCCGTGCGCAATTCCAATATGGTCAGCTCGTCAGCAACGGGAATGAGCCCGACGACGAAAAAAAAGAGGGTGAGGTAGAGCACTTGCCGGGTGAGCGATCCGCACCGCTTGAAGAGCGACCAGCGTTTGTTGCAATAAATGAGCAACGGCAGGAAGATGCAAAGTGCCAAGCACCCGAAGAAGTGCGGAAAGCCCAACAAAAAACGCACCGTGAAGTTGGGGAAAAGGCTATAGGTGCAGGCCATGAGACGTTCGGAGACGAGAACGCCGAAATAACAGTAGACAAATGCACCGAAGAGTGCGTATTGTAGAATACGCACTCTTCGAACCGGTTTCTGGTCTTGTGTCATTTATTTTTTCTCAGGACAATGGCCGTACGAGCGGGGATGTAGAGTTGCAGCCAACCCTTCCCGTCACTCTCAAGTACGGGGTCGTAGTTCGTGAAATGAGTGATGGAGTCGTCATTGAGTCCTTGGCCGCCGAAAGCCTCGGCATCGGTATTGAGCACCACGCTGTATGCTCCCTGCTTCACCATGAAACCATAATCTACATACGATGTGGTGGGCGAGAAGTTGAAGACGAAAAGCAGATCTCCGCGCTGGTACGCCAAAATCTGGTCGCCATCGTTGTGCCAAATCTCGATTACGGGCAATTTCTGGAACTGTTTCTCGCTTTTGAGCACTCGAAGCATGGCTTTGTCGAAGTCGCCGAGCAAATGGTAGCAGAGTTCCTTGTCGTCCACGAGGTGCCACTGGCGACGAGCGTACTTATGACTCCATCCGTTCCCTTCTCTCGGGAAATCGATCCACTCCGGATGTCCATACTCGTTGCCCATGAAGTTGAGGTAGCCCCCGTTGATGGTAGAAGCCGTGACCAAACGGATCATTTTATGCAAAGCGATGCCGCGATGTGCGCGCTCGTTTTCGTCTCCCTTGCGGAAATGCCAATACATGTCGGCATCAATAAGACGGAAGATGATGGTTTTGTCGCCAACGAGGGCTTGGTCGTGACTTTCCGTGTAAGAAATGTTGCTTTCGTCGGCACGGCGGTTGGTGAGTTCCCAGAAAATGGAGGAAGGTTTCCAGTCTTCGTCTTTCAGTTCCTTGATAGTCTTGATCCAATAGTCGGGAATGTTCATGGCCATGCGGTAGTCGAACCCGTATCCCCCGTCTTTAAAAGGGGAAGCGAGGCCTGGCATGCCACTAACCTCCTCTGCGATGGTGATGGCCTGGGGATTGAACTGGTGAATCACCTCATTGGCCAACGTTAGGTAGCAGATGGCATTGTCGTCCTGGTGGCCATTGAAATAATCAGCGTAGCCATTGAACGATTCGCCGAGGCCGTGGCTGTAATAGAGCATGGAAGTGACTCCATCGAACCGGAAACCATCGAAATGGTACTCCTCTAACCAATAACGGCAGTTGGAAAGCAGGAAATGGATGACTTCATTCTTTCCGTAGTCGAAGCAAAGCGAATCCCAGGCGGGGTGTTCACGCCGATCGCCGGCATAAAAATATTGCTGGGGGTCGCCCGCGAAATTACCCAAGCCTTCTACTTCGTTCTTGACGGCGTGGCTCTGCACCAAGTCCATGATAACCGCTACGCCTTTCTCGTGTGCCGCGTCAATCAGTTGCTTCAATTCTTCTGGAGTGCCGAAGCGCGAAGACGCAGCAAAGAAGCTGGACACATGATACCCGAAGGAACCATAATAAGGATGCTCTTGAATGGCCATGATCTGGATACAATTGTATCCGTCTTCGACAATTCGCGGAAGCACATTCTCGCGAAACTCATTGTAGGTCCCGACTTTCTCGGCATCTTGCGCCATTCCGATGTGGCACTCGTAGATGAGTAGGGGAGCGCGTTGGGGCTTGAAAGTTTCTTTCTTGAATTGATAGGGCTTTGCAGGAGCCCAAACTTGCGCGGAAAAGATCTTTGTGGTCTCATCTTGCACCACTCGGTGTGCATAAGAGGGGATGCGCTCACCGAAGCCCCCTTCCCAATAAACATGCAGCTTGTATAACTGCCCGTGCTTGAGGGCTTTCAAGGGCAAAGTCAGCTCCCAGTTTCCGGAATCTTCGATGCGTTTAAGCTCGAATTCGGGATTCTCCTGCCAATCATTGCAGTCTCCGACCAGGAAGATGCGCGTGGCATTGGGTGCCCACTCTCTGAAAATCCAATTCTTCCGCGTGCGATGCAGTCCAAAATAGTGGTGTCCCATGGCAAATTCGGAAATAGACTGCTTGCCCTGCGTGAGTTCTTCGATTTTGTGCAGTGCCTGCTCGTGTCGCCCGCGGATCGCATCGGCATAAGGCGCAAGCCATTCGTCGTTCTTGACGAGTTTGAGCTGCGCGCGCGAATTCGTCGTTTTCCGCTGGGCGGGAACGCTTGTCTTTGTGGGCTTCTTCTGCTGTGAGACCTTCATAATGAACTGCTTAATGTTTTTGTGCGCTTCAGCAAGAGGATATTTTCTTGCCGAAGCGCTATGGTATTTTTAGAGATTATCGGTTATTGGCTTGCCTACGGCCGTTGGTATAAACGCCTTCGGCCGTTTTGTTGCCGTTACGGTCGTACTCAACGAACGCGCCATCGCGCTCTCCGTTGACAAACGACCCTTCGTAACGCGAACCATCTGCCAGGATTTCGATGCCGAAGCCATGTTTCTGCCCGTCGCGGAACTGTCCTTTGTATTTGTCCCCTTGCGCCGAGATGAGCGTGCCCTCGCCATCCATTTTTCCGTTCTTCCAAGTGCCGTCATAACTGTCGCCGGCCTTGGTTTTGTAGACACCGCGACCGTGCGGCTTGTCTGCTTTCCACATTCCGGTGTAGGTTGCAGTGCCTTTCCACACGTAAGTGCCTTGTCCGCTCTGTTCGCCGGCCAGGAAGTGCCCAGTATATTTGTCGCCGTTGGCAAAGGTGGTCACACCTTCGCCGGTGCGTTCGCCGTTTTGGTACTGTCCTTCGTAGATATCGCCGTTGCGGAAGGTGTAAATGCCCTTTCCGTTTTGGTTATCGTCCTTCCACTCGCCTTTGTACACGTCGCCGTCAGCATAATGGTAGGTGCCGAAACCATTGCGCAGGTTGTTGAACCAATATCCTTCGTACTTGGTGCCGTCGTTCCAGTCGAACGTGCCTTTACCTTGCTTTTTGTCGTTGACCCACTGCCCGTTGTAGAAGGCCCCACTCACAAATCGGTAGATGCCCACGCCGTTGCGCTTGTCGTCTTTCCAGTCACCGTCGTAAACATCGCCGTTGTAGTAGTACATCTTGCCGCGGCCCTGTTTCTTGTCCTGATACCAGAGGCCTTCGTAGCGGTTATTGTTGATGTAATAGAACGTTCCTTTTCCATGCTGCTGGTCATTGAACCAGTCGCCTTCATATTTCTCACCGTCAGAGAACGAATAGGTACCGTAGCCCTGGCGTTTCCCCTTTTTGTATTCGCCTTCGTACTTGTCTCCGTTAGGATAAACCGTGATGCCTTTGCCATTCGGTTTGTTTCCTAACATTTCACCCGTGAAAACCGCTCCATCCTTGAAGGTATAGGAGCCGATCACAATCTTTTGCGCATCGACGGCGACAAAAGTAAGGAAAGAGAATATGATGAGAGAGAATTTACGTATCATAGAGGGTAAGCTTGTGCAATTAGAGGGCGATAGAGCTCTCGTATATGCGCAAAGATATTGCAGTTTATTGAAACAACCAAGTAGAACGCACGTTTTTTAGCAATTCGAGCGGAGGAATTCTTCCGCTTTGCGTAGATCTTCGGGCGTATCGATTCCAATGGTCTCATGGTTCGTGAAGCCCACACGGATTTTCAGTCCAGCTTCCAGCCAGCGAAGTTGTTCCAAACTCTCTGCAAGTTCGAGCGGACTTTGGCACAGATCCGTAATCTGGTCGAGCATTTCGGCCCGATATGCGTAAAGCCCGATATGCTTGTAGAACGTGTGGCGACTCAGCCATTGCTCTTCGGGCACATTACGTAAATAGGGGATGACGGAGCGCGAAAAATAGAGGGCTTGTTGCTGAAGACCGACGACCACTTTGGGTGAATTGGGATTCTTCAGGGCTTCGAGTCCCATCTCGGGCGTAAAAGGTTTGACCAATGTGGCAATTTGAGTGCTTTCGTCTTCAAAACAGCGGCAAAGCTCTCGCAACTGTTCCTGGCGCACAAAAGGTTCATCACCCTGGATATTAACGACAATGTCGGGGTGCAACCCCGTCTTGTGCATGGCTTCTCTGCAGCGATCCGTTCCGCTTTTGTGTGCTGCGGAAGTCATCACGCACTTCCCACCGAAACGCTCGACGACTGCGGCAATTCGCTCATCATCAGTGGCTACCCACACTTCTTCAAACACTTCGGCTGCGCGTTCGTAGACGTGTTGTATGATTTCTTTCCCACCTAACAACGCTAAGGGTTTACCCGGGAAACGAGTCGAGGCATATCTTGCTGGAATAATGGCTTGTATTTTCATTTAAGAGGGGACTTTTCGAAAAAAAACAGGGGACTTCTTATTGAAACACGTTGGTTTCCTGCGTCGGTCCCGCTCCGGCATCCCCGTTGTTGGCGGGCGGTGCTCCGGCAGCGGCAGGTTTCTTTGCTCGGCCCATATTGAAGGGTTCATTGGGGTTGTATCCAAGCGTCTTGTCTCGGAACACATTACGCATGTACAGCGCCCAGATGGGGAGAGCAGTGGACGCTCCTTGCCCTTCAGCCGTGCCGGTGAAGTGAATGTCGCGATCTTCACCGCCCACCCAACAAGCCGTGACAAGTTGAGGGACGTAGCCCACGAACCAACCATCGGCATTGTTATTGGTTGTTCCGGTTTTGCCGGCGATGGGGCCGTTGAGTCCGAACTGGAAACGCAATCTGCGCGCTGTACCGTGATCAACCACGGCTCTCATCATCTCGATCATTTCGTAGCTGGTGCGTTCGGAAATCACTTCGTTCATGCGCGGCGTGAATTGGGCAATGACGTTCCCTTCGCTGTCCTCGATGCGGCTGACCAAAGTGGGCGCGCAACGGATGCCCTGGTTGACAAAGGCCGTGTAGGCCGAGGCCATTTCGCCTACCGTCACCTCGCAAGGTCCGAGACAGAGGGCCATAGACGGGTGTATGTCGGGATTGGCGACCCCGAAATTCTGCACGAGCCGTTTCAGGCGCGTACCACTGGGATCCACCTTGCTCATGAGGTTGGCCGTGGCCCAGTTGCTCGATTGTGAGAGTCCCCAAATCAGGGGCACCATTTGGCCGGCTCTTGCGCTGTTGGCATTGCGAGGTGTCCAGACAGATCCGCCTACGCGGTAGCTTCGCTGGGCATTAAGCACCATCGATTGGGGCGTGTACCCATCTTCGAGTGCCATGGCATAGACAAACGGTTTCATCGTCGAGCCGATTTGTCGGCGTCCGATCATTCCCATATCGTACTGGAAATGAGCATAATTGAGACCTCCTACATAAGCTTTCACGTAACCATTGCTCGGATCGATAGAAACCAAACCGGCTCGGAGGAAGGTCTTGTAATAGCGAATGGAATCGAGCGGTGTCATGACCGTATCGACATCGCCATGGTAGGTGTAGACCGACATGGGAGTCAAGGTGCAAAAGGCATCGTGAATTTCCTCCTCAGATGCACCTGCGGCCTTCATTGCTATATACCGTTCGCTTTGACGCATGGCTTTATCGAAGATGCGCTTCACCTGTTTGGAGGACAGACTGGTGTTGAAAGGGAAGTTTTCGTTGTACTTCCGCTTGTCAAACTCGGGCTGAAGTCGAAGTGCAACGTGACTGTAGACCGCTTTCTCGGCATATTCCTGCATGCGCGAGTCGATTGTGGTGTAAACTTTCAGGCCGTCGGTGTAGATGTCGTAGTGTGAGCCGTCGCGCTTCTTGTTCTTTTTGCACCAACCGTAGATCGGGTTGTTGATCCACGCCAAAGAATCGGCATAATACTGGGCGTACTGCCAATCGCGGTAGTTGGATCGCTTCGGTTTGTCGGCCATGAGTATTTGTCTCAAGTACTCACGCAGATAGGTGGCCTCCCCTTCTTTGTGGTCGATGGGGTGGAAATTCAATTCGAGTGGGGTGGCGCTGAGCATTCGGCAGCTGTCTGCACTCAAATAGCCGGCTTTGACCATTTGAGACAGCACCACATTTCGGCGCTGACGGCAGCGTTCTGCGTCGCGCACGGGATTAAAGAGTGAGGGGTTCTTGCACATGCCGATCAGCGTGGCCGATTCGGTAAGTGTAAGTTCGCTGGGAGATTTGCCAAAGTAGACGTTGGCTGCCGTCTTGATTCCCACGGCGTTATGAAGAAAATCGAAGTAGTTGAGATACAACGTCATGATCTCATCCTTCGTGTAGTAGCGTTCGATCTCTACTGCGATGACCCATTCGATGGGCTTCTGCAATAATCGCTGAAGTGTGTTGGAAGCTTTTCCGGAATACAATTGTTTGGCCAACTGCTGCGTGATGGTCGAACCACCTCCCGCATTGTGCTGACCCATGATGCCACGTTTCACCACGGCACGCCCCAACGCTTTGGCGTCGATACCGCAATGGTCGTAGAAACGTTCGTCTTCTGTGGCCACCAACGCCTTGAAGAGATGGGGCGATATGCTATCGGTAGCCACAAAAATGCGGTTTTCGCTGGTAGACCAAGTGCCCAACAATTTTCCATCGGCAGTCAGTGCCTGCGATGCGAATTTATTGATGGGATTTTGGATGCGCTCGAGATCAGGCATGTAGCCGATCCATCCACGTTCGACTGCGACGACGAAAAGTGCAGCCGAGAGGATAAAACCAAGCAACAATGACCAAAGAGTGTAGACGAATTTCCTACGCATGCAAATTCTGTGAGAAGGAAAAGCTTAGAAAAAAGCGAGATAGAAGGAGAGGCGTGGATGCACTCCCGATACGCAATGACACGATGCCCTGTCTATGCGTTTCGCGGACCGATCTCCATCGGTACGACGCAAACACGCCTCTCTCTATTGGAATAAATCAGATAAGATATTGACTGCTGATGCTCTCATTCTCGAGCACTCGGCGAATGGTTTCGGCAAACAGTGCTCCGACGCTCAGTTGTTTCACTTTTGAGCAGGAACCGGTGTAGGGAATAGAGTCGGTGAAGACCATTTCCTCGAGCTGACTGTTTTCGACTCGCTCGTCGGCCGGACCGGACATGATGCAGTGTGAGGCCAAAGCACGCACGGAACGTGCACCTTTCGACTTGATGAGGTCGGCGGCTTTGGTGATCGTGCCTGCGGTGTCCACCATATCATCTACCAGTACGACGTCCATGTCCTTCACATCGCCGATCACGTCCATGGAGTCGACTTCATTGGCACGCTTACGGGTCTTGTTGCAAATGACCATGGGGCAATCGAGATATTTCGCGTAGGTGCTTGCGCGTTTCGAGCCTCCGACATCCGGCGTTGCGATGCAGATGTTTTTCAAGTTGAGGTTCTTGACGTAAGGGAGGAGGATAGTCGACGCAAACAAGTGATCTACAGGAACTTCAAAGAATCCTTGCTCTTGATCGGCGTGGAGATCCATGGTGATCACGCGATCAATACCGGCTACGCCCAGCATATTGGCGACCAGCTTGGCTCCGATGGAAACACGGGGCTTGCTTTTGCGGTCCTGACGGGCCCAACCGTAGTAGGGTACCACAGCATTGACGGTGCGCGCCGAAGCACGTTTGGCCGCATCGACCATCAGCAAAAGCTCCATCAGGTTGTCGGTCGAGGGAAACGTGCTTTGTACGAGAAAGACGTCGCAGCCTCGAATAGACTCCTCATAGCAAACCTCAAACTCGCCGTCCGAGAAATAAGTGATGCTCACATCTCCGAGCTTGCAGCCCAGATTGTCACAGATTTTCTCGGCCAAATAACGTGTTTTCGTGCCCGAGAAGACTTTGAAGTTACTGTTCATTTTATTGAAAGAGTTGATTGGTGGGAAGTTTCTCTCACGATGTAAGGATTTCTATCGCCTTGGTTTCGCGAGTTCATTCGGCCATTCGCCGCAACTTGCGGAAGTGGGTGATGAGATCCTTGTAGTCTCTGTTGGTGTGCATGTTGAAGCGATTCCAAAGGTCGCCCAAAATGACGGCACCACCGAAACCGAGACTTTTGACTAGGGGAAGATTGTCGGCATCGACGTTGCCAAAGGCCATGACTTTGCGCCCGATCAGTTTCTTTTCGGCCATTTCATTCAGCATGCGCGCACTGAAATTCTCACTGAAGCCGTCTTCGCGCGTTGCATCGAAGAGGGGTGACAAAAAGACATAGTCGAACGAACGAACTCTCTCTCTGAGTTCGTCTGCACTCTGACAACTACAGGAAATATGACCTTTGTAGTTGTGGGGAAGCTGAGTATTTCGCGCGTTGAGGTGAATGCCTTTCAAACCGTATTCACCTTTAAGATAGAAATGGTCGTGCACCACAATATTCTTGTGGTAGTTTTCGGGAATGAGCGAGAGTAATCGTTCCGAATAGACAGGTTCTGAATCTGGCTTGCGCACATGCAAAAGTTCCAGCCCTTCATCGAACAAAGCAGTGATGATCTGACTCTCTTCGACGAAGAAATCAGGACGAGTCATCAGGATGAGTTTCATTTCCGAACTTGGATTAGGATAAAGATAAAAGCAATATCACGAGGATCTTACGGAGAACTGAAAGCGAACTTCCGTGTATCCGCCTACAAAGTTAGTCAAAAAAGAGGGATCTGGCTTCATGGGCTCGCAAAAAAACAGATTCTGAAGAAAAAGCCCCCGTGTTTTGTCTTCCCGTTGTGGCTAATGGCCAAAATGAAACGCCCAACCGGGCAATAGCTCGATCGGGCGGTTTAGTCGGTGGGAAATATCATGGACAGGTTGGTGAGGTTTTGGTTATCACGGCGGGTATTTTACGATAATCCCATGTTCCCACTGCGGTTTGTTCGTGTCGGCGGACGAGAAAGGGGGAGGGTATGGACAAAATGGGGCGGTACGAGCTGCACCTCTCCGTTTGCCTTCAAGAGATGCGCAAAAACCAAGCTCTCAAAGGCTCATTTCCGTGACGTATTCCCGACTATTCGACAATGAATGCAGAAATACGCGACAAACTTTATGTTTAATCAATTCCTCTTAGGGACCACTTGAACATAACCGGCGAGTCGTTTTGCCTTGTCGCGGACTTGCTCGAGATCGCTCCCCAATTCTCCGCTCACCAACACAACTCCCATCCGACGCTTGGGGCGCATGCTGGGCTTTCCGAAGATGCGCAGATCAGCATCCTCCTCACAAGTTCTTTCTAATCCGAGGTAATCGGGCGTGCCTTCCGCATGATCGCCTGCTAAAATCACGGCGCTGGCTCCAATGCGGAGGTTTTTCACGCACGGAACGGGCAAAGACAATGCCGCACGGCAATGCAGTTCGAATTCATTGAAGTTTTGTGTTCCCGCCAGGGTCACCATACCGGTATCGTGCGGACGCGGCGACAATTCGCTGAAGTAAACGCCGTTTTTCTCGCTGACGAAAAACTCTACTCCCCAAATTCCGGCTCCGGTCAGGGCTTCTGTCACAGCTTTCGCCATACTTTCGGCCTCTTGCAAGTGGGTTGTGCTCATCGCTCTCGGCTGGAAGCTCTCACGATAGTCGCCATCTTCTTGCACATGTCCGATGGGAGCGCAGAATAACGTGTTGCCGTTGTCTTGCGTCACGGTGAGTAGGGTGATTTCGTAGTCGAAATCAACGAATTCTTCGACGATGAGCTCCTTGACATCCCCTCTGCTTCCCGCCATGCCGTATTCGAATGCGTGTTTCACGTCATCTACGGAACGCATCACGGATTGTCCTTTTCCACTCGAGCTCATTAGCGGTTTGACGATGCAGGGAAATCCGAGATCCTCGGCTCCTTTGCGCAGTTCCTCCTCAGTTGTGGCGTAATGGTAACGCGCCGTTCTGATTCCGAGTTCCTTTGCTGCCAAATCTCTGATGGCTTTTCGGTTCATCGTGTAGTTCACCGCTCTGGCAGAAGGAACCACGCGGATGCCTTTCGCCTCATATTCGTAAAGTCGTTCGGTTCGAATGGCTTCAATTTCGCTGATAATGAGGTCGGGATGGTGCTTTTCGACGACGCGGTCCAGTGCTTCTCCATCGAGCATGGAGAACACCTCACATTCATCGGCGACTTGCATTGCGGGCGCACCGGGGTAGGCGTCGCAAGCCACGACATGTTGTCCCAAACGTTGGGCAGCGATCGTGAACTCTTTCCCGAGTTCACCCGATCCGAGGAGCAAAATCTTTTTCATGCATTCCATTTTGCGCATTCAACACGTTCCGCCGGCACATTGCGAGCTGACCATTTGAATTCTAAGGCCACAAGCCAAAGCAGGCTCCGCAATAAGCTGTAAACGAGCGAATCGTTTGATAAATTCTAAAGTCTCATGTTTGGGAGAGTGGGGAAGTGGAGTAGAGTGTTCCATAGGCTTCAGGAGAATATCACTTAGTTCGTTATTCTCTAAACGACGGAACTTCCCATTTAATGCGCGAAACGTGATATTTTTGCGTTTTACGGTCGCATTCACTTCAACATTCCCGCTCTGGTTGCCATTTTGCGGAGGTTGAGCAGCGCATAGCGCATTCTTGCCAGCGAGGTACTGATGCCCACCCCCGTTTTTTCCGCAATTTCTTTGAAGGGTATTTCTTGATAGAAGCGCATTTTCACCACTTCGCGCTGTTCATCCGGCAGCAAAGTGATCCATTTCTGCACCATTTCTATCGATTCCATACGAATCATTTCCTCTTCTCGTCCCACACAAGCCAGCTGAGAACTGGCTTCGTCGGCAAATTCCTGACCATCTTCGTCATAACTGCACTGTCCGCGCTGTGTTTTGAAATGATCAAGCACCAAGTTGTGGGCGATTCGCGAAAGCCAAGCGAAAAACTGACCTTGTTCCACATAATTTCCCTTGCGTAGCGAAAGAATCACCTTGACAAAAGTCTCTTGAAATATGTCGTTTGCCAAGTCTTCATCGTGCACTGCATATAAAATGTGCTGGAACAATCGATCTTGATGGCGCGCCAATAAACAATCGAAGGCTTCTGCGTCTCCTCCGATGTAAGCTTTTACCAACGCGTCGTCGGTCATTCTATTTTTGCTGTCCATACTCATTGAACGATTAGTTTGAAGTAGAGTATGTTTCTATAGGCTTTCTGATTTTTGAAATGAACGATTTCCGCAAAAATACGCGTTTATTGCAAGAAAAACAAACCGACGGCACAAAAAATGCCGTCGGTCATGTCGTTCGTTGCGAACGGAGGGCGTTTATAGACGATCTGCATAGGCTTCGATGGCCTTTTCGGCCGTTTTGATGGCCTCATCCAGCGGGAAGGGGAGTTCGCCGCCCGCCGCATTGAAGTGTCCGCCGCCATTGAAGAACTCTTCGGCCAATTTATTGGCGGGGAAATCGTCGACACTGCGCACCGAGACGCGAATCTTGTCCACTTCCGTGTCCTCTCTCAGACTAATACTCAGTCGCATGCCCTTCACTTTCAGCGGTTCGTTGACCAAACCTTCTGCATCTCCGCGGATATAGTGGAAGCGCTTCATGTCTTCGCGGGTGATCGTGAACAGTCCGGCCCGATGATCGTGGAAGAAACGCAGGCGTTCGGTCAATATGTAGGAAAAGAAGCGCAATCGATTTTCTGACCACGTATTGTTCACATTCCGATTGATCTTGTCCTTGTCAATCCCCTTGGTCAGCAAGTGGGCAATGATGATAAAGATCTCTGGATCGTTCGATGCATAGGCAAACCCACCTGTATCGGTCATCATGCCACAATAGATGCATGCAGCTGCGTTGCGAGAGAGTTCGTCAAACGCCCCGAGTTGATAAATCAGCTTGAAGACCAACTCACATGTGCTCGAAGCGCCCGGACGCGACACGATGAAATCCGCTGCTTTCTCGTCGGGCCCCTCATGATGATCGATCATGATGCGCTTCGCCTTCGCCCGCTCCACCACCGGCCCCATGTCTTGCAAACGATGCAGGGCATTGAAGTCCAAAAGGCAGATCAAATCGGCCTCTTGAATGAACTTTGTCGCCATCGGTCGCATGTCGTCGTTCGAGAAATAGAGCACACCTCTGGCTCCCGGCAACCATTTCAAGAAGTCCGGGCACGGTGTCGGCAGAATCACGCGCACCTGTTTGCCAAGCCCACGCAAGTAGTCGGCCCAAGCCAGCGTCGATCCCATGGCATCTCCGTCGGGTCCTCGGTGCGCAGTGATCACCACGCGTTGCGCATCGCGCAACAAAGCCATCAATTCAAAGAGTTGTTTATTGTCCAGCAGGGGAGTTATTTCCATTGCTTCAAAGATTACGCAATACTTCTATTTCCTTTTTCGGATCTGCCGCGTTGAACACGGCACTCCCGGCGACGAGCACGTCGGCTCCGGCTTCAACAAGCCATTTTCCGGTCTCGCGATTCACACCGCCATCCACTTCTATCAACGCTTCCGACCCACAAGCATCCAAGAGGGCGCGCAATTTCCGTGTCTTCTCGACCATGGTGGGGATGAAACGCTGGCCGCCGAAGCCGGGGTTCACGCTCATCAGCATGACCAAGTCGAGATAGGGCGCGATTTCTTCGAGCACACTCACCGGCGTATGGGGGTTGAGCGTGACGCCGGCCAACATTCCTTCGTCGCGTATAGCTTGCACCACGCGATGCAGGTGGGTACAAGCCTCATAGTGTACATTCATCACGTGCGCCCCGAGGGCTTTCACTTGAGGGATGAACTTTTCGGGCGATACAATCATCAGATGCACATCCAGCGGCTTGCGTGCGTGTCGGGCCATGGCCTCCATCACAGGAAAACCAAAACTAATGTTGGGCACAAACACCCCATCCATCACATCCAGATGGTACCAATCTGCCGAACTTTCGTTGAGCATTTCGATGTCGCGCTGCAAATTGGCGAAATCCGCACTGAGCAGCGAAGGAGAGATCATTGTCATGAGTCAGTAGGCTGAGTATTTTCTTCTTTGTCGTTTCTTATTTGTTGAATGCGCAGCAATTCTTCGAGCGCAATCCCTTCACTGTCGGGAAACTCGAGCAGAGCTTGAAATTGCAGCTCGGCTTCGTCGAGCAAATCTGCATCAATGAGCGCCGTGCCCCGGCGGCGCTTCAAGAAGCGCACGAAAGCCTGTCGCTCTGGCTCCTCCACTTCCGTTCCCTCGCTTTCAAACTGCTTTTGCTCTTGATCCAAGTAGCGATCGATGACAAAAAGGGCACGAAAATCGTGGCCGTTCACCAATGCATTCACGTAGGCACGATTATACTTGTGGTTGTTCAGCGAATACAGACCATCCAAATAGTAATAAGCCTGTTGGTAAAGTCCCAAAGCGCTGTAGCAACTGCCGATGCTGAAGAGCAACTCGAAGAAATGCGCGCGCTGGCCCTTGTTCATGTAGCTGAACCGCGGCGAAAGCCAGCGGAACACATTTTTGAAGTAAGCCAGCGCCTCATAATAACGCTCCGACGCATAGAAACGCCGTCCCCAATACATGCAATAACCGTAGTAGGGCGTAGTGCAGGCCATCATTTCGTCTTGTGCCTCCGTCAAATCTTCGCCGCGTTCGAGGGCATCGCGGGTTTCGTTCCAGAAGTATTCAAACTCCTTCCGGCGTTCTCCGTCGCCCACCTTATCATAGGCCAAAACAAAGGTAGTTGCACTGCTTTGCTGTTCTGCTTTCGCAACGACCGCCGAGTGTTGTGGCAAAAGTATCCCCGTGGGGCGAGTGAAGGTCACGCGAAAGAAGAGATCATAATTCGTTTCGCTCTCGCAAAGCACGTGCAGCAAACAGTCTTTCCGTTCGCCTTCTTGGATCAATACACTAATCACCAGCGTCAATGCACTGTTCTTCAACGATTCGAATGTGGTTCCTTTCGTCATCAAGTATTCCACAAACGGAAAATTCTTAATCTCTTCCACCTCAAGCACTTCGATTGTCGAAGGCTCGCAGTCGCCTTCTCCGGTCAATACGCCTTCCATTCGCAAAAGCGTCACCGGTTCTTCGTTCGGCATGAACGTCGAAAGCACTTCGCCCACCGTGTGTTTCTGCTCTTTGGTCTCAAATCCTTCGGCCAACGCAGGAGCATAATTCATCTCTGCCACGTGCGACAAGACGTTCAACCGCTCACTGATTGCCGTGTTCTCCTCCAAATTGTTGTCATCGCTTGCTTCGATCTTCTCGAGTTCAGCTCTTGTTCTTCGCACATGGGCGAAAGTCGCTTCCAATTGAGCCGCCAGCATTTCTTGCACACTGCGTTTCGTCGAGTCGATGGGCATGCCGAAACGCATGTAGAGATAAACCTGGTGCCCCTGTGCATCGATGATGTAGTAAGTCGCGAAATTGGCCACCGCCAAGCTGTTGAATTCATTGCTGGCATGGCGCACCGCCGTCAGCGCGCCGAGAGGACGCTCCACAAAATACGGATAATAGAACGAGACCATGGTGTTGCGCCGGCTGCACACCGCCACAAAATGCCCTCCCTGGAAGGTAAAATCATAGGCTCGTTCGTCTTCTTGGCACTTAAATTCGCTTTCCTTCCATTCGATCTGCATTTTGGGAAACAGCAGCTCCAACATCGTCGACGATTGGGGATAGGCTTCGCCCTTCACCGTCGATTTGAAGCGACGATAGGCGATCAGCCAAAGAGAATGGAGCCAACTCGTGGTTTTGCTTACCCCTTTGCAAAGCGATTGTAGGAGAAACTCAAGTAGTGCGAACATAGAGTGTCGAATTGTCTGTACATGAAGCGGTTTTCGTTAGCGAAGTTACTATTTTCTTTTCGCAACGGCTCCTCTTTCGCTTCGAAAACTGTAAATTTGTTTGCGCATTTCCAGCACATCTCTTTTATTATCTTCCCCAACGACATGATTTCCCTCGAAGATTTCTTCCGCAACGCCACTTCTTCCTCCTTCCGTCTTTCGCCCGATGGGCGCCATCTCGCCTATCTTGCCCCCTATCGCGACCGCATGAACCTTTTTGTGCGCAGCATCGCCCCCGATGGCGCACTCGGCACCCCACTTCGACTCACCGGCGAAACCGAACGCAGTCTCGGCGGCCACCTTTGGGCCGACAACGACCGTTTGGTTTATGCCAAAGACGATGGGGGCGACGAGAACTACCACCTTTTCGGCATTCGCCGCGACGGGAGCGACGAACGCGCCTACACCGATTTTCCCGGAGTGCGCGCCGACATCATCGATGACCTCCCCGAAGTGCCCGGGCAAATCCTCATTGAAATGAATCGCCGCAACCCCGAGGCCTTCGATCCTTATCGTCTCGATCTCGACACGGGCGAACTCACGCTCCTGGCCGAAAATCCCGGCAACTATCAGGGATGGACCACCGACCACGACGGTTGTTTGCGTGTGGTCTATGCCGTCGTCGACGGCGTGAACACCCAGATTCTCTACCGCGACCACGAAGGCGAAGCATTCCGTCCCGTGCTCACCACCGATTTCCGCGAATCGGTGTGCTACTCGCTCTTCACTCCCGACAACAAAATGGTGTGGGGCGTGAGCAATCGCGGCCGTGACAAAGCAGCCTTGGTGCTCATTGATCCCGCTACGGCCGAAGAGCGCGAAGTACTGTTCGAACACGATCGCTACGACGTGGACGCGCTCACCTATTCGCGCAAGCGTCGCCGGCTGCTCGGGGCGTTTTGTGCCGGACATCGCGACCCTGTGCGCCACTATTTCGACGACCGCGCACGCAATGACCGCCAACGACTCGAAAAGCACTTCCCAGCGCAACAAGTCGGCATGGTAGACACCGATAAGAGCGAGGAACGATGCATCGTCTTTGTGGCCAGCGACCGGTCGAAAGGCGCCTATTATTTCTACGATCGCACCGCTGATCGTGTGGAACTGCTGACCGAAGTGGCCCCGTGGTTGCCCGAATCCGCCATGGCGCCCATGCACCCCGTGACGTTCACCACCCGCGACGGGTTGACCATCGAGGCCTACCTCAGTTTGCCCCCCGGATTGACACTCGATGCTCTCCCGGCCCCGCTCCCCGTCATCGTCAATCCCCACGGCGGACCGTGGTCGCGCGACAATTGGGGCTTCTCCTCTGAAGTGCAATTCCTGTGTTCGAGAGGTTATGCGGTCTTTCAACTCAATTTCCGCGGAAGCACAGGCTACGGCCGCGACTTCCTCGAAAAGAGTTACAAGCAATGGGGGCTCACCATGCAGAATGACATCACCGACGGCGTGCATTGGCTCATCGATTCAGGCATAGCCGACCCGAAACGCATAGCCATTTACGGTGCCTCCTACGGTGGATATGCCACCCTGGCGGGAGCTTGCTTCACACCGGAGCTATATTGCTGCGCCATCGACTACGTGGGCGTGTCCAATCTGCTCACTTTCCTGCAAACCATTCCGCCTTACTGGCGCGCGATGCTCGACATGATGTACGAACAAATCGGCCACCCCGATCGCGACCGCGCGCAACTCGAAGCCACGTCACCGGCCTTGCATGCCGACGCCATTCGTTGCCCGCTCTTCATCGCACAAGGGGCCAACGATCCGCGCGTCAACAAGGACGAAAGCGATCAAATGGTGGCGGCTCTCCGACGTCGCGGCGTGGAAGTGGAATACATGGTGAAAGACAACGAAGGCCATGGTTTCGCCAACCAAGAAAACATCTTCGACTTCTACCGTGCCGTTGAGCGATTCCTGGAAAATCACATGTAGAGTTTGTTCAAAGCGTTTCGCCGTATCCACCATCTTCTGGCTCTTCTCTCCTCTGCATCACGACAGCGAAGAAGCTCGCCACCTACCGGCAAAAGAAAAAATCACCGTTCCCTGCACGAAGACAGAGAACGGTGTTTCGTTTAGTACTGTCAAGTCCGGCTACTCCAACCAGCGGAGAAATAGATGCCAATCCAAAGACAGCTGTACAGAGAATTGTCGCCCATAAAAGCCCGTCTCCCCACCTTTCTTGACACTCTATTATTTAGCGTAGGCATCAATGAGTGCTTCAAGTGCCGGGATCGGTGCCGAATTCGAATCTTCAACAGCATTGTTGATTTTAAAACGCAATGCCCCGTGATTCAAGCGTCCGGCTCCATAGAATCCGGTTACTCGAGCTGGAACAGACGCGGCTTCGTCAGGAGAATACCGATACATGAGTAAAGTGTCTGTATCGAAATTATTATAGGTACTCCCACCGTTGAGCGTCTTCACGGAGGAGGGTACCTGTTGTCGACGTGTCGTTGCCTGATAGAAATCAAAACTCTCGTGATTATCCACATAGCTGATCGGTGTATATTCACTTCCGAATCCCTTTTCTGCAAAGATGCTTCCGAATTCCTTCACCATTCCCCCTAACTCTCCGGAAAACTTCCCCATACCCTTTGCATCACTTCCTTGCTTCGAGATCAAGATAGGATGCTTAGTGGCCCTGAAGTAGTTGCCTTCAGAGAACACACTACTACCCATTGTTGCACCTATTCCGTATTTCGCGCAACCATCATAATAGTTGTTCCATAGGTGGACACTCATCGTTCGCACACGTGCATGGCGTGAATCGCTATGATCAAACCAATTGTGGTGGTAGGTGATGTAATTGGGGCCACTTTCTTTTTTCATTCCACACATACTCGTTTTTCCAGTGTCCCAAAAATGGCAATGATCTACAGTGACCCACTTCGAATTCGTTTTAATATCAATAGAACCGTCTCCTTTGATGTGGTCGCCGCCGCTGGGCTTACCATAGAACAAGTCCATGTGGTGAATCCAAATATTCGAATTGTCAGTATCCAGAGACACCCCGTCGTCCATTGCACGCATGATTCCCAAATTGCGGAACTCAACACTCTTGGCGTTTCTCACCAAGAATCCAAAACCATAGACACAAGCGTCTTCACCAATGCCTTCAATGGTTATATTCATCTCACTGTCTGCTTGTTTTCCTTTGAGTTGAATTCCCTCCACACTGCTCCCGAGCGCATCGACATCCTCTTTATGCAGTATCCCCAGGATGCGTATATCCAATGGATTAGTAACATTCCCTTTATCATAGGCATTGAGAATCGCTTGTAGCCCGGTAAATGTACCACTACTCAAGTGAGCACTAACCGTCTTCGCGTTGTCCTTGCTCACATATACCACGATGGCTCCATCCTTCAACGTACCATCGTCATTATATGCTCCTACGCCGAAATAATTCTTGTGGGCGAAACCTTCACGTGTGTAATTGGTCACTTTCAAATCGGTCACCTCGTTGCTCTCTCTTTCCGTTCCATCTTTCACAACAGCGATTTTTAGCGAATAAGTGCCGGACTTAAGCCCTGGAACATCAACTCGAAAATAATCTTTATATTCCCTCACGAGCTGAGCATCCACTCTGTTATACTCCAGATACTGTCCTCCTTTCACATAAACATGATAAGCTTCTGCTCCATCTACCGGCTTCCATTCGGCATAGAGCGTCTCAACCACCCCTTGGCTTCCGTGATTGGCCCCCTCTGATTAGCACGCTTGCTCACCGCCTTACAATTCGTATCAGTCGAAACGGTCACCGCCTCGACGTGGCAAGACTGGCAAGCTGGCAAAAAAGCAAACGCAAAGAGTGAAAGCTGAAATAAAAACGGAAACGACCTCTTGTTCATAAATCTATTATTTAGTTCCATAATCAGCGATCCATCGATACGACTAAATATCGTCTTCAATCCTCGGACAGGAACAATTCCATGAAATACATCTGACACACAGACTTCATGAATTGCGGCTGGCGAAGACATGCTCGGCTCGACTGTCGCGCAAAAGTAAGGAGAAAGGCCGTGATCTGCAAGCCGAGGAGCGCGATTATCGATCACTGTAATTTTATCTTTCCGATTACTCCTTCCAAATCAGCATATTCTCACATCGCAAGGGCTCTTCGTGAAAAACGCAGGCGTGGCTCTGCACTTACCGGGCCAGGGTGTTTTTCCCATCGCAGGTCTGTGGAGACACATCGGAAGAGAAAGCCCCAAAATGCGGGACTTTGCTCAAAAAATGGGGAACAAAGTATTAGAACACGGGCACTTTCGGACATCTGCCGAAAACCTCTCTCATAAGAACACAAAAAAAGCGCGAACAATCTGTTCGCGCTTTGCTGTTTGTAGCCTGATCTCGTGGAAACGATCCGCAAGTTCAAAGGGAAATGGGTGATTCCGCTGGGGCTCGAACCCAGGACCCACGCCTTAGAAGGGCGTTGCTCTAATCCGACTGAGCTACGGAACCAGACCTATAGGGGCAAAGTATTGCTTTGCGGGTGCAAATATACCTATTTCTTGCGTATGTCGCAAACATCGCCCAATAAATCACACCATTTGTGGGCAACTTCTCTGCCGAGAGGGGCTATTTGAGTCGCTTTCGTGCGCTCGCCAACACAAAACAGCGGCCGACAAAATCGTTTGCCGACCGCTATGACTTGTTTGCGCTTCGCTTTGCTGCTTCACTGCGCAACGGTGTCCCAAATATCGGCCGGCGTGCGCGCGTAGAAGTCGGCCCGCAAGGCCCGCAACTCAGGTTCGTCCCGAAATCCCCAAAGCACGAGCTCACAAGCGATGCCTGCCGCTTGCGCAGTGGCATAGTCCACTTCACTGTCGCCCACATAGAGCGTTTCGGCGGGGGTAGCCCCGAGACGGCGCATGGCTTCGAGCACCGAATCGGGGTAGGGTTTCCGGCGTACACCTGCACTTTCGCCCACAGCCACCTGCATGAAATCGGCAAAAAAGCGACGATTCAAATCCTGCACCGCAGGATCGAGCTTGTTACTAACGATGCCCATGCGCACACCCGCGTTGTGCAAACGTTCAAGCAGCGGAAGAATGCCGGGATAAGGCCCCGTCTTGTCGAGCGAATGCTCGAGATAGTGCGAACGAAAGTCGGCGAAGACGGCTTCGAGTTGCGCGGAATCGGTGCCTTCTGGGACCGATCGCTCGATGAGATTGTGGATGCCGTTGCCCAAAAAGGCGCGCACTTCGGGCACACTCCGCTCCGGCAATCCGTGTACACGGAGTCCGTGGTTCACCGAAGCGTGAAGATCGGCCAAGGTGTCGAGCAATGTTCCGTCGAGGTCGAATATGAGGGTTGAAAATCGCATAGGTAGTATAGTTTTTGTCTGGTCTTTGCGTCGCGGAAAGGCGTCTTTTCAGGGAGCGCGCCCGGCTCTAATCGGTGCGCCGCGATGAAGTGCCGGTATTTTTCGCTCGGCGTAAGCGGTGCAAGGCTGGCTTTCGCAAGTTGGCGCCTCGTTCCGGCTTATGCGCCGTGGAGGAGCGCTGTCTTCAGTCCGGTAATCGTGTCGGGGAAGGTGAGTCCAAACTGCTCGATGCGCTTCAAACTCATGGACAAGTTGCGTTCCGGTTGTTCGACGGCACAAACAGGCGCCGGTGCCCCGGCTTCGAGGTGCCCGGCAGCGGCAAGGAAACGCGCAGCTTCGAGCACGGTATCGTAAGTGGAGCGATGGTTGGGCGAACCAAAGTTGTAAATGCCGCCGGGTAGCCCGATGGCCGCTTCGATGCGGCGCACCACCTGCCACACATTGGTGATGCCGCGGCATTCGTGCGTCGAAGCGGCAAAAGGTGTGCTGTGTTGCGCAGATTCCAGGAGTCGGAGCAACAGTCCACGGTTTTGTCGCAGCGGGGAATTGGGCACATCATACATCCACGAGAGGCGTAGGCACACCGCAGTGGGGAGAAGCGCTTGGACCTCGCACTCCGTGCGATACTTGACGTGGGCATACACGCCCCGGGGCGAAAGCAACGCATCCTCACCGCGAGCTTCCGAGCCGGTGCAACCATTATATACCTGGTCGCTCCCCGCATAGATGAGCTTGGCGCCAACTGCCGCTGCTGCCCGCGCCACATTGAGCGTGCCGTCGTAGTTCACGGCTTCGCAATCGTCGGGATGGGTCTCGCAATAGCCGGTGTCGGCTAGCGCCGCAAGGTGGATGATGGCTTTTGGGGCGTGGTCCATGAACAAAGTCTGGACGCGCTGCTCGTCGGTAATGTCGAGTTGTCGACTGTCGAGCGGAATGACTTGATGGGAGAGCCCAAGAAACCGAGTGGCGCGGCAACCAACAAAGCCGGCAGCGCCCGTGATGAGAATCTTCATTGTGGAGAAAAACAGGACAAGTGGGGAAGTGCGCACCGTCGCCTTCGGCGATGGAACGGCACGATGCGGAATGTTTGCACAAAAATAAGGAGAAAAGCGGAGGGTAGCAAACGTACAGACACAAAAAACGCCCCTCACGGTGCAAGCAGTGAGGGCACAGTGAGGAGGCAAGGGAAAGGAGGAAAATAGGGTAGGGGGCTAACCGCGTAGAATTCCCCGGGATTGTGGTGGTCTAAGCGGGGCGCTTCCAACGGTCAGGAGAAGAGACCGAAGAGTTCGGCGTCGATGCGGTCGGTGATCTGGCGGAAGGCCTCGGGATCGGATTCAAATTTGAGATGATCGCCATCTACGATGACCAAACGGCCTTCGTATTGCGCAATCCAGCGCTCATAGAGTTCATTGAGCCCTTGGAGGTAGTCGATGCGCATGGTTTTCTCAAAATCGCGGCCGCGTTTCTCGATCTGCGAGACAAGGTTCGGAATCGACGAGCGGATGTAGATCATCAGGTCGGGCAGTTTGACGAGCGACATCATGAGATCGAAAAGATCGGTGTAGTTGGCGAAGTCGCGATCGCTCATCATTCCCATCGCATGTAGGTTGGGAGCGAAGATACGTGCGTCTTCGAAAATCGTACGATCCTGTATGATCGTTTCTTCACTGCGTGAAATGGCCACAACATCCTTGAAACGCTTGTTGAGGAAGTAGATTTGCAGATTGAACGACCAGCGTTGCATGTCTTTGTAGAAGTCTTCGAGGTAGGGATTGAAGTCTACAGGTTCGAAGAGGGGCGACCAAGCATAGTGCTTGGCGAGCATTTTGGTAAGTGTGGTTTTTCCGCTGCCGATGTTTCCGGCGATGGCGATATGCATGGTTGTCTTGTTTTTGAGATGGGCTATGCTTTGGCGAAGAGGCCAAAGAGTTTTGCGTCGATGCGGTCGACGATATCGGAAAAATCCTTGGGGTTGTAGAGAAAATCGAGTCCATCGACATCCACCACGAGCTTTTCTCCGGGATACTTGTCGAAAACGAACTCATCGTAGCGACGATTGAGGTTTTCCAAGTAGTCGATCGACATAGACTGCTCGTATTCCCTTCCGCGCTTACGGATATTGGCGACCAAGTGGGGCACGGTCGACCGAAGATAGATGAGTAAATCGGGCGCATCGACGAGTGAGGTCATCAACTCGAAGAGTTCCATATAGGTTTCGAAGTCTCGATTATCGAGATTGCCCATGTCGCGATTGTTGGCCGAGAAGATATAGACTCCCTCGAAGATACTTCGATCCTGCACTACGTTGTTTTCAGTGCGGGCTATGTCCAAAACGTCTTTGAAACGCTCTTTGAGAAAGAAGACCTCGAGGTTGAAGGCCCATCTCGGCATGTCCTTATAGAAAGGATCGAGATAGGGATTCTCCGCCACGGTTTCGAACTTTGGCGTCCAGCCGTAATGCTGTGCAAGTAGGCCGGTAAGTGTGGTTTTTCCGCTGCCGATGTTTCCGGCGATGGCGATATGCATGAAAAATGGGATTTTAGGAATCGGTTGTAGGGGCACTTTGCGTGAGTGTGGCGGTAATCGGATCAGCAGTGGGGAGTTCCGACGCATTACTTTCCGCTCCTTCCTCACTTTCGCCTTTAGGCAACTGGCGCTTTCGGCGAACATCTTCACGTGCACCGAGTTTCACAAGTTTATTGGCGGCCGAGATGATGCTTTGTCCGCTCGGTAGGAGCATTTTGCGCAGGGACTCAAAAGCATCCTGCGTTTTCCGCAACGTGGCTTCGACATTGAGGAATCGTTCGTAGAATAATTGTACGCGACTCACAACAATTCCGGCCTGATCGACGATTTTCTGCTGATTCTCCACCTGCAATTGCTGTTTCCAAGAGAGTTCGAGCATGCGAAGCAGGGCATAAAGGTTTTGACTGGCGGTGATGAACACACCTTTGTCGTAGGCCTCCTTCCACAATCCCGGGGCCGCTGTGAGCGCCAGGGTGAGTGCGCTATCACTGAACACATACATCACAACAAAATCCAGGCGCGAACGATCGGCACTGAGGTGTCCGGCATAGTTTTTGGACGACAATTGCTTGACATGCTGCTGCAATGACTTCACATGCCGATCCAAAGCAGATTTTCGTTGCTCGTCTGTCGTTGCTTCGTAGTAATCTCGGTAGGCCGTGAGCGAGACTTTCGAATCGATCACCACATCGCGCCGGTCGGGAAAGTGGAGAACCACATCGGGAATAAGGCGGCGACCGGTTTCTTCGTCGGTGATCACGCTACCGGTTTCGTCTTTCACGGTCCACTGCTCGTCGAATTGCACTCCTCTCTCGAGTCCCATGTCCTCCAAAAGGGTGCGGAGTCGGAGTTCTCCGAAGTTTCCCTGAGTTTTGTTCTCTCCCGTGAGTGCCGCCGCGAGGCGATCAGCTCGTTCTCCCACGAATCGGGCTTGCGACAGGGTAGCTTTGATGCTTTCATCGAGTCGAGCCATGGAATCGAGGTGGTGCCGATCGGCTTGTTGCACAGCATTGCGCATTTCTTGTATGCCATTGCGCAAAGGCCCGAGGATGCCGTCGAGTTGTCGCGCATTTTCTTCGCGCAACTGGGTTCCCCGTTCTCGCATTTGGTGCTCGCTTTCGGTTTTGAGGCGTTCGGCCATGAGTTCCAGCCTCCGATCGCTTTCTTCTCGCTGTTCTGCCGCTTTTAGTTCAACATTCCGACGCATTTCCGCCCAATTTCGTTCGTGCTCAGCGCGCAAATCTGCCAAAGAACGACGACCCGCATAATAACCGAGCGCCAATCCGACAATTAGTGCGAGCAAGATAACAAAAGGAAGGGACATAATAAGCTAAACCAATGATATGAAATGGAATAAGACAGACGTAGCAACTTTCTACTCAACGATTTGCGTGAATAGTAAGCCGTTTGGCGCTTAAAAAGCACGGCAAAGATAGCAACAACAGCAGCAACACACAAGTCAATCACCGATTTTGAAGAAAATAAAGCCTCAGTAAAAGTGCCCATCCCCGAAGCAAAGTTTCGCCCGGGAGATGCCAGGCAAAAAAGAAGAAAGAGGCTCCATTATGCGGGAAAAACTATGTCCCAACTTGCACCCGCCGTACAGAAAAGGGGGAGAGAAAAGTTGCTTGCTTGTAAATTTATTCTTATTTTCGCGAATACGGCTTCACGTTTCTCCCTTCTCACGAGAAACACGAACCGGTTAAATACCTTTCGAACGTGACAAGACCAACTTATGCAGCAAGAATTGATATTGATACGCATCACGGGTGAAGATCGTCCGGGATTGACTGCAGACTTCATGGCCATCATGGCAAAGTATGAGGTTGACATCCTCGACATTGGCCAAGCCGACATTCATTCGACGCTCTCTTTGGGCATCTTGATCCACACCAACGAACAAACGTCGGGCAGTGTGATGAAAGAGGTGCTCTTCAAAGCGGCAGAACGCGGAGTGAATGTGCGTTTTTATCCCATCGAGGCCGAAGAATACACCGAATGGGTGCGCGCACAAGGGCGCAACCGCTACATTCTCACCGTCTTGGCACGGCATCTCACGGCAAAACAAATGGCAGCCGTGAGTCAATTGGTTGCAGCACAGGGACTGAACATCGATGGAATTCGGCGTCTCACCGGGCGCGTCCCCTTGGAACGGCACCAAGATAACGTGCGCGCTTGTATTGAGTTCTCATTGCGCGGCACACCGGCCAACCTCGCGGCCATGCAAGCCGATCTCTTGCAGCTCAGTGCCAATTTGGAAATGGATTGTTCGTTCCAACACGACAATGCCTACCGACGTATGCGCCGATTGATCTGCTTTGATATGGATTCGACCCTGATACAGGCCGAATGCATCGACGAATTGGCCGAACGTGCGGGAGTGGGCGAAGAAGTGAAGCGCATCACCGAACAGGCCATGCGCGGAGAAATTGATTTCAAGGAGAGTTTCACACGACGGGTGGCGCTGCTCAAAGGATTAGACGCCAGTGTCATGCAAGACATTGCAGAGCATCTGCCGCTGACGGAGGGCGTGGAACGCTTAATGTACGTGTTGAAGCGCCATGGTTACAAGATTGCGATACTGAGCGGCGGTTTTACGTTCTTCGGTGAACATTTGGCTCGACGCTTCGGCATAGATTATGTTTATGCCAACGAACTGGAAACCGAAAACGGCCATCTAACGGGACGCTTCGTGGGCGAAATCGTCGACGGACAGCGGAAAGCCGAGCTTTTGCGGCTTATTGCGCAGGTGGAAAAAGTGGATTTGGGACAAACTATCGCTGTAGGCGACGGCGCCAACGACTTACCGATGCTCTCAACCGCCGGTTTGGGCATCGCCTTCCACGCAAAACCAAGAGTGGTGGCGAATGCGAAGCAAAGTATCAACACGGTTGGCATCGACGGGGTGCTGTATTTCTTGGGATTCAAGGACTCTTATCTCGATGAACACGTTCCTTCTCCCGAAGGCGAGCCAGCCTAGGGGGTTCCCATTCGCTCGTTGATCAACACAAACGGGGACAATGCTCAATTGTGAGCATTGTCCCCGTTTTTTATTGCAGGTCTCAAGGAAAACATCGCGCTTGGTCTCGGCGTTTCTTTCCTTATATATAGGAAGAGCTGGTGACTCTCTCTTTGAAACCGGATTCAGCGCCATTGAACGTCGAGAATTCAACGCCGAAAATCGAGCGTTTAACGTCGTCCGCTCGTCACTCCGGACGAAGAAGCCGAACCACCTTGCGGTTGTGCGGGGGCACTGTAAGAGGAACTGCCCGAACGAGTGTAGCTTCCTGCGTTGTAGTTTTGCGAAGAAGAGCTTGAACTTTGAGAAGTGGCCGCACTTCCTCTGCGTCCTGAGGTGTAACCTGAACTATTTGTGTTGTTGTAGTCCGATCGAGTGGGGGAGTAGCTGCTGCGCGCTCCCTCGTATGAGCGGGAAGAACCATAGTTGTAGCCAGAATTCCCGCTGTCGTACGAACCACTGCCGTAGGTGGTACCGCGTCGTCCCGAGGCTCCGCCTCCTTCATACTGACGTGAAGGTGCATAACTTCCGTTGTAGGAGGGCACGCCGTAAGACGACCCCTCGTAACGAGGACTGCTGTAGGTTCCGCCTCCGTAATAGTTGTTGCCGGTATCGTAGCTCCATCCTCTTCCGCCGTAACGTCCTTCGACAATGCGCAAAGGTTCGTTACGATAGTAGCTGCTGTAGCCTCGATCTCCGTAGCGTGCCACGTAACTGTCGCGCAATCCGCCGTAACGGCTCTCTACTACGCGCAAACCATAGTAGGGCGAACGGTATTCCGGGCGACGATAACCCCAATCTGAACCACGGTAGGAGATGTAGACGGAGGGTCTGTCGAAGAAGAAGCGATCGCGGTAGGAATAGCGCGTGTAGACATTGAAAATGAACGACGATCCCGTCCACGAGAGCGGACGATAGAAATAATCTACCCCCACATAACGCGCATACTGCCAATCATAGAGGATGTATCTCAGGTCATCGTCGCGATAATCTCCGTAACGTCCATACAAATCATACGGTGAGTTGACAGAAAGGAAGTAGTCTAAGTTCACTTGATAGACTTGATCGTATTGCGTCGGCGTGAGATTGAGTTCATACGCCATTTTATCTGTGAGGAAATAGGCGTATTCACGAGCGTCAGTGTAGTTCATCGCTGAGGCTGATGCGCCTGCTGCAGCGAGAAGGAGGGAGAGAAGTAATCGTTTCATATCGCTTATTTGTTAGAGGTGATGATTGCAAATATCGTGATTTGCGCGACAAAAACAAGATGATTGCGAGGAGAATACGCAGATTTTAGTATTATCGTGTCACAATTCCCGGATATGATTGGCATTTTGTCAACCTGCAGCCGGTCCTTTTGCACTTTCTGCTCTATCATCGCATCTTTCTTCAGAATTCGGGAGGAAATTAGCTACGTGAAGAAACAATAGAGAATAGCAGCCGCCTTTTCCGATCCGTAGCGGCGCACTTCCAGAATGCAGCGAGACACATTATATATAGTCTCCTCACGAAATGGAAGAATAGTTCTGCTGCACTTGTCGCAACCGGCGCAATTCTGCCCACATGGGAGCGTTCTCTGTAAGTGATTCATGGGGATCCGCATCTAAAATGCGCGCAGCACTTTCTCTTGCTTCACTCATTAAGGCCGCATCTCCCACCAGATTCGCGATGCGCAAATCGAAAGGCAGTCCACTTTGCGCCGTTCCTTCCAAATCTCCCGGCCCGCGGAATTTCATATCCGCCTCAGCAATCACAAAGCCATCGGTAGTTTCTACCATGATGTCCATGCGTTGCCTGGACGACTCCGCCAAGTTATCTTTGGTGACCAAGATGCAATAGCTCTGTTCCGCCCCTCTTCCCACACGTCCCCGCAGTTGGTGCAGTTGTGCCAAGCCGAATCGCTCCGCATTCTCCACGACCATCACAGAAGCATTGGGCACGTTCACTCCCACTTCTATCACGGTTGTGGACACCAGTATTTGGGTCTCGTTGGCCGAAAAGGCGCGCATGGCCTCTTCCTTCTCCGCAGGTTTCATGCGCCCGTGCACCCTTCCCACTTTCCAAGGGGCGAAAGCCTCGCACACAGCCTCATATCCTCGCTCCAATGCGAGGAGATCCAATTTTTCATTGTCGTCTATCAGCGGATAGACGAAATAAACCTGCCGTCCCTTCTCCAGTTCGGTGCGTATGCCGTGGAACAGTTGACTCCGCTGACGCGCTCTATAATGGCGTGTCTGGATCGGTTTTCGTCCCGGCGGCAACTGATCGATAACACTCACGTCCAAATCCCCATAGACCGTCATGGCCAGCGTGCGCGGAATGGGCGTTGCTGTCATCACCAGCACATGGGGCGGACGAATATTCTTGTTCCACAGCGCCGCACGCTGCTTAACTCCGAAACGATGCTGCTCGTCGATGATGCAAAGCCCGAGGTTGTAGAACACCACTCCGGGTTCGATCAGTGCGTGCGTCCCGATGAGGATTTGCACCTCGCCGGTGGCCAAGGCATCGAGTACGGCGCGGCGGCGCTTTCCTTTGACATTGCCCGTGAGCAACTCCACGCGAATGCCCAAATCTTGGAGTTGAGCCGCGATTCCTTTGTAGTGTTGCTCCGCCAAGATCTCTGTCGGCGCCATGATGCACGCCTGAAAACCATTGTCGAGAGCCAACAAACAAGTCAATGTGGCCACCATCGTCTTGCCCGATCCCACATCTCCCTGCAACAGACGGTTCATTTGTCGGCCACTGCGCAAATCACTATGGATCTCGCGCACCACGCGTTTCTGGGCTTCGGTGAGTTCAAACGGGATATGGTGGGTATAGAAATCTTTGAACAGGGGACCAACGCGCGGAAAGGGCCAACCGGCGATTTCCACTTTCCTTTCTCGGTTGTATTGGAGAATGGAAAGTTGCAAATAGAAGAGTTCTTCGAATTTCAACCGACGTTTGGCCGCCGCCACGTCTTGTGCGCTCTGCGAAAAGTGCAGATCTCGCACCGCCCGATCGTGGCTCACCAATTTATGCTCCGCCACGAGTGCCGGCGGCAGGGTGTCGGCAATCGGTCCCCCCATGCGTTCGAAGGCATTGGCCACCAATTCATTGATGGTGCGCGAGGTGATGTGCGCACGCGTGAGTCGCTCAGTGAGATGATAGACCGGTTGCATGCGCAAGAGCGGGCGATTCTTCACCCGCTCCAGCTCTTCCATCTCCGGGTGGGCAATCGAAAGGTAGTGGCCGAAAGGTTTGGGTTCGCCAAACACCTGATATTCGACATCCACCTTGTACATTTTCTCCAAAGCCCTCGACACGCGGAACCAAACCAACTGAATGTAGCCCGTGCCGTCGGTGAAGTTGGCCACAAGTCGGCGTTTCGGTCCTTCGCCCACCTTGTTGATCATCACAATGCGCCCCCGCAACTGAATATTCTGCATTCCCTCGACGAGATCGCAGATGCGATGCACCTTGGTGCGGTCCTCGTGTCGGAAAGGATAAGTGTGCAGTAAATCTCCGACGGTGCGCACGCCCAACTGAGAGGCGAACAACGCAGCACGTGCGGGTCCGACTCCTTTCAGATAGGTGATGTCTTGATCGAGATAATTCAAAAAAACGATTTTAGGGGGTGGAGGAGACGTAGCGAGGGTGGGCGAGTGGCGAGATTAGCACACTAATCCATTCTGTCGCGATAGTCTTCGTAAGTATAGGTGCGCAGCGTCTCGAGGGTGCCGTCTTCGCGAAGCAAACAAAGCGAGGGATGATGAATGCCGTTGAACATATTGGTTTTCACCGTGGTGTAGTGGATCATATCCTCGAAGATCAACTCGTCGCCCACCTGCAGCGGACGGGCAAAGCGCCAATAGCCCATGAAATCTCCACTGAGGCAGCTGTTACCGCCCAAACGATAGACACATTCGTCCGTCTCGTGTCCCACTTCCGCCCCGTCGGTGAGCGTCTCCGCCCCGCGAATAGCCGGATGGTAGGGCATTTCAAGGCAATCGGGCATGTGACAGGTAAACGATGCGTTGAAAATCGCCGTTTTGATCCCGGCGTTCTCCACCACGTCCACCACTTGTGCCACCAGCGGCCCCGTTTGCCAAGCAAAGGCACTGCCCGGTTCCATGATGACGCGCAGATGCGGATGGCGCGCGCGGAAATCGTTGAGCAAACCGACGAGCAATTCCACATCATAGTCCGCCCTCGTCACCAAGTGGCCACCACCGAAGTTGATCCATTCCAAACGATCGAGCCAAGCGCCGAAACGCGCCTCGATGTGCTGCAGCGTGTGCCCGAAAGCCTCACTGCTGCTCTCGCAATGGCAATGAATGTGGAATCCGTGCACCCCTTCGGGCAAATCTGCAGGGAGATCGGCGCTGAGCAAACCGAAACGTGAGCCCGGGGCACAGGGATCGTAGAGCGCAGTTTCGATCTCTGAGTATTCTGGATTGACGCGCAATCCGCAATCGACCTGTTCCTCATTCCCGTGCGTGGCGTTCCATTCGCTGATGCGCGGATAGAATCGCGCATACTGCGTGAGCGAGTTGAAAGTGATGACAGAAGAGCAACGAAGCATCTCTTCAAAGGAACTCTCCTCGTAGGCCGGTGTGTAAGTGTGCGCTCTGCTGCCAAACTCTTCGAGTGCAAGTCGCGCTTCATAGGGTGAGGAAGCCGTGGTGTGCGCAATATATTCGCGAAAGATGGGGAAAGTTTTCCAGAGTGCGAAGGCTTTGAAGGCAAGAATGAATTCTGCCCCGGTTCGACGGGAGATGTCGGTGATGAGACGGAGATTTCGACGCAAGCGCCGTTCTTCGACGATATAGGCCGGTGAGGGAGCCGTGGGAAAGGTCATGAGCAGAGAGAAAAAGAGGATGAAAAAAGCGTACGAGTCGAATCAGCACAAGCATTGCTCGACTGATTCGACCCGCGTAAAGGAAAAAAATGGAAAGCAAGAGATCACATGATGCCGTCTTCACGCAGCTTTTGCTGCCACTTCCAAGCCGTCGTCAGCGAATCTTCGAGCGTGTGCACGGCCTTCCACCCCAACACCTTGTTGGCTTTGTCGACATTGCCCCACACTTTCTCGATGTCTCCGGCACGACGCGGCGCAACTTTGTAGTTGAGTTTCACGCCGGTGCACTTTTCGAACGTGTTGATCAGTTCGAACACGCTGACGCCCTTGCCCGTTCCGATGTTGAAAATCTCAACCGGTTCGGCGTTTTTGCCTTCGACAATGCGGGCCATGGCAGCAACGTGGGCTTTGGCGAGGTCCACCACGTAGATAAAGTCACGAATGCACGATCCGTCGGGCGTATTGTAGTCGTCGCCGAAAACAGCCAGCTGTTCGCGAATGCCAATCGCCGTTTGTGTGAGGTAAGGGATGAGGTTGGCCGGTGCGCCGTTGGGCACTTCGCCGATGAGGGCAGTGGGGTGTGCGCCGATGGGGTTGAAGTAGCGAAGGATGATGGCCGAGATCGGGGCACCGCTGGCCACATAGTCCTGAATGATCTCCTCGTTCACCTGCTTTGTGTTGCCATAGGGCGATTCTGCCTTCTTGATCGGTGCCGTTTCGCTGACGGGCAGATCTTTAGGATCGGGTTGTCCGTAGACCGTGCACGAGGAAGAGAAGATAATGCCCTTGACATTATATTTGGGCATGAGCTCGAGGAGGTTAATCAGCGAGACGAAGTTGTTACGATAGTACTTGAGCGGTTTTTCCACCGATTCGCCCACGGCCTTCGAGGCGGCAAAATGAATAATGCCCTCGATGCCGGGATATTTTTTGAACACGCCTTCGAGCGCAGGGAGATCACAGCAATCCACTTGTTCGAATGCTGGACGCGTGCCGCTGATTTTTTCGATGCCGTCGATGACTTCGGCTTTGGAGTTGCTGAGATTGTCGATAATCACGACGTTGTAACCTGCAGCTTGGAGTTCAACGGTGGTGTGCGAACCGATGAAGCCGGTACCGCCCGTGACAAGAATGGTCTTTTTCATTTTTCGGTTGTGAAATGGGGGAGGGGAAGCACGTGAACAAGGGAAAATTGATCTGATCACTCCCTTTTGAATCGGTTGCGCGCGCAATCCACGTCCGGAGATTGACTTTGATGGGGCGAAGTTACAAATTATTTTGAGAACTGCAGCTTGCAAAAGATAACTTTTTATCGTGTTTTCGAGAAATCGCTCCGCGCAGCTTCTCGAACAGCCCTTGCTATCGCGATTTGCCCCCGATCTTCGCCGCCGCACACACGCCTTTTCCTACAAACCGCACCACAAAATTCACAATACCTCGCCACGTCGAGCCATCACAACGGAAGACATTCATCGCTCTCGTGAGTTCATGCAAAACAGAGGGGGAGATTCCCTCGCCGATCGTCGGTTTTCAAAACAAAATCCTTCATCGTCCCACCGTTTAGTTCCCTTTTCCAGTCTTGCATCGGGGGAGCATCGCGAAGCTTTTGCGAGCGTTTCCCGAACTTGCACCGCCATTGCCCTCAGCCCGGCGCACCGATCGCCCTCTCCCTCGGGCACTCAACGAAAAAGCAGGCAGAATTACATACGAACAAGCGAAGGAGAAGCTTCCCCTTGGCTTCATCGGCGACGCGGCCTCCAATGTGCGTCGGCCGCAGGCCAATGCTATACCCAATTTCCCCCTCACGCCAACGAAGAAGGGGAGGTCAGAACGGGAAACGACGAATGCGCCCTACAAAGTTTGACGAAAAGCAAGGAGAAAGGGGCTGAAGAAGAAGGACTGTCGGGGCGCTCCTCTCCATTCGTGCGGAGAAACGGTGAAAAGCCGGGGATTTTTGCCGAATAAGTGGAGGCTTTGAACCAAAAATTCCCGACTTCTCTCAGTCGAGGCGGGAGAGCAGCGCTCCCGTTTGGCCGTTCGCAGGAGAATGTGTAATTTTGCCACAACTTAACCCCCCAACAAATTTTCCCATGAAGGAACTGGCACTCAAATACGGTTGCAATCCCAACCAAAAGCCTGCTCGCATTTACATGGACAACGGCGCTGCACTTCCCATTGAAGTGCTCGGCGGTCGTCCCGGTTACATCAATTTTCTCGATGCCCTCAATGGTTGGCAGTTGGTGCGCGAACTCAAAGCGGCCACCGGCCTTCCGGCAGCCACTTCGTTCAAGCACGTTTCTCCCGCCGGCGCAGCTGTGGGCGAACCGCTGGATGAAACCCTTCGCAAGATTTACTTCTGCGACGATCTCGGCGAACCGCTCAGCCCCATCGCCTCGGCTTATGCTCGCGCTCGCGGCGCAGACCGCATGTCGAGCTATGGTGATTTCATCGCCCTGTCCGACGAATGCGACAAAGCCACTGCACTCCTCATCAAACGCGAAGTGAGTGACGGCGTCATTGCCCCGAGTTTCAGCCCCGAAGCGCTTGAGATTTTACGTGCCAAACGCAAAGGAACTTATTGCATTCTGCAAATCGACCCCAATTACCGCCCCGATCCCATCGAACGCAAGCAGGTGTTCGGCGTCACCTTCGAACAAGGGCGCAACGAAGTGGATCTTTCCGATCCGCATTTGTTCGACGAGCGTCCCACACAAAACAAAGAATTGCCCGCCGCCGCCCTTCGCGACCTCACCATCGCCCTCATCACCCTCAAATATACCCAGTCTAATTCGGTGTGCTACGTCAAGGGCGGTCAAGCCATTGGCATCGGAGCCGGCCAGCAAAGCCGCATTCACTGCACACGATTGGCGGGAACGAAAGCCGACATTTGGTGGTTGCGCCAGCATCCGCAGGTGATGAGCCTCCCCTTTGTCCCGGGTATTCGTCGTGCCGACCGCGACAACACCATCGATATCTATATTTCCGACGATGCCGACGAGGTACTGGCCGAGGGAATCTGGCAGCAATTCTTCACCGAACGCCCTGCGCCGCTCACTCGCGAAGAGAAAAAATCGTGGATCGCCCGCAACACAGGCGTTTCCTTAGGTTCTGACGCCTTCTTCCCCTTCGGCGACAACATTGAACGGGCCCACCGCAGCGGTGTTTGCTATGTGGCGCAAGCCGGTGGGTCGGTTCGCGACGATCATGTCATCGAAACGTGCGACAAGTACAACATCGCCATGGCCTTCACGGGAGTTCGCCTCTTCCATCACTAATATTCCCCTAACGTCCCTCCCTATGCAACGACACGTCAGCGACGATGAAATCACGACCGCGATGACTACGGGCATCACCTTCAAAGGAGCCAAACTTCGCAAGCCACAAGAAGAGAAAGTGAAGACAAAAGCCAAGAAGAAAAAGTACATCACCGGTCTTCACGGTTCGGGTGCCGCCAAGAAAAAAGCGGAAATCCGTCAACGGCGCGCCAACCGTCACAAAAAATGAGTCCTCACGGACCCGCAAATCTTCCTCGTTCACACCCGTCAGCAGTGCGTTCACACCGCCTGATTCGGGTGTGAACTTTTTCTTCGGCCCCAGCGTAGTTTGAAACAACCGAAAAAGCACAAAAAACACAGGAGAAAAACGCCACGGTGTGGGGAAAAATGAGTACATTTGCACGCAATTAAATTCGTACCTCGCCTTATGACTGCAAATTTCATTGCCGACAAAATTGTGATGGACGGTCTCACTTATGATGACGTCCTGCTCATCCCCGCTTATTCCGAAGTTCTTCCTCGCACTGTGTCGCTCACCACGCGTTTTTCTCGCAACATTGAGCTGCACATCCCCTTCGTGACCGCCGCCATGGACACCGTGACGGAAGCTCCCATGGCCATCGCCATTGCCCGCGAAGGGGGAATCGGTGTGATCCACAAAAACATGTCGATCGAGGAACAAGCTCGCCAAGTCGCCATCGTGAAGCGTGCCGAAAACGGCATGATTTACGATCCTGTCACGATCCAGCGCGGAAAGACTGTCGGCGATGCGCTGGCCTTAATGGCCGAGTATCACATCGGAGGTATCCCGGTTGTGGACGATGACATGAAGCTCGTGGGCATTGTGACCAATCGCGATCTGCGCTTCGAACACAATCTCGACCGCACCATCGACGAAGTGATGACCAGTGATCACCTTGTGACGACCAACACCACGACCGACCTTGCCGGCGCAAGCGAGATATTGCAGCAAAACAAGATTGAAAAACTCCCCGTGGTGGACGCCAACGGACGCCTCGTCGGACTCATTACTTATAAGGACATCACCAAAGCCAAAGACAAACCCATGGCTTGCAAAGACGCCAAGGGGCGTTTGCGCGTAGCCGCCGGCGTAGGTGTGACCGTCGACACGATGGAGCGCATCGAAGCCCTGGTCAATGCCGGCGTCGATGCCATTGTGATCGACACGGCACATGGACATTCGAAGGGGGTAGTGGAGAAGCTCAAAGAAGCCAAGGCCAAATATCCCAACGTCGACATCGTAGTGGGGAATATCGCCACGGGCGAAGCAGCCAAAATGCTCGCTGACGCCGGTGCCGACGCGGTAAAAGTGGGCATTGGTCCGGGATCGATTTGCACCACACGCGTGGTGGCCGGCGTCGGTGTACCGCAACTCTCCGCAATCTACGACGTGGCACGCGCTCTCGAAGGCACCGATGTACCCCTCATTGCCGACGGCGGACTCCGCTATTCGGGCGATGTGGTGAAAGCTTTGGCCGCAGGCGGAAACTGCGTGATGATCGGTTCGCTCGTGGCCGGATGCGAGGAAAGCCCCGGCGAAACCATCATATTCAACGGTCGTAAGTTCAAGACTTATCGTGGCATGGGCTCTCTCGAAGCCATGGAAAACGGCTCGAAAGACCGCTATTTCCAAAGCGGTGTGGAGAGTGTGAAGAAGTTGGTGCCCGAAGGCATCGCCGGCCGCGTTCCTTTCAAAGGTGGTGTGCAAGAGGTGATCTACCAACTCGTGGGCGGTCTTCGCTCGGGCATGGGCTACTGTGGTGCTCCCTCCATTGAAGCTTTGCACAACGCCAAATTCACCCGCATCACGAACGCCGGTGTGCAAGAAAGTCACCCGCACGACATCACCATCACCAGCGAAGCTCCCAACTACTCGCGCAGTGAGTAACCCAACCATCGAAACAACAAGCTCCTATAAAGATAGAGGTGGCGCACAGTGCGCCACCTCTATCCGTTTCTCTTCCGGTTTTACCTCACTTTAGGGGAGAATAGAAGCGATTCGCCGGCCTTCGGACATTGAGATTCGCGAAGTGCTCACCAAGCGCTCCACTTTCCGGAGCATACAAAAGCAGAGTAGCCCCCAAATGTCATAACGAGGCTTTCACTCCTGCCACTTTTATACAATGCTTTTGAGCTCCTCAGCAAAAATGCCCACCACCGAGCACAAACCGCAAGAAGCCCAACTGTCGGTCGGCTTCTTCCTTGTGGGGTAGGGTACTTTTCGTTCTAATTGTTTTGTCGTGTCGTCAGAAATATAGATCTTTGCGTAACCATTTCCGGCGTTTTATCGTTGTTTTCAACCAGTTGCGCCGTTAGCGCTCGTGAGTAAGCCCTCTTCTATGAATATGTTTGGCCTGTATGCCCCTTGCATCTGCCTACATGTTGCTTGACATACGCGTCATAAGGGTCTTCGAGGTTGACTCCTCGGAGGCCTTTGACGGCTTTTGCCTCCCGTCGCGTAGGAAATGCGGGATAAGCATGATACGATTCGAATGAAACACCTAATAACGAGCTTGTTGCTCATGACTTGCGCGCTCAGCGCCCACGGAGAGACGACAGATCAGTCGGTATTGCTTCGCATTGGGGGGCACCCCATCACGCGAGGCGAGTTCCTGTATGCCTACAATAAGAACCAAGCAGTGCAGGTCGGGGAAAAGAAAATGACCGCACGCGAATATGTAGACCTTTTTGTCAACTACAAACTCAAGGTGCTCGCCGCCGAAGCCTTGGGGCTGGACACCTTAGCCAGCTTTCGCAATGAGTTCCGCAGCTATCGTGATGAACTCGTGTCGAAAAGACTCATCGACCAGCATTACATCGATTCTACTGCGCAAGCACGCTACAACCGCGAGCTCCAACTACTCGATGGAAAGGACTTGCTCACCGTATCCCATATATTATTACGTGTGCCCACCCTGGCCGGACCGGAAGAACGGCAGAAAATTGCCAGCCGAGCCGACAGTCTCTATCGCCTTTTGGTAGGGGGAGCAGACTTTGGCACGTTGGCGCGCCAATACAGCGAAGATGTCGCTTCAAAATCTAACGGTGGTCTGCTGCCAATCATCACAGCCGGCGCAACTCTCAAGGCTTTTGAAGACAAAGTCTACGCCTTGCGCGAAGGAGAGCTCTCATTGCCCTTCCAGACAGAGGTGGGTTACCACATCGCCAAGCTCATTAAGCGCCAAGCTCCACCCAGTTTTCAGACAGCCTATCCGCACCTGCTCAACAGACTGAAGCAAGAAGGCATAGAGGAAAAGGCGGCCGAGCACACACTCGAGCGACTGATGGGGCAGTATCACCAAACCCGAGATCAAGCTCTGGACAGTCTCTCGAACGTCGGCGCAGCTGCGGATCCTCAATTGCGATATCTCATTCAAGAATACCACGATGGTCTCCTCTTGTTCGAAGCGGAGAAGAACAATGTGTGGAATGCAGCAGCCCAAGACAGCGTGGCACTGGAGAAAATGTTTCGCTCCAACCGCAAGAAATACCGCTGGAACGCTCCCCATTTCAAAGGTTTCGTGCTGAGTTCAAACGATGCCGATGCGCTCCGCGCCGCTCAGGCGCTACTAAACAAGGGAGTTCCGGTGGGAATGGAAGCCATGGACTTGCTCAAAAACAGCGTCAACAAAGATTCCGTTCGCGTCAAAGTAGCCGGTCCTTACCTTGTAGAGCGCGGAGAGAACAGCACGATCGATCATTTTGCATTCAAAGATAAGAAGGCAGTTGCGCGAAGTGTGGCAGCAGGCATGAAGTACACCACCGTGTCAGGCCGTATAGAAAAGCGCCCCACGAGCTATGCAGACGTGCGCAGCCAAGTGCTCGAAGACGTGCAGCAGGCACGCGAACAAGAATGGCTGTCGCAGCTCCACAAACAGTACCGGGTGCAACTCTATCCTCACGTGCTCGAAACGATCAACCACCCCAATAAACACTGAAATGAACAAACGAATCCCCTTCCTGATCGCCGGTTTCATCGCGCTCGGCGTTAGCTTCGCACAAATACGTCCCAAGAACGTTGTGGACGAAGTGATTTGGGTGGTCGGCGACTCTCCCATTTTGCTCTCAGATGTGGAAGGTTTCCGCGTCAACGCTGAGGCCGGCGGCCAAACGTTCAAAGATCCCTATGCCGAAATCCCGGAACAGCTGGCCATTCAAAAGCTTTTCTTGCACCAAGCCGAACTGGATTCGATCACAGTGTCCGACGAGCAGGCAAAAATGATGGCCGACTACCGCCTGGAGGAGAATATTCGTCGCTATGGTTCGAAGGAAGCTTTGGAAGCGGCCTATCACAAGACGATACCCCAGATTCGCGAAATACTTATGCAGTCGGCTCGCGAATACTTCCTCACGCAGGGAGTACAAAAGAAGCTGACCTCCAACATAACGGTGACTCCTGCAGAAGTCCGCAGCGCAATTGCGAAGCTGCCGCAGGACAGTCTGCCCATGATTCCCACGCAGGTAGAAGTGGAAATCCTCACGCAACGCCCGACAGTTGACCGCGAGGAAGTGGAACGCATTGAGAACCGCTTGCGCGAGTTCGCTCGCCGCGTCAATAGTGGGGAGACCAGCTTTGCCGTATTGGCACGCCTTTATTCGCAAGACGGTAGTGCTCGCAACGGCGGCGAACTCGGACTGAGCGGACGCGGACAATGGGTGCCGGAGTTCGCCAATGTGGCATTTTCGCTCACCGATCCGAAGAAAGTATCCAAGATCGTACGCACAGAATTTGGTTTCCACATTCTGCAACTCATCGAAAAGCAAGGCGACAAGGTCAATGTGAGACACATTCTCCTCAAACCTGAGATCAAAGAAGGAGAATACGAACGGCTTACCTCGCGTCTCGATTCGATCGCCTCGGACATCAAAGCCGGAAAATTCAGCTTTGAGGATGCCGCACAACAACTTTCGGATGACAAAGATACGCGCAATAATAAGGGACTGATGGTGGCTCAAGACGAAAGCACCGGAGCACTCACCGCGCGCTTCCAAATGAAGAGCCTCCCGCAGGACATTGCCAAGGTGGTAGACACCATGAAAGTGGGTGAGGTTTCGCAGGCCTTCCGCATGATGGACGAGAAAACGGGACAAGAGATCTGTGCGATCGTGAAACTCAAGGACCGAATTGAAAGTCATCGCGCCAATATCACCGACGACTTCCAAGTGCTCAAGAGTATGATCCTGCAAAAGCGCCAAAACGAAGCGCTGCAAAAGTGGATCGCCGAGAAAATAAAAACGACCTACACGCGTATCAATCCGGAGTGGCGCAACCACACCTTCCAACACGAAGGCTGGATTAAATAAGTAGGCGCGTTTCACGGAATGATTTCCGGTTGCGCTGTAAGATCTACTCTTTTCAACCCACACAAAACGAAAGTTTTGAACACACTCATTGCAACTCGCAGATTTTTCGTGCTGGGAATGGGGCTTTTTGCTCTGTTCCTTGCACACGCTTTTGCACTTACACTTTTGGCTCCTCGAAAGAAGAATGTTTCGGTGGAGGACCAGCGCATTCGCATTCACCATGCCGACGTCCTCTTCCACGATGCAGCAACAACGGGAGACGGGCAAGTGCTGAAAGGTAATGTTTTGATGACCCATGCAGGCATGCGCCTCACCTGCGATAGTGCAGTTTTCTACGAAGCATCCAATTCTTTCTTGGCCTACGGGAAAGTACACTTCACGCAGGGGGACACCCTTTCACTCACAGGAGACTCATTATATTATGATGGGTCTTCTCAATTTGCACGTGTCTTCCATAATGTCGTGATGCGCCACCGTAAACTGAGATTGAAGACAGAATTGCTGAATTATGATCGCATTTCCGGCCGCGGCTTCTATGATGTCGGTGGAGAAATTATCGACGGTACGAATATTCTTACCTCGCAAAAAGGAGATTACTTCACCGGAACTCGCGAAGCCCTCTTCAGCGACGACGTGCTACTGCGCACTGCTAAGCGCGATTCCTTGCGCACAGATTCTCTCCACTACAATACAAAAACAAAGTGGGCTCATGCTACCGGACCAACCAATTTGCTAAGCGGAGGCAGTAGGATTTTTACGACCGACGGCTACTACAACACGCTAACGGAGAAGGCACGATTGGGCAAACGCCCACAATTGTTCAACAAAGGGCGTAAACTCACTGGCGATAGCATCAGCTACGATAAAAAACGGGGATTTTCGCAGGCCTTCCGGAATATCGTGTTCACAGATTCCACGGATATCAACAACAAGAACATCCTGATGGGCGATTACGGGTGGTACAAGGAGAAGGTCGGCGAAGCATTGGCAACACAACGCGCACTGGCAAAAAATTTCTCCCGCAATGCCGACACGCTATACGTACACGCCGACACGTTGCGCCTCTTTTCCTATGATTTACGCACGGATTCTGCCTATCGCGTGCTCCATGGATACTTTCATGTGCGCGCTTATCGCACAGATGTGCAAGCCGTGTGCGACTCATTGGTGTTCAATTCCAAACAACACCGACTCACCCTCTATCGCGATCCCATTGCGTGGAGTGGCGACCGCCAGATCTTAGGCGAAGAAATCAATGTTTACACCAATGACTCTACGATTGACTCCGTCTACGTGGAGCGACAATCTCTCATCGTGCAACAACTGCCGGATACCTTACACTTCAACCAAGTATCTGGGAATTTACTAAAGGCTTACTTCGCCAAGGGAGAACTCTATCAAGCACGTGTGGACGGGAACGCCATGGTGATCAATTATCCCATGGAGAAAGACTCCACTTTCCTCTACCAGAACTATTGCGAAGCCGCAAAAATGCGAATTGACGTGGCCGATCGGAAAATGCAACGCTACTGGGCCGGACCTTCCCCCACGGCAAAGACTTATCCTATCGACACCGCACCCTCAGAGCACACCAAATTCAGCAACTTCGCCTGGTTCAGCCGGATTCGTCCCCAAGGTCCCAACGATCTATTCGAATGGAGAGGCAAAAGCGACGAGACAAAACTCAAGATCCTCCCCCGACGTGCCGCTCCCATGCAGACACTCGCAAAAGACAAGGCTACGGGAGCCGCGGGCTGGGAGAAGAAAATTGACGTTCCCTTAGAAAAGGCCTCTTCCTCTGATCCGGGAACTACTGCTGCACCAACTTCTGGGTCTCCAACGACAAACGCTCACTAATTATGCCTGACATCATACATTTACTGCCGGATTCTGTCGCCAATCAAATTGCGGCCGGCGAAGTAATTCAACGGCCGGCATCACTAATTAAGGAGCTGGTGGAAAATGCAATCGACGCCGGCGCCACGCGTATTCAGGTCATTGTGACAGATGCCGGCAAATCGTGTGTACAAGTCATCGACAATGGCAAGGGAATGACGGAGACAGACGCGCGTCTGTCCTTCGAACGGCATGCCACTTCTAAGATAACGAAGGCCGACGACCTCTTTTCGCTGACCACAATGGGCTTTCGCGGCGAGGCACTGGCCTCAATCGCCGCCGTCTCCCAAGTAGAACTACGCACTCGCACGCCCGACAGTGAATTGGGCGTGTGTCTACAGATCGAAGGTTCGAAGGTTTTGTTGCAAGAACCCATTGTCTGCCCGGTTGGTGCCAATTTTCTGATCAAGAACCTCTTCTTCAACATTCCTGCTCGGCGCAAATTCCTAAAAAGCAACCACACAGAACTCTCCAACATCGTTGCAGAGTTTGAACGCATCGCACTCGCGCATCCCGAATTGTCGTTTGCACTCTCCACTCCCGATAGTGTACTACTCGACCTCCCGTCCGGTAATTTCCGTCAGCGCATCGTCAATATTTTCGGGCGCAAGATGGACAAATATCTCATGCCGGTGCATGTGGAAACGGACTTGGTCGAGATCATTGGCTTCGTGGGGAATCCCGAAAGCAGCAAGAAAAAAGGGGCGCAGCAATTCTTTTTTGCCAATGGCCGCTTCATGCGACACCCTTATTTCGCAAAAGCGATACAAAGTGCCTACGAACGCCTCATTCCCGACGGCGAACAAGTACCGTTCTTTCTGCAAATCCTCATCAATCCCTGTCGTATTGACGTCAATATCCATCCGACCAAAACAGAAATCAAATTTGAGGACGAACAACCCATCTGGCAAATATTGAGAGCTGCGATTCGCGAGACGCTCGGACGCTTCAACGCCGTACCTACGATTGACTTTGATATCGAAGATCGCCCGGAAATTCCAGTTTTCCAAGACGGCGAAACGAATATCCTTCCCCCCAGCATTGAGATTGACGAGAGTTACAACCCTTTCGCCCACTCCGCACCCACTGATCACGGAGAGAGCTCGCCATCACATGCCTCTGGAAGTACAAGTCGCTCGTATGCCGCCAAACCCACGCCCAAAGGTTGGGAAGGAGCTTTCGACAATGCCTTCGACACACAAGACACAATCGGCTTCGCACAACCGCAGAGTCTGCCGTCAGTGTCGGAGGAGCCCACGACAGAGTCAACGCTTTACGAACACCTCCCGCAGGACAACCAAAATAGTTGGATCAATGCCGGCACACCCTACTTACAATATAAAGGACGCTACATCATTGCGCCTACAGAGGAGGGGTTACTCATGGTAGATCAGTACAGAGCCCATGTTCGCATCCTCTTCGAAGACTACTTGCAACGCATAAAAGAATCTGCCCCCCAGTCTCAAGGCATGCTTTTCCCGCAGATCCTCGAAGTATCTGCCTCTCAGCAAGCACTTCTCGAGGGCATTCTTCCGGAACTCGAGTCCGTCGGATTCGAATTGTCTTACCTCGGCGGCAATAGTTTCTCGATTCTCCAAGTTCCCTCTGGTCTAGACGGACTCGATCCCGTAGTTTTGCTACAAAGTGTATTGGACGATGCATCACAAAAGGGTAGCGAAGTGCACGAGGAGCTGGTTCAAACCATGGCACTCTCCCTGGCACATAAAGCCGCCATCCCAGTCGGGCAGGAAATGAGCGTCGATGAAATGCGCGATCTCGTAGAACGTCTGTTTCAGCGCGAATCATCCACCTATACTCCCGATGGCAAACGCATATTTCTCCTCATGCCAGTAGCCACGTTGCTTAAGCCTTTCGAATAAACCTCCAGAACTATGTCCGACGGAAACTTCAACCGCAGTCTTCTCCCGGCCAATTCCTACCAAAGTGGCGTACGAGCCGGACAAGCTCAAATGCGAATCAAGGCAATCAACGTCCTTTCAGAACTACTTAGTGGCCACTTTCCAGATCTGCCAGAGGATAAACGTGATGAACTCATCCGATCTTTCAGAGAAAAAATAGGGTAAAGAACGTAATCAGTGTTCGCAAAATAGAATGCTGCACGCAAAAAACTCCGATTTTTCGCGTCAATCGTTTGCGCTCTTTCGTTTTCTTCGTATATTCGCAGCGTCATAGAACTCGTAGATATGTGTCTATTCCGCCGTTTTGCCCTGATTCTCATCCTCGGTGTCGCCGTTTGCAGCACCGAAGTTTCGGCGCAAGACCTCATCGGAACGAGTGGACTCATCAACATTCCCACTGCCGACATGCAGCCCGACGGAACTTTTGATGGAGGAGCGAGATGGATGAGCCCAGCAGCACTACATGATCTTGTCAACTACGACACCGGGCTTTATTATGTCCGCTTTACTCCGTTCAGTTTCTTTGAATTCACCTTCAGAGAGACGCTGTTTAAGACCCAACACTCCGTCAAAAAAACGTGGAATTACTACCAACAAGACCGTTCTTCGACGATTCGTGTTCGTCCACTGGCAGAACGCGAAGGGAAGTGGTGGCCTTCAGTCGTCATTGGGGTGAATGACATCTATTCGGCTTATGGCGCAAGTTTCTATGCAGGATATTATGGTGTCGCGACAAAGCATTTCCAACTTGGGGATGGGCAAATCGCACTCACTGCCGGCTACTTCCGATCGATCAAGTTCGGGAAAATGTACAATGGCGCCTTTGGCGGCGTTGAATACTGCCCTCTACAGCGGGTCCCTCTGCGAATCATGGCCGACTACGACACGAAAGGCGTTAATATAGGCGTCGGTTATACTCTCTTTCGGCACATTCGCACGTTTGCCTTCACCCACCGCCTAAAAGGTTGGGGAGTCGGTTTGAGTTATCGTACTACGATTAAGTTTTGAAGATCATGAGAAGGAAACAATCGCCCGGCTTCGCGACTTCATGGCTTAGGCTCTTGCTACTCAGCCTATTCTGCACACCGCTTTCCCAAATTGGGAATCAAGCCTACGGCCAATCTCAGGATCCGGACGCGCTGCATGCTATGGTGAACGCCGGTTTCGAACGCATCCGGCTCAGCGAAAAAAGCGATACGGTCTATGCTTCCTTCGAAAGCACACAAATCAGGGGAGCTTATCGTGCACTAGGTTGCGCACTGCGAACATTGGCCTCCGAGTATCCCGGAGCACATCATTTTCGCCTCATTATAGGAGAATATGGGCGCCCACAAATTGCAGTAGATGCGTCGAATGAATCCGAAACTTGGCGAGTTAGCGCACACTACGACGTGAGTGCCGTGGAAAAGAAGTTGGCAGAAAGCCCTCTTTATCCGACAGTTGCAGCAGACAATCGGGGCAAAATAGACATAACCCTAAACCCCATTGTCTCAATTGACAACCATCTCCTCGATAAATTAGCGCTCTTCGGATTCTACCTCGCACCGTCGTTCGAAACCACCCTATGGCGAGGTAACCGACTGATGGTTCAGCCCATTGTGCCCCTATATACGAATATTGCCGACAACGATCCCAATAGTCAATTCCAATGGGGTGTTGTCGGACTCCGGCAAGATTGGATTGCCTCCAAACATTGGCGCTCGTCTTCCACAGCAGGATTATTCCTCTACGATCTCGCCGGTCTTCACCACGAAGTGAACTATCACGTCAGCCCAACACTCGATTTGGGCTTACGAATCAGCGCGACGACCCGCCTGCACAGAAACAGCGGCCAATGGGAGAGCGATCACAAGCTCCACATCGGTACGATGGCTATCGCCGACTACTACGAGCCTTCCACGTCGTTGCAGTTGAAACTCTCCGTCGGCTCTTTCACCTACGGTGATTTTGGTGGCAGACTGGACATCGTACGTCATTTTGGTGAGTACGCAATTGGAGCCTACGCCATATATACAGAAGGCGAACGGAATGCCGGATTCAACTTCGCCATCCCTTTAGGCCCAAAGCGGCAAAGCAAATGGCAAGGTCAATTCATTCGGCTGCGCATCCCCCACTATTTCTCATGGGAGTACAGCATGCTCAATTACTACCGCTATGCTTTCGAACACATGGGAGTGATCTACAAGGAAATTCCGGACAAGAGCTTCACCACTCACTATTGGCAAGCTGCCTACCTGGAACATTACTTGCAACGCTTCCTCGACAACAAGATAAACTGAACTGTCGCTGTCATGACAACGGCAGAACAACATAAGAAGATCTGAATATTCACCTCTAAAACAAACAATGTCATGAACAAGTACTTGAAACTCTTCCTGCTTGCAGCCGTCCTCCTCGGAACGACTGTATCGATCGCATCCTGCGAAAAGGACGAAGTAGGTCCCAACGCTCCCCACCACAATGGCGGATTGGGTAAGTAATCGTTCCCCCGAACAATTTAATCGCCACACTTTGCTCAAGTGTGGCGATTTTTTGTTGCCGGATCCCCCCAATAGCCAATAACCACATATTGGAGCGAGAAGAAAAGACGATTGCATGGCAAAATCAAATCACATCTCCCCCTTTTTCTCTTTATTGCTCTTTCCGAAACGCAAGATTTTCGTTATATTTGCTCTAAACTTCATTCTGCGCCAAGAAAATGCGCTTAAATACGTCGGGCGATGGAAGCAACTCTCTTTTCGGACCTCACTTCTTTTGAAATCCTGCGGGACCAGCAGCACACACAGCGCGTGTTGAATGCATTGGAGCAGATTGACCTTGCTTTCTTGGGGACCAACCCAGAACGTCGTCTGGTCATTCGCAAATTGGTCCATCGTAACATCAAGTCAATTGGACAGTTACTCAAATTACACCGCGGAGAAGTTTCCGAATGGCCCGGCGTCGGCAATGTGTTCCTCACGCTTTTCGACGAAATGCGAGAAGAGGTCCATGCCGATCCCGAAAAGACAGTGATGAAGTGGATCAACGAAAGTGCACCACTCAGTTTACCGCGCGATTTCAACCGACTACATCCCTTCGAAAACACAGAAGAACAATGGTTTACTGAGGAAAGTCTGCCGAACACCGATCCTACTGCGCCGCCCCCCCCGGATGTTTCCCCCTCCCCCCCCTCCGACAGCGATTGGTTCGCAGAAGTCATCGAAATAGAGTGTGTGTTTACTGAAATCATTCATCTACTCCAAACTCGTCTTCCTGATTTAGCAGAAATACTTCGTCGTTTCTACTTAGAGGGGCTAACTCCAGAGGTCATCGCCAACGTGCTCAGACTCCGCTCTCCCTCTGTCGTCACTCACACCATAGACTATGAGTTTCTCCGCCCACTGCTTGCCGGAGAAGCGCTGTCACATCTCACACTCGACCCCGATTTTCCACCGAGAATAGAGGCGCTGCGCGATCGTCTTCTCCTCATGCCTGTTGCTCCCCTCACCACTCTCACTGCCATGCTCCCCGAGCGTTTCCTCCACTTCCTGGATCTAACAGTCATGGAGCGCAGCACGACAGAATTCACCTGGGCAGCGGATCTGATTGTCCCCATCGGAGAAATCATAACGACCCGAAAACTACTCAGAGCAACCCTGACTTATCTCCAGCAAGCCCCTTCATTTGTACCCATCTCTAAGGTGTCGGCTGAACTTCTACCTCGCTTCGCCTCACCGCGCGACGAGGGTGAAGACAAAAAGCGGACAGACGAAGAACAACGTCTCAATGCTTTACTGAAACATCATCCCTGGATAGAACACAGCCCACAAGGGGTACGACTCATCGCCGAACAATTGCAATTCGACTATTGTCGCATCGCTCGCATATTGGCAGATGCCGGCTGCCCATTGACCGAGGACGAAATCTATACCCGCTACGAGCATCGTTATTTCGAGCGACCGCGAACCATCGATCATCGGCTTTTGCGAAAACATTTCCCCTACCTTCAAATCCGAACAACGTGATAACCACACACGAATGCCATCTTATCACAGTGTGTAGTTGAAGAAATAAATCAACACGGCGGCATCGATTGAACTCAATACTGTATTCAACCGATGCCGCCCCTTTTTATTCATATCAACTGGCTAAGTGGAGCTTCGCCTTCCTTATTCTTTTCTGCAAACCGAAGACAAGCGCATCACCAAGTCACGAATGCGTGCTCTCGCGGGCTTGCCGGTTTCAGTTGTAGGAATGCTTTCGCCCCAAAATACTCTCTTCGGAACACAGTGCGGCGGAAGGTGGGTGCGCAAAAGAGAGAAGAGGGGAGCAGAAGGAAGAACTTCGACATTTAGTAAAAGATCTTCTCCTTTGTCTTTGCACCATTCGCGCGCGCAGGGAGAAGCTTCGACCAACAACACCAGCGCCTCGCCCAAAATTGCATCGGGCAGGCTCGTCATCGCAAAGCGAAAAGGCAAAGTGCGCAATTTTTCTTCAAGATCTTCCAAGTGCAATTTGAGCCCCCCCGAATTGACCACATTGTCCGTGCGTCCGTGAACAACAAAGGTCCCGTCCTCAGCTATTTCGGCCAAATCATGGGTAACCAATTGCTCGATGTCCAACAATTGATCTGCAATCACCAAACATCCTTCCCCGTTGACTTTAATAGAGACTCCCTCTAACGGCCGGTAGCCCTCTTCATATTCTGAGCCATTGAGGCGACGAAGTGCGATATGTGACAATGTTTCTGTCATACCGTACGAACTCCAAACTTCACCACGGCAAGATTGCAACTGGGTCTCCAACTGCGCATCTACTTTTCCACCCCCCAAAAGAATACACCTCGTCTTCTCCATTAAACGACGCTCAGCTTCTACTCCATAAGATGCCGCAGCTTGCGCCGGCGTCAGCGCAACAAAGTCAGGCGCCTCCGTGAGCAATGCAAAGGGATGCAGAGAAGGAGGCGCAATTTCTAAGCTGAGTTTACCTTCCCAAGCGCGTACAAGCATCATTTTACCGGCCACATAAGCAACCGGTAGACAAAGCAGCGCACGGTCACCCTCCTTCAGACCAAGCGCACGCAGCGTCCTCATCGCACTTGCACGCATCGCCGCTTTCTCTACGTCTATGCGTTGCGGCACTCCCGTGCTTCCACTGGTCTGCAAGGACACTTTACTCGTTTTTTCGTCAAACCATGTTTCACGAAACCGACTGATTTCTCGCTCAAATCGCTCCAATTTAGAGCGAAAATACAATCGTTCTCCTTCTACATACAAAGGCAATGCAGTATAATTCTCGACGAATAATTGCCCTGTTCCCAAGCCCTGCGGTAAATTCAGATCCCGGACTGTGATTTCAGGCTCACGATTAGAAGCTCCGGAAGGGTGCTCACACGAATAACGTGAAGCCCATTGTGCAATTGCGTTCAATCCGACATTACTCTCCAAAGCTGACGTATACCATAGGCCAATATTTCTGGCATCGGCCAAGCGTTCCCATTCCGCACATCCACTAAAACCACCATGTAGCGAAGGTTTGAGAATGATGTACTGCGGACGAATCGTATCGAGGAGCGCTTCCTTTTCATTTATCCGATTCACGCCAATCAATTCTTCATCTAAAGCGATCGGAATCGGCGATTTTTTACACAAATATCTCATTGTTTCCCATTGTCCCGCTCGAATCGGCTGCTCAATACTATGGATACCGAAAGGAGCAAGTCGGTGCAAACGCTTAAGCGCCTGGGCCGGGGGGAATGCACCATTCGCGTCCAATCGCAATTCAACTTGCGCAGGTGCATATCGTTCGCGGAGACTTCGGATTAGTGAAAGCTCTTGTTCAAAATCGATCGCCCCTATTTTCAATTTTACGCAGCTGAACCCGGCACGGAGCTTCTCCTCCATGCGCTTTTCCATCTCCTCTACAGTGCCCATCCACACCAATCCATTGATACGGATACCGTCATCGGTGGCGAAAAACGAAGAATTCCACAGCGCATAAGCTCCTTTATCAGAGAGACTTCCCAGTAGCGACCGCTCTGCGGTTTCCAACCCCATCAAAATCGAGGGGAAATCGATCAGCCGCTCTCGGGGAATCACTCGATCTCGCTCCCAAGCAATGCAGGCCTGCGACAAAATGGTCTCATAATTTGCACAATCGTCGCAACTCAAACCGGAAAGAGGAGCACACTCCCCAATCCCCCAATAAGTTTTCCCCTTTAGTTTGCATGACACCTCAACGTACCAAAGCTTACGACTGCGCATGACCCCACGCGAAGTCCCTGCAGGCGATTTAAACAAAAGCTCTTTCGCACACCATGTCACGCGGAAGTCTTCATATCTTTCACGAATATCCATCAATCTACTCACTTAAATAGAGCGCTCCGCCCGTTTAAGGGCGAAGCGCTAACCGGTTTTATTTTCAAACTAAGCCATTTTACGGAAGCTTCGGGAAGCGGCTCCAATCGGGCTTTCGTTTTTCAAGAAAAGCTTGTCCACCTTCTTGGGCCTCGTCGAGCAAATAGTAAAGCATAGTGGCATCACCTGCCAATTCCTGGATGCCGGCCTGGCCATCCAGCTCGGCATTGAGACCAGCCTTGATCATTCTCAACGCAAGCGGCGAATGTTCCATCATGCGCTGTGCCCAGGCCACGACTTCATCTTCGAGTTGTTCGAAAGGCACCACCTTATTGACCAATCCCATCCGCTCGGCTTCTGCTGCAGAATAGAGATTGCACAAAAACCAAATCTCACGTGCTTTCTTCTGTCCCACAACGCGCGCCAAATAGGAGGCACCGAAGCCCGCATCGAAGGAACCTACCTTCGGTCCGGTCTGACCAAATTGGGCATTCTCCGAGGCGATGGTCAAATCGCACATCAGATGCAGCACATGTCCCCCGCCCACGGCAAAACCATTGACCATTGCAATCACCGGTTTCGGAATGGAACGAATTTGTTTCTGCACTTCGAGCACGTTGAGTCGGGGGACTCCATCGCCTCCCACGTAACCTCCGCGCCCTTTCACATGCATGTCGCCACCGGAACAAAAGGCTTCTGTGCGTAAACGTTCCGCTTCGCTCTGGCCCTCCTTGGCCGGCGAATGCGCGCCGGTGAGTACCACAACACGAATTTCAGGATCTTCTCGACAAATGCTCAAGGCATTCGAAATTTCCATGACTGTGGTGGGAGTAAACGCGTTGCGATAGCGCGGGCGATTGATTGTAATGCGCGCAATGCCTTCAAATCTATCGAAGAGGATCTCTTGATATTCTCGGATTGGAGTCCAATTTCGCATGAGTTATTAGAATTACGAGATGAATATTTCGAAGAGGATGGGGCGATCGGCTTCCTGCTGCAACAAAGGTGTTGCGTACAGATCCAAGGCCTCCTCCATCGTATCGGCCGAAGCCGACTGATAAATACAATGATAGCTTTCTGCAATGCCCCGTGCTGAAGTTTGGTGTGCGGCGGCCACATAATCTGGCAGCGCCGGTGATGCATCCAACCCGGGAAGCCCATAGAAAATATCTCCTCGACCATTGTTGAGCAGTAAGATGCGCAAACGTCCGTCGAGTTGTCGGTTCCACAACGCATTGGCATCGTAAAAGAAGGATAGATCTCCCAAGATGCACAAGACATTTCCTGCAGAGACCAAAGAGTAACCGGCCGCAACAGAGAGCGATCCCTCGATGCCATTGGTACCTCGGTTCCCATAAATCGGGAAATCTACAACCGGCCAATGCCTGTTGACCACTCTAATTGTCCGGCTATTTCCAACAAACACAGCTTCACACGGAAGCGAAACCGCGGCGGCGGGTTGCAGTTGAGCGTGAATGGCGCGTATCTGCGCGTTTTCTGAAAGTCCGGCAGTCAAGCATTCAATCGTTTTCAGCACTTCCGGCGTACGCAACCAATCAGGTTGCTTGAAAAAAGTATCCGGACAATGCACCTTATCATTTTCACCGATAGTTTCTCCGAAACTTTCATCAATACGAAGCACTTTCGTTCGAGATGCGGCTCGCAAACGAAGCTTGAATTGCTTATTCACAAAGCAACCTCCCAGATGAATTACGACATCCGGAACCACTTCATCATGCTGATCTGCCCAAATTGCCAGGCGATTATCGCGACATTGACTCAGGCATTCGGCATAGATCAGCATTTTATTCTCGCTTCTCAGACGATTCGCAATTTTACAAATCGCGTCACCGTCCATTTCTCCGATCACCATTGCCGGCAACTTCGATTTTACCAGTTCTCTTTTCCATTTTTCGACCAAAGCACCCGACTCGCAAACAATGGGCACTGGTGCAGTGGAAGAAAAAGCAGGCAAACAGCACGTGTCAAACGTGAAAAGCGGCTCCGTAATCGGACAATTCAAATGCACAACGCAGCGCGGAGAAGAAACAAACTGCGCAAATGCGGCGGCAAGCGCCTCGCGCGTCGGTAAATCGTCGCACGGCGAACTCTCCGCCACCTGCCAAGTGGAGGCATAAGGTTCGAGAGCACCTACTTGCGGCAAAGTTTGTCCATCCAAAATGCCATGAAATTCAGCCGGTCGGTCGGCAGAAATAACAAGAAGGGGAAGGTGACGAAACGCAGCCTCCGCCACACCCGGTAAAGTATTGAGCAATGCGCTGCCGGAAGTGACGCAAAGGGCCACCCCCTCGCGTTGCTTCACACACACCCCCAAAGCCACAAAGGCCGCCGAACGTTCGTCGGTGACCGCATGAAGGAAAAACTCACCGTTTACCACCAAATTGTGTACTATCGGGGCGTTTCGAGAGCCGGGACACACCACAACGTGGCGAATATTGTGCGCCAACAAGGCGGCCGTGAGCAAATTCACATTGTGATGTGAAGAGTAAAGATGCGTTTGTTCCATTGGAGAGAAAAAACGTGTGCTGCGCTGCTTAGACCTACAACGGCTAAGCACGAAACAAGTCGGACATTGTGGTCAATTTCCGCTCAGTTTCAGCCCATTCAGCGTCCAATTGACTGTCTTTGAGGAGACCACCGCCGGCATAAAGCGTAGCGTGGGTGGAAAAAAGGTGTGCGCACCGCAAATTGACAAACAAGTGGGCTTCGCCTTGGTGAACGGGGCCGGAAAATCCGGAATAGTAAGCGCGATCATGCGTTTCGACCTGCGCAATGACGCGCCGCGCCTCCTCAAACGGCGTACCACAAACTGCAGGAGTAGGGTGGAGCGCTTCGACCAAGGCTTGCAAGCTGATATTGCCTGAGGAGGAGAGATAAAAGTCGGTGCAAAGATGATATAGTGAGGCAGCTTTTCGCACGTAAACCGGACTTTCGCGCACTTCACTCGACAAGTCGGTAAGATACTTGCGGATATAGTCCGCAACATAAGCCTGTTCTTTGCGATTTTTCGGGGACCAATTTTCCAAAATCCCCATCGTTTTGTCAGAAACAGGGGAGGTTCCTGCCAACGCCATGGTATGAAATCCTTCTGGGTGAGTTTCAATCAAAATTTCCGGCGTTGCCATCAGCCAAGCTCCGTGGGGCGAAGGCAATTCTACCAGACTGACAAAAGAATGTGGGTAGCTGCGGCAGGCATCAAGGAACAAAGCCAGTCGGTGCTCGGCAGTCAACGGGTCGCACAAGCGAAAAGTGGCGGTTCGCGAGAGAACGATTTTCTCCAAACGCCCATCAGTCAACATCTCTTTGCAGCGCGCGAAGGCACGAGAGTAGCTTTTGATCTCAGTGTCTCCCTCGCAACGTTCCGCCCGGGGGCGTTGCCACTCCGGTTCTCCGATTTCATGGCGGATCGTTTCGTCATTCGGAATCAGCCAAAACGGATTTTGCTCAGAAATAGCAAAGGGGGCGAAAACATATCCCTCGATTGCTGGCGATTGAGCATAGTGCATCAAGCGAAACGGCTCGCGCTTCGCTCGAATTTCCACGTAATCAAGAGCTTCCGGTAAACGATAAAACACACGCGCCCCATATTGACTGCTCGCGGGGCATGTTTCATTCAATGTTTCCACTCGACACTTTGCCGACTCGTCTTCTTTCACGATTCTCGCTCCATTTGTTTGGCTTCTTCCCAGATGGCATCCATCTCTGCCAAGGTCATCTCAGTAAGTGGACGACCTTGTTTCAAGGTTTTGGATTCGAGATAATTGAAGCGGCGGATAAATTTCTGATTGGTACGCTCCAATGCATTGTCGGGGTTGATTTTATAAAGACGAGCCGCATTGATCAACGAAAACAAGACATCTCCGAACTCAGCTTCTGCTTTGTCTTTGTCCATGTGCTCGAGCTCTGTTTCGAACTCCCCGATCTCTTCCTTCACTTTGTCCCACACTTGGGCACGCTCTTCCCAGTCAAAACCTACATTGCGCGCCTTGTCTTGGATGCGATAGGCTTTGATGAGCGTCGGGAGCGATTGGGGTACGCCCGAAAGCACGGTTTCATTGCCGTCCTTCTCTTTTTGTTTAAGCTGTTCCCATTGCGCGCTGACATCTGCTGCGGTTTCAATCTGGATGCCTTGACGTGCGCCGGCAGCTTCTACGTCTGCAGGAGGATAGACGTGGGGATGACGGAAAATGAGCTTATCGCAGAGTTTGTTGCACACATCTGCGAGATCGAACTGCGCGCGTTCTTCTCCAATCTTGGCATAAAAGAACACATGCAGCAGTACATCGCCCAATTCTTTGCAGATCTCTTTGTCGTCACTGCGCATCAAGGCGTCGCAAAGTTCATACACTTCTTCGATCGTATTGGGACGGAGACTCTCATTCGTCTGCTTTTTGTCCCAAGGACACTTTTCTCTCAGCTCTTCAAGTACGTCCAACACTCGATTGAGCGCCTCGAGTTTTTCTTGTCTACTGTGCATTTTGGATTAGTGTTTCAAGCGAAGGCACCACAATATGGCGTCTGCGTAATTCGATGAGTTCTCTATCTTTGAGATTGTTGAGCATTTGCGAAACGCGTAAGCGTGTTGCCACCAATTCGCCCGCCAATGCGATCATATCCACAATCAATTCTTTCCGTCCTGCGGGTCGCGTCGAGCGCGTGAGGAGGAAATAAACAAATCGCTGCTCAAGCGAATCGGGCATTGGGCGCCACAAGCGCGCATCAATGAGCTGATGGCTCGAACAAATGTGATTAAAGAAGTTGATATGGAAAGGCATGTAGTTAAACAGGTTGTCCCTCACATCTTGCTTGGACACCTTGAGCAACTTCACTTCGGTTTCTGCAATAAATCCGGCACTATACCGCTGTCTCAGGCCGAAAAGTCGCTCAGGCTGGAGCACCATGGGCGTAGTATTAATCTCACGAAAAATATAACTCCCATTATCACAACGCTCTTCCCGGCAGACCGTTCCGCCGAGCGTACAGATGAGTGATTCACAGGGGTCTCCTTCCTCGACAATCGCCGTGCCACGCGAAATTGTAGCGAATTCGAAGTGCACCCGCTCGTTGATGCTGATGTAATCATCCATGGTGAGGCCCTGAAACAGCGGTGATTCGCTGAGCCGATCGATGAATTGTTGTTCCATGTTCAAGATTCTGTGAGTTTTTGCATGCCTTCGGTCATCCAGACTTTGTATTTTCCTTGTCCGTCGGCGTAAATGAAATAGACTTGCACATCTTTGTGCTTCGCCAAGAAGTTTTTTGCGCGCTCCAAGCCCATCACCATAAACGAGGTGGCGAGAGCGTCTGATTTGGCACACGATGAAGTGAGTACAGTGGCGGAGAGCAAACTGTGCTGCACGGGTTTTCCGGTTTTAGGATCGATGGTATGCGAAACTTTGCGCCCGTCTACGTAATAAAAATTGCGGTAATTTCCGGAAGTAGCAATCCCGCAATCACTGACATGCAGCACGGTTTGTACTTCGTTCACGGTTTTCGTGCTGTCATCCATAGGCTTGTTGATGCCAATGCTCCACTTTTTTCCCTTAGTATTCTTACCCTTGACGACGACTTCACCCCCAATTTCCACCATATAGTTGGTACAACCTTTGGCAGAAAGGAGCTTAGCCACGCAATCTACGCCGTAGCCTTTGGCCACTGCGCCACAATCTATAGTAACACGCGGATCGCGTTTGCACAACTTGTTTTTTTCGTAATACAGCTTGTCGTAACCGACAAATTGACGGAGAGAATCCACCTTGGCCTGGGTGACTTTCTCGCGATGCTTGAAGCCAAATCCCCATTCGTTGACCAAGGGGGCGACAGAAATGTCGAAGGCTCCGTCAGTTTCTTGAGAGAGTTGCAGCGAAAGTCGCACCACGTCGTTGAAACGTGAGTCGTTGACATCAAAAGCTCCGTTGCGATTGAATTTAGACAGCGTGCTCTGTTTGTTGAACATGGAGAGTGCATCGTCCACTCGTTGCAATTCAGCACGAATTTCCTTGTCTAGATCTTCAGTGCCCGCATAGGTAATGTGATAAGTGGTGCCGAAAATCTGTCCTTCGTTCGTGTAATACTTAGAACCAGACAGAATAAACACCGTACCCACGATCAATGCGACAAGAAAGAGGGCAGAAAGAATTTTCTTCATATCGAAAGTGTAAACAGAATCTACCTTTTATGTTTTTGGAATCGGGTGAGGTCGAAAACCAATTGGAAAGAACCGGCAAAATTGCTCCCTCCGATGTTGCGTCCCAGGCCGGGAACATACCATGCTCTCCCTATTTCCGTCTGATGTTCAGCAATTCGCAGTCGATAGCGCAGTGACCAGCCGAGATGCACGAACTTCCAGAGAGAAGTTTGCAGTCCAAAAACGGCTTCTCCCCAATGAGCGCTGCCTGATTGGTCGGTATAGTGAAAAGGCACGGTCGTTTTCCAATGCGCATCGTAAAGTCCGTCAGAAAACAGGTCGTAATTGAAATTAGAGTACCCGTATCTAAAACCGACAAAGACACGATTGAGACTGTTCTTGTCCTTTTTTACGTTGTAGTCCAGTCCCACGCGGCCATAAGGGGCGTGCACCTTGTAATGCAACTGAGTGGCGTCGCCAATCTGGTCACAAACTCCCCATCCCAACTCAACAACCGGGAAAAAGGTGTTTTTTAAATTCAGGCGCAACGCTGCTTCATAATTGCCGATCCCTCTTGTTGCAGCAAGAAAAGCCCCTGCCAAATCGGCCGATACGCTTAATCCGGCGAATGTAGGTATTTTTCTGTTCGCAGCCAAGCGCATCAAACGATCTTTGTCCTTATCGGCAAACTGAATGCCCTGCGACTCCCTCGTTCGCAAGCTGTCTGCCTCAAGCCCTTCGGTAGCTTTTGCCCCGATCGCCGTACTACTGAGCAGCAGAGCGCAAATATACTTTGAGATTGTCGACATCTTGATATTGAACTTTCGGGTTGGCGATCGAAACGCTGTCTACACTGAGTGAAGAGTGGGGGAGTGTGTTGGCGCGTGCACTCGCTTTTTGTATAACATGGAACATAGAGGCCGGACAATCCAGCGATTCGAAATGGGGTTGCCGGCTGTGCTCTACGAAAAGGGTGTCGGTCGCCACATCATCCGTACCGATGAAACGCAACAAAAGCGTATCTCGATCAGCAGCTGCGTTGAGGGGGAACTTCAGATTGCTGACTCCGTAGGCTCTATTGTAGAGTAGCACCGTGCTGTCCCCCCTGACTCCCCAAACTGACAGACTATCGCTTAGATTCACCTCGGCTTTCGAGGTGGCATCATAGAAATGCAGCCTCATCTCGGTCTGGTTGTCGAGTGGGCAATCGATATTTGCGCAACCGCACAGCAAGAGGCCGGCCGCACAAGACAATACTTGTCGAATCATAGGCGAGAAACGCACAATAATAGGTTAGAATTCTTTCTCGATGTGGTAATCATTGCGCCCTTGCGCATTGCGACTGATGAGTTCGCCGAGGAAACCAGCCACGAAAAGCTGAGTTCCCAGCACCATCATCGTGAGAGAAATATAAAAATAGGGAGACGAGGTGACCAAAGGCGCCGGTGTTCCGCTACAAATGTGATAGAATTTGATGCCACCCACCACGAGCACGGCAAACAATCCCACCATGAACATCAGGCTCCCTAGAAATCCGAAGACGTGCATCGGTTTCAAACCGAAACTATTGAGGAACCACAGTGAAAGCAAGTCCAAATAGCCGTTGATGAAGCGGTTGAGTCCCATAAACTTCGACTTTCCGAATTTGCGGGCTTGGTGATGCACTACCTTCTCCCCGATTTTTGTGAAACCGGCGTTCTTTGCCAAGTAAGGAATGTAGCGATGCATCTCACCATACACCTCGATATGCTTGACCACCTCGAGACGGTAAGCTTTCAGTCCGCAATTGAAATCGTGCAGATTGGGGATGCCGCTCACCTTGCGTGCCGTCGCGTTGAACAGCTTTGTGGGAATCGTTTTCGAGATGGGGTCATATCGTTTCTGCTTGTATCCGCTCACCAAATCATAGCCCTCCTCCTTTATCATTCGATACAGTTCGGGGATTTCATCGGGACTGTCTTGCAGATCGGCATCCATTGTGATCACAACATCGCCCTTGGCAGCGCGGAAACCGCAGAAGAGTGCTGGGCTTTTGCCGTAATTCCGACGAAATTTAATGCCGTGCACAGTGGGATCACTCTGAGAAAGTTGTTCGATGATGGCCCATGACCGGTCGGTCGATCCGTCGTCCACGAAAATCACCTCGTGGGAGAATTGGTGTTCGTCCATCACGCGTTTAATCCACGCATGGAGTTCGGGAAGACTTTCGTCCTCATTAAAAAGAGGCACGACGACCGTAATGTCGATATGGGAGTTTTCAGGAGTATTCATGATGCAATATGGAGACGATGTGTGTGAATCAATAGGATCTACGGGCACCACGCATGGTGAAAAGCCCCGCCACGAGTGAGAATACCGGGGCCGTGAGAATGAAAAAATAGAGTATCGTGGCAGCAAACACGGAAGCCGGCGTATGCTGCAGCTGTTCGACAATTTGTGCCGGGGTGAGTCCACCGCTGGACACCCCGATTTGCGCCGTCAATCCCGAGTCTTGCATCGCTTTCACCGTGTCGGGACGACTAATAACCTCCAGATATGTTTGGAACAAGTAGCCTCCGTCGAAAAATTGCAAGTAGATCAATGCGGCCAACGACGCCCATATTCCGGAATAAAGCACAACGAGCAGCGTAAAGAAGAAACCTCTCCCAAAAGAATAGGAAAGTCCTTCGCTCACTTGGTTGCGAAAGCGGAACGCCAACCAGATGATCACCGCCGGATAGGCCAAAGTGAGTAAGGTTTGTAGCGTCATGAGTCCGCCGATCTTCAGGCCCAGCACAAAACAGGCCTCAGCGGCAAAAACATACAGCCCCATGATGGCGCCATACTGCATGGCAAAAGCATTGGTCTGCCGAAAATTGAGACGTCGGTGACGTTTGATTTCTTCCGGTGTCATAAGTTATTTCTGAAAAACAAAGAGAAACGAATGAATGGGTTCCGGCTACGCGGCGCGTTGTCCGAAATGATCGGGAACGCGGATGAGCGAAGTGACCACAAAAGTAACGGGTACCAAGAGCATAACCAAGATGAAGCTAACATAATAACCGAACCTGGTGACTATATAACCCGAAACCAACCCAGGTAACATCATGCTCAACGCCATGAATCCCGTACAAATTGCATAGTGCGCAGCCTTTGATTTCCCTTGCGCAAAGTACAACATGAAGAGCATATAGAGCGTAAAGCCAAAACCATAGCCGAATTGTTCTACTGCAATGGCCGTGTTCACCCACCAAATATTCTCAGGTTGGAAATAAGCAAGGAAAATATACACACAATTCGGCAGAGAAATAGCCATGACCATCGGCCATCTCCATTTCTTGAATCCGTCTTCCGAGACAACAATTCCGCCGAGGATTCCCCCGTATGTCAAACCAATGACGCCAAGTGTGCCGTAGGCGAACCCGAACTCCGCAGTCGAAAGCCCTAAACCTCCCTCACTGACTCTCGAAATGAGGAACAGCGGACAAATTTTTGTCAACAAGGCTTCGGGAAGTCGGTAGAGCAACAAAAAAGCGATGGCGAGTAAAATCTGTTTTTTTTGGAAGAAGGAGACAAACGTAGCGAAGAACTCTGTCATCGCGCCGCCTGCCGTTTGTTTACCCCGCGTGGCAGCGGAGCCGGAAGGGCGATGCCCCTCAAAAGTCTCCGTTTTTCGGGCCAAATCCCCCTCTTTTTCCGGAAAACTTTCGCATCTGGGCAACACAAATCCGTGATATAATGCAGCCAATGCCAACAAGACTCCGATCATGCCAAGACCGAGACTCCAGGCCGTGGAGACACTCTTGGTGTAAGTCTCCAAAAGACCGATGAACATCACGAGCAATCCTTCGCCCATCAGGGTCGATAGTCGGTAAAACGTGCTTCTCATTCCCACATTGAGCACTTGCTGGTGCTCATCAAGTGCCACCATATAAAAGCCGTCGGCCGCAATGTCATGCGTAGCACTGCTAAAGGCAATCAGAAAGAAGAACGCCATCGACAATTGCACGTAGAACGGTGTGGGAAGCGTGAAGGCGATGCCCGCCAAGGCCGCGGCCATCACCATTTCCATCACGACGATCCACCAGCGCTTGGACTTAAAGATTTCGACGATGGGGCTCCACAACGGTTTGATGACCCACGGCAAAGAAAGCCACGAGGCATAGAGCGCACAATCTCTGTCGCTCAGTCCGAAGCGCTTATACATCAGCAAAGCCACGACGTTGACGATGAGATAGGGGATACCTTCCACAAAATAGAGGGAAGGCACCCATTGCCAAGGTTGCGAACGATTATTCATACTTCCTTTCAATCTTTGCTTGCTTGTAATAGTGGAGCAAAATGTCGCGATAAGCATAGCCTTCGGCCCCCATCACTGCGGCACCGACTTGGCACAAACCGACTCCGTGCCCCCAGCCGGCGCCCACAAGGCGGAACATCGTAGGCGCTCCGCCGACGAGATCGACAGACTTCTCTACGACAAACGCGCTGGAATACAGATGAGTAGGCGAAAGGGTACGGCGGATTTCCAATTCTTTCCCGATCACGTATTCGCGCTCCTCGCCCACAATCCGAAGTCGCACGATTCTTCCGCTTGCACTGCGTTCCACAGGAATGAGGTCGAGGATTTTCCCAAATTTCAATCCGGTACGCTCTTCAATCAACCCACGCAATTCATCTTGCGTGAGGGTTACATTCCAGCGATAGAAATCTTCTGTTTCGCGGTCGTAGTCTTTGAAAATCTGCGTGAGGATTTTAGCATCGGTGGTGTTACAAAATGCCTTAGGGCGCGTGTGCATCCACTCTTGAGCCGCATCTTCGTGGGTGAGTTCCGTGCATTCGACGGCGCAATCTTCGCTTAGATCCACATCGCGAACGGGCACCAGATAAGGTTCGTCGTGATCATCCCAACAAGCGGAGAACCTTTCCGTCATTCCACCACAACACTTTGAGAATCTGGCGTCGCAAATTTCATCACCATAGGTGAGAATCTGCCCCCGCGTGGCCATAATGGCCTCGTGCACAGCGGGGCGCGTCACAACAGTTATGCCCTGATAGCGCTGACAATGGTCGTCTGCGCAAACATCGAAGAGGGTGTGTTCCTCTCGATCGTACCATCTGATGTATTCGTCGTCTTTTCTCTGGAAAGAAAAGAAATTGCCAGACGGGTTCTGCGCGTGATTGTGGCGTTGCTCCATCATTTTGAACAACCAGCTCCGGCTGACCACGGCATGTGCCTTGAGTAACTCTAAAGACGCGGAAGCACTCATTTCAGACGCGATGACACTTTCCAAATAGAGTTCGGCTGAAATGCGATTGATGGCGACTAATTTCTCCTCGTCGACCACAAAACTCAACATCCCGTGGAAAGTTTGATTCTGCAAGCGCTCCCAATGGAATTTAATGCCGATGGGCACGTCGTTTAACGTGAACGAGACGTCTGCATCTTCCCCAACCGGATGGAAATTCAGCTCGCTGTACACATTACCATTCCACTTAATCCCTCCGTCGCTGTATTCCACAACTTGTTCTCCGGTGACTGCCGCTCCTTTGGCCGTGAAATCGGCATTCAACACAAAGGAAATGCGGCGCGCACTCATGATTCCCACCGCGACTCTGGGCTCGGCCCCGCTCTCAAAGAGCTCCGACGTTTTGCGGCGCGCAGCTTTTCGCCCACCTTTGTGAAGGCGGCGAATCACTTGCGTAATTTCTCCTTCCGGGAGAGCCACTTCTGCCAAGATGGAGGCAGCTTTCTGCGGTGTGAGGCGTTCAAAATCTTCGGCACGCGGCGTAATGAGGAGTCCGGCCATGTCTAAAGTACCGGGAGAGACCAAGAATTGCTTATTCCCTTCGACGGCATAGCATTCTGGACGGTGTTTGGCACGAGGGAACACCAAGGTGATCAAAGTATCCGGGTGGGCGGGATGACTTTTGTCCATCCACGCGAGTAAATTCATGTCGGGTTCTCGGTTTTGCTCTGCTCCAGGCAAAGCTTCAACGAGCTTCCGCAACAACAATTGTTGCCCCTCAGCTCGTTCGCCGATGACGGCAAACACGGGGCACGCGTAATCTTTCAAGAGATAGATCCCGGCACGTTTATCTTCGTATCCGGCTTCTTCCACCGTGGCCGTTTCTTCTGGAGTCTGGGGGTAAATTCTTTCCAAGCGGCCTTCATATCGATGCCAATCTCTCTCCAGGGGAAGAAAACCTCGCGCCCCAGCTTGGAAATGCATATGATCGGGCGCCGAAGCTCCGCATCGTGCTCCATTATAGAACACGATGTAGTCATCCAATTGCGAAGCGATGCGACAAAACGCCGTATAATTGCCATTCATCGTCTGGGGCATGTGTCGGCGACTGGTGATGGTCAGATGATGGGGCAAGATGGGAAAAGGATTGACCAGGACATTGTACTTCCCCTCCACGGCCAACGCAATCTGCTCTGCCGGACGATGATTGTCGCACAGGAAACAGGCTCGTTTTTTGAGCGATTTGCGATCGATTTTCGCGGCGGTAGAAACGAGACGTGCGGGATTGTGCTGCACGGAGAGCGAGTAATTCTCAGTCTCCAAGGCCTTTGTCTGCACTTTGTCGTGCAGATCTTCAAATCGCTTGCGCGTACTTTCCCAACCCTTCAGCTGTTTCTCAAAGAAAGCATTGACCTCTTCCTGCACAATGGGGTGTTGCCATTGTGCGTTCAGCCGACGACGGGCTCGCAGCTCCAGTGTTCGCAGTTCATCCTTGTATTCGTTGTGGCGATTCACGCGTTGCACGTCAAGTGCAGCGTCGGAATTTCCTTCCCAACGCCGGCACAAATATAATTCATCATAGATGCGTGCAATGCGAAAACGCCGTGAGATGGTCAATCCCAGTGCATAATCTTCTCCGTAACTTGTGTTGGGGAATCCAATTTCCCTCAACACTGCGGTATCAAAAGCGCGAGGAGCTCCCAATCCATTGATTCGCAAAGCATTGTTCCGCCCATTGTCAGGCGTCCACTCGCGATGGTCGATCAAACCCGGGGGGAGTGTTTCGAGATCAAAGTTGACCATACGGTAAGAACCGATGACCATTGCCGCGCGTTGCTTGACAAATGCTTCGACAATGCGAGTGAGCGTGTCAATCCCACTGTACAAATCATCAGAATCAAGCTGCACGGCATAACGCCCACAGGCGTTTGAACGAACGGCATAGTCCCAACATCCTCCGATGCCGAGGTCTTTGCGTTCAGGCCGGAGGAGAACCACGCGTTCATCGGCCGATAGACTGCGAACTACTTCGTCTGTTCCGTCCGTGGAATGGTTATCCACTACGATTACATTGAACTTGAACGTCGTTTCTTGTGACAGTGCAGACTTTATTGCGTCAGCAATCGTCCGCACTCGGTTACGAACGGGAATGATCACCGAAGCCACAACCGGGAAGGCGGCTATCGAGACTTTTTCTTCCACCGTTGTGTGCTCTTCTCGGGGCTGTTTTTCCGGCGAAGTCGATGACGCAATTTGTAGAAGGGCGCTATCTTCCTCACGCAACGGAACGTCATCAAATTCCTCGGGGGCCAACCATGCGCCAATCGCCTTGAGGTGGACAGTGCATGCGCGTTCCATTTCGATTTGTACCTCACGAGCGGCAGGATTCACGTAGTCAAACTGCTTCTCCCCGCTGCGTCGCAAGTCGGTTTCCTCCTCAGTATATAGCGGTTCGCGCAAATGTAACAACTGACCTTCCCGACTTAGGAACAAACGCAGGGCATAGGTTGCAGCATACTTGTAGCGCTGCTTGTTTTCGCTGGCAAACTGCCGAAACAAATCTCCGCGTACCAACCACAGTCCGCCGAAATCAAAGTCATCCCGCACGGAGCCGTCTTGATAATCTATCACAGGGTGCTCAAGTGGGAGGGCAATTTGCCCGTCTTCATCCACGCGCTGTTCCCAACGGTCGGCATATACCATGGCCGCTCCGCTGTCCATCAGCACATTGCGCATGCGTTGCAGGCAACGATAGGCCGGACGGAAACCGGTAGACTTGAGAAATAACGCCACGTACTCCGCCGATGAGGCTTTTGCTATGCTACGAATCGTTTTAGAAGAGGAGAAATCATCGACAGTAATCGTAGAAATTGTTTCATCCTCCTCACCGACTCCTGTACTCAGCGCAAAGACACGCTCAACCTCCGGCAGCACCGCCAATTCTTGCGCTGCTGACAGATTTCCGACGCTATCTGTCTGAATGAAAACATCAATCTTGTGCACCATATTTATATATAGGTTGGCGACCGCCGCACTATTTCAGTGCGACAGTCGTCCGGGAAATTTGCTCTTAAGCCGTCGTTACGGCCCTTACTTTCAGTCTATCGTTTGCTTCATCGAGGTCCACAAGAATCGACTCGCCATTTTCTCCTTCGAGGAGCAAGTCGCAGAGTGGATCTTCGACATACTCTTGTAGCGTACGACGCAACGAACGAGCGCCATATTGCGGATCGAATCCTTTTTGTGCCACAAATCGCTTGGCTTCCGGCGAGAACGAGATCTGTCGTCCGGCCGTTTGTAAGCGCTGTGCCAATGCTCGGATTTCCAGATCGGCAATCTGCTCAACTCCCTCGCGTGTCAAGGGATCGAACATGACGATCTCATCCAAACGGTTCAAGAATTCAGGAGCAAATTGGCGTTGCAAGGCCTTTCTCACGATGTGTTCCGCAGCTTCGGCCGTGATGCCGTCTGCAGACGCCGAGAATCCGACTCCCGCTCCGAACTCTTTGACCTGTCGGCTTCCGCTATTGGAAGTCATAATGAGTATTGTATTGCGGAAATCCACCGTCGTTCCGTTGCCATCCGTCATACGACCTTCATCCATTACCTGAAGTAACATGTTGAACACATCCGGATGTGCTTTTTCTATCTCGTCAAGCAAAACGATAGAGTAGGGGTGTCGGCGAACTTTCTCCGTCAATTGCCCTCCTTCTTCGTAGCCTACGTAACCCGGAGGGGCGCCGACAAGTCGAGATGTGGAGAATTTCTCTCCATACTCGCTCATATCGATACGGATCAACGCATCTTTACTGCCAAACATGAACTCAGCCAACGTTTTGACGAGATGTGTCTTGCCGACTCCGGTGGGACCGACAAACATAAAGGTACCGATAGGACGATTGGGATCCTTCAATCCGAGACGATTGCGCGTAATGGCACGGGTAAGTCGGGTGATGGCACGATCTTGTGCGATCACTTTCTCCGAGAGTGCCTGCTTCATGCCCTTCAAACGCACCGTCTCCGACTCTTTCATGCGGTCGGCCGGCACACCGCTCATCATAGATACGACAGCAGCAATGGCATCTTCGTCCACAACAATCCGGTGTTCGCTCAGTTCCTTCTGCCAATCTTCGCGCAACTGCTTGAGTTCAGCTTCACCTTGCAACACGCGGTCGCGTAAGCCCGCAGCCAGCTCGTATTCTTGCCTTGCCGCGGCGTCTTCTTTCTCTTTCCGCAGTTGTTGGATCTCTTGTTCCTTTGCTTCTATGGAGTCCGGAACACGCACGTTCAGCAAGTGCACTCGGCTCCCGGCCTCGTCCAACGCATCGATTGCCTTATCCGGCAAAGACCGATCGCTGATATAACGCTCTGTCAGCGCAACACATGCCGAAAGTGCTGCGGGGGTATAGATCACGTTATGGTGATCTTCATACCGTTCCTTTATATTATTGAGGATTTGCAGCGTGTCTTCTGCTGTCGTTGGTTCAAGTTGTATCTTCTGGAAGCGGCGATCTAAGGCACCATCCTTTTCGATACTCTTGCGGAACTCGCTGATTGTCGTCGCACCAATGCACTGCACTTCACCTCGCGCGAGCGCCGGCTTGAGAATATTGGCTGCATCCAAACTGCCGGGCGCACTTCCCGCACCGATAATGGTGTGAATCTCATCAATGAACAGCACAACTTCACGATGCGCTTTCAATTCTCCGATGAGTTTGCGCAAGCGGTCTTCGAATTGTCCGCGATATTGTGTGCCGGCCACAATCGAAGCCATATCAAGTGAGATCAATCGTTTACCGGTAAGCAGATGCGGCACTTTATTCTGCACAATGAGTTGAGCAAGCCCTTCGACAAGTGCGCTTTTGCCCACGCCGGGTTCCCCAATCAGGATGGGGTTATTCTTTTTACGACGGGTGAGGATCTGCGCCATGCGTTCAATCTCATCATGACGACCAACGATAGGATCCAATGCTCCGTCGGCGGCCGCTTTTGTCAAATCCACACCATAACTGTCCAAGATTGGCGTATCTTTGTCCGTGGAATTATTTGCGACAAAATCCGCCCCGCGGCGGCCTCCTTGGCGTGGTTCCCCACCGGCCGGAATAGCTTCTTCGCCGTCGGGCGTGTTGGAAGCCAAAGGCGAAGCGCCTGCCCGTAACTTACCGTCCCCGGCAATGAACTTCATCGCGTTGTCATAGTTCAAGTTGAACGAAGCGAGCACTTTGCACCCTTCGTTGGTTTTATCTCTCAGCATCGCCAGGAACAAATGTACGTCCGTGGCGTTATTCTCTCGTTGCAAACGCGCTTCGAGCTGTGCCAATCGCAGAATGCGGTCAACATCACGTGCCACCTCGGCACCTTCGGTGGCAACACTTCCCTCATCGATAGAGGGTTTGATCTGTGCTTCCAGCGTATTGCGCAGTTGATCTGTGGAAATGCCAAACTGTTCGATCACTTTCAGGGCCGCGCCTTCGCGATCGTTGAGCATACCAAGCAAAAGCGCGACAGCACCCACCTTGTCTTGGTGCGTGCGACGTGCCTCTGCCTTGCTGAGCGCAAGGACACGGGCGATTTGTGGCGATAAGTTTTGCGTCATAATCAAATAGAGTATATGCGTCTGTGGAATAGCTATGCAAATGTACAAAAATCTGCGGTATCGTAGTCGCTACATGTGCAAATTATATGCACAACGGCGAAAAACGCGGGGATTTTCTTGGCAGCTCGCTAAAAAAGCCCTACTTTTGCAGCGTTTGTGGCACCGTCCTGCCAATATGACAGCGACAAGGTGTTGCATTTCCCATAAACACAATACTCACTCAATTCAATCACATCCTATGATGAATCAGTATGAGACCGTTTTCATCCTTACTCCCGTTTTGTCTGATGTTCAGATGAAGGAGACGGTCGAAAAATTCAAGGGTATCCTCACCGCCAACGGCGCAGAGGTTATCAATGAAGAGAACTGGGGCCTCAAGAAGCTGGCTTACGCCATCGACAAGAAGAGCACCGGTTTCTATCAGTTGTTGGAGTTCAAGGCAGACCCCACCGTTGTAGAAAAACTGGAAGTCGGTTTCCGTCGTGACGAGCGCGTAATCCGTTTTCTGACTGTAAAACTCGACAAGTTTGCTGCTGAATACGCTGCAAAACGTCGTTCTAACAAAAAGGAGGACTAAACCATGGCACAAGCATCTGAAATTCGCTACTTGACTCCCCCCACCGTTGACGTCAAGAAGAAGAAGTATTGCCGTTTCAAGAAGAGCGGTATCAAGTATATCGACTACAAAGATCCCGAATTCCTCAAGAAGTTCCTCAACGAACAGGGAAAGATCCTGCCCCGCCGCATTACCGGCACTTCCTTGAAGTTCCAGCGCCGCGTGGCACAGGCCGTAAAGCGTGCACGTCACCTTTCGCTCCTGCCCTACGTAACTGACTTGATGAAATAATTAAAAGAGGAGGTATACACATGGAACTCATTCTCAAAGAAAACGTGCAGGGTCTCGGTTTCAAGAACGAAATCGTCACCGTGAAAGACGGCTACGGCCGCAACTTCCTCATCCCCACGGGTAAAGCTGTCCTCGCATCGGCTTCTGCCAAAAAGGAATTGGCTGAAACGCTCAAGCAGCAGGCACACAAGCTCGAAAAGATCAAGAACGACGCTATCGCACTGGCCGAGAAGATCAACGCGGTTGAGGGTATTAAGATCGCAACCAAGGTGAGCGCTACCGGTGCCATCTATGGTTCGGTAACCAACCTCCACATCGCTGAAGAACTCGCTAAGCGCGGCATCGAAGTTGACCGCAAGAGCATCGTGCTCAAGGACGTTAAGGAAGTAGGCGCTTACAAAGCTGCCGTGAAACTCCACAAGGATGTCACCGCAGAAGTAGCTTTCGAAGTAGTAGCCGAAGAAGCTTAATCTCATCTACGGTGCAACTCACCAACAACACAGGCCGTGTCTCAATACTTTGAGACACGGCTTTTTTTTGTCGCTTCCCACTTTCTCTATCCTCTCCGCCATGCGCTACTTTATCACCCTCTCCTACGACGGCACAAACTACCACGGCTGGCAAGTACAACCCAATGCCGACAGCGTCCAGGCCCGGCTCAACGACGCACTCACCAAGCTGCTTCCCGTCCCTACGGAATGCGTAGGAGCCGGACGCACCGATACGGGCGTACACGCCTCGATGATGGTGGCACACTTTGACACCGATCAAACAATAGCCCCAGATCAAATGGCATTTCGCCTCAATCGCATCCTGCCTCAGGACATTGCCATCCAAGAGGTCCGACAGGTCGATGCGCATCTACACGCTCGTTTCGATGCCAAACGCCGCACCTATCATTATTTCGTCTACAGCCACAAAAATCCCTACCTGCGCCACTATGCCGCCCGCCTTACTTTTGCCCCGGACTACGAACTGATGAATCGTGCTGCCAAACTCCTGTTGGAAACCGACGATTTCACAAGTTTCTCGAAGGTGAACAACGACCAAAAGACCAATATTTGCCAGGTAACGCAAGCGCGCTGGATGCAAGTAAAGGATGACCATTGGCGTTTTGAAATCACTGCCAATCGCTTTCTGCGCAACATGGTGCGTGCCATTGTTGGCACACTTTTGGAAGTCGGGCGCGGGCGAATGACACTCGAGGAGTTCAAAGCTGTCATCGAAGCTAAAAATCGCTGTTCGGCAGGAGAAAGTGTTCCGGGCAACGCGCTATTTCTCGTAGATATCCAATATTGATCACTCTCGCTCTATTATTTCACAAATGACGTGGTTTTTTCTTGCCGTAGCTTCCGCCGCATTGCTCGGCTTCTATGATGTGTTCAAAAAACAATCGCTGCGCGACAATGCTGTCATCCCGGTTCTGCTCATCAACACCGCATTGAGTAGCCTCCTCTTCCTTCCGCTCCTGTGCGCAAGCCAATTTTCTTGGATTTCGCCCCAGAGCCACTGGTACGTCCCCTCAGCCCCCATCACGCACCACCTGTTGGTCATCGGCAAAGCCCTCATTGTCTTGACCTCATGGGTTTGCGGCTACTTTGCCATCAAACATTTGCCTCTCACGCTGGTAGGACCAATCAACGCCACACGTCCGGTCATGACGCTCATTGGGGCTTTGCTCATCTATCACGAACAATTCAATCTCTGGCAGTGGGCAGGCGTGTTGTTGGCCATATTTTCTTTCTTTCTGCTTAGCCGCAGTGGTCGCAAAGAAGGCATACACTTTCTCCACAACCGCTACATCTTATTGCTCGTGCTCGCTGCTGTGCTCGGAGCCTGCAGCGGATTGTACGATAAATTCCTGCTTGCCCCCGCCGATAGGGGAGGGCAGGGGTTAAACGCGATTTTTGTACAATCATGGTACAATTACTACCAGTTTGCACTGATGCTGCTCATTTTTTTCATCCTTTGGTGGCCCACTCGAAAGCAAACAACACCCTTCCACTGGCGTTGGAGCATCGTGGGCATTAGCCTTTTTCTCACCGCGGCTGACTTGTTTTACTTCTATGCGCTGTCTGTTCCGGGTGCACTCATCGCGGTCGTGTCCATGACGCGGCGCAGCAGCGTGTTGGTAAGCTTCCTTTTTGGAGCGTTCCTCCTACATGAACATAACCTCCGCTCAAAGGCGGTAGATTTAGCTTTCGTGTTGCTCAGTATGATCTGCCTTTGCTTGGGCGCAGTGCTCGGATAAAATTGAGCGGTCACCTTGCGCTCTTATCCCCACCCGCGCTGGCGACCCATGGCTCTGCATGCTGCAAGCCCAACACTGCAGCCGTACGCTGCTGCCTCCCCACGCTCACGCACTTTTTCCAGGGAGTCACGCAAAGTGGGGAGAAAAAGAGAAAAAAGCGGGAGGTTTTCCAAGAAACAGGGAAGTAAAATAATGAAAGCCCGCAACGATCGAGAGAAACTACTATGAGAACGAAGTAAGTTCCGAATGCGCTCCAACGCAACCACATGGAAAAGAAATAAAACGTGCGCTCGACGTAGCTTAACAACGACATTATTCAAGTAACAATCAGCGAATTGTAATTATAATCCCAATCATTACCTGTAGAAAGGAAGAAAAGAAAGCTCCACGGCCGCAAAGCAAAGAAGGAACGCCCTCGTTAGGGCGTTCCTTCTTAGTATGAGAAAGTAAAAGTAGGATTTCGTGCAATTTATCGAATCTATTTCGTCAAACGCACAATACTTCCGGTAAAATCCGGATACCGAATTTCGTTTCCACGTCGGCGCGAATGGCTTCTGCCAGTTTTGCCACTTCTTCGCCCGTGGCATGGTCCACATTGATGAGCACAAGCGGCTGCAATGCGTGCACGCCGGCACCGCCCATGCGGCGTCCCTTCCATCCGCACTGCTCGATGAGCCAAGCCGCGGGGATTTTTGCCCCCTGGGGCAAATCATAGTGCGGCATGTCTGGATAGAGGTTCAACAATTCGGTGAGTTTCTCCGTGGACACCACCGGATTCATAAAGAAGGAGCCCGCGCTACCCACTTCCGCGGGATCGGGCAACTTCGAACGGCGCACTTGGATGATGGCATCTCGCGTCTGCTGTGCGGTCGCCTCCTCTGCGCAATGAACGCCCATGGCATTCAGCGCATGAATCACTGCTTTGTGCGTCAAAACCGGGGTGAAATGCTTGCGCAACCGAAACACCACGTGAGTTACCGCAAAGCGATGTGCACCTTCGTGCTTGAAAAAGCTGCTACGATAAGCATATTGACATTCATCGTGCGAGAATACGCGCTCTTTACCGCTCGCCACTTCCACCGTTTCCACGCGCTCAATGCAATCGCCGGCTTCTACACCGTAGGCACCGACGTTTTGCACAGCGCCTGCGCCGACCTCACCGGGAATGAGGGAGAGGTTTTCCAGCCCATGGTAGCCTCGTTCGATACAATAGGCCACCAGCGTGTCGAAAACCTCTCCCGCACCGACACGCAAGAGCAGTTCGTCGGCTGTCTCGGCCAAAACTTCCTTGCCCACGATCTTACTGTGGAAGATCACTCCGTCAAAATCATGAACAAAGAGCAAATTACTACCTGCACCGATGTGCATCCACGCTGCCTCTCCGAGGTGTGCGATCGCTTCTTTGAGCTGCTGCACTGAAGCATACTCAACAAATTGCGTGCACGAGGCTTCTATTCCGAATGTGTTGTGGTGAAGAAGAGAGTAGGGCATAGTTGTCTATCGTTTATGGTGGACATTCCGGTTGTTCGCGCCTGCCGTAAGTGGGCCATTCCCCAATAGCTCATGAGAAATTCCGAGCACTCCGTCCGGCAACCGCTTGATCAGGTCTTTAGTTGTCGAGTCGCGTCAACTTCCACTTACCATTGCGTCGGCGGAAGGTAAGTGTACTCGTCAATCCGCTGGATAGCGATGAAATGGACAGCAAGCGAAGATTCGAATTGTTGAAGGTCTGTCCGTAAAGCACATTGGTCAACTTATTTTTAGGCAATTCGGGAGCGAAATCCGGCCACTGTGAAGCCGAAATGAAGCCTTCCATGCGCTTGAAATTGTCCTCATCGAAAGTGGAGAAAGCCAATTGCGAGGCGATGTGCTCGCGCTGATAAGCCGGATCGGTGGAGAAACGCTGGTAGAAAGCATAGAAATCGCTGTTGGCACTGCGTTCCATTTTTTCTTCACTGAGACGCGTCAGGCGCCATTCCGAATTTTCGCGCAAAAAGAGATAGCTTTTGATGCGCTGCCGCGAAAGATCCAATTCTTCCACCACAACTCGAGTCACACTGGTATCCTTGGCCATGCCGGCTCCCTTGGGACTGTCGAAAATCAAAGTGTAGGTTTCTCTCGCGGAATACATGCGATCGTATTTCCACGCCGACTTCTGAATTTCGGAACGCTTTCCATCCACAATATATTCCAACGGGAAAACGATGCGCGAACGCTGAAAACGCGGTTTCTTCATGAAAGCGAAGGCAAAGTCATCGAAATACTCATCTGCTTTCTTGGGAATCGGTGTCTCGGCCGCAGTCGACGTTGAATCAGTGGCCACACTGTCACTTTTCACGGTATCTACGCGTTGTTCGGTGACGATGGCGGGTGTCTTCGTTCGGCTTTTACAGCCAACGGTACACCACAACCCCACAAACAGGGCGAAAAGGAGAAAATTTATTTTCATCAGATATTACTAAACGACTCGACAAAGTTACGGCGAATCACGAAAACAGACAAAGAAAGCGGGGGCTATTTACCCCGCTTTCTTCGTTCTTTCAATCAAATAAGGCAGAATTACCCATTTGAAATGGGTTAATCTTTAAAGCCCAGTCCCTTCCACCACGCAGCATCTCCTTGCAGATACTTTGCAAACCACGCCATAATGGTTTGTTGCCACTTGACCCGCTGGCCATAGTCGGTCACAACGTGATTGGCGCCCTCGATTTGAATGTAGGAAACGGGGCGTCCCAAGATGCGCAAGGCGGTGAACAATTGCTGACTCTCGTTGGTGGGCACGTTGGTATCAGCCGTTCCGTGCAGAAGTAGCAACGGCGTGTGAATTTTGTCGGCATTGAACAAGGCCGATTGCTTCACATAAAGCTCGGGATTGTTCCAGGGATACGACCCATATTGGGCAGTTTCACCGTAAGTGTGCCCCCAGTAGCCTCCGCCCCAGTAGGAGGCGATGTTGGAAATACCGGCATGGCTGATGGCAGCCGCAAACAGATCGGTGCGCGTTTGGAGATATTCGGTCATGAATCCACCGTAGCTGGCGCCCATGCAGCCCACCTTCTTACGATCTACATAGGGATGTGTGTCCATGAAGGCCTTTGTGGCCTCAATGATGTCGTCGGCCGAACGTTTACCCCACGTGTTGATGTGGCGCGCTGCGAATTCTTCACCGTAACCAATGGCACCGGAGGGTTCAAGTGCGAGCACCACATAACCCATGTTGGCCAAGACGGAGAGCGGATAATGGAACTCTAACTCTCTTGTCGTGGGAACACAACCTCCATAATAGTAGACCAGCATCGGATATTTCTTCGTGGCATCGAAGTCGGCCGGGAGAAAATAGAAACCGGGCACCGTGTCACGATCCGATCTCCGGTAACTCCACGGCGTACACGAGGCCACTTGCACGTCGCCCAAGGCTTTGGCGAAGGAAACCTCGCCGAAGGGGGTGCACTTGGGGCGCGAAGAAGTGAGATCTGCCACGTAGGCGTTGCGAGAAGTGGTCCCTGTTTGTCCGAAAAACACGACGCGGGGCACGCGCCCTTCAGACAAAGTGAAACGCTGCACGACAGTAGTGGGAAGTTCGAAACGGAAACGTTTGCCGGTGCGGGGATCTAAACGCCAGAGGGTTTCGTCGTAGCCGTCGGTACAACGCATGTAGATTTTGTCGTCGCCGGCGTTCCATTCATACTCTCCCACGGAGGGAGCAAAATCCTTGAGCAGTGCAGTGGCTACCTTCGTGGAGGGATTGTACAGATACAGTCGTTTGTCAAAACTCTGCGCGACTTCATCTTTGGGCAGAGCACTTCCGATGCCTCCGAAGGCAGAAGCGCTGCCTTTGAACAGAAGTTGCTTGCCATCGGGGCTATATACGCCCTCATCCAACCACGGTTGATTCGTAAGCAACGTATCGACGCGCCCGTTGTCGAGATGCATTTCGTAGATGTCGGTGTGGTCAAACGGATGTTGCGTGAGATCGTGATGATTGCGCGAAAGCAGCAAGCGCTTACCGTCGGGGGAAATGTCGTTGAGATGGACACTTTCGCGTCCAAATGTAAGTCTTTGCGAGAAACCACTGGCAAAGTCCACCAGATAGAGTGCACTGCGGTCTCTCCAACCGGGCTGGCGATCATCGGGTGCGAACAACTGTTTGAGTGGTCCTTGGGTGCTTGGACCCGATTCATTGGCGGTGACGATGGCAAATTGGCCCGTCGGCGACAAAGTGAGTTCTCCATCAGGCACGCGGTGGGCGATGGTTTGCTCGTTCATGGTAACAGGATCCAGCACAACCAGGTCTTTTCCGGCATCTGTGCTGCGCTTGAAGTAAAGCCGGTCGGTTTTCGGCATCCACGATCCATGAAAATAATCAGCCGTGCGGAGTAACGTGCGCCCGTCCTTGAGATCGGTAAGCACAGACGAATAAGTTGTCGCACCATCGCGGCGTGTATCGGTGTAATACGTCAAGACGTAGCGCCCACTGGGGGAAATGGCCACATTGTAGTACCGCTTACCGTGCAACATGTCGTCGAAAGCGAATTTTCGCTTGCTCGTCTCGTTCACTCGAAGGACCGAAAGCGAATCTCCAACGAGAGCCACGTTAAAAGTGTCGCGGGCCGCCTTGTCTGTATAGACCATAAGCGTCACTTCGCTGCGACCGGGCAAAAAATGTAGGTTGCCGTCTGCCACTTTCACGCCATTGAGATAGGTATCATAGCGCTTGAGATGTGGCGTCTGCAAACGTGCTGTACGCCAGCGGGCGGCATCGACAGTGAATCGCACGACACTCACGGCATTACTGTCGATTGCACTACCGGTGGTGAGGTGACGTAAACTTTTCTGTCCGCGCTGCTTGGCTATCAAAGCATTGTTTTCCAACACCTCTGCGGGATCAAACGGGCGATCGGAGAGATTCACACTATCTGTTGCGAAAGGACGACGCAACGGAAAGCTTCCGGTGAGCTCAGCTGCGGACACTTTCACCGTGTCGACGGAAGTTGCAGGCTTTGAGTGGGGTTGTTTTGCCACCACCTCGGCCGTAACTTGAAGACCGCTAAGGCCTAAGAATAAAAAGGGGAGAAAATGTTTCATGAAATAGAAATCTATGAATCGACAGAAGCAGCATTGTTTTTTCTGCCGGGGGGCTAAACACAAAATCCACGTACCGTCGAACCGGCGGGACGCAGATTTTATCAAAGGTCAGGAGTTTGTTCCACGCTTCACGGCCAACGCAGCAAAGTCCTTGCGGCGCAATACGAAAGAGTGGGTGAGATAGCGATCGCGCACGACTTCGTTTTCCGCCAATTCCTCCGGCGTCCCGTGGAATAAGATGCGGCCCTCGAAAAGCAAATAGGCGCGATCCGTGATGGAAAGGGTCTCTTCAACATTGTGGTCGGTGATCAAGATGCCAATGTTGCGGTCCTTGAGCTTCCAAACAATGTACTGAATGTCTTCAACCGCGATGGGATCGACCCCGGCAAAGGGTTCGTCGAGCATGATAAACTTGGGATCGATGGCCAAACAACGCGCGATTTCGGTACGACGCCGCTCCCCACCGGAAAGTTGGTCGCCGAGATTCTTGCGTACCTTCTGCAAACGGAATTCTGCAATCAGTGATTCGAGGTTCTCCCGCTGCTCTTCACGGCTCTTTCCGGTCATTTCAAGTACGGAAAGGATATTATCCTCAACACTCATCTTGCGAAAAACAGAAGCCTCCTGCGCAAGATAGCCGATTCCGGCTTTTGCACGACGATACACGGGGGCCTTCGTGATGTCCTTCTCGCCCAAATAAATGTGGCCTCCGTTGGGAACGACCAAGCCGGTGGTCATATAAAAAGAAGTCGTCTTGCCCGCACCGTTGGGGCCAAGCAAGCCAACGATTTCTCCCTGATGCACCTCAAACGACACGTCGTTCACAACGGTTCGTTTGCCGTAACGTTTCACCAACCCCTCAGTACGCAGTACAAGGTGTTCGGCAGTTTGATCACTGGTGGAGGGATCTTTCTTTGGGTCGCCGGAGACAAGTGAGTCATTCCTCTTGTTGTCCTCCGGAAATCCATTGCTTTCTTTATCTTCCATGAAGCGAACGATGAAAGGGTGATGCAATATGATTAAACAAAAGGAGCGACTCATTGAGCCGCTCCTTCTTTTGAAGAGGTACCAAGCAGATTCGAACTGCTGTAGCAGGTTTTGCAGACCTGTGCCTAACCGCTCGGCCATGGTACCGTGTCTTGATTACGAGTGCAAAGGTACTACTTTTTCTTGAACCGGCAAGAAATCGGGGCGTTTTTTTGAGTTCTAATGCGCATTTCCCCCAACTAAACGCATTTTCTTGGGGGATTTTCCTCAAAAGCCTCCAACTTTGAGACGATTTCCCCCCAGAAAAAATCCCTCTCTCGCCGGAGCAAGAGAGGGAAACAACGTTTGCGGAATTGATCACCCGCCGAAATCATCGAACGAAATCATATCTCGCTCTACACCGAGCGAATCAAGCAGATCGAGCACCGTCTTGGACATCATGGGAGGTCCGCAGAGGTAATACTCGATGTCCTCGGGCGCTTCATGCGCTTTGAGATAAGTATCGCCCATCACCGGAGCAATGAAGCCGGGAGTGTACTTCACGCCCATGGCATCAGCCTTGGGATCGGGACGGTCGAGCGCGAGGTGGAAGTGGAAGTTGGGGAAATCCTTCTCGAGCTGGAGGAAATCTTCGAGGAAGAAGACTTCATCGATAGCACGCGCGCCGTAGAAATAGTGCATTTCGCGGTCACGCACGTTTTTCGTCTTGAGCAAGTGCATGATTTGCGCACGAAGCGGAGCCATACCGGCCCCACCGCCGACCCAAATCATTTCACGTTTCGAATCGTAGTGCGGGTGGAACTCACCGTAAGGGCCACTCATCATCACTTTGTCGCCGGGCTTCAAACTAAAGATGTAGGAAGAAGCGATACCGGGTATGACATCCTGAAATCCGGGGCCCTGTTCTTTCGGTTTGAAGGGAGGCGTCGCAATGCGCACGGTAAGCGTAATAATATCTCCTTCGTCGGGATAGTTTGCCATGGAGTAGGCGCGGATCGTGGGTTCGGTGTTTACGCACTTGAGTCCCAAGAGACCGAACTTTTCCCAAGCGGGCAAATACAAATCACCGATCAGGCTCTTATCGATGTCCTTGTCATAGTCCATCGAGAAGGCAGGAATCTGAATTTGCGCATAGGATCCCGGCTCAAAGTCCATGTGTTCTCCCGGAGGCAGCTGCACTTTGAACTCTTTGATGAACGTTGCCACGTTACGGTTGCCGATCACGGTGCACTCCCATTCCTTGACACCCATAACGCTTTCGGGGACTTTGATGGCAAGATCGCCCTTTACTTTCGCTTGGCAGCCCAGGCGCCAATTTTCCTTGATTTCTTTGCGCGTGAAATGTCCCTTTTCAGAGTCGAGAATCTCTCCTCCACCTTCAACGATCTGGCATTTACACTGACCGCACGAACCTTTACCGCCACATGCGGAGGGCAAATACACACCGTTCTCAGAAAGTGTGGTGAGCAGGCTTCCGCCTTGCTCGACCTCTAGGGTTTCCTTACCGTTGATCGTGATTTTGACCTTACCGGAAGGGGAAAGATAGTATTTCGCGATGAGCAAAATTACCACCAACACGATGATGATGGCAAAGAAGACACCAATACTTGTTATTATAAGAGTTGTATCCATAGGGTAGTGGTGGAAAATTCCGATTAAATTTTAAGACCGGAGAAACACATAAAGGCCATTGCCATCAACCCCACGGTGATAAACGTGATGCCGAGGCCTTGAAGCGGCTTGGGCACGTTGGTATAGGCCATTTTCTCGCGAATTGCAGCAAGTGCCACGATGGCCAAGAGCCAACCAAGCCCGGAACCCAGTGCATACACGAGGGCATCCCACACGCTACCGATGGCCTGCGTGCTCGTTGCGGGATCCATTAGAATGCGCTGCTGCATAAAGAGCGACGCACCCATGATGGCGCAGTTCACAGCAATGAGGGGAAGAAAAATACCCAGCGCGGCATAGAGCGAAGGGGAGAAGCGTTCGACCGCCATCTCCACCAATTGCGTGATACCGGCGATCACCGCAATGAAAAGGATGAATGAGAGGAAGCTCAGATCCACACCTTTCACAATGCAATCGGGGTTCAACACATAGACTTGCAGGAGATAGTCGATCGGAACGGTCACCACAAGTACGAAAGTGACCGCCACTCCAAGTCCGAGCGCCGTTTTCACGTTCTTCGATACGGCCAAATATGAGCACATACCGAGGAAGAACGCAAATATCATGTTGTCCACAAAAATAGAGCGGACGAAAAGACTTAGCAGATGTTCCATATCTAATTGTCAGTTGTCGATTTGTTCGGGAAACGTTCTCATTGTTTCCGACGATCATTGATGGCACGATGCGCCCACACCACGCAACCGCAGATGATCAGCGCCATAGCCGGCATCGTCATCATACCATTGTGGAAAAACGCATTGTTTTCCAGTCCGGGGATGGGCATTCCGAAAAGAGAGCCCGAGCCCAGGAGTTCGCGCACGAAGCCTACAACGACCAAAATCCAGGCATAACCCAGTCCATTGCCGATGCCATCGAGGAAAGACTCCCACGGTCCGTTCATCATGGCGAACGCTTCGAGACGTCCCATGAGAATACAGTTCGTAATAATCAATCCCACGTAGACAGAAAGCTGAACACTCACATCATATGCGTAGGCTTTGAGGATTTGACTCACCACTGTGACGAGCGCCGCCACGACGACAAGCTGAACAATGATGCGAATACGCGAAGGAATGGTGTTTCTTATCAACGAAATGATCACATTGGAAAAAGCCGTGATCACCGTGACCGAAAGTCCCATCACGATAGCCGGTTTCAACTGCGAAGTCACAGCCAAGGCCGAACAGATGCCGAGCACCTGCCCCACAATGGGGTTGTCGAGGTTCAAGGGGCCGGTGAGAACCTCCTTGTTTCGTTTTGAGAAAAGACTCATAGTGTTGTCGTCTTTATATTATTGATGATGGGCTGAGAAGTAAAGCTTGTAAGGTTCGAGACTCGTGGCAAACATGCCGGTCACCCCATTGCTCGTCAGCGTGGCACCCGTGATCGCATCCACTTGATGTTCGGGATCTTCGATCTTTTTGCTCAGTGCAAGCGCAACCTTATTGAAAGAATCGTCGGTGAAGACTTTCTTGCCGATGAACTTCCGCTGGAAGTCTTCCTCCACGATGCGCGCTCCGAGGCCGGCCGTTTCACTCTCGTGGGTGAAGTAGGCGCCATAGACCGTGTTGAAATCCTTTTTCAGGGCCAGATAACCCGAAATGCCGCCCCACAAGCCGCGACCGAAGAGAGGAACGACGTAAATCGTGTCGTTGTTCACCTTTGCCACGTAGAGGGGCAAGCGCTTTTTCGCATCTTCTTTAGCCGTGATGTCCTTCGAATCGACATCAAAACCGCCGGCCGTGTCCACAACTTCCCCTTTTACATTGAGAACAGGCGCGCCCACAATGTTTTTCTGGTAAGCTGCCACCACATCGGGCGTGTTGCGGATATTGAGTGCCGCAAGAATTTGTCCGCGCTTATCGTTGGCTACATTCTCGTCTTGTTTGCTTTTGAGCGCTGAAGCCACGAAGGCCAGCAAGAATGCGGCGAAAATCACCAGCACCGAAGCATAGACAAGCGTATAAACGTTGCTGTTAGTATTGAGTTTCATTGTCTGGTTCGCTTTATTGTTGTTTGACGCGACGCAAGCGCTTGTTGATGTTGCGCTGCACGAACACATAGTCGATGAGCGGGGCAAACATGTTCATGAATAGGATGGCGAGCATCATGCCTTCGGGGTATCCGGGATTGAGTACACGAATCGTGATGGCCAATGCACCGATAAGGAAGCCATACACGTACTGTCCTTTCTCGGTGCGCGCAGAAGTCACGGGATCAGTGGCCATAAACACCGCACCGAAGGCAAAACCGCCGAGCAACAGGTGTTCCAGACCGAGCTGTGCCGAAACGCTATCTGCAGAACCCAGGCCTTTGAAGAGCAAAGCCACGAGAGCACCACCGGCAAAGACACTAAACATCGTGCGCCACGAAGCAATGCGTGTCCAGAGCAGGAGAGCTGCGCCTAACATGATGGCGATGAACGAAGTCTCACCGATAGAACCCGGCATCAATCCGGTGAACATGTCCCAAACGGGCGTCGTCACGGCGTGATTCGCACCGGCTTGTCCCAAAGCAGTGGCAGAGGTGAAACCGTCGGGCAACTGATTGCCCATGCCCAGCACTTTTTCAGTGCTCACCCACACGGCGTCGCCGCTCATCTTAGTCGGCCAAGCGAAAAAGAGGAAAGCACGCGTCACGAGTGCGGGGTTGAAAATATTCATCCCCGTGCCGCCGTAAATTTCTTTGGCGAAGATCACGGAGAACGCCACTGCCACGGCAAGCATCCACAACGGCGTACCGACGGGCACGATCATCGGGATCAGCATGCCCGACACAAGAAAACCTTCTTGGATCTCTTCGTTCTTCCACTGCGCCACAATAAACTCGATTCCGAGTCCCACGACGTAGCTCACCACGATTTTGGGAAGCATCACCGCCAAGCCATAGCAAAAGCAGGCCCAGAACGAACCATCGAGGCCGGCCGCCTTGTAGTTCTGGAAACCGATGTTGTACATACCCACCAGCAGTGCGGGAATCAAGGCAATGACCACGAAACTCATAATGCGTTTCGAGTCGATGGCATCGTGCACACTCACGCCGACGCACGACGTTTTGTTGGGCACTACCGCAAAGGTCTCGAATCCGTCGAACACACTGCGAAAAGCATGGAGCTTCCCGCCGGGCTCGAAATGCGGACGGACGTTATCAAAAAACTTTTGTATCATTGTCGTTTATGGTTTCAAGCATTTTCCTTGCGGAGCAAGTCGAGTCCCTCACGTACGATGCGCTGCAACTCGAGTTTTGAAGAGCACACGAACTCAGCCGGTGCAAAATCCTCAGGTGCCACTTCATAAATGCCCAAGGCTTCCTGACGATCGATGTCGCCCGTGATAATAGCCTTGATCAAATAAGAAGGATAGATGTCCATTGGGAACACACTCTCGTATTCTGCCGACATAATCATGTGGCGTTCGCCACCTTTCACACGGCAATCGAGGGTATAAGGCTTTTTCCCGCTGAGCCAAGAGAAATAGCTGCGACTCGTCGAGAAGCTGTCAAGACGCGGACGGATCCAACCGAGCACTTCGTGCACATCGTCTCCTTCGGGAATGACGGTTACTTCCGTCACTTGGGCACCGAGGAAATCATCCATCGTGGCTTTCTGGCCCACAAGCGGATTACCGTTGATGATGCGCACGTGGTGTTCGGCAGGCAACAGCTGCCCCTCGAGAATAGACGAGAGTTTCGCACCGACTTTCACCCGTGCATATTGCGGCGCTTCGATTTCGCTGCCGCCCACGGCGATGGTTCGCGTGAAATCCAGCTTACCGGTGCGCAACAAGCGGCCGAGGAAAATCACAGCCTCGGGAGCCATGGTCCACACCGTCTCGCCTTTGTTGACAGGCGCCACGCGGTTGATCTGCACACCCACATTGCCGGCCGGATTCGGACCTCTGAAGCAGGCAACAGTGACCTGCGGTGCGCTGATGGGCAGCAGGGGAGTGTTGAGTTGCTCGTCGTTGACACCGAGATGTACCGGTGCCACTTTGGCCAACGCAGCAATACCAGCCTTGAAGTCCACCTCCTGTCCGGCAGCGACATAAGTGAAATCGGCTGCCAAAGGCATGGAAGAGAACGCACTGACGAAGATGTCGCGAGGTGCTACGCCCGGTGTGGGCACCACATCGTAGGGACGCTGACGAAGATAGGCGAAAAGGCCGCTCTCCAACAGCAGACGCACAACAGCTTCTCCGTCGTTGACAGGCAGTTCAAAGTCCTTTGCTACCTGTACACTATCAGGCTGAATGCGAATACTCAAGAGCTTACGGCGTTCGCCGCGCTCTACCGCGGTGATGGTGCCGCTCACAGGCGAAACAACTTTCACCTGTTCCGTCGCCTTGTCGACAAACAACGGGGTACCGACGAGTACAGCATCACCAACCTTGACCAACACCTTGGGAGTCATCCCGCCGAAGTCGGCCGGTCGCACGGCATACTCAGTCGAAGGGGCTACTTCTCGCGTAGACCGGTGCGCTTCACCGGCCAATCGCAGGCGCAATCCCTTTTTGATCTTGTAAATGTCCATATAGTGAGATAAAATTATTGCTCGTTATCGACTGTCTCGACAAAACAAGACAATCTGCGAACGACGACATCACTCGCGCGCGTCGCTCGTGCATACGAAAGGCTGTGCAAAAATAGTTAGTTTTTTTGGCTCCCACAAATTTACGATGCGCAAAGCACGACGGTTCGGATAAAACAACAGGTAAAATTTCACACTCAGCCTCACTGCGGCATCCCGCTGCGCACATCATGCAAAATCCTAATAATCAATGGAAAGGAATTACGGAATGCACAGAATTCAAACCGCAGAAGCACAATTTTCATCGATCGATTTTCTTTTTCCGCTGTACCATCTTTCATTTCAAACGCAGCAATTTCACAAATATCAATCTCAACTTTACAAAGATCGCGCTAAGGCGCGCACAAAATACGCGTAAGTGCAGCACAAATAACCAACCTCCTCCTTGAATCACGAAGAAAGCACATAAAAAGACGCAGTTTTTGCGCAAGTATGCACATTCACTCAATTATTAATACGTATCTTTGCCGCAAAGCCGCAGCATGCACTCTTTGAACCGCAGGACGCAGAAATTGCGGAAGGAAAGAAAACAAACAAATCCCCCCAGCCTCTCATCACAACCCACTCACTGACACCGCTCCCCATGACCAATCACGAACTTAAAGCACTTCGCCTCTCGCTGCAGATGAACCAAAAAGAATTTGCAGACAGCTTTGGAGTCAGTTTACGCACACTTCAAGCTTACGAATCGGGACTTACGCCCATACCCGAGTCTCGCATCCGAGCTTACCAAGCCGAACATCCTCAAAGCACACCGCCTTCCGACCCTCAGCCCACATCCTCCACAGAAGCAACCCAAGGCCAACTCCCCTTTGCCCCAACTTCTACCGACAACGACGACACTATCGAAGACCCCACGACAGAAATCGCAATACTTCGCGAGCGTGTTCGCTATTTGCAACAACTCGTCGACGAAAAAGAGCGCACCATCCAAATCCTACTACAACAAAACCGCTTTCAACCCTCCTAAACCACACACGCTCCCCTCGCTCACTTCGAACCTAAGCGGGTGGGGGAGTGACACGTCGAGCTAACATCTTCAGAAAGCGCGGGGTTTCTTCTGATTTATTGCAACTTCAAAACGGCAGAAAATCCAGCCCGAAGCCCTTTAGAATAGGACTTCGGGCAAAAGCAAGCGCCCTTAATCAAATAATGATGGTCGGATTGATACTGTCCCAAAACGTGTGTGTTTCGGCCCCCCGATTTTGAGGGACAGCGTCTTTTGGGGCATGTTCCGACAGGCAGGGATAAGGCAAAGTTGCGATGGGTTCAGTAAGTCAAAGAGCGTTTGCGCCGGAGGGTCGGGAAAAGTTCCTCAACTTTGCGCTATATGGACGCCGAAGTACGATGAGATGAAGGGAAAGTTGTGTTTTATCAATTGCAAAATTAAGGATTTGGTTTCGGATTGTCGAATGCTTTGCGAGAAAAATGTTTCGTTTTTTTAAGAATGAGGAGAGGGCGAATGAAAACTTGTAGACTTCTTACGAAACGCCCCTTCTTTTCTCTTCTTCCTTCCCGCTTTTTTTGAAAAGACACCCGTTCCTTCGTTCATCATGTCGCCCACTTTTTCCTCATCTGCACCTCCGTACGCGCGAACGGACATGTCCCTGGACATCGCGCACTCAGCGAGTTCGCAATTCCTGCCTTCACCTTCACCCACAATTTGTTGATACAGTGTATTTTGTGCGTGAAAGGAATTCCTTTTTTTTCACCTTCATCCGTGAAGGGAATAAGGGTGAAGCCTTCACCCGCAAATCGCTGTTTCATAGTTTCTTCAGTCGTATGATGAAGAGGTGAAGGCAAAAAAACGAAAAACAGCGGACGCGCGCGCGTTGGGGGGGGAGGAGGTGGGATGCAGGTGCACTTTAGAAAAAGGGCTTCTGGTAGTTGCAGGGGCGCTGCAAGTGTCGGATGAACCACAATACAATCCATCTTTGGTATTAGAATTAAATTGAATCATCTTATTTGTGTGTTTGTTTAGAACATTAAGATGCAAATAAGCAGATAAAGATTTGCTTATTTGGGACAGAATTTATATATTCGCATCGTAGAGCAAAGTCAATTGGGTGTGGTATATAATGAGAAAATAGAAAAACAGGTTTAGGTCGTCCTTGCTATGAGGCATAAGGAGCGGCGAAATAGATGAACGCTCCCAAAGACTTTGTAATGAACTTGTGTGCGGCAAGTTCAGGGTCGTTGTTAGGATGGTCTTGATGTGTTTCTTGTAGCGCAGCACCAGACGTCTGACCGATTCGGCCAACGGCTCTAACTTCTTCCTATGGGCAAGTTGGGCATGAAGAGAGTGGCCTATCATTTTAGGGATTAAAGATACTTTCAGCTGAGATTATATGTGCTGCACGATTGCTGCATCACTCCAAATTATAAATTGAACACGTTAATGTAGGTATGGAAGAAAAGAAAATCGTACTGGGTTCGGGCATGGTGACGCTTGACCAGCTGCAGAAGTTTGCTGATGATACTGTCAGCGAGGAATACGTGGGCGGCACACTGGGCAACATTATGATGATAATGGCCCACTATGGTTGGCACGCAATGCCTGTGACACGTCTCGATGTGTCGGTCGATAGCGAGAAGATGGTCGACGACATGAAGGCCAGTGGCATGGACTTAC
>CAUTYW010000006.1:0-87015 GCA_963542795.1 uncultured Prevotellaceae bacterium | reverse complement strand
ATTTGGGCCAAAGTGGCCGTCAGTGCGTCGGCGCAGAGGAAGAGCAGGACAAAAATGACGGCGGCAAGCACGGTGTGTCGGAACAGCGCGGAGCAATAACGCTCGAAAGTCGAGGTGGGCAGGAGCAATTGCCGCATGCGGCTGTGGAGAGAGGAGCGGCCCGAGGCGAAACTGCTGCCGATACTCACCAAAAGGAAGAACAAGGTGAGCAGAAATCCCGTGCTGCCCAGCATCGAAGCCATTTTTTGTAGCTCTTCCGGTCGGGGATGGTCGGCGTGATGAACGACAAAAGTGGGAATAGCCAGGAAGGCCAGAAAAGCCAGAAAGGCGGATCCGTAGTGTTTGAGTGCGCTTTGCGTGCCTTCGACCAAGTCGAGACGCAGCACTTGCCAGAAACGGCGTGGAGAGAAGCGGGTTGAATTAGTCATGGTGGGGGAGTGCGGCTGAGGGTTGGAGTTGAGCGGCGCGTTCCAGCAGGTCGGGATGCTGAGTCAGCGCATTGAAGAGCAATTCGAGGTTCACCTGTGAGGCGGTTTCTTCGCGATTGGGGACAATGACCGCCATGCCCGCCAGCGAGTTCTCGGCATAGAGGACGTCGCTCAGGTCTTCGCCGTAAGCGCGCTGTTCAAAACGCAGCAGACGTCCCAATTCGTCGAGGTCGATGTTGAGGCCCACCTGGCATTCCTTGAGCATAACGATGTGGTCCACGAGGTTTTCCACGTCGTGCACCTGGTGGGTCGAGATGATCACGGTGCGTTCTTCGTCCATGCTGGCCGCGATGGCCCGCCGAAACTGGGCTTTCGAAGGGATGTCGAGTCCGTTGGTCGGTTCGTCCATGAGGAGAAGGCGCGTGCACGTGGCGAGGGCGAAACTGATATACGCTTTTTTGAGTTGTCCGGTGGAGAGGGTGCTGAAGTTGACGTCGGGCGACAAATCGAATTGTCGGAGGTTTTCGAGCAATAGCTCATCGGAAAAATGCGGATAGAAGTTGCGATGCAGCGACACGTAGCGTGAGAGTTTCATGGAGGGCAGCTCGATGTGCTCGGGCACTACAAAGAGATCGGCGAGCACCGCCGGAGTTCGATCGCAGACCGGGCGCTGTTCGAGTCGCACCTCCCCTTGTTGTGGGCGCAGCAATCCGGCCATGAGATAAATCAGTGTCGATTTTCCGGTGCCGTTCTTCCCGAGCAGGCCCACAATTCGCCCGGCGGGGAGGTGGAGGGTGACGTCGCTGAGCACCTCTTTCGGGCTGTTGCTGTAGCGAAAATGGAGTTGTTGCAAGTCAATCATATCGTCATCGTGTGAAGTGTTTTGGTGTAATACTGTTGTAGTACACCGCAAAAGTAGACATCTATCCCTTGTTGACCAAATAAAAAGGAGACTAATTTTTTGTATCCGCCTCAGATTAACACACTGACGGTGATATTAGAATGAGAGCTTGTTGTTTTGTTAATTTTGTTGGGGCAGAGATGAGGCAGGAGCGAGGATAATGATGCAAAGTCCCCGTTTGTTTCAAAAAAGTTCCCCGCTTTTTCGCGAAAGCCCCCTTGTTTTCGCGAAGAGCCCCCTTGTTTTTCTCGTCGGGCGGAAGAGGTCATAGCGCGCCGCGAGTGAACGAAGGCGCAGGTGGGGGAGCGTTCGTGCACGGTTGGGGCGAGTGGTCGGCGGTGTGCAGGGAGCGGGTGGAGTGCCGGCGGACGCGTCGCAGTGCATCGGCGGTTTGAGTTGAGCGCGTGGGTTTTCGCAGTGAAGGGGCGGCAGCGGTGCGGGGCGCCACGGCATCCCGTGCGAAAAAGGGCGCTTTTACTTCGTCGCGCTCCGGACCGACGTCGCTCGGACGGCTGATCATAGCGAGCGCCGCGCACCGAATGGAGCTCCATTGCCCACCACGTGTGTGCCGCGCGCGGGGTAGCGGTCTTTGCCGCTCAATTATTCGCCGACTCAGTTTGCTATATCACGCAGAATTTCTAATTTTGCACCCTAACGGCGAAAGTGTGCCGTTTCCCCCTACATCTCGTACAAGATTCCCCACCTATATGGAAAAAAGAAAAATTCAGTTCTCGCTTGTCTATCGCGACATGTTCCAGAGTTCCGGCAAGTTCCAGCCCCGCAAGGACCAGTTGGAACGCATTGCACCGGTCATTGTCAAAATGGGATGCTTTGCCCGTGTTGAGACCAACGGCGGTGCCTTCGAACAAGTGAACCTTCTGGCCGGTGAGAACCCCAATGAGGCCGTGCGCGCCTTCACGAAGGCGTTTAACGAAGCGGGCATAAAGACCCACATGCTCGACCGTGGTCTCAACGGCTTGCGCATGTTCCCCGTGCCGGCCGACGTGCGTCGTCTCATGTACAAAGTGAAGCACGCGCAAGGTACCGACATCACGCGCATCTTCTGCGGCCTGAACGACGTCCGCAACATCATTCCCTCGATCAAATACGCCATCGAGGGCGGCATGACCCCTCAGGCCACGCTGTGCATCACCACCTCGCCGATCCATACGGCCGAATATTATGCCGGCATCGCCGACCAACTCATCGAAGCCGGCGCGCCCGAAATCTGCCTCAAGGACATGGCCGGTATCGGTCAGCCCGCAATGCTCGGCAAACTCTGCCGCATGATCAAGGAAAAGCACCCCGAGGTGATCGTGGAATACCACGGCCACACCGGTCCCGGCCTTTCGATGGCTTCGATCCTCGAAGTTTGTCGCAACGGTTGCGACATCATCGACACCGCCATCGAGCCGCTCGCTTGGGGTAAGGTGCATCCCGACGTGATCTCGGTGCAGAGCATGCTCAAGAACGCCGGTTTCGACGTACCCGAGATCAATATGGACGCCTACATGGAGGCGCGCAAACTCACGCAGGAGTTCATCGACGAGTGGTTGGGCTATTTCATCAATCCCGGCAACAAACTCATGTCGTCGCTCCTGCTCGGTTGCGGTCTGCCCGGCGGAATGATGGGCTCGATGATGGCCGATTTGGCCGGTGTGCGCGAAGCCATCAACGCCAATCGCCAGAAGAAGGGTGAAGAACCCCTCTCGGAAGACGCCCTCCTGGTGAAGCTCTTCGACGAAGTGGCTTATGTGTGGCCGCGTGTGGGTTATCCTCCCCTCGTTACGCCCTTCAGCCAGTATGTGAAGAACATCGCTTTGATGAATCTCCTCACCGAGTCGATGGACAAACCCCGCTATTCGATGATGGACAACGCCATCTGGGGCATGATCCTCGGCAAGAGCGGTAAGCTGCCCGGCGAATTGGCACCCGAAATTGTGGCTTTGGCCAAGGAAAAGGGCTACGAATTCAGCACCGAAGACCCACAAACGAACTATCCCGACGAGCTTGACCGCTTCATCAAGGAGATGGAAGAGAACGGTTGGGATCGCGGTCAGGACGACGAGGAACTTTTGGAATTCGCCATGCACGAAACGCAGTATCGTGACTACAAGAGCGGAGCAGCCAAGAAGCGTTTCCTCGCCGACCTCCAAGCGGCCAAGGACAAGAGCGCCGCATCCGGTCTCACCCCTGAGGAGGCCGCTGCGCTTAAGCACGCGAAAGCCGACGCCATTGTGGCCCCGGAAAGCGGTATCGTGCTTTGGGAAATCGGTGGCGACGCCGAAGGTGTCAAGGCCATCGAACCCTTCATCGGAAAAGAGTACAACGAGGGCGATTTCTTCTGCTACATCGAGAACGGCTTCGGCAAGATCCTTGAAATTCCTGCAGCTCTGGGCGGCAAATTGGTGGAAATCAATGCCAAACAGGGCAGCCACGTGCAGAAGGGCGATGTGATTGCCTACATCGAACGCTCGTTCCGCGACTGATCTCCCCGACGGCTGGTCGGCCGTCGCCATCTTCCAGGGGCGAATCGCCGACAGCGGGATGTTGCTTCCCTCGGTCGGCTCGTTCGCCCGATCATACCCTTTGACCTTCTCGCGCCCGCCGCGGTGCGAGGAGGCTCAAAGGCTTTTTAATTTCATCTTGTCGCTGCCATGCTCCACCGTTTGTTGCATTTCCGCCTGACTGTTCTGCTGACGCTGGGCATTCTGGTGGTCTGTTTACTTCCTGTTCCCGAAACGCCGCTCGAAAACGTGCGCTTCATCGACAAGTACACGCACATCTTGCTCTTTGGCGGTTATGCGTGGGTGCTGTGGCTCGAAAGCGCCCTGTATCGGCGCAGTGCCGTGCGCGAAGGTCGCGTGGAAACGAGCCGCCGTTCTTTCAACCGCTCGCTACTTCTGCTCACCGTGGCCTGGCCTGCGCTGTTCGGTGGGCTGGTCGAAGTGCTGCAAGCCACGCTGACGACTTGCCGTTCGGGCGATTGGCTCGATTTTCTGGCCGATGCCTTCGGCGTGTTGCTCGCACTCGCGGCGGGCATTCCCACCTATCGTTTCCTTGTGCGCTGAATCGCCTTTTTCTTTCCCCTCTGTCAAAACTCTCTTGCCATGCATTTCCTTTATCTTGCCGACGACCATGCCGACTGGCTCACTTTGCGTCCGACAACTTCGGAACAGTCTGCTCCGCTCTTCGATTATGATCGGAGAGAGGTGGCGAAAGGAGGGAATATGATCGGTGCGGTGCGAGAATTGGCCGTGCATCGGCGTGCCGACCCGGGAAGCGCATCCGTAAATGTGGGTGTGCTTTCGCCCGCCACGGTGTTGCCCTTGGCCGAGTTTGAGGAGTCTACGGTCGAAACGGTCTATCAATTCGTCTTCGACGGACGCCGCGCACCGAAAACGCCGCGCCGCGTGTTCTACGACCTATTGCCTTCGTCAAATGGTGTGTTGCTTTTTGGCGTAGAGGAGCGAAATTGCACCGAGATTGAGCAGGAACTGGGCGAAGTGCATTACTTTTCGCCGTTCAGCGGTTTGTTGCAATGGATGGCCGGGCGCAAACAGACGGCCCGCCAGCGACGGATTTTTGTACACTGCCGGTCGACGCAAATTGATGTGGCCTATTTCGAAGGACACCGCATATTTGCCTTCAACACGTTCGACGTGCAAACGGCCGACGACGTTCTTTACTTCACTTGCCAGTTGGCGCGGCAGTTTGATGTGGACTTTTCCGCGACACCGTTCATCATTTGTGGGCGGCCGGACAAGATGCCGGTTGTTGCCGCGAGTTTCCGTCCCTTTGTGGCGGAGGTGGAATGTGTCGATGCCGCGCCGGAATTCGATTGCCATCCGCTGACCGAATTATCTCTACTTCCATTTGAATTACTGACCAATTTATTGAACTGATGCGCATCATCACCGGAAAATACAAGGGCAAGCACTTTGAAGTTCCCCGCTCGTTCAAGGCACGTCCCACCACAGATTTCGCCAAAGAAAACCTGTTCAACGTGCTGCGTGCGTATGTTGATTTCGAATCCACGCGAGCGCTCGATTTATTTGCGGGGACGGGGAGCATCACCCTCGAACTGTTGAGCCGTGGATGCCCGGAAGTGGTGAGTGTAGAGCGCGACCGCCAGCATTTTGCCTTCGTGCGAGCGGCGGTGGAACACTGCACTGCCGGTGACGATGAGGCGCATTTTCGCGTGCTCAACGCCGATGCATTGCGCTTCATCGCCAAGAGTACCGAAGCCTTCGACCTCGTTTTCGCCGATCCTCCCTATGCCCTGCGCGAATTGCCCGAATTGCCCGATCGCGTGATGGAGAGCCGCCTGTTGAAGCCCGGCGCTTTGTTCGTGCTGGAGCACGGAAAAGACCAAAATTTCTCGGCGCGACCCGATTTCTTGGAGCATCGCGTCTATGGTTCCGTCAACTTCTCTTTTTTCCGCAAGGCGGAAGTGAACACATGACGGTAGGAACACTTTTCGAACAGCGCATTGCCGCAGAGTTCCCGCACGATTTCACGCCACACCAGCGAGAAGCTGTGGCAGAGATCGGGAGCTTCTTGGCCGACCCGCGCAACGACCGGGCTTTTGTGCTGCGCGGCTATGCAGGAACGGGCAAGACGTCGCTGGTATCGGCCGTGGTGCGCGTTTGGCGCAGGTTGCAACGGCCCGTAGTCCTGTTGGCGCCGACAGGACGCGCGGCAAAAGTCTTTTCGCTCCACGCCGGTATGCCGGCACACACCATCCATCGCGTCATTTACCGCCAGAAATCTTTCGAAGGTGAGGATACGCAGTTCGATCGAGGGTGGAATCCGGCGAAATCAGCCTTGTTCATCGTCGATGAAGCCTCGATGGTGGCCAATAACGGCGGAAACAGCCTCTTCGGCACAGGGCGTTTGCTCGACGACCTGATACAATATATATATAGTGGCGAGAGTTGCCGTCTGATGATGGTGGGCGACACGGCGCAGCTCCCACCTGTGGGCGAAGAAGAGAGTCCCGCACTGCAAAAGAGCGTACTCGAGAGCTACGGGCTCCATGTTCGCCTGTGCGAGTTGACCGATGTGGTGCGACAGGCCTCAGCTTCTGCCGTTTTGCGCAATGCCACGCGCTTGCGTTGCCAGATCGGCACGCTGTCGGGCGCACCTTTGCCGGCAGATGAGGACTTCGATCTCGATCGCTACGTGAATGCGGATGGCATGCCCCTGATCGAAGTGGCGAAAGGCACCGAGACCCAGCTCATGCCCGGCGACGAACTCATCGATGCACTCGAACAGAGTTACAGAACGTGGGGAACTTCCGACACCATCGTGGTGACACGCACCAACAAGCGCGCCAATATTTTCAACAACGGCATACGCTCGCGAATTTTAGAGCGGGAGGACGTGTTGGAACGCGGCGATTTGGTGATGGCAGTCAAGAACAATTACTATTGGACGGTAAAAGCCGCCGAATCGCTCCCCGAGGGAGAACGCGTGCCCATGGCTTTCATCGCCAACGGCGACACTGCCGAGGTGGTTCGTTTCAGAAATGTGCACGAAATGCACGGATTCACGTTCGCCGACGCCACATTGCGTTTCGGCGACTACGACAATTGGGAAATGGAATGCCGCATTCTGCTCGACACCTTGCAGTCGGAGGCACCGGCGCTCACGCGCGAAGAAGCGGCGCGCCTCTACGAATCGGTATATGCCGATTATGCCGACATTGCCAACAAGCGCGAGCGCATGAAAGCCATTCGACAAGATGCTTACTACAATGCGTTGCAAATCAAGTACGCTTATGCGGTGACTTGCCACAAAGCACAAGGCGGACAATGGCACGAGGTCTACGTCGATCAGGGCTATATTCCGGAAGACATGGATCCGGTGGCCTATTTGCGCTGGCTGTACACCGCTTTTACCCGCACTTCCGATAAACTATACTTGGTCAATTGGCCAAAAGATCAAATCTACGACATCAATGATCGCAATACTGATTAACGTACTGGCTGTTTTGGTGGGAAGTGCGGTCGGCGCGCTGGCCAAACGCGGCATCACCGAGAAATACATCACCGTGCTCAACACCGCCATGGGCTTGGCCGCTTTGGTGCTGGGCGTCAATGTGGCGCTGACCAACATGCCCAAGAGCCATTTCCCCGCCTTATTCATCTTCTGTTTGGCTTTGGGCGGACTGTTGGGCACCGTGCTTCGTCTCGATGAGCGCATGCAGGAAGCCACACGCCGCGTGTCGAAGACCGGAAGCAACCTCACCGAAGGCATCACCACGGCCGTCTTGTTCTGCTGTGTCGGCACGCTCTCCATGATGGGCCCCGTTTTGGCCGCACTCAAGGGCGATAACACCTACTTGATGACGGCCGCCACGCTCAATTTGGTGACCATGATCGTCGTTGCCTCCAGTTATGGCTTTTGGGTCAGCATCACCGGCTTGTTTGTCTTCGTCTGGCAGGGTGGAATTTACGGGATAGCCAAGCTCTCGGCGGGATTTATCTCCGATGCCTTGATCTCCGAAGTCTCCATTGTGGGCGGGGTGCTCATCGCAGCCGCAGGACTTGGCGTGATGAACATCAAGGATTGTAAGACCATCAACCTATTGCCGGCTCTACTCATGCCGATGCTCTATTTCCTGTGTGCGCATTTCTTGGGTTTCTGACCCGCTGCCGGTTGCCACATCGTGTGTTTTTTGACAAAGTTGCTTTGCTGCCTGCTGATTTGTGACTAACTTTGTCCTATTCATTAAAGATTCGAATCATAACGCCTCTCATTTCGCTCCTTATGTCCCTACGCTATATTCTTCCTCTCTTCTTTTCTCTCGTGGGTTTCCTCACAGCAGCCGCACAACCCAAGGCACGTTATTTGACTCCCAAAGTAGAGTTGGGCAATGTCATGTGGAAAGTGCCGGCCTTGGCGCACTTTGAAATTCGCAACACCGGCAATCAGCCATTGTTGGTGACGGGCGTCTACACAGACTGCGCCTGCACGGTGGCCGCGTGGGACAAGCGCCCGATTGCCCCCGGCGCAACCACGACACTCACCGTGACGCTCGACGCGGAAACCCTGGGCACGTTCGACAAGTCGGTGTATGTCACGACCAACGCCGAGAGTGTTGCACGCCGCCTGCGCTTTTCGGGAAAAGTGATGCAGAAAATCATCAACTATGATCGTGACTTTCCCAATAAGATCGGAGATATCCGCCTCTCGGCCGATAATATTGAGTTCGACGACGTGAAGCGAGGCGAAAAACCGCAGGTGACGCTCTTTTTGCTCAATACCGGCAAGAAAGATTACGCCCCCGAGTTGCTCCACCTGCCCAATTATCTCACGGCCAAAGCCGAACCGGCGACCATTCGCCCCGGTCGTGTCGGCAAACTAGTGGTCACGCTCAAAAGTAACCTCTTGCACGGCTTGGGACTCACCCAATCCAGTGTGTATCTTTCGCGTTTTGCCGGCGATCGCGTGAACAAAGACAATGAACTCGGGATCTCGGTGACGCTCCTCCCGAACTTCACGGCTGCGGAACTCAGTTCTCCGCAAGCCCCTCTCGCAGAAATGGCAACAGACGTAGACTTGGGCGCGTTCAACGGGAAGTCGAAACTCAAAGGAATCGTTCTTTTGGCCAACAAGGGGCAATCGCCTTTGGAAATAAAGATGCTGCAGGTCTACAACCCCGGCCTTTCCGTATCGCTCCCCAAAACAACGTTGCGTCCCGGGGAGACTACGGAAATGAAGATCGTAGTTTCCACAGCGGTAGACCGCTTCCGTGGCAGTCGAAAAGTCCTGTTGATCACCAATGATCCCCGTCATCCGAAGATTTTGGTGAATGTGATCACAAAAAAGTAGCGCATTCCTTTTGTGTGTTGGCAGGAATGCTTATCTTTGCACCATCAAAACGAGCATAGCTCGCGAGGAGTCTCTTTCGGACTCCAAGAAATCGGAAAGTAGCGCAGTTGGTAGCGCACTACGTTCGGGACGTAGGGGTCGGGCGTTCGAGTCGCCTCTTTCCGACTTCGCAGGAAGCGGTTCACAACTTGGTTGTGGACCGCTTTTTTCGGCTATTTACGCCGCAAACCTCCCTGATATTTTGAACTATATGCCGGATACGATGAGGAAGACGGAGAGGAGCCGATGAAAGCAGGGGAGAAGACGAGAAAAACGGGGAAAAAAATGAGAAAACCGAGGTGTGAAGTGAAGAGAGCAGGGGAGAAGACGAGAAAACCGGGGAAGAAAATGAGAAAAGCAGGGAGCGAAGTGAAGAAAACGGGGAAGAAAATGAGAAAAGAAGGGCAGAAGATGAGCGAAGCGGGGGAGCGCGTGAACAAATGTGCGTGTAATCGCCGTGTGATTTTGACATCGGCTATCATCTTCGGAAGAAAAGTTGTAACTTCGCGGAGACTATCCATTTTTGTGGCGGCGATCGAAGGGAGAAATCACCTTAGTGGTGAGCAAACATGCCCGTTTGCGTCGCGCCGCTTACACTTTCGTAGAAAAAATACGATCGACACAACGATCAGCATCCAATATGATTTCGGTAGAACATCTTAAAGTCGAATTTTCAGCCCGCGCGCTGTTCTCAGATGTGAGCTTTGTGGTCAACAAGCGCGACCGCATCGCCCTCGTCGGCAAGAATGGGGCCGGGAAGAGCACGATGCTCAAAATCTTAGCCGGCATTCAGCAGCCGACCGACGGGCACGTGGCCGTGCAGCGCGATGTAAGTGTGGGATACCTCCCGCAAGTGATGGTGCTCAGCGACGATACGACGGTGGCTGCCGAAGTGGAAAAAGCTTTTGCCCACATTCATCAGCTCAAGGACCGAGTGCGCCGACTGAACGACGAGCTTTCCAGTCGCACCGACTACGATACGCCGGAATATATGGAGCTTGTCGAAGCCTTCAGCCGCGAAAACGACCGTTTGCAGATGATGGGTGCGCAAAACTATCACGCAGAAATCGAGCGAACGCTCACCGGTCTGGGCTTCAACCGCGAAGATCTGGAGCGCCCCACGCGAGAATTCTCCGGCGGATGGCGCATGCGCATCGAGTTGGCCAAACTTTTGTTGGCCCGTCACGATGTGTTGTTGCTCGACGAGCCGACCAACCATTTGGACATCGAGAGTATCCGCTGGTTGGAGCAGTTCCTCTCGCGCAATGCGGATGCCGTTATCCTGGTGAGCCACGATCGCGCGTTCATCAACAACGTTACGAATCGCACATTGGAGATTTCGTGCGGAAAGGTGGTGGACTATCGTGTGAAGTACGACGAATACGTACAACTTCGCGCGGAACGGCGTGAAAGTCAGTTGCGCGCTTACGAGAACCAGCAGAAAGAGATTGCCGAGATCAAAGATTTCATCGAGCGCTTCCGTTACAAGCCCACCAAGTCGGTGCAAGTGCAGAGCCGCATCAAGCAGTTGGATAAAATCGTCCCGATCGAAATTGATGAGGTCGACACTTCGCGCCTACATCTCAAGTTCCCTCCTTGCTCGCGTTCGGGCGATTATCCCGTGATTTGTGACGACGTGGAGAAACACTACGGCGATCATCAGGTCTTTGCGCAGGTCAACCTCACCATCCGCCGCGGTGAGAAAGTTGCCTTCGTGGGCAAGAACGGCGAAGGCAAGTCTACGCTGGTCAAGTGCATCATGTCGCAAATTGATCACGGCGGCGTGCTCAAGCTCGGGCACAATGTCGAGATTGGCTACTACGCACAGAATCAAGCCCAGTTGTTGGACGACGAACTCACCGTGTTCGATACCATCGATCGTGTGGCCCAAGGAGATATCCGGCTGAAAATCCGCGACATCCTCGGAGCCTTCATGTTCGGCGGGGAGGCATCCGACAAAAAGGTCAAAGTGCTCTCCGGAGGTGAGCGGAGCCGATTGGCCATGATCAAGTTATTGTTGGAACCCGTCAACTTTTTGATACTCGACGAGCCGACCAACCACCTCGACATGCAGACCAAGGATGTGCTGAAGGAGGCCATCCTTGCTTTCGACGGGACGGTCATTGTCGTAAGTCACGACCGCGAATTTCTCGACGGCTTGGTCACGAAAGTCTATGAGTTCGGCGGGGGCAAAGTGCGCGAATATCTCGGCGGCATCTACGACTATTTGCGTGAAAAATCGGTCGATGATGTCGCGGCAGCCGCAGCGCTTGCCGGAAATCGCCCCGCCACCGCCGAAACATCCCCTGCTCAGTCGGCACCCGGCGCAACAGTGCCCTCGGAAGGGGCTTTGAGTTACGCCGAACAAAAGGAATTGGCCAAGCAGCGCCGCAAGTTGGAGCAAGCCGTCAAGGACGCGGAGCAGAAAATCGAGCAGTTGGAAACGGAGATCTCCGAACTGGAAACCCGACTTTCCACGCCGGAGGGCGCAACGGACGCGGCACTTTTCACGCGCCACGGAGAATTGCGCAAGGAACTCGCGGCAGCCGAGGAAGCGTGGAGCGCCGCGGTGGAAGCGCTCGGCTGATGCCCGGCGCATCTCCCCTTTGTGGACCGAGCATCAGCCTGTTTCCACGCGATTTCCTCCCATTTCCACTCAGCAGGCGACCGTTTTCTCTCAACCGTCGCACGAATTCCGGTTCCGCCTCGCTTGTTCTTGCGTCGTGTCTCCGCTCGCGCTCCGTCGAGCCGAATGGCATTGAACGTCCTCTCCCAGAATACAATATTCCAATCCAATAGATACATCATGAGATTAAAACATTTCCTGTCTGCTCTGGCCTTTGTGGCCGTAGGTGCTTCAGCGCAAGCGCCTGTAGGCACGCTTAATCGTGCCGACATGGATCTCACGGCTCGTCCCGGCCAAGATTTCTATCAATATGCCGGTGGCGGTTGGATGAAAGCCCACCCGCTCACGCCCGAACACGCTCGCTATGCCCAATTCAATGAGCTCGAAGAGGTAAATCAGAAGCGCATTCGCACGTTGATCGAAGACCTCGCCGCGAAACCCGCAGCCGACGGCAGTTTGGCGCAAAAAATCGGATCGCTCTATCGACTTTCGATGGACAGCGTGCGGCGCAATCGCGAAGGCTACGAACCCATTCGTGCCACGCTGGACGAAGTGCGCGCCCTCCGGGACAAGGCGGCCTATTTCGCGCTGACCAATCGCTTGGAACGCAGCGGCGTTTCGAGTATGATCGGGGTCGGTTGCGGCGCCGACATCAAGAATGCCCAAATGAACTTGGTGCAAATCAACCAAAGCGGCTTGGCACTTGGCGAACGCGACTACTATCTGGAAAATGATCCCGAGACGCGCAAGATTCGTGAGGCCTATCGCGCCTATGTCAAGCAGTTGTTTGTCATGACCGGCACCCCCGAGGCAGAAGCCGCGCAGAAGATGGAGCAAGTGCTCAACATCGAGACGCGCATTGCCAAAGCTTCCTATTCTGCCACCAAGTTGCGCGACGTAGAAGGCAATTATCACAAGATGACCTACGCCGAACTCTTGCGCGATTACCCGGGCATTGATTGGAAAGTACTGTTCCAAAATCAGGGCTATCCCGCGTTTGCCGAAGTAAGCGTCAACCAACCGGAGCCCATTCACGAGGTGGAGAAGATTCTCGCCGATACTCCGCTCGAGGCGCTCAAATCTTATCTTGAATTCAACGTGATCAACAGCGCCTCCTCGGCACTGAGCGATGATTTCCGCCGTGTCACGTTCGATTTCTACAGCCGCACGATGCAGGGAACGGAGCAAGACCGTCCGCGTTGGAAGCGCGCGGTGGGTACTGTAGAGGATGTCTTGGGAATGGCCGTCGGCAAAATGTATGTTGAGCGTTATTTCCCCGAAAGCTCCAAGCAGCGCATGCTTCAACTCGTGCACAATCTGCAAAAGGCCCTCGGTCAGCGCATTGATCAGCAAACTTGGATGAGTGCCGCCACTAAAAAGCAAGCACACGAGAAGCTCAACACATTTCGCATCAAGATTGGTTATCCGGACGAGTGGAGAAACTACGATGGTCTGGTGATTGACGAAAAACTCTCGTTCTATGAGAATCTGCGCCGTGCCGAAGAATTCGACAATGCGTATGAAATCGCACGCCGCGTCAACAAACCCGTCGATCGTAACGAGTGGTTCATGACACCGCAGACGATCAATGCCTACTACGACCCGACAACCAACGAAATTTGCTTCCCCGCCGGCATTCTCCAGGCACCTTTCTTCGATCCCGCAGCCGACGATGCGGCCAACTACGGCGCGATTGGTGTGGTGATCGGCCACGAAATGACGCACGGTTTCGACGATCAAGGCAGTCAATTCGACAAAGATGGCAATCTTCGCAACTGGTGGACGCCGCAAGATAAGGCTAATTTCAAGGCGCGCACCCAACGTATGATTCGTTTCTTTGACGGCATCGAAGTGTTGCCCGGCTTGCATTGCAACGGCGCACTCACTTGTGGCGAAAACATAGCGGACCATGGCGGACTGAAGGTGGCTTATCAAGCTTTCCTCAACGCCACGAGCAGTCAGCCGCTCCCTAATTTTGGCGGTTTCACCCCCGACCAGCGCTTCTTCATCAGCTACGGCCAGATCTGGGCCAGCAACATTCGTCCCGAAGCCCTGCGCAATCAGGTGAAAACCGACCCCCACGCTCCCGCTCGCTGGCGTGTGAACGGCGCACTTCCCCAGATTGAAGCTTGGTACAAGGCATTTGGAATCAAGAAAGGGGACAAACTCTTCGTTCCCAAGAACAAACGAGTTGATATCTGGTAATTTCTCAGTATTTTGACGCCATGCTCTACGTCAATTCTCCCATTCCCGCCATCGAGACCCTCCGTGCAGAGGGTCTCGATGTGGTTGTGGGCCGTCCAAGTGGCGTGCCCCGCATCGGATTGCTCAATCTTATGCCCGAGAAGGTCGCGACCGAGCACGACTACTGCCGCATGTTGGCACACAGCGGCCGCACGCTAAGCCTCGTTTTGCTCCGCCTGCCCGGTCAAACTTACAAGACCACACCGCAGGAGTACGTCGAAACGCACTACGAAGTGCTGGATCTCGATGGTGAAGCGCCGGATTTGGACGGATTGATCGTCACCGGCGCCCCACTTGAGCAGCTTCCTTTCGAATCTGTTCGCTATTGGGCGGCATTGTGTCGCCTCTTCGATTGGAGTGCCCGGCACGTGCAGTCCACACTCTGCGTGTGTTGGGCCGCACAAGCTGCGATGTATTATAGTTATGGGCTGCCCAAGATTGCGCTCGCCGAGAAATGTTTCGGCATTTTCGAGCAAGAGGTCCTGTTGCCCGGACATCCGTTGTTGAACGGCCTCGCTTCTTCCTTTCCCATGCCCCACAGTCGCCACACGGCCGTCGATTTTTCGGCACTGCCCGATCGTTGCCTGATTCTAGCGGCCGGTTTAGACACCGGAGTGAGCATCGTGGCCGACGAAACCCTGCGCCGCGTCATGGTCATCGGCCACTTAGAATATGCTCCCGACACACTCGATCGTGAATATCGCCGCGATTTGGCCAAGCAGCTCCCCATCCAACTCCCGCAGCATTACTATCGTAGTGACGATCCGGCGCAAGAAATCGATTTTTCTTGGCGAGAAACCGCGTTGACGTTCTACCGAAATTGGGTTATCAGCCTTGAAGCCGACAGCTGAGCCCGGCGGCTCGACAGCATTTTCCCCATCGCTCTCTTTTTCCTCCCGATCGAAACGCCACGTTTCCCGACCGCGCGCTTCGTTCGTCCACTCATCATCTAATCTCTCCCTCCTTTCATGATATCTGTTGATGGTCTGACCGTCGAATTCGGCGGAACCACACTCTTCAAAGACATTTCTTTTCAAATCAACGAGAAGGATCGCATCGCCCTCATGGGCAAAAACGGTGCAGGTAAGTCCACGTTGCTCAAAATCCTGGCCGGCGTGCGACAGCCCACGCGCGGACACGTCAGTGCCCCCAAAGACACGGTCATTGCCTACCTGCCGCAGCACCTCATGACCGAAGATGGTCGCACCGTATTCGAAGAAGCGTGCCAGCCCTTCGAGCATCTCAAGGACATGGAGCGCGAGATCGAAGCCCTCAACGCCCAACTCATGGAGCGCACCGACTATGAGAGCGACGAATACATGGCTCTCATCGAACAGGTGGCGGCCATGAGCGAGAAATTCTACGCCATCGATCTCACCCACTTCGAAGAAGACGTGGAAAAAATGCTCCTCGGTCTCGGATTTGAGCGCAGCGATTTCGCGCGCCCCACAAGCGATTTCTCCGGCGGCTGGCGTATGCGCATCGAACTGGCAAAGCTCCTCTTGCAAAAGCCCGATGTGCTGCTACTCGACGAGCCTACCAACCATCTCGACATAGAAAGCATCGGCTGGCTCGAAGATTTCATCCTCACTTCCGGCAAGGCGGTGGTCGTCATCAGCCACGACCGCAAATTTGTCGACAACATCACGACGCGTACCATCGAGATCACGCTCGGACGCATCTATGATTACAAAGCAGGCTACTCCCAATATCTAGAACTCCGCAAGGAGCGTCGCGCGCAGCAGCAAAAGCAATATGAGGAGCAGCAAAAAATGATTGCCGAAACGAAGCTTTACATCGAACGCTTCAAAGGAACCTACTCGAAAACCAACCAAGTGCAGAGTCGCGTGCGCATGCTCGAAAAATTAGAGCTGGTCGAGGTCGACGAAGAGGACACTTCCCGCCTCCGACTCAAGTTTCCGCCTTCGCCCCGCAGCGGTAATTATCCGGTCATCATGGAGAACGTGGGCAAACGCTACGGCGATCACACTGTTTTCTCGGGCGTTTCGCTCACCGTGGAGCGCGGCGACAAATTAGCCTTCGTCGGTCGCAACGGCGAAGGGAAGTCCACGCTCGTAAAGTGCATCATGCAGCAGCTCGAGCACGACGGTACGCTCACGCTTGGGCACAACGTGCAAATTGGCTACTTCGCACAGAACCAAGCCTCGCTGCTTGACGGCGAAATCACCGTCTACGACACCATCGACAGTGTGGCAAAAGGTGAAATTCGCCTCAAAATTCGCGATCTGCTCGGCGCCTTCATGTTCGGCGGCGAAGAAGGAACGAAAAAGGTGAAGGTACTGTCCGGCGGTGAGCGCACGCGCTTGGCCATCCTCAAACTCTTGCTCGAACCCTTCAATCTTCTCATCCTCGACGAGCCCACCAACCACCTCGATTTGCGCACGAAAGATGTGCTCAAGCAGGCCCTTCAAGATTTCGACGGCACCCTCATCGTGGTGAGCCACGACCGCGATTTTCTTGACGGCCTTGTCACGAAAGTCTACGAGTTCGGCGGCGGAAAAGTGCGTGAGCACCTGTGTGGCATCTACGAGTTTCTCGAGACCAAGCGCCTTGAGAATCTCCAAGAGTTGGAACGCAAATCCTGATCGCGCCCCGGGCTGCGCTGCCGCAGCGTGAGTTGCCACCCGTTGAGCGCAGTGTCTGAGCGCCCTTTCCTGCTTTCGAGCGGGAAGGGGCGCTTTGTTGTGCATTCCGTCGCCCTGCGGCAGCCCAAAGTCTCGTTGCGCGAAGGCGGAGCGACACAGTGGTTCGTCGCACACCGCGGCGACTGCGCAGGCCGCTCGCATTCGGGAGCACACGCCCGCCGTTGACGTTCGGTGCTTTCGCTGTTTCGTTGTCCGGCGCAGAGTCGGGGGACAAAATCCCGGAGTTCTCGCGCGAAAGTTGGGCGTTTTGGGGAGTTAGCCCGCTGTTTTCTCGCGAAAGCAGCGGGCTTTTCTCGCGTGCCCTCCTTGGGCGATATGAGTTAGCCCCGCAAGGTGTCGGTTTTCTCGCCGACGCAGTACGATGGGCGCGCGTTTGTGTGTCGTCGTCCCCGCCTTCTCGCTGACGTTTCCGCATTTGGCGACGGCATTTTCCCGCCGGCACCGCATGGTCAGTGCCGGCTGCTCGGCAAAAAGGGTGGGGGAGTCGACAAACGAGCTTTTCGCCTCCAATAGATTACAAAAAGGGACGGTTAATCACCTGAATTGCAGAAAAGAGTTGGCAAAAGTAGCCTGTTTCAACGCTTTTTTGTATCTTTGCATGCAAAACATGCACCGCTTATCGCTGCATTACTCCCATGAGTGTGCGCGACGAGGTGCAGCTAATTCTCAGAATGAAAGCAAAAAAGATCCTGTACATCACTCAGGAAATGGTTCCCTATGTTTCCGAGTCGCAAATGTCCACTGTAGGTCGCGAGTTGCCGCAACGCATTCAGGAGGGAGGGCGAGAAATCCGCACCTTCATGCCGAAATGGGGCAACATCAATGAGCGCCGCAACCAATTGCACGAAGTGATTCGCCTGTCGGGGATGAACATCGCCATCGACGAAACCGATCACCCGCTCATCATCAAAGTGGCCTCCATTCAGGCAGCGCGCCTTCAGGTCTATTTCATCGACAACGATGATTATTTCTACAAACGCCTGATGCGCACCGACGAGGACGGAACCGAATATGCCGACAATGCCGAGCGCGCCATCTTCTATGCGCGTGGCGTGCTCGAAACGGTGAAAAAACTGCGTTGGGTGCCCGACGTAATTCATTGCCACGGCTGGATTTCTTCGATCGTTCCCTTTTATATCAAGAAGGCTTTCCGAGAAGAACCGCCTTTTGCCGAAACCAAAGTGGTGTACAGTGCCTACGAAGACACGCTCACCCTCGCGCCGCGCGACAACTTCCCGGCGTGTGTTGACTTCCGTGAGGCCCAAAAAACGCTGCTGCCCGACACCGGCATCGACTTTTCCTCGCCCTGTTCGCTCGATCTGCTCGGCGCACACTTTGCCGACGGCGTGGTGCAACTCGGATCGTGCAGTGCGGTGGTCGAACATGCCCGCGCACAAGGCATCCCTGTGCTCGAACCCTCGAAAGAGGCCACCGATGTGGAAGCGTATGCCGAATTTTACGAGCAAATCGTGGGCAACGTCGCCGAATAAAGGCGTCACACGGTGGGTAAATCGATTTTTATAGGTATATTTGCCCTCCGTTCGGGTCGGTTGCCCGATGCAGAATATCACTCCACACCATGCAAGTTAAGACTCTCCTCTACGTCTCTTTGTTGTCGGCGGCATTTGGCAGCCTGGTTGCCTCATGTGGTGACGAAACCGTGTCGAATTTGGGCGTCGACGTGATGCCGCGCCAAGATTCGGTGAGCACTGCGCAGTTGCATTTCCCGGTCAGCACCCGCACCGTGCGCACCGCTTCGACGGTGGCGCGCACCAACAGCAGTTGGTTGGGTGCCGTGATCGATCCCGAGACCGGTGCGCTCACAAGCAACGATTTCGTGGCGCAATTCTACGTGCCCGAAACTTTCCGACTGCCCAACCTCGATAAAATGATGACCGGAGCAGACGGACAACCCGTGGCCGACTCGTGTTTCCTCAATATCTATCATGGGGAATATTTCGGTGATTCGCTTGCCGCGCAGAAGGTGACGGTGTGGGAAGTGGATACGGCGCGCACGCTCAGCGAAGTAGTGAACTACAGCACGCAGACCGACGTGAGCCAACTGCTGCTGCCTGCCGGAAAGGCGGAACGCCAGACCGTCAGCTACAGTGTTTTCGATCAAACCCGACCGCAGTCGTTGGTACAGGGCAATGCTTACTATCGCCGACTGCCCATTCCGTTGAGTCAAGCGTTCGGCACGCGTCTGTTGCGCCATTATTATGCACAACCGGCGCACTTTGCCAACTCCTATGAGTTTGCACACCACGTTTGCGGCGGTTTCTATTTCCGTCACAGCGGAGGTATCGGCGCGATGCTCAAAAGTGATTTCGTGACCCTCGATGTTTACTTCCGCTATCGCTCGAAAACGGCGTCCGGCGCAGACACTTTGGTCAACGGCAGCCAGCGTTTCACCGCCACCGACGAGATCATTCAGCTGCCGCGGGTCGAAAATCGAGTGCCCGATGCGATGCTCGACCCCGCTTTGCCCTACACCTACGTGAAATCGCCATTGGCGTTGCACACCGAAGCGACGTTGCCCATCGATGACATCGTGGGCGGCGTGCACTTCAACGATACGATCAACAGCGCCTCGCTAAATTTGCGCACGGTGTTGGAAGAGACCAACGAAAAGCGTTTGCCCAAACCCAACATGTTGCTCTTGGTGCGCGCTGATCAGGTGGACCATTTCTTTGCCCACGAGCAAATGCCGGACGGTGTAACCTCGTTTGTGGCCACACTCGACAATCATTCCACGGCAAACAGCAAAGCCACCTACGGTTATCGCTTCGATAACATCGGGCGCCTAGTCGCCTATCTTCGCGAAGAGCGCAATCGTGGAGCCGGTGTTACGGCCGGTGACACTGAAACGGAGCGCAAGGCCAAGTGGCGCACGTGGGAACAAGCACATCCCAACTGGAATAAAGTGGTGCTCCTTCCGGTGACCGGCGAATACTCCAAAACGACCGATGCACGCACCGGAAACCCGGTTCGCACCTTGGTGCGTGTGATGAACGCCTTCGACCTTTCGTCGGTACGTCTCGAAGGTGGGGCGACCGGACAAGTGGATCTTTCGGTGGTCTACAGTCGTTTCAAAAAGTGATCCTCCTTCCTTATATATAATGGGCGTGCGGAATGCACGCCCATATTCGTATCCGGCGAGTGCTTCGTCAGTCGCTGCCGCCGATTGCCTGCGGCGCGAAGCTACTTTGCCCGTAGTGTGTCAAATTCTCGGGGAAGCATCGTCTGCGGCTCGTCTGTTGCTCTCGTACAGCCCGCCGGTAGATGTCGTGCACTGTGATGGCTCGACACCCTTTCCCCGATTTCCATACCTCTTTTTACCCTCTCTCTTATGCGAGCTCTGATTTTTGCCGCCGGTCTCGGCACTCGTTTGCGTCCCCTCACCGATCGTATGCCCAAGGCGTTGGTCCCGGTAGACGGGCACCCCCTGTTGTGGCACACCATCCACCGGTTGGTTGAAGTCGGTGCCGAAGAATTGGTGGTCAATGTCCATCATTTCGGGCAACAAATCATCGACTATTTGGCCGAACGCGAATGGCCGGTGCCGATTCATGTCTCCGATGAGCGCGAAGCCCTGTTGGATACCGGCGGCGGTCTCCGTCGTGCTATTTCTTTGTTCGCCGAGTGCGATGCACCGATCCTGATTCACAATGTCGACATCCTCAGTGACGCTCCGCTGCGCGCCTTCTATGCGGAAAGTGCTAATGTGGATGTGCAGCTGATGGTGAGTCGTCGCGACACACAACGCTACTTGCTTTTCGATGAGCGCATGCGTTTGGTCGGTTGGACCAATGTTGCTACCGGCGAAGTCCGCAGTCCGCATGCTGATTTGGACGTGAACGCCTGTCGTAAACTGGCTTTTTCCGGCATTCACTGTGTTTCGCCGCGACTTCGCGAGGCCATGGCAGGTTATCCCCCCGCGTTTCCCATTATGCAATTCTATTTGGAGCAGTGCGACCGCTTGAACATCCGCGGTTACGAGGTGGAGCATCTTCATTTGCTGGACGTGGGCAAAGTGCAGACGCTGGCAGTTGCCGAAGATTTCGTGCGAAAGACGCTTCCTTCCGAGCTTTGAGCTGCAGAACAGGAGCAAATCTGCTTTTTTCGCCTCAGAAAGTGAAAAAAACGGGGAGAAAATTTGTCAGTTCGGAGAAAAACCTTACCTTTGCACTGCGTTTGAGAGATAACGCCTCTGCGATGAAAGTTACAGAGCGTCTGCGGAAATAGCTCAGTTGGTAGAGCACAACCTTGCCAAGGTTGGGGTCGCGAGTTCGAGTCTCGTTTTCCGCTCACTTTTTGGCAAACTGATCCCTGAGCCCAGGTGGCGGAATGGTAGACGCGCTCGTTTCAGGTGCGAGTGTTTAACGACGTGCAGGTTCGAGTCCTGTTCTGGGCACCTTGCAGCGGATTGGATTCTCGATGTGGATGTGCTTCCCTCAGCATTCATGTAGTTGTCGAGAGATAAAGCAATGGAGAGGTGGCGGAATTGGTAGACGCGCTACTTTGAGGGGGTAGTGTCAATTGCGACGTGGGAGTTCGAGTCTCCTCCTCTTCACATTTGCGGAAATAGCTCAGTTGGTAGAGCACAACCTTGCCAAGGTTGGGGTCGCGAGTTCGAGTCTCGTTTTCCGCTCTCAAGCGAATTGCTCAAGAAGCAGTTCGCTTTTCTTTTTTTGATCCACAGATGTGTCACTGTTTGCCACCTATTTTCGTGGATCGTGTTTTGTTTTGAGACGTCGCCGGCTTGTGCGAGCGTCCTTTTTCGAGAGAACATGAACATTTACGTACGCTACTTTAATAATGAGGCGCTCGTTCGGAATCTTGACGAACTCTTTGATTTCCTTTCGGGCTTGGGCGACATCACGATCAACAAGTTGATGGTCGATGAGTTGACGAATTACGTCAATGACGAGGCAAATTACCCCAAGCGTTACAAGGTTCGGCCGCGTGTTTACTTCATTCTCATCAAAACCACGGCGCAAACGCTCGAGGAATTCAAGGCCAACAACCGTTCGCCCCAAGCTGCTCCGGCCGCATTGCCTTATGGCGGGAACATCGGGGGAATGGTACGCAAAGATTCCCGAGTTTTCATGCTCCAAGAGGAACGTGAAGGCTGGTACTTCGGACGAATCAATTTCAAACGCGTACTGCTTATTCCCGGCACGCAGAAATTTCAGTACCGTGACACCACATTTGCGGCCTATGTCCGCACAACGTCGGCCATCGAATGCTATAATCGCATCGTTTCTCACCTGAAAAATCGCCAGGACATTGATCCGCGTAGCCAATTTCCATCGGCCAAAGGGAGCAATTTCAGCTATGAATTTTTCGGAGAGCGACTTCCGCAATAATTTACCCCCGGCTTCCGTTTTGCAAAGTCGAATGAACGTTTGTGTATCGCCCGCAATCTATGTTTTTCCGGGGTTTATGCACTGAATACTTGGTCGTTTGAGCTTAAAATCATATATTTGCAGGCGGAACCCTATTATACGCATCAATGAAGTATACGATCTCCAAATATATATTCGCCTTTGCTTGTCTTCTAGGCGGTGCTTCCGGCGCAGCGGCGCAGGATCTGATCGCCAGGCAGGCTCCTGTCGAGCGTCGAGTCAAGTCGGCGGACTCCGTTGTCATCAACCGAGTCATCAAAAATGCCGCTCTTACGAATTTAGAGAGCAATGAGTTGTATTCCTCTTGGAATACCTCGAAAGTCCATTGTTATTCCAGCAGTGAAATCCCCGAGACTTATAAAATCGACCTTCGCGGATTTCGCATGCCCACTCCCAGCCGCAACATTACTTCAAACTTCGGTTACCGTCCAACGTTCCACCGTATGCACAAAGGATTGGACATTAAAGTCTACACCGGCGACACGATTGTCGCTGCCTTCGACGGAAAAGTGCGCATGGTCGGCTATGAGGCTTCGGGATATGGCAATTATGTGGTGATTCGCCACCGCAACGGACTGGAAACCATCTACGGACACCTCTCAAAGAGCATTGCGCGAGAAGGCGATCTCGTGAAAGCCGGTCAAACGATCGGGCTGGGTGGCAACACCGGCCATTCGTTCGGTTCGCATCTCCACTTCGAAACGCGTATCGTGGGGGTGGCGATTGATCCTTCGCTGCTTTTCGACTTCCGCAACCAAGATGTCACTTGCAACACCTTTACTTTCCGTTATCGGGACTGCGACGGTGGCATCCTAAGTCGCGCAACGATGGAACGCAACCACCAGGAAGTGGCACAAGCTGTTCCGACCGGTCGCATGTATCAGGTGGAAGGACGCCGCGTTTCGGTGCAAAGTGTAGCTGAAAAATTGGGCCTCACTGTCGAAGCTTTGTGCGACTTGAACGGTTTCACTCAGGGAACCGTCTTGACGCGCGGACAAATGGTGCGTTATTGACAAATTGAACGCACCACTTGCGGATTGTGTGTCTTAAACCTTCGGTCGAAGGCACATGTCTCCCTTTTGGAAGGCACGTATTCTCCCTTATTTATATAGGTATACTCACCCATTCGTTCACTCTTTCGCCGTAAAGAGTGGACGAGTGGGTGGTGCTTTTTTGATCTCCTGCAGAGCGAAGTGAAAAGCGGCGTGAGATGAAATAGCGTTCGGGAACTCGTTTTGTTATCAGCCGGTGGACAATCACAATTGCTAACTCTGTGATGGCAATTGCGCGAAGTCTTGTTTAATCCATCCGCCAATACGCGTAGGAAAGTACAATAAATTCGTGTTTTGCTGCGCTAAATATTGGTTGCGACCGCGAGAATGATTACTTTTGCTCCATACTATTTGCAATCGCATTATGACCCAAGAACAACTCCTTCCCGACGTGGTGTTCGAAACCAGCTGGGAAGTGTGCAACAAAGTAGGAGGGATCTACACGGTGCTCTCGACGCGCGCCAAGACCCTCGTCCGAAAATTCAAGGATCACCTGATCTTTATCGGCCCCAACGTCTGGGGTGAACACGAGAATCCGCTATTCACAGAAGATAAAAAGCTATATCCCGAGTGGAAAAAAGCCGCTCTTGAAGAAGGTGTGTCCGTGCGCATCGGCCGGTGGGAAGTTCCCGGAAATCCAATTGCTGTTTTGGTTGATTTCCAGCCTTTCTTTGCGCAGAAAAATGAGATTTATGGCCGGGCTTGGGAACTGTTTCGTGTTGATTCGCTGCATGCTTACGGCGACTACGACGAAGCTTCCATGTTTTCCTACGCTGCAGGACGCTTTGCCGGGGCACTGTGCAAGCACTGCTTCGCAGGTCGCAAGATCATCTACCAGGCCCATGAGTGGATGTCGGGACTCGGCATGCTCTTTTTGCAGCACGAGTGCCCGGAAGTGCGGACGATATTCACCACCCACGCCACAAGTATCGGAAGAAGTATCGCCGGCAACAACAAACTGCTCTATGCTTACTTCAAAGGCTACAACGGCGACCAAATGGCGGCCGAGCTTTCGATGGAAGCCAAGCACAGCATCGAGAAACAAAGCGCACATCGTTGCGATTGCTTCACAACGGTCTCTGAATTCACGGATGCTGAATGTGCACAACTGCTCGACAAACCGGCAGATGTTGTCCTCCCCAACGGATTTGAACTCGATTTTGTGCCGAAAGGTGCGGAATTGGAGAAGAAACGTGCGGTTGCACGTCGCCGCATCTTCGATATTGCCGAAGCACTCACGGGAGAAACGTATGCAGACGACACGATGATCATCTCGACATCGGGACGCAACGATTTCCGTTGCAAGGGTTTCGATGTCTATCTCGAATCAATGCGTCGACTTAACGAACAGTTGCGCGGAAGTCAGCGCAAAGTGCTCTCCCTTATTGAAGTACCCTGTTGGTTACTTGGCCCTCGTGAAGATTTGCGTGCGCGTTTGGCCGATGAAAAGGCTCTGAGAAGCCACGCCTACACCACGCCTTTGCCCACACCTATGATCACTCACGACCTTCATAACCTCAATGAAGATCGGATTCTCTGCTTGATCAAAGATCTCGGCTTGGACAACCGTCGAGAAAACCCCGTCAAGGTGATACTCGTTCCCTGTTATCTCGACGGCAACGACGGTATTTTTGATCAACACTACTACGATGTTCTCACGGCCAACGACCTTACGCTCTATCCTTCGTATTACGAGCCTTGGGGCTACACGCCTTTAGAAAGTGTCGCCTTCAAAATTCCCTGTATCACCACGGATCTCAGCGGTTTCGGCCAATGGGTGAATGCTGAATTGGGACATGCCGGCCGTTTGTCCGACGGAGTCAGCGTGTTGCATCGCGACGACAACAATTACTTCGAGTGTGCAGAAGCCATCTGCGCCGATGTGCGTAACTATCTCGAGATGAACGAGCAGACGCACGCCACACTTCGTCGCCGGGCTGAGCAATTTGCCGAAAAAGCCCAGTGGAAGCATTTCATTCGCTACTATTATGAAGCCTATGATTTCGCGCTTCGCCACCGAAACTGAATGTTTCCGGTAACTCTTTGCATGTTTTCCGTAAGCTAAGTCCCCCGTTCAAATCGCCGCCCGCGATTTGACTCCGATGGCAGTGGGAAAACATCCAATCTTTGAACGAAACAATAAAACATACCCACCCATGAACGTTAGAATCACGAACGCCAACCAGCCGGCGTGGAAGACGGTCACAGTAAAAAGCCACATTCCCGCCGAACTGAAGCCACTCGATGAGCTGGCCCACAATCTTTGGTTCTGCTGGAACCAAGAAGCTCTGGACTTGTTCCGCAGCTTGGATGCCAAGATTTGGGAAGAAGTAGATCAAAATCCCGTTGAACTGCTCAACCAAATCCCCTACAAGCAGCTCCAGGAACTCGCAGCCGATCCTGAAGTCATCGGTCGAATGGATGCTGTTTACAAGAACTTCCGTGCCTACATGGACGAGAAGCCCAACGCCCAGCGCGCTTCCGTAGCCTACCTCTGCATGGAATACGGCATGAACCACAATGTCAAGATCTATTCCGGTGGTCTTGGCGTTTTGGCCGGCGACTATGTCAAGGAAGCCTCCGACTCCAATGTAGATATGTGCGCCGTCGGTTTCCTTTACCGCTATGGCTATTTCAGCCAGACTCTTTCTATGGACGGGCAACAGATTGCCAACTACGAAGCGCAGGACTTCGACCGCATGCCCATCGAGCGTGTGCTGGATGCCAACGGCAATCAAGTTGTAGTCGACGTACCTTTCCCCAACTTCACGGTGCATGCCCTCATCTGGCGCGTCAATGTCGGTCGCGTTCCCCTCTATTTGCTCGACACCGACAACGAGATGAACTCCGAATACGACCGTAGCATCACTCACTCCCTCTACGGCGGCGACTGGGAAAACCGCATGAAGCAAGAGTATCTCCTCGGTATCGGCGGTATCCTCGCCCTGCAAAAGCTCGGCATCAAGAAGGATGTTTACCACTGCAACGAGGGACATGCCGCACTTGCCAACCTGCAACGTCTCGCCGACTTCGTAGAAAGCGGTCTCAAGTTCGACGAAGCCCTCGAATTGGTCCGCGCCAGCTCGCTTTACACCGTACACACGCCCGTCCCGGCCGGCCACGACTACTTCGACGAAGGCCTTTGCGGAAAATACCTTGGCCAGTATCCCGCCAAACTCGGCATCAGCTGGGACGACTTCATGGGACTCGGCCGTCAGAATCCCGACGACAAGGGCGAACGCTTCTGCATGTCCACTTTCCTCTGCAAGACTTGCCAAGAAGTCAACGGCGTAAGCTGGTTGCACGGTAAGGTTTCGCAGCGCATGTTCGAGAGTATTTGGCCCGGCTACCTCCCCGCTGAATCTTATCGCGAGCATCAGCTCCTCTCGCACGACGAATACGAGAAGGTCTACAACGTGAATCCCGACGAAAGCCACGTCGGCTACGTCACCAACGGCGTGCACTATCCCACCTGGTGCGCCAGCGAGTGGAAAGCCGTGCACAAAAAGTACTTCGGCAAGACCTTCTTCAAAGATCAGAGCAATCCCGCGTTGTGGGAAAACATTTATCAGGTCAGTGACAAGGAAGTTTGGGAAACTCGCGTCGCACTGAAAAAGAAACTCATCGACTACATCCGCGAACGTTTCCGCGACAACTGGTTGCGCAACCAAGGCGATCCTGCCCGCGTGATGTCTTTGCTCGACAAAATCAACCCCAACGCGCTCATCATCGGCTTCGCTCGTCGTTTCGCCACCTACAAGCGCGCCCATCTTCTCTTCTCCGACCTCGAACGCCTCTCGAAGATTGTCAACAATCCCGACTATCCCGTGCAGTTCCTCTTTGCCGGTAAGGCGCACCCCGCCGACGGTGCAGGACAAGGCCTCATCAAGAAGATTCACGACATCTCTCAGAGCCCCGAGTTCATCGGTAAGATCATTTTCCTCGACAACTACGACATGGAGCTCGCACGTCGTCTCGTCAGCGGCGTCGATATCTGGATGAACACCCCCACGCGTCCCCTCGAAGCCTCCGGAACGTCGGGCGAAAAGGCCCTCATGAACGGCGTGGTCAACCTCTCCGTGCTCGATGGTTGGTGGTATGAAGGTTATCGTCCCGGCGCCGGTTGGGCACTTACCGACAAGCGTACCTACCAAGACCAGGGTCAGCAGGACAAACTCGACGCAGCCAACATCTACAGCCTGCTCGAAAACGAGATCATCCCGCTCTATTACAGCCGCAACTCCAAGGGTTTCAGCGAAGGATGGGTGAAGACCGTGAAGAACTCCATCGCGCAAATCGCCCCCTTCTACACGATGAAGCGCCAGCTCGACGACTACTACACGCGCTTCTACAACCCCCTTCGCGATCGTTACGCCCTCATTTCGGCAGACAACAACCGCATCGCGCGTGAAATCGCCGAATGGAAGGAACGTGTCATCGAGCGTTGGGACAACATCAACATCGTTGAAGTCAAAAACAGCGACAGTCTCTACGGCACCTCGCTCGTCAGCGACAAGGAATTCTCCGTCAGTGTCGTGGTAGACGAGCAAGGTTTGGAAGACGCCATCGGCATCGAGCTCGTCGTGCTCCGTCAAGACGCAGAAACCGGCCAGGACGTCATCTACAAGACGTTCCCCCTCCAAGTTGTAGGCCACGAAGGCAACCTCTACACCTTCGAACTCAAGGCCGCCATCGACGTTGCCGGTTCGTTCCGCACCGCTTTCCGCATGTATCCCCGCAACAAGCACCTCGCCTCGCGCCAGGATCTTTGCTTCGTTCGCTGGTTCAGCTAAAAAACATCGCATCGGTTTTCAAATCCCGACCACTTTTACAGCGTCCGCCTCGCGCGGACGCTGTTTTTTTTTGTGCTGTGCGACTCGAAATTGCCCCCGGTGCGAAGACATTCCCCCTCAGTCGGGAGAAATCGCCCCGCTGAGCAACGAAAAACGCCACCCCCGAAGGAGTGGCGTTTTCTTTTTGGAGCAGGGTAGGCCGCGGGATGGCCGTGCGTCTTCAGCGTTGCATGAACTTCACCCCGCCTTGCAGATAAATTCTGCCGGAGATCGTCACCTTCACACGGCGACCGCCCAAATCGTAGATCGGCGTTTCCTTATGCGAGGGCGCCATCCATTGCAGTCCCGTCACTTTTCCGATGAGGAATTGCAGGTTCGGTGCCGTCACCGTGGTATTGACCGTGAGATAGGGGTGGAAAGCGCGGAGGTGGCGACTTTCTTGGCGCACCATCACGCCGTTGTCGAGCGCGAAGGCCGCTTGGTCGTCGGCGAGTGTGGTAGGCAGCGCCACGCCGGTGAGTAAATTCTCGACCTGCTGCTCGGCAGCAGTCGTTGTCGGCGTGAGGGTGATCGCAGCATTCGGCATACCGGCGAGGAGAACCGCCGTGCCAGCGGGAATCGTGTTCCCCTCGATCGGCGTCAATCCCACAAGCGCCTTCTCATCGTTGAATCCGTTTACGGCATAGAGCTTGGCGTCCTTCACTTCCATGGCCACGGGAGCGTAGATGGCCGCGTAGCCCTGTGCGTCGGTTGTGAGTGAAACGGCCTTCACGCGCTGCAGTTGCAAGTGCGCTTTGGTATTGTGCTTCACATCGTCCTGTGTTCCCTCCACTTGATGCTCTGTGGTCGTCTTGTCGAGGCACAGTGTTGCCGCGTTGTCTTCGCCGGTGGCCAACTGCACGGTGTATTTGTAGTCGGTTGTCGTACCGAATTTCACCGTCGTCGGCGCAGTTGTCGGCGCAGCCAGGCTCACGATGTTGTCATCGGCCTTGCATTGCAACGTCCAGCCCGTACCGAAGTTCACCAAGTGCGTTCCATCGTAGAAGAATACCGCATTTTCGTTCGCATCGCCGGTCAAGGTCAGTCGCATGTCGTCGGCATTTTCAGTCTGCGCGCTGACACTCATTGTGCCGTCGTTGGTCTTCATTTGCAAGAAGTCGCCCGTCTTCGGCATATTCATGCCATAAAGACGACCTTCGGCCGCAGCGTGCAACAACATGCGGTAGTCGCCCAAATTGGCGTGACCTGCTTTTGCTGCTTCCGCTTCCTTCCGGAGTTCCTGATTGTAGCCGGCCGGCACACCGAAGTCGTCGCTTTCCGGCGCTGCGGGCAGTGCTTCAAATCGAGCCCGTGCGGCGGCGGTGAGATCGGCTTCGCTGATGCTTTGTGCCGAAGACACCTCCCAAAGGCTCTTGCTGCCCTTTCTTTGGGCGAATTTGCCCAACAGGAGTGCAACTTCCTCTCCTGTGGTTTTCTCTACATTGAGGTAATTGTCCGTGCGCGAGCTTTCCACGGCACGAATTCCTCCGTGGAAGTGGTCTTTCCTCGTCGTTTCAAAGGTGAAGTTCGTACCCACCACACCGGTGCTCAGCGCATATTTGCCTTCTGTGGCCAAAGTGAGCGGACGCGCCGTGACCGCATGAACCAGCGCAAAGCGATTGTTCTTGGTATCGTAGTTCAAAATGAAAGCCTGTTCGGCACCCGGCTTGTCGAGATCCTGCGCCACCGGTTCATATTTCGCGTTGAGGGTCAGGTAGTGTTGGCCGTAACTAGAGTTGTTGACCACAAACACCTTTTTCCCGTTGAGCTCTGCAATGGAATGGGGCGGTGTCTCATCGCCACCGGATCCACCGGGTTCTTCCGTTCCGCCGGTTCCACCCGTTCCTCCTGAGCCGCCGGGTCCTCCGCTACCTCCGGTTCCGCCTGAACCACCCGTGTCTTCAGATTCACCGGGATTACCCGAGCCACCCGAACCGAGCGTCCAGTCCGCAAACGAATAGTAGGATTCGATGCGCTTTTCGATCGCGTCGGGCAGGTTGTGGAAGAAGTTGATGCCCGTGAGTTCCTCGAGTTTCGTGATCGTCACGGCATGTTTCACCATGTCTTCTTTTTTACCGGCGCGGCCGTAGTCCTTGTTTTCCAGCCAAAAACCGATACTGGTGTATTTTCCGTTCTTGACTTTGAGTAGCGCCATGTAATTGTGGCGAGGCACCGCCACCTTTTTGCCTTCCAAGGTCAGCACCTTGACAAAATCCTTCGGATCGTTGATGGCGCCGCCTTTCACCACGTAGAGCGTGTCGGCAAAACTGTCGTTGCGGCCGAGCTCTTGCACCAGTCGTTCGAGCGCAATCCAATATTTTTGATTGAACTCCGCCACTTGAGGCGACATGTTGCTCATGTAGAACGTCTGTTTGTTGGCCTCTAATGAGTACGTGCGGTCGCTCGAAGCCACCATGTGTCCGCGGTCGTAACCTATGCCTTTGTAGGCATTTCCGGTGAGTCTTTCAGAAGGGGCGAGCAGCGGGTCGAAAGTGAACTTGCCGCTTCGCTTTACGCGGGTGGGGCGCGTTTCCGTGTCGAATCTGAACGCCACCCAGCGCGGATGATGCCAATGTGCGTCGTAGCCGATGGCGAGGTTGATCGTCGAATCTTGTCCATTTTGCGTCGACTTCACGCGGTGCACAAGATAGCGTTCGTCGGCGTCGCCCTTGAGTTGGGGCATTTCGAGTCGCAGCGCCGCCAAACTGTCGGCTTCGCGGCGCGAATTGCCGCGCCGGCGTGCCGTGGGTTGCGCCGAAACCGTCGTCAGACTGTGCACGATGCGGGGGACGGCAGGAAGCGGTTCGAGGGTCTGCCCCTGCGCGGTAGGCATACCGAACGAGAGCGCCATGGCGCAATACAAAGGCGCCGAGAGGAGAGGTTGAATTTTCATTCGTAGGGTTGAAATGTGGGCGCGCCGCACCGTCTGCTGCCTATGCGGGGCAAAATGCAATGTGGACTTGCGCCATAGGGGGTAAAAGATGTTGCAAAAGTAGCGATTATTTGCCGTAAAGGTGAACGAAACTGCCAGAAATAGCATAGATTCGCGGGCAGAGTCTGTATTCTTCCGGCCGAAACGCCCAAAATCGGCAGTTGGGAGCGCACCTTCGGTGAAATTCATCGACGGCCGCGCTTTTTTGCTGCGGTCCGCTGTCGTGGAGCGGGACGGAAGTGCCGCAAAGTCGCCGCGAAGCCGAAAATAGAGAGCACTTTCGCGCAGAAGTCCCCCGCTTTGCTCGAAAATCACCCCATTTTTCGCGGAAAGCCCCCATGTTTTTGCGCGAGGTGGCGCACCGCTTCCCGCTGATTGCGCGATTTCCTGCCGGTGCTGCACGAAAATGGCATGCGGTTTGCTGTATCGGGGGGAAAAAACTACCTTTGCTCTTCCGCGCCCCCGCGATTCATCTCAAACTCCGAAAGATGCGTTTCAAGATCACCCCCGATTTTTCCATTTCCACCGCTTTGTTGCAATTCCACATTGAGGAAGTGCCCGGTTTGTCCGAGGCACAATTGCGCAGTGCGCCCGGTGCGGTGAGTCTGCGCCTGCCTCCGGGGTTGAACTACGGCCTGCGTGAGCGACAAGAGTGGCTTAATCGCTGCGTGGTGGAAGAGTTGCGCCGCCAGTGCCGCCTTGTGCTCGCACCGCGCGTACAGGCGTGGGCCAAACGCGGAGGGGTGAGCTTCAATCGACTGACGTTCAAGGACGTGAGTTCGCGATGGGGCTCTTGCTCCTCGCTGCGCAATGTGAATTTCAACGTGTGGTTGCTCTTGCTCGACGAACCTTTGGTGGACTATGTCGTCTGCCACGAGCTGGCTCACCTCACGCATCTCAACCACAGTGCGCACTTCTATGCGGAAGTCGATCGCATCATGGGCATTCCCGGCGAGGCCGTGCGCCGCGATCGGGAGTTGAATCGCGTGTCGCGCTCGCTTGCTGCCCTGGGGCGCTATCGTTGAGCCGCTGAACACCGGGCCGGCACATACCGCCCCCTTATTTTTTGAATCCACAACACAACAGTAGCATTTCTCTCGATGATGAACGACTGGAAAGACCGTCTCGGCGTGGTGTATAGCACCGCTGCCGATTTTGACTACCGCACTGCGGAAAGCGAAGAAGCCGAAACCCTCGCGCCCGCTGCGCAGCAATTGCGCGTGCGCATCGAAAAAAAAGGTCGCGGTGGGAAGACCGCGACCCTTGTTTCGGGATTTGTGGGCACCAGTGCCGATTTGGCCGATCTCGGCCGCACGCTGAAATCAAAATGTGGCGTGGGCGGCAGCGTGAAAGACGGCGAGATCTTGGTGCAAGGCGATTTTCGCGAACGCGTCGTCAGCTTGTTGCGCTCGCTGGGCTACATCGGCACGAAATGAGTGCACGTTGTGCCCCCTATCGCCAAGCCCGTAGATTGTAGTCGGCTTCGACGCGCTTTTCGAGGGCGTCGTTGAGCTGAGGGAAGAAGTCCATGCCCGTGAGTCGCTCCACTTGGTCCACGCTCATGGCCGCCTCGTCCATCGTTTGCCGACTGTCGCGATTCGAATAGTAGAAACCGATGGCTTTCTCCCCGCCGCGGCGGGTGGAAAGCACCACTTTGAAGAAGCCGTTGGGCACTTGTATGCGCAGATCGCGGCCGATGGTGAGGTGCTTGCGCTGTTTGTCGAAAACGGGGCCGCACACGATGTAGACTTTGCCCTCTTGTTGGGCCCACCGGCGGCAAGCCTTTTCGAGTTTGCTCCAGGCACCGCTGTTCAGACTGCGATCTTGCGGACAGATGTTCGAGAGATAGAAACATTCGCGCTGGGCAACGGGACTCCACTTCATGTCGGCCGACGGACACATGTGGCCGCGGTCGTAGCCGCTGCCCTTGTAGTCGTAGGTGGTCACCTGTTGCGCCACCGGCAATTGCGGATCGGGCAGGAACTCTGTGAATCTGCGTTCCGTGCCCTCGGTTTCGGCGGCGGTGAGTTCCCACGCCGACCAATTGGGACAGAGGGTTTGACTGTTGAAGGAGAGGACGTAGCCGGTGTGGCGGACGATGCGCTCCGGCACGCCCCTCAGGGGAGCGGGCTGTTCGAGCGGCGGGCGTGCGGCGGGCTTTGCCGCAGGCGAAAATGCGGTGCCGACTTGCGGCGCTGCGAGGAGAGCCAGCACTGTGAGGCCGGCGAGAAGAGTGTGTTTCATCGGGTTGAATTGGTTCGTGCCGACGAATTTACGAAAACTCCCCGTTGTTGCCTAAATTGACGCGGCAAAACTTTGCCGATCGGCATGAAACTTTTACTTTTGCGCCCGATTCCCTAACAAAGACAGCTTACCCATGAATTTTTCGTTCCGTGATCTACTGCGTGAGGCCACGCAGCCTGCCACGCTTCGCTCCATCCCGTTCATTCTTTTCGGGTGTCTCGTGGCGGCGGTGGCTTTGGTCTATTTCATCAACCCTTATGGCATCGTGCCGGGGGGGGCATTCGGCGCCAGCATTGTGATCCATGCCATTTTCCCCTCGATGGCCATCGGCACCTTGGGGCTGATGATCCAAATCCCGCTGATGCTCATCTCGATGGTGGTGCTCGGCGGGCGTTTGGGGGTGCGCACCATCGTGGCGGCGGTGGCTCTCCCGCTGATGGTCAATTTGCTCACCGAATTGAGCTATCCCGCCGGCGAAGCCATGCGCACACTCGATCCCACTCAGCTGCTCGGTGGGCATTTAGACCTGACCCACGATTTGATTGTGAGCAGCTTGATCGGCGGTGTGCTGCTGGGCATTGGCACCGGCTTGGTGATTCGTCAGCAGGCTTCGAGCGGAGGCAGTGACATCGTGGCGATGATTCTCAACAAGTACACCGGCATCCCGTTTTCCTATTGCATGATGCTCGTCGACGGCTCGATTGTGTTGGCGGGCCTGCTGGTGATCGGTATGGGCGTGGGACTAAATGTGGGCAGCGCGGAGCCTCGCTCGTGGATGCTCTCGTTCTATTCGCTCATCACGATGTTTGCCATCGCTCGCTCCATCGGGGTGGTGGTGAGCGGCACGACCGATGCGAAATTGGTGCACATCATTTGCACGCCCGAGGAGGGTGGCGTGTTGCGCAACTGGATTCTCAACACGCTCGACCGCACCGCCACGCGCTCACCGTCCTATGGTTTGTACAGCGAACAGGAGAAAGAGATCTTGCTCCTCGTGGTGCGCCAGAAAGAATTGCCCGCCATCACGGCCGGCGTCAAGGAGTTGGCGCCCGATTGCTTCGTGGTGGTGACCGACGCCTACGATGCTTACGGTTATCGCTGGAAGGCACTCCCCGATGCAGGGACGGTGCAAATCCGTTGAACCATGAAAAGCTGCGGATCACTGTTGACCCCACTTTATCGCTTGCCCTCCCCGCTCGGCCCTTTGCTCTTGGCCGGACGGGGAGAGTGGCTTTCGGGGCTATGGTTCGAGGGCGAACGCCATTGCCCCACGTCGCACCAAGCGGAAGCCCGGCCGCAATGCATTGCCTTGGAATGGGACGGGCCGCATGCGGCGGTTGCGGATCTGCCTCCCTTTGTTGAGACCACGCTGCGGTGGTTGCGCGCTTACTTCTCGGGACTTTTGCCATTGCCGCCTCTGCCTGATCTCGATTTGCGCGGCACCCCATTTCAATTGGCCGTGTGGCGCGAGTTGCTCGATGTGCCTTTTGCCACGACCTTGTCTTATGGTGCCTTGGCGCTCCGCGTGGCCCACCGATGGTCGCGCCCTTCGGTGGGTGTGCGTGCCGTGGCAGGTGCCGTGGGACGCAACCCCGTTTCGATTCTCGTGCCGTGTCACCGGATTGTGGGCGCGCGCGGTGCGCTCGGGGGCTATGCCGGCGGAGTGGAGCGCAAGGTGGCGCTGTTGGCACACGAGGGAAAGTGGGCCGACGGCCGCGGCGAGGCGAACAGTGGCTGGTTTTTTGGCGGCCTTCCGCAGTAGGCACCGCGGCGTGCCGCACGCACGGATTCTGCAGCGGCGACTGTGCACGAAAAAGCGGATGTTCGCTCTCCGCCCCGGCGTCCGGACACAAAAAATCCCCTCGCGATCTTTCGATCGTGAGGGGATTTGTTTTCCACTTGGGGGCGCGGCGACGTTACTCCGCCGCAGCCGTGCGAGGGCATCAAACGACGCCTTGCGCCATCATGGCTTTGGCCACTTTCATGAAGCCGGCCACGTTGGCACCGCGCACGTAGTTCACATAGCCGTCGGCATCTGTGCCGTGTTCCACGCACTGGCGATGAATGCCGTGCATGATTTGGTGCAAACGCTTGTCGACATCTTCTGCCGACCAGCTGAGGTGGAGCGCATTCTGGCTCATTTCGAGACCAGAAGTGGCCACGCCGCCGGCGTTGACGGCCTTGCCCGGTGCGAAAAGCATCTTGTGCTCGATGAATTTGTCGATGGCTTCGGGGGTGCATCCCATGTTGGAGATTTCCCCAACGCAGAGCACGCCGTTGTCAATGAGGTGTTGTGCGTCGTCGCCGTCGAGTTCGTTTTGTGTGGCGCAGGGCAAGGCCACGTCGACCTTGACTTCCCACGGACGTTTGCCCTCGAAGAATTGAGCACCGGGGAATTCCTCAGCATAGGGGGCCACGATGTCATTGCCGGAGGCACGCAATTCGAGCATGTAGTCGATTTTCTCTCCGCTGATGCCTTCGGGGTCGTAAATGTAGCCGTCGGGCCCACTGATGGTGACAACTTTGGCACCGAGTTGCGTGGCTTTTGTCGCTGCACCCCAGGCCACATTGCCGAAACCGGAGATGGCGACGGTCTTTCCTTTGATGTCGTGGCCTGCACGTTCGAGCATTTCACGCACAAAGTAGAGGCCGCCGAAGCCGGTTGCCTCGGGGCGGATGAGACTGCCGCCGAATTCGAGGTTCTTGCCGGTGAGCACGCCGGAGAAATCGCGCGTGAGACGCTTGTACTGTCCGAAGAGATAACCGATTTCGCGGGCACCGACGCCGATATCGCCGGCGGGGACGTCGACTTCGGGGCCGATGTGGCGATAGAGTTCGGTCATGAACGACTGGCAGAAGCGCATGATCTCAGCGTCGCTCTTGCCGCGCGGCGAGAAGTCGGAACCACCTTTGCCGCCGCCCATGGGAAGCGTGGTGAGCGCGTTCTTGAAGGTTTGTTCGAAGCCGAGAAATTTCAGAATGCTGAGGTTTACCGACGCGTGGAAACGGAGTCCGCCCTTGTAAGGACCGATGGCGGAGTTGAATTGCACGCGGTAGCCGATGTTGACCTGCACTTTGCCTTTGTCATCGACCCAGGGCACGCGGAAAGTGATGATGCGTTCGGGTTCAACCAGGCGTTCGAGCAGAGAAGCGCGCTCCCATTCGGGGTGTTGATCGTAGATGTCAGCGATGCTGAGGAGCACTTCGTGAACGGCTTGGAGGTACTCTTTCTCACCGGGGTGGCGAGCTTCGAGTTGCTGCATGAAAAGTTCGATATTCATGGCGCTTTGTTGTTTGCGGGCCGTGAGTTCGTGTTGTTTTCGCACTACCGGCGGTCGAATTCAGCGACGGAAATCGGGAATTCTCCCAATTTCCGGGCATCATTTTCCCGCTTTTCGGTCTTTGCTTCCGATTTCTTCGACCTTGTTCAAGAGAAAGAGGGGAGTGTCGGGCGAGCGCAACACGAACAGCCCAATGGGTTATTTAATCATCTCACAGCCCATGTAGGGTTGCAGGGCTTTGGGAATGCGGATGCCTTCGGGCGTTTGGAAATCCTCGAGGATGGCGGCTACAATGCGGGGCAATGCAAGAGCGGAGCCATTGAGGGTGTGGCAAAGTTCAATTTTCTTGTCTTCGGCTCGACGATAGCGGCAGTGAAGACGGTTGGCTTGATAGCAATCGAAGTTGGAAACAGAGGAAACTTCGAGCCAGCGACCCTGTGCTTCGGAGTAAACTTCGAAGTCATAGCACAGTGCAGCAGTGAAACTCATGTCGCCGCCGCAAAGACGGAGGATGCGGTAGGGAAGTTCGAGTTTCTGAAGCAGGCCTTCCACGTGCGCCAACATTTCGTCGTGACTTTGCTGCGAATGTTCGGGACGATCTATGCGCACCAATTCGATTTTTGAGAACTCGTGCAGGCGATTCAGGCCGCGAACGTCCTTGCCGTAGCTGCCGGCCTCGCGACGAAAACACTGGGTGTAGGCACAGTTTTTGATGGGCAGCTCACTTTCGTCGAGAATCACGTCGCGGTAGATGTTCGTGACGGGGACTTCGGCTGTGGGAATGAGATAAAGATTGTCGAGGTCGCAGTGATACATCTGTCCCTCCTTGTCGGGCAGCTGGCCGGTGCCGTAGCCCGAGGCTTCGTTGACCACCGTGGGTGGCATGATCTCCAAGTAGCCGGCTGCACGTGCCTCATCGAGGAAGAAGTTGATGAGCGCGCGCTGCAAACGTGCACCCCATCCTTTGTAGACCGGGAACCCTGCGCCTGTAATTTTGACGCCGAGATCGAAATCGATGAGATCATATTTCTTTGCCAGCTCCCAGTGGGGCAGGGGATTGGAGGGAAGGGGCGTTTCGTGTCCGCCGGTCTTCACAACGAGGTTGTCATCAGCACCCACTCCCTCGGGAACGATGTCATAAGGCACGTTCGGGATGGTGTAGAGGAGTTGTGTGCGTTCTTCCTCGGCTGCTTTTTTGAGTTCCTCGAGCTCTGCGCTGCGCGATTTGAGTTCTGCCACACGCGCCTTGGCGGCTTCTGCCTCTTCCTTCTGGCCGGCCTTCATGAAGGCACCGATATTCTTGGCAAGTGTCTTTTGTTCGGCGAGCACAGCGTCGAGTTCGGCCTGTGCGCTCTTGCGTTTACCGTCAATGTTGAGCACCGCTTCGATGGCCTCTCGGGCTCCAGCGAAATGTTTCTTTTCCAAGCCGCGAATCACGGCTTCTTTATCTTCGTTGATTTGTTTAATCGTCAGCATGTAGGCTATTTGTCATATTTGGTTTCCGCAAAAGTAGCACAATAAATCGGGAAATAAGCACCTTTCCTCCCAATTCTTTTCTACTTCGTGTCTCCTATTGTGGTTAATGTTCCGCTCGGTACTCTGCATATCGTGAAACTACCATTCAGATCGTCGCTGTTGAGGCGCAAGTCGTCGTGGAGTTACAGACGAGTCGGCACTTATTCTTTTACCTCTTCCCACCATCGGTGGAAAGTCTGCGATTCGTTGTTCAGGTCCACCACTTCGCCGATGCGGGGCGTGAGTAAGGGCAAGTTTTCGCGCACCGCGGCAGCAGAAAGCAGGCGAAGGGGCTCGTTCCAATCGTGGCGGGCGAGTGCATATTTGCTGTTGTGGATGGAAAGTACATGCCGCGGTGCCAGATCGCGAATGGCCTGTACCACTTGCTCGGGCATCATGTGAATGTAGGCCCAATCTTCATTGTATTGCCCGTTTTCGATCAGCGCCCAATCGATGGTTCCAAAGCGTTGGCGGATCTTTTTGAAGCGGTCGTCGTAACCGCCGTCGCCCGAAAGGTAGATTTTGCGCGTGGGACTCTCGATGAGGAAAGACGCCCAGAGGGTATTGCCGGGATGCAAGGAGCGTCCCGAGAAATGTTGCGTGGACAAGCAGTGGAGTTTGATGCCGTTTCCCACCACTGCCTCCTCGTCCCAGTCCAGTTCTGTGATGCGGTCGGCGGGATAACCCCATCGTTCGAGATGTTCGCCGACACCAAGCGGACAAATCACCCGTCCGACGCGCCGGCGAATGGATTTCACGGTGCGGTAGTCGAGATGATCATAGTGATCGTGGGTGATGATGAGCACGTCTACGGGTGGAAGATCCTCGATTTGATAGCCGTCTGCCCCTTTGAAGGGGGCAAACATCCAAGAGAAGGGGGAGGCTGCTTTGAGTACGGGATCAACGAGGAAGGTGAGTCCATCGGTGCGGAGAAACACGGACGAGTGTCCGAGCCAGACCAAGGCGTTGTCATTGTTGCGCGCCAACGAATCGAGCGCGGTGTGGACAATGGGGAGAGGATTCGTAGGTTTGAGACGGGAGGGACGGTCGAAAAGAAAATCGCGAAGGCGCTGTACAAACGACTTTGATCCGGTCATTGTGGGTGCATTGCGAAGGTTGTGAAAACGACCGTTGCGATAGTGCGGCGAGCGTTCGATGCGGGCCAGACGCTCGCCTCGCGGTGCACGACCGAACGCGGGGTGTTGAAGCACAATGACAGTGATAAGCGCCACGCCGAGGAGGATGGAAAATAGAATAGTCATAAGTCGTTTCATATTTAAGTGAGTGTCGTATGGTGTTGTGTTGCCCGGGTTGCGCATAACCGGTGGATGTCGTGCCCGGGTTTCGTAGCACAAGGTCGCGCGCCGCCTTTTTACAGCTTGAGGTGCCCTTGATCAGTAAAGACGCATGCAGAACTATCCTCAGGAGGCATGTCCTTTTAGGAACCCCGTGCTCTCTTTTGAACCCCGTGCCCACATTTTGAAAGCGATGCGCAGGCTTCGGAGTGCCGATGACGGTTTTGAAATGCAATTATCGTGCCCGATGAGATTCTTTCTCGTGTTCTCAATGGAAAATTCCCGTGTTTTATGGTTTCCTTCAAAGAAGAAAAGGGGCGCACGCATTGGTGCTGCCCCTTTTCCGTAAAGTCTCTATATAGTGTCCCAAAGAAAGATGTTTATTCTTCGTCGTGCTGTGCGTGTTCGGCAATGAGCTTTTGTTGCAAATCACCGGGCACAAGCTCGTAGCTGGCAAATTTCATGATGAACGAGGCCCGTCCTCCCGTGAGACTGGAGAGTGTGGTGGCGTAGCTGCTCATTTCGCTGAGCGGCACCTTGGCCTGTAGCTTTTCGTATCCGTTTTCGGAGGTCATGCCCACGATCATGCCGCGTCGACCTTGGAGATCGCTCATGACATCGCCCATTTTTTCGGAGGGAACAAATACCTCCACGTCATAGATGGGTTCGAGAATCTTGGGACCTGCTTCGCGGAAGGCGGCAGAGAAGGCGTTGCGACCGGCCAACATGAAGGACACTTCATTGCTGTCGACGGGGTGCATCTTGCCGTCGTAGACAATGACGCGCACGTCGCGGGCATACGATCCGGTGAGCGGTCCTTGTTCCATGCGACTCATCACGCCTTTGAGAATGGCGGGCATAAACCGTGTGTCGATGGCACCGCCCACGACGCTATTGATGAACACCAGCTTTCCGCCCCACTCGAGATTCACTTCTTCCTTACCGCGCGGCGTGATGCGGATCTCCTGATTGCCGAATTTGAACAGGGTGGGTTCGGGCATTCCTTCGAAGTAAGGTTCGACGATGAGGTGCACTTCGCCGAATTGTCCCGCACCGCCCGATTGTTTCTTGTGGCGATAGTCGGCACGTGCCGGTTTGGTGATGGTTTCGCGGTAAGGGATGCGCTGTTCGCTGAATTCCACTTTGATCTTGTCGATGTTTTCGAGAATCCATTTCAGGGTGCGCAAGTGGAATTCGCCTTGTCCGTGTACGAGGATTTGACGCAATTCTTTGCTCTGTTCCACCACCCAAGTAGGATCTTCCTGACGCAAACGAGTGAGTGCGGCCATCATTTTTTCGGTGTCGGCTTCGTTGACGGCGCGGATGGCACGTGTGAACTTGGAGTTGGGGTATTTGATGAAATTGAAGCGGTGTTCGCACTGTTTTCCGTTGAGCGTATTGCCGGTGCGCACGTCCTTTAGTTTCACCGTGCAGCCGATGTCACCTGCCGAAAGCTGTTCCACCTTTTCACGGTTGGCGCCCGAGCAGACAAAGAGTTGCGCCATGCGTTCTTTCGAACCGCGGTCGGCGTTGGTCAAGTCGTCTCCTTCGTGCACCACGCCGCTCATGACTTTGAAGTACTGCACTTCGCCAATGTGGGGTTCGACTCCCGTTTTGAAGAAGTAGACACTCGTGGGGCCCTTCTCGTCGGGGCTGACCTCTTCTCCGCGTGTGTTGTGCACTTTGGGCATTTCGTCGACGAAAGGTACCACATTGCCCAAGAATTCCATGAGGCGTCCCACGCCCATGTCTTTTCCTGCACAGACACAGAAGACAGGGAAGATGCTGCGCGTGACCAATCCTTTGCGAATGCCCTCACGCATTTCATCTTCGGTGAGTTGTTCGGTCTCGAAGAATTTCTCCATCAGGCTTTCGTCGTTCTCTGCCGCAGCTTCCACCAAGGCTTTGTGCATGGCTTGCGCCTTCTCGAGTTCCTCCGCGGGGATGTCTTCCACGAGCGGTTCTCCTCCCTCTTCTTTCCACGTGAGTTTCTTCATGAGAATCACGTCGATGAGGCTGTTGAATGCCGAGCCGGTGGCGAGAGGATACTGCACAGGCACCACTTTCGGACCGTAGACATTGCGCAGATCGTCGAGGATCAGTTCGTAGTCGCAGTTTTCATGGTCGAGCTGGTTGACGAGAAAGATGACGGGTTTGCCGAGTTTCTCGGTATAGCGGAAGTGGTTTTGCGTTCCCACCTCGACACCGAATGCACCGTTGAGGAGTAGCAGTGCCGTGTCCGTCACATTGAGGGCCGTCATGGCAGCACCGACGAAATCATCGGAACCCGGGCAGTCGATGAGGTTGAGTTTCTTGCCTTTCCACTCCACATGGAATGCTGTGGCAAAGACAGAATATCCGTATTCCTGTTCGACGGGAAAATAGTCGGAAACGGTGTTCTTTTGGGTGATGCGTCCGCGCCGCGGAAGTGCGCCGGCGTGGTAGAGAAGACACTCTGTGAGCGTGGTTTTTCCGGAACGATCGTTACCGAGGAGGGCGATGTTTTTGATGTCGTGCGAATTGTAGACCTTCATGTTGGGTAGAGATTTAGGCAGAGCCGTTGAACGGAGGTCGAGAAGCGTTGTGTTAACCAAATAATGGGTTTTATGTATTGGTATTGCCAAGTCGACCTTTTATTTTCTGGCGCAAATTACGAAGAAAATCCGAATGAGCAAATTTTTGAGCGGAAAAATCATTTTTCTTCGCGCATTTTCCTTCGCGAGCCGGTTTGTACTTTCCTCCGGCGCGTGTTTTCAGTGGGGTACAAAGCGGGAGGCAAAAGAGAAGAGGGGGTGAAGGCCTCTTTCGCGGAGTGACAAAAAACAGCAGAGCAGCTTCCCGGAAAGGAAGCTGCTCCGATAGGTGATAACGGGGGAGATGCGATTATTTGTTCATCGTAGCCAAGAATTCTTCGTTGGAGAGCGAATTCTCGAGGTTCTTCTTCACGAAGTTCATGGCTTCCATGCTGTTCATGTCGCCCATATAGTTGCGCAACACATACATTCGGTTGAGCGTATTTTCGTCGAGCAGGAGGTCGTCGCGGCGTGTGGAACTTTGAATGAGGTTGACTGCCGGGAAAATGCGTTTGTTGGCGAGCGAGCGATCGAGTTGGAGCTCCATGTTGCCCGTTCCTTTGAATTCTTCGAAGATAACCTCATCCATTTTCGATCCGGTGTCGATGAGCGCCGTGGCGATAATGGTGAGCGAGCCGCCGCCTTCGATGTTGCGGGCCGCACCGAAGAATCGTTTCGGTTTCTGCAGTGCGTTGGCGTCCACACCACCGGTCAGAATTTTGCCCGATGCAGGCGCCGTGGTGTTGAAGGCGCGTGCCAATCGGGTGATGGAGTCGAGGAAAATCACGACATCGTGCCCGCATTCGACCATGCGTTTGGCTTTGTCGAGCACCATTTGTGCGATGCGCACGTGGCGGGTGGCGGGTTCGTCGAAGGTCGAAGCTATGACTTCGGCGTTGACGGTGCGCGCCATGTCTGTCACTTCCTCCGGTCGTTCGTCGATGAGGAGCATCATGAGATAAGTGTCGGGATAGTTGGCGGCAATGGCGTTGGCAATCTGTTTCATCAAGATCGTCTTACCCGTTTTGGGTTGTGCCACGATGAGTGCGCGCTGACCTTTACCGATGGGGGAGAACAGATCGACGACGCGGCAGGCCAGCGGCGTGTTGCGTCCATTCGACAGTTTGAATTGTTCATCGGGAAAGAGCGGGGTGAGATGTTCGAACGCCACGCGATCGCGCACTTGTCGGGGATCGAGCCCGTTGATGCGGTCGATGCTCACCAGCGAGAAATACTTTTCTCCTTCGCGCGGCACTTTGACTTTGCATTCCACCACGTCGCCCATTTTCAGTGCGTAGCTGCGGATCTGATATTGGGAGACAAACACATCGTCGGGCGAAGGCATATAATTATAGTCCGACGAGCGGAGAAAACCAATGCCTTGCGGGTCGATTTCGAGTACGCCGCAGGCCTCGATGAGGAGGTCCTTTTGTTCGGGCATCGGCGCCGTGGGCGGTACCTTCCCTTCGGCGCGCGCTTGGAGCTGCTGCTGCACGAGAATGTCGTCCTTGAAACGATGGAATTTCGGCACTGTGTGTTGTTCCGCGGGCACGTAGGCCGGTGCGGGTCGCGAGTAGGGCTCGCTTTCTGCGAAGTTGTAGTCGTTGAAGTCGACCACCGGCACATCTTCCACGATGATGAAGTCCGTGCCGTCGGCCGGTTGTCCGTTGTTCGCCGTCGGCGCACTCGAAGGTTCGGCGCTCGTCGCATTTTGTTCGCCTGTAGCGGCTGCTTCGCTGCGGAGCCGGAAGTGTTCGGAGAGCGATGAGAGAGCCACCCCGGTTTCTTCCTTCTCGCTGTTGGCCGCTTGCTGTTTCATTTGTTCGACGATGAAATCCGGCAGATCCTCGTCTTCCTGTGCTTGCGCCGCAGCGGTGTTTCCTTGCTGCGCGGCGGGCTGGTCCGCGTTCTTAGATTCCGGTGCCGCCTTGCCCGAGTTGGAGGCGTTCGCCTTGTTCTCCTCTTCCGCCGCCGCTGTCGAGGCGGCCCGCTCCTTCTGCTCTTGCTCTTCCGCTGCCTTTTTGGCTTCTACCTCCGCCTTGGTGGGACGCCCTCTTCTACGTTTGGGTGCCTCGGCGACGACTTCCCCTGCGCCCACGAGTGCTTCGGCAGCGGCCGCCGCCTCCACACGGGCTTTTTCGGCGATTTGCTTTTTCGCAGCGCGCTCATCGCGCGCACTGTCGAAGCGTTCGCTTTCTCCGGCCTGCGTGGCAGAATAGACATGGTCGTGTGGAGCTGATGCGATGCGCCGTCTTTTGGGGGCGGCGTCGCTGTCGACGGTGCTCATTTCAGCTTGTTTATCCAAAATGTCGTAAACGAGCTGTGCTTTCACGTCGCTATAACTGTTGGGCGTCTTCATTTCGACGGCTATTGCTTTCAGCTCATCGACGCTCATCGAGAGGAGTTGCTCTTTGGTATGTTGAGGCATAAGAGGATGGGGTAGTGTTCGGGAATAGATCGCAGGAAGAATGGCATCACGCGGAGAGATGCAAAGTGATAAGTCTGAAGATGGGGTGGAATCACGGTAAAAATCCGACAACGGAGGATGGAAAATGCCTGCTACATTCATTTTCACGACGCGAATTTACGAACAAATCGTGGTAACGGACGAAAACTCCCCTTGTTTTTTTGTACTTTCGCTTGCAAAATACCCTCTTTCGTATGGCGACTCCCTATCTCGACATCCAAAATTTGACGAAAAGCATCGGCGACCTGATGCTGTTTGAAAACATCTCGTTCAGTGTGTCCGAAGGTCAGCACGTCGGTTTGATCGCGCGCAACGGAGCCGGCAAATCGACCCTTCTCGGGCTGATCGCCGGTAAGGACAGTGCCGACAGTGGCGACATTGTGTTCCAGAAAGGTCTGCGCGTGGGCATGCTCGAACAGCAACCTGATTTCGATCCCGAAATGTCCGTGTTGCAGGCCGTGGCCGGACGTTTGCGCGCCGAATATGCTTCCCTGCTCATTGCCGAAGAAGGCGGCGAACTCCAATCGCACACCGCCACCTTCGACGCCGATGAGGAATGGAACGATATCCAATTGCGCGCCAAGCAGATTCTCACGCAGCTCAAAATCGATAAACTCGACAAGCCCGTGGGATTGCTTTCCGGCGGTCAGCGCAAACGTGTGGCGCTGGCCTCGGTGCTGATTGCCAACCCCGATTTGCTCATCCTCGACGAACCGACCAACCACCTCGATGTGGAAATGATCGAGTGGTTGGAGAAATATTTGCAGCGCAACACCAAAGCCTTGTTGCTCGTCACGCACGATCGTTACTTTCTCGACCGGGTGTGTCAAACCATCGTTGAGCTGGACGATCGTACCGCCTACACCTATCGCGGCAACTACGCCTATTACCTCGAAAAGCGCGACGAGCGCATCGCCACCACCAACGCCAACATCGACCGGGCGCGCAATCTCTATCGCAAGGAACTCGACTGGATGCGCCGCCAACCACAGGCGCGCGGCCACAAAAGCCGTTCGCGCAAGGAGGCCTTCTACGAATTGGAGCAGCAAGCCCGCCGGCGCACCGAAGAGCGCGCCGCCCGTCTGAACGTAAAGGCCGGTTACATCGGTTCGAAGATCTTCGAGGCAGAATATGTGTCCAAAGCCTTCGACGATGGGGTCGTGATCCTCAAAGATTTCTACTACAATTTTTCGCGCTTTGAGAAAATGGGCATCGTGGGCAACAACGGCACAGGGAAAACCACCTTCATCCGTATGCTGCTCGGTGAGGTGCCGCCCACGTCCGGTCGTTTCGTGATCGGCGAAACGGTGAAGTTCGGCTATTTCTCGCAAGAGGGCATGCCCGTCGATGAGCAAATGAAGGTGATCGACGTGGTGCGTCGAGTGGCCGAAACCGTCGATCTCGGCGGCGGCCGCCATCTCACAGCCATGCAGTTCCTCAATCATTTTCTCTTCCCCCCGGCGCGTCAGCAAGACTACGTCTACAAGTTGTCGGGCGGCGAACGCCGACGGCTGCAACTGTGTCTGGTGCTGATGCAGGCGCCCAATTTCCTCATTCTCGACGAACCGACCAACGATCTCGACATCGCCACGCTGCAACTGCTCGAGGAATATCTGGCCGACTTCCGCGGGTGTGTCATTGTGGTGAGCCACGATCGTTATTTCATGGACCGCGTGGTCGATCACCTGTTGGTGTTCCGCGGACAGGGCGAGGTCGAAGATTTCCCCGGCAACTATTCGCAATATCGCGAGTTCCGCGAACTCAAAGAGAAAGAGGAGGTACGCGAACAGCGCGACCGCAATTCGGCTGCAGAGGGACGCAAACCGGTGCTCGAAGGCAGCGACCGCAAGCGCAAACTCACCTTCAAAGAAAAACAAGAATACGAAGCGCTGGGACGCGACATCGAGGCTTTGGAAGCCGAGAAAGCGCAGCTCCACGAGGCCTTGGCCTCCGGACAGCTCAGCGTGGAGGAAATCACCGCCCATTCCAAGCGCTTGCCGCTGCTCGACGAGGAACTCGACGAGAAGTCGATGCGCTGGCTCGAACTGTCGGAATGGGCCTGACAGAAGTTGAACCCCAAGTCATAACACGCACATGAAACCTTTGGCAGAACGTTTGCGCCCGCTTTCGCTCGACACCTATGTCGGCCAACAGCACTTGGTTGGCCCCGGCGCCGTGTTGCGCAACATGATTGCCGGCGGACGCATCTCGTCCTTCATCTTGTGGGGACCGCCGGGCGTGGGCAAAACCACTTTGGCCAAGATCGTCGCGGCACAGTTGAAAGCCCCCTTTTTCACCCTCAGTGCCGTCACGAGTGGAGTGAAGGAGGTGCGCGAGGTCATAGCCCAGGCCAAGAGCGGGCAGTTTTTCGGCGCAGTGACGCCCATTCTTTTCATCGACGAAATCCATCGTTTTTCCAAGTCGCAACAAGATTCGCTGTTGGCGGCCGTCGAGACGGGCGATGTCACCCTGATCGGTGCCACGACCGAGAACCCCTCGTTCGAAGTGATTCGCCCGCTGCTCTCCCGTTGTCAGGTCTACGTGCTCGAACCGCTCAGCGAGGCCGACTTGCTCCAACTGCTCGACCACGCCCTCCACGACGATGTGGTGCTGCGTGAGCGCGAATTTGAAGTGCGCGAAACCGACGCCCTGCTGCGCTTTGCCGGTGGCGACGCGCGCAAACTGCTCAACATCGTCGACCTGCTCACCAATGCCACCCCCGAGGGCCCCATCGTTATCGACAATGCCGGCGTCACCGAGCGCCTGCAGCAGAACCCCATGGCCTACGACAAGGAAGGGGAGATGCACTACGACATCATTTCGGCTTTCATCAAGAGCATCCGCGGCAGCGATCCCGATGCGGCCATCTATTGGTTGGCGCGCATGATCGCCGGCGGCGAAGACCCCAAGTTCATCGCGCGCCGCCTCGTGATCAGTGCCGCCGAAGACATCGGTTTGGCCAATCCTAACGCCTTGTTGTTGGCCAATGCCGCCTTCGACACCGTGACCAAGATCGGTTGGCCGGAAGGGCGCATCCCGCTGGCTGAGGCCACCATCTATTTGGCCACGTCACCCAAGTCCAACTCGGCCTACAACGCCATCAATTCGGCGCTGGCCTATGTGGAGCAAACCGGCAACGCACCGGTGCCGCTGCATCTGCGCAACGCCCCCACCCAACTCATGAAAAATCTCAACTATGGGGCTGACTACACCTATCCGCACGACTTCCCCGAACATTTTTATCCGCAGCAATACAAGCCGGAGGGGCACGAATCGATCGTGTTTTGGCATCCGGCCGACAACGCGCAGGAAATCAAATTGGCCGACCGCATGAACCGTTTGTGGCACGGTGGAGAATCGTAGTCGCATGCCCTTGCCTGCCGACCGCTGTCGCCGTCCGTTTCCAAAAGCTCAACCGCCCGAGTCGCTTCCCGAGGAGCGGCTCGGGCGGTTGTTCGTGGTGCGAACGATGAGACTCGGCTCGTATGGTGTGTCGCCCGAGCATTTTCCGGATAGTCCGTACCGGTGGCGTCGATGCTCCCTTCTTCCGGTGATGTCGCCCGCGCATCGGGGTGAAGATAGGGCGCCCATTCCCTCGCGTACGCGCGCGTCCGCTACTTTCCGTTTTTTCCCTTCACCTCTTCACCCGTATGACGCAAAGTGTTGACCCATAGTTTGATAAGTGTGAAGACTTTGCCGATTGGGGTTCACGCTTTCGCGTCCTCCCGTGAGGAAGCACCGTGACGACTGCTTCACCCCATTTCGAGGAGTAATTCAAGCCGACTGCCATGTTGGGATGGGCACCGACCGGCAGAAAATGTGATTTGCAATCTGCCGGGAATGAAAGGTTTGTGCGTTGCGGCGCCGACCGAACCCTTGCTCGAAAAAAGCACACCGCGCAATGGTTCCGGCGGTCGCAGACATTGATCGAATTTCGCATTTTTTGTGGTGAAAAGGGACAAAGCGCTGGAAAACAGCGGATTGTTGAAGAAAAAGCTCCGAGAAATAGGCAAAATGTGGAGGCTTTTGAGCAAAACCTTCACCCCTATTGGTCTGTGAATCACTGTTTTGCGGCATGTGGGTGAAGAGGTGAAGGCAAAAAACAGAAACAGACTGACATGCGCGTACGCGCGCTCGCGCGAAAAGGGCAGCCGTTTCTCTATTCTCGGTCTTCACCTGTGGCTCTTCATCCGCGTAGGTGATCGATGCTTGCTGTTGCGGGCGACGGCACACGTGCTGCTGCGACGGTGTGGGCAAAGAGCCGCATTTCGCCGGGCGAACCGACGGAAAAGTGCCCGGCAACATGGCGAAACCGAAGGACTTCGTCGGCCGATCGCGCTCCCCGCAAGACAGAAATAGGAGAAAAAAGGTCGGACACGTCAAATATTTAGAGATAAAGTCCGCAGAATGAGATCAAATCGCTAACTTTGCCGAAAGAATGCTTAAACGAGATGGCGAAACACGCGCTGCATCTCAGCCCTTAATCGCCGAATACCGTATTGGACGTCCTTCTTTTCGTGATCCCCGCAGTTGGTGCTGCTGTTCGCTTCCGTGTGTCGACGCCCCGATGGGAAAGCACATGAACCAAACAGGACACAGAGCATGCATCGACAGGACAGAGACCGGTGATGCTTTCACGTGACGACAGAAAGAGTGAAAAAACAAGCATCGAACTCCGCAATGATTTCCCTCCGGTCGCACCGCAGGCCGTTGATCGCCGTGTGCCGGCGTCTCTCCTATGCGTAAGTGGCTCCGCCATTGGGCCGCACGCTCGGGGCAAAAGCCACGGCCGGATGAAAACTCCCTCTTCTTTTTAGAATCCAATTAAAATGTAAATGATATGTACCAACTTTTGAGACGAATGTTTGTATTCCTGCTCGTCATGTTGGGGTGTCTCCCTTCGGTTTTCGCGCAAAGCGGCGCGTTGGCCGACGGGTTTTACCGCATCGTGAGCCGGAAAAACAATTTTCCCGTGCTGGTGCAGCATCATCGCTTGGGCTACGTCTCCGAACACTCGGGGAGCAGCGGTCGGAACGATGAGCTGTCGCAGTATTGGAAGGTGAAACAGGTGAATGGCACCTACCGGATCGTGAACGTGGGCGAGCAGTTGGCCGTCCAGCCGCTCGACCGGCTCAACGAGACCTTCACCGTGGGCACGAATGCCGCACACTACTATATCAAGGGAGCCTCCGGTGCGGGCAGCGCCGGCTATTGGGTGATTTCGACGGCCGAAGATTTCGGCGGGAAAACGCTCTGGCACAACGGGGGCAGCGGCCTTGTGCAGAATTGGGAAGGCGTTTCGACCGAAGCCAACCACTGGAAGTTTGTTCCCCTCACGACCGAGGAGCTGAAGAGCGTGGCGAAGTTCAACGCCGCTTGGCCGCAATTGGAACAGGGCTTCGAGACCCTCGACCGGCTGCGCACCGGCGGTCTTTACCGCGTGAAGAATGCCGCGCAGCACTATTGGACGGTCGACGCAACCGCGCACAACCTGAAAACCACTGCGCAAGTCAGTTCGTCCGACCTCTCGACCGTTTGGTTGGTGGAGCGCAACGGCGACGGCTTTGCCCTGCGCAATGCGTCGACCGGCCGTTTCGCCTCGTCGGCCGAAGCCGGTCGAGGGGTCAGTACGGGCGTGGGGAACAATCGGCTTTGGCTGAATTTCCTGCAAACGACAAACGGATTTTTCAACGTGAGCGGCAATGCCGATTTCACCGACGGTTCGTGTTTCACCGAGTCGGCGGACAAGAACGTGGTGGGTGGCAATGCCCGCTCGTTTCGCACCAAGGCCGACACGGTGCGCAAGGTGACCGACACCACTTTCTTCGCCAACACGGCAGCAGAATGGCAGTTTGAACCGGTGACCGATGTGTCGGAGGCCGATGTGAAGGAAAGCGTGCGCCGCAATTCCACGGGCGTGTACACTCCTGTGGAGGGAAAATACTACCTGGTGCGCAATGTGGCCTATCCCGAGCGCGTGCTCACCACGCGTCCCGCGTCGGACAACGTGGTGCGCGGCGAAGTGCGCAACGAACGCGAGATGGGACAACTCTGGCAGTTGGAAAAAGTGGGCGACAAATGGGCCCTTCGCAGTGTGGTGAACCAAAAGTATGTCGGCAACAGCGCCGCTCGAACGCAAAGCTACACGATGACCGACACACAAGCCACGTTCACGCTCAAAGAGATGGACAAGTGGTTGCCTTACCTTGCCTTCGTGGTGCGCAATGGCGCGAGCTTGCATTGTGCCAGTTCCGCCGGTTACAATGTGGTAAACTGGGACGAAACGAGCACCGCTTCGTTTTGGCAGTTGGAAGAAGTGGCGTTGGACGCCGCGGCCCTGAACGCGTACAAGCAGCGGCTCAACGAACAAGCGGAACTGACCGCGCATCGCGATGAACTCAACACGCAATTGCAACGCTATTTCGCGGACAATGCTTGCACGCAGTTGCGCGCACCCTATGCTTCGATGAGCGTCGATGCGCTCAAAACTGCCCTTCGTGCCGAGCAATTGCCCGAGTCACTCATCGACGTGGCCGTGCGCGTGCGAACCGATACGTGGAACGGAGCGAACGCCGAGGCCAACCGATATGAGAAATATTTCCGTATTCAGCCCTACCAGGCCTACAGCCATCCGCAAAAGTGGGCCCGCGACAATAAATTGATGCCCACGAGCTTCGGACAATACTCGCAACTCACGAACCCCACCGGTATCACGATCCCCGAAAAGGAATTGGCGCTGGTGTTTGTGGGTGAAGAGGCACCGGCGGGTTGTGCGCTCAATGCCGAATTGGTGCAGGGAAAAAATACAACGGGCGATAAGCTCATTGCGCTTCACAAGGGACTCAATGTGGTTTATGCCAACGATGCGTCGCACCTGTACATCAATTACGTGATGAACGACACGAACCTCAAATACACCGAGCAACCGCAAATCTCAATTCACGTGGAAGGCGGGCGTGCCAATGGTTATTTTGATGCGACGAAGATGCAGAACCAGGATTGGGACAACCTTGAAAACCTCAAACCCTACGGATTCTTCACCGACGACGTGATTCGCCTGAAGTCCAAACACACCATCCACAGTCTCAGTCTGCGTGGTGTCGAGGAGCAGCAGCGTAACGGCAACTGGAACTACAACGGACAGTATAAAGGCATCACCGGTGTGCTGAGCAAATGGGACTGGGTGCACGAAATCGAGCAAGACTTCTTCAAACCGGAGCAGTTCGCCGATCGTTTCAATTGTCTCATGTTCAGCACCGACGCGTCCGGTCTCTATGCTTTCCCTTACGGCACCTTCATCGGAACGGTCAGCACCACGTTCAGTTATCCTGAGTGGGTCAAAGGCTCCGGGGGCGACAACGGAGGTAACCTCTGGGCCGTGGTGCACGAAACGGGCCACCACTACCAGAAGCTCTTCAACCTTTCGCGCTGTCTCGAGAGTTCGAACAACCTGTGGTCGAACATTGCCGTGTGGAAGCGCGGTGCGAGTGTGAGTCGTCTCGATGCGCCGCAAAAGCTCTTCAACCGATTCAATCGCCATCAAACCTGGTTCGACATGGATCTGGGCGATCGCACACGCATGTATTGGCAATTGTGGCTCTACTATGTGGAACTCGGTCACAAACCGACGTTCTTCCGCGATCTCTTTGCCAAGTTCCGCGAGCAACCCATCGACAGCCGCGAGGCCAAGAGCGACTATCTGCGCTTTGCTCGTTTCTGCAGTGAAGCGGCCGGCGAAGACCTCACCGAGTTCTTCACGTTCTACGGATTCTTCGACAAAGTGGGCAACAATCTCCCGCTGAAATACAACGACGGTTTCTACGACAAGGTCTATGCCCCCACCACGATTTCGGTGAGTCAAGCGGATATCGACGACTGCAAAGCCGCCATGGCGCAATACAGCAAAAAGGCGAAGAACTTGATGTTCATCGACGAACGCATCCGCAAAACACCGGCCACCTATGAGGGTCACCAACCCGGAGAAACGCGTTGGGCCACGATCGGCGGTTTGAACCCCGGCGACAGCCGCGTGTTCGGCGACGTGGGGCACTACACCGACTTCGGTACCGGCACCGAACCCGGTACGACGGCACAGCCCGAGGCGGTTCGTCTCGAAGGTCGCTCGCTGCGTGTGCAGGGCAAGGGAGCTGTGGGCTACAAGGTGTACAATGCGCAAGGTCAACTCGTGATGGTGGCCAACCGCCATGCGTTCACCATCCCGGCCGAACTGGATCTCTCGCAAATCACGGTCAGCGTTGCGGGCGGTGACGGCGGCGAAGTCGAGATCTTCAAGAACGGAAAGATCGTCGATGCCTACAACCAACCGCTCAAGTTCGACAACCCCGCCGGGCTCACGGTATCGACCGGCACCGACCACCCGATGGGGAAATATGTGATTCGCAATTATCGCATGTTCGACGGTAAATATTACTATGCCGATGCCCAGACCCGTCCCACCGAAGGGCGCAGCGGAGCCGGAGAATACATCTTTGTGGGCGGCAAAAATAGCGGTGATTACCACATCTATTCGCTTGCCACGCAACGATGGGCCACGTATTCCAACGTGCGCGATGGCCGCAACATGCTCTCTTGGACGGATGATTTTGCGGCATCTCAGCCTTGGAACATCGAGCATGTCCAGAACGGCACGACCTCCTACTACAATATCTCACCCGCAGGAGCGCGCGCTCACGCCTGGAACTGGCATGGTGGTGTGGGAGTGACCCAGAATTCCATGGGATTCTATTCGCCCGACGATGCGAACTCCCATTGGGAACTGATCCCGGCCGATGCCCTCACGGAGTATCTGGCACTTGTCAAGCATGCCGACAGCGTGCTGGTGCGCGACGCCGCGAAGGCGGTTTCCACCCATAGCTATCACCAAGCGTTCCGTGCCCATCTCGCTACGGAATCGCAGCGCAGCACGGCAACGCAGGCCGATATCGATTTGCTCAAATCGCAGTTGGCTGCTTGGGACGTTTGGCGCACGGCCGACAGTACGCTTCAAGCCGACGCCGCTTCGGTGCAGCACATCCAACCTTTCTTGAACGATTTCAAGGCGAAACTGGCCGCGCTCACGCTTGCATCGTCCACACAAGGACTCGAAGAGGCGCAAGGACTGATCAAGGCCTGGCACACATGGAAAAAGGCAGACGAGGTGCTGGTGCGCGACGCGCAGAAGGTCAAGCATAGTCGTCCATTCTACAACGCCTTCACCGCGTTGGTGACTTCCACGCAAACCGCCAATGCCGCTCAACCCGACCATGTGGCCGCTCTCAACCGGCGTTTGCTCACTTGGCCCGTGTGGCGCGGCGCCGATAGTTTGGTGCAGATCCCGCCTTACAACGATCCGCTCAATACGAAATTCCGCGAGCCGTTCTCGAAACTCATCGAAAAGGACTACACAAAGGAAGCTCAGATTGATTCCCTCAAGGATTACGGGCGTTACTTCCGGATGCTACTTTCTGCCGATAGCCTGCTGAGTTTGACCAACCCCGGCTATCCGTTGAGAAAATTCCAGGCAGTCGCTGGTTTGGAGGAGTATTATTTGCAACCTGCGGCCGATGTGGAAGCCCCCGATTGGAGCATGAAACCCTACATCGATTTGTTGATCGATTCTTGGGCGGGTCCCGCCAACATTCGTTCGATCACGAAGGATGCCGATGCCTACTATATGCCCGAAGACGGCAAGATCTATCGCTTGCGTGGCTACCTCGACAACCGATACGTCACGAGCGAACCGGCATGGTCGGCGCACGATGGCCGAACGGCCGAAGTGAGCATGACACGGCGGGGAGACAACGCTACACTCTGGGTGCTTCAAAAAGATGCCAACGGCAACGAATACCTGGCTTCCCTCACGGGTAAGGGATATTTGAGCCGTATGCAAAACATCGGCAAGGGCGGATTGAGCAACCAACCCGCGGCACTCACCTTCGGAACGGCGCGCCTCATTCAATACGGCAGCAACAAGCAACAGAAAGTCGGCACGCTCTACATTCGCAACGGCGGACTCACGCTCGTCGGTTGGACGAACGACGATGCGGTGGGCGGACACGGCGGGCCGGACACTGCCCCCGTGTGGCACGACGGCGGAAAGACCGGAAGCACCAGCTTCTATTTCGATACGGTCAAGGAGGCGACCTTCACGGTCACCACACATGCGGGCAGCAATGGTAATTTCGCTTCGTTGCAACTGCCTTTTGCCGTCGAACTCCCCAAGGGGCTCACAGCCTATCTCGTGACGGCAGTGACCGACAAGGACGGAAATGCCAACGGCGACAAGGAGCTGACGCTGCAAGCCATCGGTGATTCGATCGTTCCCGCCAACACGCCGGTGGTGCTTTCGAGTGCCGAAGCCAAAACCTTCCAGCTTCGTCCCACGCAGTGGCGCGCGCCGCTCAACACAATGCTCAGCGGTACGAATCTGCGTCTCGCGGCAGCCGATCGCAACAGCACGGGCTTGGTTTATTATGGACTGACTCGCGATGCCGACACCCAAGAGTTCCTCTTCCGTCGCATCAAGGAGCACGTCAATATTCCCGGCAACCGCGCGTTCTACACCCTTCCTGCCACGAGTGGCAGCGTGCGCAGTCTCACTTTCCGTTTCGGCGCCTCTCCTTCGGCGGTGAAAGCGGTGAAGACCGACGAGAAAGCAGCTCCGCTCTATGACCTTTCCGGTCGACGCATCAACGCGGCTGAGGCCAAAGGCGTCGTGATCTCCGGTGGGAAGAAGATCATTTTGCGCTAAACGCCACACCACGACTACGACAAAGGCCGACTCTCCGAAAAGAGAGTCGGCCTTTTTGTGTGTTTGCGACCTATTGCTTGCGGGCTTCCCATCGGACGGTTCCCAATTCTCCCGTGAGCGAGCGAAAGTTGGGGATGGGCGTCACGCCGCGTCGAGATTTAGTCTTCGATGTAGTTGGATCCGAAGCGCTCTTCGAACTCGTCAATGATGGAAAGGAAGCTCGGTTTAATCACCTTGCGGAGACGATTCGCCATGGAGCGGGGAATGCCGAAGAGGGCTTCGGCGACGGCGCCCGCCATGCAAGCGATGGTGTCCGAATCTCCGCCGAGACTCACGGCGTTGCGCACCGCGTCTTCGAAATCATGCGCTTCGAGGGCGCAAGTGATGGCTTGCGGCACACTGTCGCTGCAGATTTCGCTGTTGCCTTCCCCGTCGATTCCGTACCAAGAATAGCGCGGACGAATTTCGTCTACACTCATGGAGAGGTCGTAACCGAAGGTCTTTTCGATGTCGCTGCGAATGTCGGCTGCCGAAGCCCCGTGGCGTGCCAGCCAAACGGCCAAAGCGATGGCCTGCGCTCCCTCAATGCCTTCCGGATGGTTGTGCGTGCATTCGGCCGTGGTTTTGGCCATTTCCATCACCTCTTCGCGTGTTTGCGCAGCCCAACCCACAGGGCCGACGCGCATGCCGCTGCCGTTACCCATCGAGTTGTAGGGCGCAGCCACTTCGTTCGTGTAGCGATACACGCGGATCCATTTCGAGAAACGTCCGCCGTAACCTCTTCCGGGATTGTCGACTGAGAATTGCGCGTAGTGTGCGCCGATGTTCCCGCCGTGGAGGATCCAGTAGGCGGTGGCTCCCGTCAATACCGAATCGTCGGTGAAGAAGAGTGCGCCTTCTGTCGGTCCGTAAAAAGGAAAGCACTTGGTTTTGATGTTGCTGAACTCGTAGATGCTGCCTACGATGTCGCCGATAAAGCTGCCGATCATGGGGTTGAAGTTTGAAGAGGGTGAGTGTTAGAGTTTTTTCCGGTAAAGATTTGGGGAGTTGGCGGTGGGGGCGAAATCAATTGTGTTTGTGATGTTGAACAGGTCAAGGTTGGGATAAGGTGGCCCCGCAGCCGAGTTCAGAATTCGAGTCTGAAACCTTTTTGTTTGAGTTCCTCGTATTTGTTGAGGTTGAATCGATAGAGTTTCGCGTCGCGTTTGGGGGTGGCGCGCACCGTCTCGTCGAGTTCGGTGAGCAATTCGAGGTGTTGCATCTTCTTTGCAAAATTCCTACGGTCGAAATGCACGTTGAGAATGGCTTCGTAGAGCATTTGCAGCTCGCGGAGCGTGAATTTCTCGGGAAGCAATTCGAAACCGATGGGGCGGAAGTGGATGCGTTCGCGTAGGCGCGCCACCGCCATGCGGAAAATGCGTTCGTGGTCGAAAGCCAGTTGTGGAATTTCGTCGAGGGCGAACCATTGTGCCTCGGCTGCGTCGTCGCCGCCTTGCACTTCGCTGATTTTGACCAGGGCAAGATAGGCCACGGTGATCACTCTTTCGCGCGGATCGCGGTCGGGATCAGTGAAGGTGTGGAGCTGCTCGAGATAGGCAGGCTCCAAACCCGTTTCTTCGCGCAGTTCGCGCAGCGCACCTGTCTCCGCAGTTTCGTCGGGTTGGAGAAAACCGCCGGGAAAGGCCCAGCGCCCTTTGAAGGGTTCGACGCCGCGGCGAATGAGCAGGACGTTCAATTGGCTTCCGTCGAATCCGAAGATCACACAGTCGGTGGTTACCGCCGGATGAGGGTAGGCATAGCAGTAGGGAAGTGGATTCATTTTACTACCGGTGTTGATTTTACACCGCAAAGATCCGAGTAATTTTCCGTACCGCCAAATTTTTCTGCGTATTTTTTACGCGAGATGCGATTTTTCTCCCATTTTCCGTTGCCGAGCTCCGGTTTCTCGTTCTCGGATTCCGCTTTTTGCCGAATTTTTGGGAGGGGCGGGCGTAAAAAACGTGTCGGGCGGAGCAAGCACCCCGAACGGAAGGCGAAAACGGGGAGGAAATTCCACAAATAAGGGCGATTTTGTGCAAAAGCAGGGGACTTTCCGCGCAGATGTCCCATAAAAAAAGCCCTGTCGCCGCGCGAGAAGCGCAGGACAGGGCGATGGTGCGGGACGCATGCGTCAGAGTTGCCAATAGAGGCCCAGGCGGGTTTCGAAGGTGTCCGATTTCACGGTCGAGAAATCGGCGTAGTGGGTTGAGCGGTGGTAGTAATAATTGTCCCACCCGATGCGCAAGGCCTGGGCAATGGGGAAACTGAGCTCGAAATTGATCACACTCAACCGCGCACGACCTTTATCGCCCTGTGCATTGAGATAGATCGACTCAATCGTTTGCACGGCTTCCGGGCGATAGCCCTTCCACGTGAAAAGCAGGTAGTTTTTGGTGCGGAGTGCGAAATTCAAGTGCTTTCCCACGCGCATGAGTGTGTTGCTTTGGAGGCTGAATCCGCTGCCCAGGTTGTAATTGCGGTCGCCCACGCGATAGTGGTCGGTGAGACTCCCACCCAGCGCAATGAACGTGCCGAAAAGCTGCTGCGTGATGAGACTTTCGCCGTCGGGAGCGGCCACGCGGAAAATGAATCCCGGGCCGAATGCGGCGGCTTCCGAGATTTTGAATGGAATTTCGTCGCTGCCGTCGATCACCGGTTCGGAGTCGAAGTAGTTGAAGTGCTGATATAGTCCGGCGCGCACCTGCATCGAGGGATTGAGTCGGAAGTCGCGCACAAAAAGCTGAGCCAGCAAGTTCACTTCGCTCAACAGCGGTTGATTGCTGGTGAAGTTGGCGGTGACACTCACATCGAAATAATCGTAGGGGGCGCGCTGTGGGGCGAAAGGCGAACCATAGACGAGGCGGAGGCGGGTGAAGGGGGCGTGCTCTCCGCGAAAAAGACTGTTGTGGTCGGCCAGATAGCGAGTGCCCAGCCCGATGGAGAGATGAACGGGGAGGGCTGTGAAATCGTGGCGCGGTGTAGCGCCGGTGATGCGCCACGCTTGCCCGTTAAGTAGGCGGTTGAGTCCGCGCATGGGCGAGACCGCGAACGCCAACGCCTCACGTCCCACGCGTTGCCATCCCGTTGTGCGGTCGTCGAGGCAGAGAGAACGAAATGCGGTGGGTGATTTCGCCCAGCGCCGAACCGCCGATGGTGGTGGCAATCCAGTCGTTGATGGATGCGGGTTCGTTCTCTCCGAGAAATTCCCACATCAAACTGCCGGCAGCTGCGAAAGGCACCGACTCCCAGAAGCCGTAACCTTGACTGCGCGCGGTGTTGAAATAGAGCGAACCGTGGTAGGGATGGGCAAAAAGGTTGGTCGAAAATTTGTCATTGTCCCACACAAAGCCGTGGCGAATGTTGTGCCACATCGTTTTGGGGGAGATTTGTGAGAAATCGGAGTCGAGCACGAACCGATCGAAGGCCCAAACGCCGACGTTGACGGCGAAAACTTCGGCTAACGGGCGCCACACCGGCGGAGGCCGCGACAATTCGCCGGGAGCAAAGGACACTAATTGACCGGAAAGTGCGGTCACCAAACTGTCGGTTGCAGGTGTGGTGGCGGTGTCAGCGTGCGAAACCGTTGCCGTGTCGCACAAGGGAGCGACTGCTGCGAGCGAATCACACGAAACGGCGACAGAATCGGCGGGTTGTTGCGCGCGCCCATAGAGCGAACCGCCGAGAGCAAGAACGGAGAGAAAGAAAATAGATTTCATCGGTGCGTAATTCAGAAAAACATGAGGCCCATTTCGGCAATCGCTTTGCGTTGGCCGTCTCGAAAGTGCCCGTAGCGGTGCGCGCGCCCCCAACCGCCGGTGGCGAAAAAGGAGAATCGGGGCGAGATCTGCATTTCCACATTGAGTCGAGCTTGGATTCCGAGGCGGCGCTCCTCCGTTTGCTCCGTCCCCGCAGGGGCGTCTTCAATATGCGCCAAACCTAAGTCGCCGGAGAGGGCAAGGCGTCGAGCCACATTGACGCGATAGCCGGCACGATAGTAGAGTGCGCCTGAAAAACGGTCGTCCAATCCCCGATAGTAGAGGCCGAAACCGAGCAGCGTGTAGAAGTGGTGGTTGAGAAACCGCACGGCGAGGTTCGATTTGGTGACGTTGCCGCCGAAAAGCAGGAGTTGCACGCGGGTGGCCGGGGTGAGATTGACCAAACCCACCTTGACGGCGCTCGTGTCGCGCGTGAAATTGAGCACGCCCAGCTGCAGTCCGTTCGATGTGCCCATGGCTACATTGACCAACCCGATTTGCACCCCTCGAAATTGGCCGGCGTAGTTGCTTGCCCCGAGTTGAACACCGCGCATGCGACCGAGCACGACATTGGTGAGGGCTGTTTGCACAATGCCGTCGCCTTCCACGGCCAAGTTGGTGGCCGCCGCAGCCTGCCATCCGCGGGCGGCTTGTTCGGTGATGTTGAACATGGAGGCGATTTGCACACCGCGGATTCGCGAAGCGTAGTTGTAGAGCGGAGCGAGTTGGACGCCTTCGGCTTCTCCGCGGACTACGGACAGGAAACCGGAGATTTGTGCGCCGCGCAAGCGCCGTTCGACGTCGCCGCCCAAGAGGTTGAGCTGCAAGCCGGAGAGATGGCGGTCGCGGGTGATGAGACCGGCACTCAAAACGGAGGTATTGGCCGATGACTTGAGCCGCAGCGGCGTCAGATCGGGAATGTGCCACCGGAGGGTGTCCGCACTGTCGATCGAAGAAGCCGAGGGCGTGATCGGGTGCGGGCGGTTTACGAGCGTGTGTGCGGGCGTGGCCGGCACAAGGGGCGCATTTTCAGCGCAAAGCACAGCCGGCGCTGCCCACAGAAGGGCGACGCCGGCGGGTATGAGTCGAAAGAGGGAGAGCATAAGTGCTGTGTTGAATCAAATGAGGTCAGAAATACACGACGCGTTCGTCGTGTGTGTCAGCGTAACGGCGCAGTAGCTCGAGGGCGTAGGCCACTGCGGCTTCGGTGTGCGCCCGATTGCCGTCATAAGCGTTGATGATGAAGAGCAGGCGGCGGGTTTCGAGCGAGGTCATGGTGCGGGTGCTGTCGGAAGTGGGGGTTGCTGCCGCTCCGCTTTGGTCGCGATAGACCGGGAGGCCGGCGATGTTGAGCACACCGCGACCGATTCCTTCATAGGGTTCGCCGTCGCGGCCGACACCGAGGGTGAGATCGCCGTCGATGTGCTGAGCATCGAGCAGACCGGTGGCGTATCCGCTGCGCAAGGAGACAAGATTGCCGAGATCGACGAGCGTGCTCACGCTGTAGAGGGCTTTGCCTTGCAGCAAGCGGCGGGCCAGTTGCTCGGCGGCGGGGCGATAGCGCGACGGATCTTTGCCGCAGGCTTTGTAGGCGGCGCGAGTGGCGGCGATGCCCGGTTGCTGTTTGAGGGTTTCGGGGGTGAAGATTTCGCAAAGTCGCTGACCTTCGGCTTCGATTTCTTGCCAAAGTTCGGGCGAGGTGGGGCTGTTGCGCACTTCGGCTTCGATGAATGCACCGAGAAAGGTGGGAACGAGCTGCCGAAACTCGGGCGCTACGGTGATGTTTTGGAAGACTCCTGGCATGACATGGGGGGAATTGCGGCTTCGCCGCCGAAGTTCAGACCGGCGAAGGCCGTTGGACGAAGAAGAAGGGGAGGGGAGAATTTGAAAACGGGGATGCACCGCCGGTTTGCTGCGCAGGCTCAGCGCGCAGTGACGTGAAAACAAGATTGGTGCACCTCATATTTCACGTAGCAGGTGCCGTTGCGCCGCTGGTCGCGCAGCACTTCGGCGAGAATGCATTTGAGTGTGTAGGGATCGGCGCTACGTAGGTGCTGAGACGGGGCTACCAGCGGAAGAAAGTGGACGTAGGAAATGTCAAACGTGGTGCCGAAACTGTGTGCGCTCGCTGCTGCTGCGTTTCGGTTGCGCTTTCTCAACTGTGCCACGTCGGCATCGGTGCGCAAAACGGAGGTGATGACGAGTTGTTGGAAGGCATATCCCTTGTTCGTCAGGCTGTCGAGAAACGAGTGCCCGATTTCTTCGAGCAAAGTAGCGGCGCGCGGCACAAGATAGGGGATGCTGTAGTTGAGAGGGCGGACGTGGAAGTAAGGATTGTCGCCGATGTACACTAATTCGTCGGCTCGACGTGTGGCGGCATTGCGATCTTGGCACGAAGGGATACCGATTTCGCGTGCTGTGGCGAGGTGTTGCGGATTGAGATCCGAAAAGGTGCCGGCATAATCGTCGATGTGCGAAATGGAGTGGGGGGATTTGCGCGTGCGGCCGGCGACGAGCGCTTCGATGTTGCGGGGAGCGCGCAGCAATTTGTCGACTTGCAGACTGTGCAGGCCGATACTGTCGACGGCCTGTTCCGAGTTATCGGAAGAACAGGCCGCGATGGGGGAAAAATGCCGCTGCAACCAGGCAGGACAACAAAGCCAAAGGAGGAGAAGGAGGGAAAGAACGCCCCAAAACAGGCTGAGAAAAATGATTTTGGTGCGTTTATTCCGTAGAAATTCGAAAGACATGGGCAGAAAATGGGAGATTGATGTGCTTTCTGCTGGGCGAAGAGGCGAAGGCTTGTGGAAGTGTTGGCGTTCGCGTGTTGTTTAGTCAAGCGTCGTGGGGGAGTGGTGCAAATCGTGGGGAGGTACCGTGATTTGTCGCCGTGCGTAGGAATCTGCTTCGGGGAGCGCGGGAGACGGTGCCGCGAAATCAGTCCAATTCAAGCTGTCCGGTTTTGTTGGCTTTCCAGTAATCGGAGAGTTGCCCGAGGAATTTAGAAATGGTTTCGGCAGCTTGCTGCGTCGGGGCGCTGATTTCTTTCTTCTGCAGGCGCAAAAGCATGACTCCATAGAGCAGTTCGAAACACAAATTGAGCTCTTCTCTGATGCCGGCGCTGTCTTTCGCGCCGTTCTTGGCGCGCAATTCGACAAGATAGGGGAGCACTTTGTAGTAGAGCTGGCGATAGTAGGGAAATTTCTCGGATCGGAGGAGCGCTTCGTGGAGTTCTGCCAGCGTTTCTACGACATTGAGGTTGATTTGTAGGTGCCCGCTTTGGGTTTTCCCCTCCGAGCGCATCATTTCGCAGAGATCGGCGTACCACTGTTCGAGTTGTTGCTGCGCTTCGCCCGTGAGTTGGAATTGGGAGAGGTAGTTTTCGCGCAACCGGTCGAGGTCGCAGCCGTTGGCTCGGATGATGTCCTCCACTTGCCACATGTAGAGGAGATATTCTGCGCGATTATTTTCTCTGAGTCGGTTGGCTATAAGCATGATCAGTGGGTACAGCGAGAGGATTGTGGATGTTGAAGAGCGTAAGTGCGGCGTAAAGCACGCTGATCACGACGACAATGGTGCCGATCGTGCGATTGATGACGAACATGCCCCGGAGTCCGAACGAATGCTTCATCTTTGTGATGAGATACGTGAGGAGAATCCACCACAACATCGCGCCGGCAAAGATAGATAGGTAGCCGCACATGGCGCCGAAGGGGTTTTCGGGCACGGTGAAGGTGAGTTGCGCGAAAAGCGCGATGAAGAGGAATATAATGAGGGGATTGGAGAGCGTGAGGAAGAAGGAAGTGATGAGATTCTGCACAAGTGTTCCCTTTTTGCCCGAAGGTTGGCGCATGGCCTTGATGGGATTGGAGAGCAAAGGGTGGAGGCCGAAGACAAAAAGTAAGGCGCTGCCGCCGATTTTCATCCAAAAGATGTTGTTTCTCTGCTCAATGAAGGACATTACCACCGTCATTCCGGCGCCGGTTACGATGGCGTAGAGTAAATCAGAGAGTGAGGCGCCCAAACCGGTGATGAGTCCGAAGCGGCGTCCCTTGTGCATGGTGCGCTGTACGCACAAAATGCCGACCGGCCCCATAGGTGCCGATACGACGATGCCAATGATGAGGCCTTTCAACACGAGTTGTAGGGTACTACTGAACTCGTTCCAGAAGACTTGTATCGAAGGATCAATTACCATAATGCCGCAAAGTTCGTCATTTCTCGCCAAACTGAAAAGCCCCTAACGGATTAAAACGAAAGAACGCGTTTTTTTGCGTTCTGATTGTGGAGTGGGGAGTCTCGATTGTGGAGCGGAATGCTGCGATGGCGGTATGGGGTGTCTCGATTGTGGAGTGGGAGAGAAATGAGTTGTGGAGAAAGAAAACACCGCAGCCTCGTAAAGAAAGAGACTGCGGTGGAATGAATTGAGCAACGGCCGATTAGGCTTCGAGTTTGCGGGCGCCGTCGCCGATCACTACGTCGATGATGATCGGTTCCTTGCCATATTTGGCAGCGAACTTCTCTTTGACGGTCTTCACAAAGTGGTCATAGAGTTCGTCGGCCACGAGGTTGATGGTGCAACCTCCGAATCCGCCGCCCATGATGCGCGAACCGGTGACGCCTTCTTCGCGGGCAACGTCGTTGAGGAAGTCGAGTTCTTCGCAGGACACTTCATATTCCTTCGAGAGGCCCTCGTGCGTTTTGTACATCATCTGGCCTACGGTCTCGTAGTCGCCCTTTTCGAGTGCGTCGCACACGGTGAGTACGCGATCACGTTCGCCGATTACGTAGAAAGCACGGAGTGCATCTTCTTCCGACACGGTGCCGCGCACTTCTTCGAGCTGTTCGATGGTGGCATCGCGGAGCGATTCGACTTCGGGGTGGAGGGCGTGGATGGCTTCAGCGACGCGTTCGCAGCTGCGACGGCGGTCATTGTAGGGAGAACCCACGAGTTCGTGCTTCACCTGCGAGTTAACGAGGACGAGTTTGTAGCCTTTGGGGTCGAAGGGGAAGTATTCGAACTCACCGCTGCGGCAGTCGAGGCGCATGAGCGAGCCCTTCTTACCGTGAACGGAGGCGAATTGGTCCATGATACCGCAGTTACAGCCCACATACTTGTGTTCCGTGCGCTGACCCACGCGTGCAAGTTCCATTTTCTCGACTTTGTTTTCGCCCCAAAGGTCGTTGAGTGCGAAAGCGAAGCAGGATTCGAGAGCGGCAGAGCTGCTCATACCGGCACCGAGAGGGACGTCGCCGGCGAAAGCCGTGTTGAAACCTTCTACGGGTACGCCGAGCGCCATCATTTCGCGGCAAACACCGAAGATGTAGCGCGCCCACGTTGCAGTGGGACCGGCTTCATCGTCGAGCGAGAACTCCACGTAGTCTTTCAAGTCGATGGCATAAGCGCGCACTGTGCGCGTGCCGTTGGGCTTAATTTCGGCGATGATGCCTTGTTGTACGGCGCCGGGGAAAACGAATCCGTTGTTATAGTCAGTGTGCTCGCCGATGAGGTTGATACGGCCGGGAGCAGCATATAAAGTGCCGGTGGTTCCGTCGAAATGTTTGGTGAACCGGCTGCGAACGTCGTCGATAGTGAGTTTCATGATGAAGATATTATTTGAGGGGTGAGGGTTAACGCAACGAACGTCCGTGGCTTGCGCGTGGCCGTGCCACGGACGAGTCGATGCAAGAAGAGTTTTTACTTGATTTCGGGGCAATCTTCCGATTCTTCTCTTTTGGTCACGCGGCTACCCACGAGCGCATAGTAGAGAATATAGGCAGCGCAGAAGACAACCACCCAGAAGCTGGTGATGTAGTTGTGCGTGAGGTCGGCAACAAGGCCCTGGATGAACATCATCACAGCGCAACCGAAGACCATGGTCATGAAGATACCGCTGGCGATGGCCGTGTATTTGCCGAGACCTTCCACAGCCATGTTGAAGATGGCGCCCCACATCACGGAAGTGCAGAGACCAACGAGCAGGAAGGCGAAGATACCTACGGGAATCTCCTGCCAAATGAGGGTACGGGTTCCCCAATCGACACCGGGGAAGTTCACAGTTCCGGCATTAGTGAAGAACATACCGAAGAGAACAAGGCAGAGGGTGGCAATGGAAACCGCCGTTACCATGGCGCGGCTGCTGACTTTGTTGCCGATGGCGGCACCGGCGAAGCGGCCGATGAGCATCATGAACCAGTAAACTGCCACGAGAAGGCCTACCGTACTGGAAGGAATGCCCGTTTCGACAAGATACTGCTGTACGAAGTTGGGGACACCGACTTCAATACCCATGTAGAGGAAGATGGCCAATGCGCCGAGGGCGAAATTTTTGTGCGACATAGCGCCCTGGATGAGGTCGACACGCACGGGAGCTTGTTCGGGTTCTTCGATCTTGGTGAAGGAGATCACGATGAAAGCCACCACGAAAATGCTGAGGGCAATCATCAAAGCGGGAGTGGCAGCGGCGATCTTGGCTTTCGTCACGTCGGCGATGAGGGCACCCATGAGGATGTAGCAAGCCACAGCTGCCGAAGAGTTGAACACACCACCGATCTGAATCAGCTGGTTGCCGGTGTTACCGCCACCGCCGAGGAGGTTGAGCATGGGGTTCACCACGCAGTTGAGAATGGCCATGCAGAGGCCGGCGATGAAAGCGCCCAAGAGATAGACACCGAATACGAGTCCGAGGTTGTGACCATTGTCAAGGACACCGCTCAACCACTGGATGAGCAGACCCACACTACCGATGACGAGACCGATGAGTGCCGTTTTCTTGTAACCGAATTTGGAAATCAGCATACCTGCGGGGATACCCATCACGAGATAAGCGATGAAGTTACCGTAGTTACCGATTTGTGCGAGCACATTCGGCACACCGCCGGGTTGATTCTTGATAATGGTCGCCATGGGCGTGCACAAGTTTGTGACGAAGGCAATCATGGCGAAGAGAGCAATCATCACGATAATCGCGCCCCATTGTTTCGACTTTTGAGCCATTTGGGTAAGAGGTTTTGAGGTTTATGGGTTGTTGAACTAATTTACTTGTCGGTTCCGAACTTATAGACCGTGCGCTGGGTGTAGACCTCGCCGGGGCGAAGCACCACGCTGGGGAAATGGGGTTTATTCGGGCTGTCGGGGAAGTGCTGTGCCTCAAAGCAGAGTGCAGAGCGGCGTCCGAAGGTGGCGCCGTGCTGTCCGCGGTAGCCATCGGCCCAGTTGTCGGAATAGAACTGCACGCCGGGTTCCGTTGTGTAGACTTCCATGGTGCGCCCGCTCACCGGTTCGGTGATGCGAGCGGCAAAGGAGAGTTCGCCTTCCTCTTTTTTATTGAGAACAAAGCAGTGGTCATAACCGGCGCCATTCTTAATTTGCTCGTCGTTGGGATCGTCGATGCGTTCGCCCACAACATGCGGTGTGCGGAAGTCGAAGGGCGTGCCTTCTACCTTGCGAATTTCGCCCGTGGGTACGGACGTTTCGTCGATGGGAACATAGAAATCGGCATTGATTTCGCAGATTGTGTCCATCGCCGTGGGGGTGGGGTTGCCGATGCCCTGAAGTGAAAAGAAACCGTGGCTGGTCATGTTGACCACCGTCTTCTTGTTGGTCGTACCGCGGTAGTCAATCACCAGTTCATTGTCGTCTGTCCATGTGTAGCGCACCGTCATCGTCAGTTCGCCGGGGAAACCTTCTTCGTAGTAGGCCGAGACGTAGCGGAGCACGAGGGTGTGATTGTCGATTTGTTCGGCATCCCAAACGCGCGCATGGAAACCGGTGGGTCCTCCGTGGAGGTGGTTCGGTCCATTGTTCACCGCGAGGTGATATTCTTTGCCGTTGAGTTGGAATTTTCCTTTGGCGATGCGGTTGCCGTAGCGTCCCACGAGTGTGGAAAGGAAGGGCTCGGGCGAATTTACGCAGTCGTCGATGTTGTCGTGTCCCTGAATCACGTTGGCAAATTGGCCTTTTCGGTCAGGCACCATAATGGCCACGAGTGCACCACCATAGTTTGTGATGGCAACTTCGCAGCCATTTGCATTACGCAGGATATACAAATCCGTTTTCTTGCCTCCGATTTCCTTTTGGAAGTCGGCGGCTTTCAATCCGCAGAGAGCTTGAGTATCCATTGTCTTATAAAATTTGGCGATGGGGTTGATAAATCCTTTGTTTGCCAAGTAGCAGCGGCAAAACCTGCACCTTATTTGCTAGCTTGGTGTTGCAAATCTACGAAAAAGGTTTTATTCGCAAAAGCATTCGCCCCAAAAAAGATGAAACTTTTTCGGAAAGGAGAATGCCCTTTGTCCCCGTGTTGTGTTGCGAACGGCGAGAAGCAGCGAAGCGGTGGGGCAGTTCGTCGGGTAAATCGGTGAAGCGATCGAGGGGAAGCGCCGTTTGGCAGAACAGTTCCGGGCGCTTTTCGTGGGAGCAAGGTGGCGCGCGTCGGAAACCGGGGATGCGTGCCGAAAAAGTGGGGAGCTATTCCCCGAAAACGGGGAGCAAACTGCGAAAAGCTCCGCGTTTTTATATTGTAGTTCCCGAGACAAGCGATGCAAGGCGCGCGCTGCGCCGCAAAAGGCTGCATGCAACGGCGCAGATCGCCCAATGCCTTGCGTTCAACCCTCGCAGCATCCGCGCGCTGCGTGACGAGCAGGAAGGGCAGCGCGCCGCTTGTCATGAAGAAGAGGAGGAGAAGCGCACGGTCTGTTCGATTTTTTACACCGAAAATGGATTTTGAATAGGAGTTGCCTTGGTCGTTAGGCGGTTAATGCTTAACTTTGCGCACGATTTAGACTCTCTCAGGAACTCCTCTGCGGGTTCCACCGCCGGTCTCCACCACCATTGAGGGGCAAGTCCGTGTTCGCTCGGCTTCACTCAGGAGAGCGGTGTAATTCCTAATAAACGAACATAAAAACAACCACCACACAATGAAACAAGGTATCCATCCCGAAAACTACCGTCCCGTTGTCTTCAAAGATATGTCCAACGGTGACATGTTCCTGTCGCGTTCCACTTGCAAGACGACGGAGACGATCGAATTCGAAGGTGAAACTTATCCCCTCGTGAAGCTCGAAATCTCGTCGACTTCTCACCCCTTCTACACGGGTAAGTCGAAGCTCGTGGACACTGCCGGCCGCGTGGACAAGTTCATGAGCCGCTACGGCAAGAGCCGCAAGTAATCGGGATTCAACAACCCGCAACAAAAAAGAGCACCTGCCTCTCGAAAGAGAAGCAGGTGCTCTTTTTTGTTGCGGCTCATCGCGCGTCGGCGGACAGGGAGGGGCGAATTAAGGAAGTTTCAGTACGTCGATGGGCTGAAAGTCGAGTGGTATTTCGTCGCCCACTCCCTCATTGAGCGGATGGGTGAGCACGTAGCGAGCACCTTCGACCATGTCGCGCCACACCCTCGGGACGTCGTGCCAAGGTCGGTGGCGCAAAGCGGTGAGTGTGATGCGCATCAGGGCACTGCCGATGCCGTGCATCATGTAGAGCACCGCGCCTTTGGAGCGTCGCACCTTGGTGTCGGCCGCAAATCGTGAGCCGGTGGTTTCGCGGGAGGGAACGGTGCAAAGCAGTTGGGGAAAGAAATGGACGTGCAAACCGGATCTGTAGGCCTGGTAGAGAAAAATCTCCTCCTCTCCACACGACAGAAATTCGGCGCCTAAGCCAAAGCGTGTGTCGAAGGCCGGCAGTGCGGCATCGGTGCGCACCACGATTTCGAAACTGGTGAAGTAGGTGCCGCGAGGGGCGTGTGCGTAATCAAAATCACAGGGAGGGTAGGATTTGAAGGGCCTCCCGTCGGAGGTGTTGGCTTGGAGACAAAAAATGTCGACGTCGGGGTGCGCCTCTGCCAGACGAATTACGGCCGAAAGGTCGGCTTCGGTGTAGCGCGCATCGTCGTCGGCGATGGCAGCCAGGGCGGTGGAACAATGGCGGAGGGCGTTGTTGCGATTGGCCGAGAGGCCGGCTCCGAGAAAGGGAAGAATGTGCACGTCGCTGCGCCGGCGCAAGGCGTCGGGCACCATGTCGAGAAACATGGGGTCGGTGTATTGGAAGCTCACCACGTATTCCACATCGTTACGTTGTGGCAAAAGCATCTGAGGTACGCTCTTGATGCGATCGTTGATGGTGCAAATGAGCAGAGAAAGACGCAGAGGCTGCATAAAAATAGTGAGGAAATGAGGGGCGCACGGCAAATCGGCACCGAAAAAAGCGTGGAGCGATCCGGTCGTGGCGACGTTTCGCCTGCCGGATCGCGACGCAAGATTAGTTGATGGAGTAGGAGAGTGCGGGATGCGCTTCGATGTAGCGAATGAGTTCGTGCGTGACGTCGATCCGGGAGTTTCTGCTGCTGAGCGTCACCTTCTGTGCACTCGAGGCATCGTAGATGTTGAATTGCAGTGCACTTTCTCCGACGGCATTGCGCACCAGTTCGAGGATTTCGGTGACCAAAGGCACGTCGATTTCCTCGAGTCGGGCATTGATAGTGATGCTTTGGATCTTTCGGTCCTTGACGTCGGCCAACCACTCCACTTTCTTAATGGCCAGGTCGGGATCGCCCTTTCCCCAGCGGGGCGGTTGCACCCCGGCGGTGATGAAAACGGAGTTGCCCACGGCGAGATAGCCTTTGAACTGCGCCCAGGTGTCGCCGAAGACGAGAAATTCTCCACCGCCCTTGAAGTCTTCGATGCGGATTTTGCCGAATGCGCTGCCTCTTTTGGAGATGCGTTCTTCGGCCGCGGTGACGATTCCGCCGAAAGTGATCTCTTGATTGATGAAAGGGGTGAGATCGGCCACTGCAGGCATGCCGATGGTGCAGAGATTGTTGAGCACAATGGCATAGTCGTCGAGGGGGTGTCCGCTGATGTAGATGCCGATGAGTTCGCGCTCGCGGTTGAGTTTCTCGAGATCGCTCCAGCGTTCGAAGGTGGTCGGGGGTTGCGGTTTGCTGATCTCCACGGCTTCGCTGTCGCCAAAGAGCGAATTGGTGCTTTCCTCGTTTTCCATTTGGAAACGCTGGCCATAGGTGAGCAACGCATCGAGGTAGGGCAAGCCACTCTCGCTCTGTCCGAAGAATTGTTCGCGGCGCATTTCGCCGAAGCTGTCGAAAGCTCCCGAGAGCGCGAGACATTCGAGGTTTTTGCGGTTGCAGATGTTGAGGTTCACGCGCTCGAAGAAGTCGAATACCGAGGTAAATTTCCCGCCACGTTCGCGCTCATCGATGATGGCCTGCACGGCGTTGTCTCCGAGTCCCTTGATGCCGCCGAGTCCGAAGCGGATGTCGCCGAGGTGGTTGACCGAGAATTTTCGGTAGCTCTCGTTGACGTCGGGTCCGAGGCAGACTAATCGCATCGCCTTGCACTCATCGAGAAATTTGGTGAGGTCGGCAATGTTGCCGATGGAGCGACTCATGACGGCGGCCATGTATTGTGCCGGGAAATTGGCTTTGAGGTAGGCCGTTTGGTAGGCCACCCACGAATAGCAGGTGGCATGGCTCTTGTTGAAGGCGTAGGAGGCAAAGGCCGTCCAGTCTTTCCAGATTTTCTCGAGCACCGCCGGATCGTAGCCGTGCGCATTTCCGCCGGCCACGAACTTGGGATACATGTGATTCAGCTTGTCGATGAGCTTTTTACCCATCGCTTTGCGCAGGTTGTCGCTTTCGCCGCGGGTGAAGTCGGCAATCTCGCGCGAAAGCAGCATGACCTGCTCTTGATAGACGGTGATCCCGTAAGTGTCCTTGAGGTATTTCTCCATGCACGGGAGGTCGTAGGTGATGGGTTCCTCCCCGTGTTTTCGCTTGATGAACTGCGGAATGTACTCCATCGGGCCGGGCCGGTAGAGGGCGTTCATGGCAATGAGGTCCTCGAACGTACTGGGATGCAATTCGCGGAGGTATTTCTGCATGCCAGGCGACTCGAATTGGAAGGTACCCACGGTGCGTCCGTCGCAATAGAGGTCGTAGGTGGCGGGATCTTCGATGTCGAGGGCGTCGACGTCGATTTCGATGCCGAGCGAGTGGCGGATGTTTTCTACGGCTTCTCGGAGAATGGAGAGCGTTTTGAGCCCGAGGAAGTCCATTTTGATGAGTCCGGTTTCTTCGATGACCTTGCCTTCATATTGCGTGCAGTGGAGTTTTTCGCCGGTTTCTTTGTCGTCGGCGGTGCTGACGGGCACCCAGTCGCTAATATCGTCGCGGCAGATGATGAACCCACAGGCATGCACGCCGGTGTTGCGCACATTTCCCTCGAGCATTTTGGCGTAGCGAATGGTGTTGCGCATGAGCGGGTCGTGCGAGGCTTCGGCTTCCCGCAGTTCGGGAATAGCCTTGATGGCATTGGGCAAGTTCATCTTGGGCACCTTGCCGTCGGGTCCCGCCGGCAGCTTGTCGGGAATGAGTTTGCAGAGGCGGTTGGATTCCGAAAGAGGGAGCTGGAGCACGCGGGCCACGTCTTTGATGGCCAGTTTGGTGGCCATCGTTCCGTAAGTGATGATGTGGGCCACTTTTTCTGCACCATATTTATCGGTCACCCACTGCAACACGCGTCCGCGTCCGTCGTCGTCGAAGTCCACATCGATATCCGGGAGCGAAATACGGTCGGGATTCAAGAAACGCTCGAAGAGGAGATCATATTTAATCGGGTCGATGTCGGTGATGCGCAGGCAGTAGGCCACGGCACTGCCCGCAGCCGATCCACGCCCCGGGCCGACCGAGACGCCGAGTTGCTCGCGAGCCGCCTTGATGTAGTCTTGCACGATGAGGAAGTAGCCCGGGAAGCCCATCGTCTTCATGATGTGCAGTTCAAACTTGATGCGCGCGTCGGTTTCTTCGTCGAGCGGATCGCCGTAACGCCACTTCGCTCCTTCGTAAGCCAGCTTGCCGAGATAGTCCGCCTCGAGTTTGATGCGATAGAGTTTGTCGTATCCGCCGAGTTTCTTGATCTTGGCCTCGCCTTCTTCGCGGTCGATGACCACATTGCCGTTTTCGTCTTGCGTGAATTCGTCGTAGAGTTGCTCTTTGGTATACCGTTTTCTGTACTCCTCTTCCGTTCCGAATTCAGCGGGGATGTCGAAGTTGGGCATGATGGGGCCGTGGTCGATGCTGTAGATCTCCACCTTGTTCACGATCTCTTGGGTGGTGGCGAGCGCTTCCGGCAGATCTGCGAAGATCTCGTTCATTTCCGCCTGCGTTTTGAACCATTCTTGCTTTGTGTAGAGCATGCGCGACGGATCGTTGACGAAGTGGTTGGTGGAAAGGCAGATGAGGAGATCGTGTGCCTCGGCATTTTCTTCGTCGGCAAAGTGCGTGTCGTTGGTGCAAATGTATTTCACGCCGCATTTCTCGGCAAGTTGCAGCAAAGCTTTGTTGGCTTGCACCTGCAAAGGGTAGGTTTCGCGGTTGGCACGTTGCGCCGGATCTTTGACTTCATGCCGCTGGAGTTCTAGATAATAGTCCTCGCCGAAAACCTGCTTGAACCATCGCACCGCATCCTCGGCGCCTTGTAGATCGCCACTCAGAATCTTGCGCGGAATTTCTCCACCCAAGCAGGCCGACGAAACGATGAGTCCCTCTTTGAATCGCTCGAGGTCAGCCTTGTCCGTGCGGGGCTTCATGTAGAAGCCGTCGACCCACGCGCGACTCACGAGCTTGATGAGATTGTGGTAGCCGGTTTCGTTCTTGGCCAAGACGATGAGGTGCCAGCCGCTGCGGTCGGTCTTGTCCTTCTTGTCCGATTTGGTCCGGCGCGCGCAGTACATCTCACAACCATAGATGGGTTTGAAGTCCAAAACACGCTGTGCCTTTTCGATCTGCTTCTCGCATTCGGCGATGAGTTCCTCGTTGGTCTTGCCGGCGTCGGGATTGACCCCATTTTTGTCAGGCGCGTTTTCGTACGTCCCCTCGCGTAATGCCGTCAATTTTGCCTCCGCTGCTTTTTTCTCTTTGGCAGCTGCCCCCTTTTTCTTGTTCACGTAGTTGTAGAAGTCCTTCACTCCCATCATATTCCCGTGGTCGGTCAGTGCCATACCGCGCATTCCGTCGGCCAAGGCTTTGTCGACCAGGTGCGCAATGGAAGCTTGCCCATCGAGCAGGGAGTAGTAAGAGTGAACGTGTAAGTGAGCGTAGGGTATCATGAGGAAAGAGACAGAGAAACGGTGGAAGAAAAAGGGCTTTTCGCCGTGTACTCACGGGCACACGGCGAAAAGCCGAGAAAGAATTTGGGGGAGTCGTCAGTTGAAGAAGGTCCAACTGATGCCAAAGTGGAGCAAACGTTGGTTGGTGGGGTAGTGCGGTACGAGGAACGACCGACCTTCCGACGAATTGACGTGCGTGTAGGCCAGATAGAAGCGTACGCCCTTCAATTTGAAGTTGACGTAGGCGTTGATCCAGGGGTAGTTGCCCAATTTCGTGCGGTAGGTGGCATCCTGCACGGCGTATTGTCCGATGATGGGCGAATAAGTCGGTGCGTAGTATGCTGTAAAATAGCGGACATCGGCGCCCAATTGCGTGGCGAGCACGTGCGCGATCTTAAATTGCAGATAGAGATTGGTCCAACCGGTGAAGACCGGAACCGGGAGCACGCTTTCGTTTGAACTCTTCTGGAGCGTGAGTTGATTGTCCCAATGTAGCGGTCCCCATGCCCATCGATTGGCGAATGTGGCGGAGGCAATTTGGATATTGCCCGTATATTGGTCCACGTTCACGCCATATTTCATTTTTGCCAAGGTAGGCGTTGTCGCATCAGTCGATTGGGTCTCGCGGAAGTAGGCATAGTTTTGCACGCTCTCCACACCCACGCTCAGCGAAGTGGCGCGATACGACAGCGTGCCCTCAATGCGTGCGCGGAACACGTGGTTGAGGTCCTTGTCCCACCAAGCATTACGCCCGTGGTAGTGGTTGTAGTAGAAAGCGGGGCTTTCGTTGCGCACAAAACCTCCGGCTACCAGGGCCAAGGTGTCTTGTGCCATGCGGAAATGCAGTCCGATATTGCCTTCCACGTTAAACTCTCCCCAGTCTTTGCCGGTGGTGCGCATTTCGCCCAGCACGTTGTAGCGCAAGGTGTGGGCGTTCTCGCGCAGCAGTTGTGCGCCGACGGTGAAATAATTGAAGATGGTCGCCTTTTGGTGCAGGTCTACATCAGGAAGCGTGAAGCGCGCAAATTCATGCTTGGCAAAAAGTCGCATACCCGTCTTCACCCATTTCTTGAAGCCCTCGTTCATCTCGAGCGCCAGGGTGTTTTGTACGGAGAGATAGTGTGTGCTGTCGGCGGCCGCGTCACCGTTGGTGAAGAAGTTGGCAAAAAAGTCGTCCAACTTCTTGCGCGAGGTGAAATTACGGTAGTTGCTTTCGGCACGCAGCGTGTGAATGAGCGAAGCCACGGGTACGAAGCGCCGCACGAGGGTGGAATCTTGCGACAATGTTTGCAGTTGCTTCAGCGCCGCACTGTCTGTGTCGGCTTTCCCCACCCGGGTTTGCACAGCTCGGTGTACCTCTCTGCCGGCGGAATCCAGATATTGGACATACCCAGCCGAAAGGCGGTGTGTGAAGAAGGCACGGTCGAGGCTTACCGTGTTGCGTACGCCCTCCAAGCGTACGGGCATGTCGGAAGCGCCGTAGCGTGTGGGGAAGAAATTCGGATTGGTGATGTAGCGCTCGTCTTGCAATCCGCCGTTCTCCACGTTCTTGATGTAGCCCGTTTCGTAATATCCGTGTGCCTGGTACTGATCTCCGCGGTAATACCCGTAGATCGATCCGTCGATGGACGAGTGGTTCTGGTTCTTATAGTACCCACGTGCATAAGCGTAGTCAACATTGAATCCAATGCCCGCGCGCTTATTGATATTGGTTGAGAATCGCGCTACGAAATGGTCGTCCCCGTCGGTTTTGCTGCCCGATGAATGGTAGTCTAATCGCGCCACAGGCGATTTTGTATTGGTGAAGACAAAGCGGTCGGTGGGTATGAGGAACCAATTGTAGGGGCGTTCGAACACAAATTGCGATCCCATCATGAAGTCGCCGCGTCCATTGTAGATACGCGCGGTGCGCGGTGCGCCGAGGCTCCCGGTGAAGTTGTATTCTCCGTGGAGTCCGTCGGTGTTATTGACATTTTGGAACAAGTAGCTCAGCGTATCTGGACGTTGTGGGCGTACGCTACCGAAACGCTCGTCGAGTGTCCAGGTAAAATAGCCCTTCGGCACCGAATTGGGGTCGATCGAATCTTTTTCTGAGTGGGCGAAGTGCCCAATGCCGGTGCGCTGTCGGTCATTCTCGCGCGCAGTAAAACTACCGAGTGGACGCTGTGCGTTGCTTTGAATGGCAAAAAGCACCGCCAAAGCGATGCTCACAAAAAAAGAAGGAAGGAAGCGCGAGAAGATCTTCGTCATAGGGTGAAATTTTCGAGGGCTTGTGCGATGTGACGGCGGGTGTTCTCACTCACTTCGGTGAGCGGGAGGCGCAACACGTTTTCCAATTCTCCACGTTCAGCCATCATACATTTGATGCCGGCGGGGTTACCCTCCACAAATGCCAAGCGGAAAATGTCGTGGAACGCACGGTGAATGCGCAGCGCCTCGAAGACATCGCCATTCCTCATGCTGCGCACCAATTCCGTCATTTCTGCAGGGAAAGCATTGGCCACAACCGAAATCACTCCCACGCCGCCGAGCGAAACGATCTCAAAGGTGAGAGAGTCGTCGCCACTGATCACTTCAAAACCGGCGGGTGCGTGCGCGATGAGCTCATTGATCTGTGCTAGATTGCCACTTGCCTCTTTGATGGCCACGATATTCTCGAAATCTTCGGCCAGTCGCAAAGTCGTATCGGCGTTGAGGTTCACTCCGGTACGTCCCGGCACGTTGTAGAGCACCACCGGCACGGGCGATGCTTGGCTGACGGCACGAAAATGCCGATAGAGCCCTTCTTGCGTGGGTTTGTTATAGTAAGGTGTGACGATCAGCACACCATCGATCCCCTCAAAGTCGCTCTCTTCGAGATAGGAACAAACGCTGCCTGTGTTGTTTCCTCCGCAGCCTAACAGCAAGGGAACCTGTCCACCGGCTTCGTCGACAAATGTTTCGATGATCAGCTCACGCTCTTGCTGGCTGAGAGTGGGCGTCTCGGCCGTAGTGCCAAGCACACAGAGGAAGTCTACACCGCCTTCGTCCACGAGATGGCGGATATGCTCGCGCAAAGTGAGTAGATCGACTTCTCCTTCGGCTGTGAAGGGGGTGACGACGGCTACGCCGGTGCCTTGAAACGGATTGGTTCGCATAGGGGGGGAAGTTTGTATAGGCTTTCGTTACGCGGTGGAGGGCAGGAAACCCGCACGCCGACGTTTATTTGCAAAAGTAACGATTAAAATCCAAGTGTACAAAGCGCGCACTTAGTTTTCGCTGTCTAGTAGAGCAAGAAACTCGTCTTCGCGTAGAAGCGGCACGCCGAGTTTTTCGGCCTTTTCGAGTTTCGAGGGGCCCATGTTCGCGCCGGCGAGCACAAACGAGGTCTTTTTCGAGATGCTCGACACATTTTTTCCGCCGTGAGCCTCAATCATTTCCTTATATTGCTCGCGCGAATGGTGGGTAAAGGTACCACTGATCACGATGCTCCGGCCTTCGAGCTGCGTACCTGCCTGTACTGTTTCGGGTAGCGCCGTTTGCAGACCGAATTCGGCGAGAGTATCGACGATGCGTTCGTTGTCGGGGTTGGCAAAGTAGGCGCGCACGCTGCCGGCGATGATGTCACCAATGCCCTCCACGGCAGTCAATTCGTCGAACGAGGCCACTCGCAGTGCTGCCAGGGTTTTGAATTGTGCCGCCAGCGCTTTGGCCGCCACCTTGCCCACGAAGCGGATGCCCAAGGCGAAGAGCAAGCGGTCGAAGGGCACAGACTTGCTGTCCTCAATGGCCTTGATGATCTTTTGTGTCGCCACTTTCGTCACGGGCATGGAAGGTGCCTGCGTTTCGAGCGCTTCGCCCAGGGTGGGCGGGGTGAAGGTGCCGCGTGATAGGAACCAGTGTCCGTCCCATTCCGTGAGTTGGAGGCGATAGAGGTCGGTGACGTCGCGCACCAGTCCGTTTTCGTAGTATTTGTCCACCACTTCAGGTCCCAAGCTCTTGATGTTCATCGCATCGCGCGCAATGAAGTGCTCAATGCGCCCCTTGCGTTGCGGCGGACATGCATCATTGGGACAGTAGGTGGCCGCCTCGCCCTCATAGCGTACGAGTGGGGTACCGCACTCCGGACATTCGTGCACGAATTCCACCGGGGCGCCAAGGTGCGCATCGCGTTGTTTCTTGTCCACCCCGACGATTTGCGGAATGATCTCGCCAGCTTTCTCTACATAAACCCGATCTCCGAGATGCAAGTCCAATTGCCGAATGATGTCTTCGTTGTGAAGCGAAGCACGCTTCACCATCGTTCCCGCCAGCAGTACCGGTTCCATATTCGCGACTGGAGTGACCGCGCCGGTTCGTCCCACCTGGAAGGTCACTTCGTTGAGGCGGGTCAGTGCCCGCTCCGCTTGAAACTTGTAGGCGATGGCCCATCTCGGTGATTTAGCCGTGTAACCCAATAGCTCCTGTTGGCGAAGTGAGTCGACCTTCAGCACCACGCCGTCGGTGGCCACAGGCAACTCTTTTCGCGCCTCGTTCCAGTAGTCGAGAAAGGCATAAATTTCTTCCAGCGAGGTGACGAGCCGCATGCCCTCGCTCACTTTGAAGCCCCAGCTGCGGGCTTTCATCAGGTTGGCGTAGTGGGTGTCTCCGGGCAGTTCGTCGCCGAGCAGATAATAGAGATAGGCGTCCAGTCCCCGTGCTGCCACCACACGACTGTCCTTACTTTTCAGCGTGCCACTCGCGGCATTGCGCGGATTGGCGAAGAGCGGTTCTTCGCGCGCTTCGCGTTCGGCATTGAGGCGGTCGAACGAATTCCAAGGCATCAGCACCTCACCGCGAATTTCGAAGCGACGAGGCCAGTCTCCCCCCGCGGGGAGTTGCAGCGGGATGGAACGAATGGTGCGCACGTTGGCCGTCACGTCGTCGCCGCGCACCCCGTCACCGCGTGTCAAGGCCCGTACCAGCGCGCCGTCCTCATAGTGCAGCGAAATGCTCAGACCGTCGAACTTCAGTTCGCAGCAGATAGCGAAAGGTTCGCCTTCCAATCCAGCCTGCACGCGTTCATAAAATTCGCGCACGTCGTCGCGGTTGTACGTGTTGCCAAGCGAGAGCATTGGTCGCTCGTGTTCCACCTGTTCGAAAGTTTGGTTCAGGTCGCTACCCACGCGCTGAGTAGGACTGTTGGGGTCGTAGCGTTCAGGGTGAGCAGATTCGAGCGCCTGGAGTTCGTGCATGAGTTCGTCGAACTCCCGGTCGGTGATTTCCGGTCGGTTCTCTACGTAGTACAAATAGTTATGGTGGTGCAGTGTTGCCCGGAGTTTGTCTATGCGGTCTGGCATGATGCGGTGTGGCTTAGTGCTGAGTTTGAGTTCGTAGGCAAAAATAATCGAGTTGCGCGAAACGAACAAGTTTCGCACGCTGATTTTTTCTCCTATCTGTAGAGATAACGCGTTATGAAGTCGACAGATAAATATCAATATCTGTCCCCAAGAGAGAAATCATGTGCATTACTTCCTGCTACCCCTAACAAAATTGCGATACGGTGAGCTACACACATAAACAGGGTAAAGCGCATCGTATCGCATAGGGGAAAGGAAAGTCGGAAACTCGCAGAGAGAGAGTTTGTCAAGCCGATCACGTTCGTTCAGCTCGCGCCGGCATTTGGATGTATTTCGGATGACGTCTGCTAAAAGAAGCCACGGTACATGTCAATCAGCGTCGAAAGCTGTTGCAATTTAGTGTCAATTAGTTCCATCTTGCAGTCCAACTGCCCGCGTTCACTGTCGATCACTTCAAGATAGGTAGCTCTATTATTGAGATACAACTTCTGTGCGGCAGAAACGGCACGCATCAGCGCCTCATCCTGTTTCTGCTTAAATTGGCGGAGCTGCTTTAGATTTGCGATTTTCGACTGCAGCGTGCAGGTTTCGATGTAGGCGGTCATTAGCGCCTTGTCATAATTGTACAGCGCTTCAATTTGCAGCGCGTCCGCCTGAGAAAAATTGGCCTGTATGGCTTTTTTGTTAATCAGCGGTGCTGTGAGACCTCCCAACGCACTAAAGACCAACGATTCCGGCAGCTTGACTAAATACTTAGGGTTGAATGCATTCAGTCCCACCGCGGCAGAGAGGTTAAGCGAGGGGAGAAATTCTTTGCGAGCGGTTTCAACATCCCATTTGGCGGCTTCGAGCGCATGTTCGGCCTGCACCACATCCGGCCGTTGCAGCAAAAGCTGTGCAGACAGGGCGTGGGCAGCCGCCGGCATCGCGAGTTGTGAGAAATCGTTCTTCGTCCGTGGGATGGGTTGAGGCAATCTACCCAAGAGTAAGTTGAGGTTGTTCTCCGTTTCTACAATAGACTGACGCAACACATACTCATCGGCCTGCGCTTTGGCCAATTCTGCTTCGAACTTCTCGACGGCCAACTGCGTATCTGCATCCGCTTCTTTCTGAATGCGCGCAATTCTCACCGCATTCTTCTGCAATGCGATGTATTGTTGCATCACGAGCAACTTATAGTCAAGGGCCAATAGCGCGTAATAGTTCTCTGCCACGTCGGCCACCAGCTGACTTTTGATAGCCCGCTGTCCCGCCTCAGAAGCCAGATAGCGCTCCACGGCCGATTTCTTGTCACTGTTCAGCTTGCCCCACAAGTCTACGGTCCAATCCATTTGCAGCGTGGGAGCCAAATCGGGGATCACCGTTGGAATCTTGCGTCCCGGCGTGAGTTCCGTGCCCACATTGCCGGCGCCCTCGGCAGTGTAGCGACCTACTTTGGAGATGCCGGCTCCCACATTGGCCGATATCGAAGGCAACAACGCCCCCTGCTTGGCCGTGATCGCACTTTTGGCGATCGCCAATTCCTGCAACGTGATTTTGAGATCGTGATTGTTTTGTAGCGCCGTGTCGATCAGCGACCGGAGCACCGAGTCCTGAAAGAAATCGCGCCAGGCCGGTGAGATCGTCACACTGCTATCCCTTGACATCGAAGCCAGCGAGACCTTCAGCGTGTCTTTGGGAAGGATCGTCGCCTGTGGAGTCTTGCATGCCCCGATGCAGAGGAGCGTGGCAAGTCCCACCGCGAGGTAAAGCATCTTATTCGTTTTCTTCATGACTGCTTTCCTTTATCCGTTTGTTCGAATAGCGTTTGTCTTTCTCTTCGCTCAAAGGCTTCTCCTTTTGGTAGTGCACCAATTTATCGGCCATTCCGGCAAAGATGTAATAAAGACCGGGGATGAGTACCAGTCCGCCCAGTGTACCAATGAGCATACCGCCCACGGCAGCAGTTCCGATGGTTCGGTTGCCCACAGCACCTGCGCCGGAGGCAAATACCATGGGGATCAAGCCGGCGATGAAGGCAATGCTCGTCATGAGAATCGGGCGGAAACGAGCCACCGCTGCAGAGATCGCAGCCTGCGAGATCCGTTCTCCCGCATTCTTGCGCTGAACGGCGTATTCCACCATGAGCACAGCGTTCTTTCCTAACAGACCGATGAGCATCACCAACGCGATTTGCGCATAGATGTTGTTCTCCAGCCCGCAGACTTTCAGGAAAAGGAAAGCACCACAGATGCCCACAGGCAAAAAAACAATCACAGGCAGCGGGAGAAGGAAGTTCTCATATTGAGCGGCCAAAATGAAGTAAACAAAGACCAGACAAACCACAAAGATGACAATTGCTGTGTTGCCTTGTTCCGCTTCGTCTTTTGAGATACCGGCCCAGTCATAGTCATAGCCCTTGGGCAAAGTGCGTTGTGCCACTTCCTGAATGGCGCGCAAAGCCTGTCCGCTGGAATATCCCGGCGCCTGCGCTCCCGTCACTTCCGAGGAGTTGTAGAGGTTGTGCCGCGTGATCTCACTCATACCGTATGTCTTGGTCAGCGACATGAAGTCGGCATAGGGCACCATTTGCCCGTCTTCGTTCTTACTGTAAAGCCCTAACAGATGTTCCGGGAAATCGCGATACTGCGGAGCGGCCTGCACGATCACCTTGTAGGGTTTGCCGAAACGAATGAATCCGGTCTCATAGTCCGAACCCACCAAGACTGACAGGTTATTCAGCGCCTTGCCGGGTTTGACGCCCTTTTGCAAAGCTTTGTCGTCATCCACGTGCAGCATGTACTGAGGGTAACTAGCAGAATAGAAAGTAAACGCATTGCCAATCTCCGGCCGCTTATTCACTTCCGCTACGAACGCCTTGCTCACGCGCTCCATTTCGTGGTAATCGTTGTTGCCGGTCTTGTCCAGCAGACGCAGTTCGAATCCACTGGCCGCACCGTAGCCGGGCACCGAAGGCGGTTCGAAGAAGTCGATGTTGGCTTGTGTGATGCGCTCACACTTCTTTTCCAAGTCTTCGATAATCTGCTTCGCCGTGCGTTTTCGGTGTTTCCAGTCCTTCAGATTGATCAAGCAGCTACCCGAGTTGGCGCTCGTTCCCTCAGAGAGGATTTCGAAACCGGCCAACGAAGACACACTTTCGACGCCTTCTTCCTTTTCTGCGATTTTGAGCAGCTGTTGTGCGACCTCGTTCGTGCGCTCAATGGTGGCCCCCGGCGGCGTTTCGATCACCGCATAGATCATGCCCTGGTCCTCCTGCGGAATGAAGCCCGACGGGAGTCCCATGTTGATCCAATAGGCCAAACCGCAGAAGAGCAACGTCAAGATCATGGTGAATGCCTTGTTGCGCACCGTGCGCCGAACGAGTCGTTCGTATCTCCGGCTGCCGGAGTCGAACTTGGCGTTGAAACGCTGCAGTGCACGCCCCACGAAGCCGAGCTGCACATGGTGCTCCTGTTCTTTGGTGAGGATGAGCGCACACAGTGTCGGGGTCAAGGTCAGGGCTACAAAACCCGAGAAGAGAATGCTCGAGGCCATTGTAATGGAGAACTGACGATAGAACATACCTTCCGGACCGCCCATAAAGGCCACGGGGATGAATACCGACGCCATCACGAGGGAGATGGCAATGATCGCCCCACTGATTTCCTTCATGGCCTTCTCGGTGGCCTCGACCGGCGATAGCTTATTGCGTGAAATCTCAACATTCACCGCCTCAATCACCACAATCGCATCGTCCACCACGATACCGATCGCCATGACCAAGGCAAAGAGCGAGATCATGTTGAGCGTGATATTGAACACCAGCATCGCGATGAAGCTGCCCAACAACGAAATCGGGATGGCCAAAATCGGAATGACGGCGGCACGCCAGTCGCCGAGAAAGATGAACACCACAATGCCCACCAAAACAAACGCTTCGATCAGCGTGTGGATCACTTTCTCGATACTTGCATCGAGGAATCGGCTCACATCGTAGCTCACTTCGTAGTGCATGCCCTTAGGCATGTCCTTTTGCAAACGTGCCATGGTCTCTTTTACGTGCATGATCACGTTGCGCGCGTTACTGCCGTAAGCCTGTTTCAACGTGACAGCCGCGGAAGGTCGTCCGTTGAAGGTCGAATAGATATCATAGACCTCACTGCCTAAGTGCACATCGGCAATGTCTTTCAAACGCACCACATTCCCACCATTATTACTCTTGATAATGATGTTTTTGTATTCGTCCTCTGTGGTGTAGCGTCCCGGATACTTCAGGATGTACTCTTTGGCCTGCGGTCGCAAACCGCCGCTCTCGCCCAACTTACCCGGCGAGACTTCTATGTTCTGATCTTCCAGCGCGTCGCTCACGTCGTCTGTCGACAAACCGTACGCCACCATTTTGTCGGGGTGCAACCACACCCGCATCGCATAGTTGCGCGTACCGAGAATGTCCAAATCGCCGACGCCGTCGACGCGCTGCAACTCCGGCGCAATGTTGATGTCAAAATAGTTGTAAAGGAAACCTTGATCCACCTTCGGATCGTCGCTGTACAGATTGACATACATCAGAATATTCGGTTCCTCACGCGAAATTTTCACCCCTTCACGAATCACCTCGGGCGGCAATTTGTTGGTGGCCGACGAAACGCGGTTCTGCACATTTACCGCATCGACGTTCGGGTCGGTGCCCAACTTGAAAACCACATTGAGTGCCGCCTCGCCGTCGTTACCCGCATCACTCTCGATGTATTTCATGCCGGGTACTCCGTTCAAGGCCTGTTCCAAAGGAATAATGACCGATTTCACCAGCAACTCGTTGTTGGCGCCGGGGTAGTTGGCAATCACATTCACCTTAGGAGGCGAAATGGAGGGAAACTGCGTGATGGGAAGGTTGAACAGCGACAGAATTCCGATAAAGGCGATGACCAGCGAGACGACAATGGAGAGCACCGGTCGACGAATAAAGATCTTGAACATCCTAATCTGCGTTTAGCTTATTCAACTTCATGGCGGCACGGGGCGACACCTGCGAAATGCGCACCTTGTCTCCTTCGTTCACTTTCTGTATGCCGTCGACGAGATAGCGGTCGGTCACCTGCAGACCCGAAGACACGACATAGGCTCCCGTATATTCCGCGTCGATCTTGATGGCGCGTTGATGCACCACGTTGTTGCGATCCACCACAAAGACGTATTTCTGGTCTTGCAGCTCATACACCGCTTCCTGCGGGATCAGCATGGCTTGCTTTTTCTCTACAAAGAGCTTCACTGTGCCCGTCTCCCCGTTGCGTAAGAGGGAATGGGGATTGTCGAAGCTCGCGCGAATGGCGATGGTTCCGGTCGAACTGTCGAACTGGCCGCCGAGGTCTAAGATCTTGCCACGTGCCGGAAACACCTCGCCGTTGGCCAATACCAATTGTAAGGGATTCTGGGCATAGCGTTCCGGGTGGAGCCGGAAGTCCAAATAGTCTGTTTCCGAAATGTTGAAATAAACCAGCACCTTCGCGTTGTCCGACAGGCTGGTCAGCAAATTGTTCTCTTCGATCAAACTCCCCTGCTTGTTGGGGATGCGACCCAAAATGCCGGAGAAGGGCGCACGAATGAGCGAGAGCCGTTTGCGCATCATGGCCAACCGATAGTCGGCCTCTGCTCCCTTCAGTTTTGCCGCAGCCATGCGTCTCGCATTGTTCGACACCACCTTGCTTTCTGCCAGCTTTTCCACGTTCTGCAGGTCGATTCGCGCTTGCTCGGCGGCGGCCTTGGCTTTTGTCACCTCTTCGTTCGCACCGAAAATCGCAATACGGAAAAGGGGCTGGCCGGCTTTCACATACTGCCCTTCGTTGACATACACCTGCTGCAGCACGCCCGCTTGTTGTGAGCGTATTTCCACATTTCGCAGCGAAGCAATGTTTGCCACATAAGAGCGCGGTAGCGCAATGTCCTGCACCAGCGGAGTCGTTGCAGTATAAACCGGCACCACTTCTACTTCTTTCTTGGCCTGACATGCACACAGAAGCAAGGATACCGCGAGACAAGTCAACCGAATTACATTCTTCATACTTAGTCTTTGTTTGGGACGTGGCCTCCGCAGAAGCCATTGGTCGTTCTCTATTTTCCGGCCGCCCGCAGGCCGTCGGTGCTGTTCTTTTTGTTGAGTTCTTTTCTTCTCTTGACCGCAAGAGCAAGCGTCGCTTCGTAAGCGCCAGATTGCTCTCGCCTTCGCCCTCTCTTTTTCGTATCCACGGGACACGAAAGGGAGGCGGAATGCGCGCAAAAGTACCATTTTCTGTCAACCGAACAAGTCGCGCCCCCTGTTTTTTCGCTGTGCCGACACAATGTTTCCGCCTTCGAGGGCTGCATGTCGTGTCTATTTGACAAATCGGCGGGAAAAGTGCTGTTGCGTCTCGAGCGCGCACAAAAACAGGTGCGCATCAGCTAACGCTGACTCGCACCTGTTTTTTTAGAATGAGATGTCCAGACCGGCATCGACCAACGTGTAGTTTTTTCGCACCTCCACAATGGGCGCCGTGTCGTAGATCAGCCGATAGGTCCCGCGCAGACCGATGGCAGACGTGATACGATATTTGAGATCCACTGCCGCACCGAAACGGGCTTTACTGAAATAGGTGTCGGGCGTTGCTTGGTGGATGGCCGTGGCCGTGAGTTCCCAGTTCTCGCCCAGTTTGCTGTTCACACTCACCGAGAGGTGACTCTTGATGCGGTGGCTGTATGCATTTTTCACCCCGTGAGGCGTCGGCGTTGCGCGTTGCCATTCCTCGTATTCGTAGAACAGGCCTGCGGCTGCGAAGACCAGGGTCGACGGACTGTGCACCAAACGATAGCGCGACTGCAGTCCCGACGAGAATTTGAAAGCCATGCCGCGACTGCCCGCCCATTGCGATTCCGCGTACGGATACACTTCGAAAGCGTGGTCCAGCAGATAGCGATATTCCCCATGGATGTAGCCGCCGCTTAGTGTTATATTCTTGCCGTATGAAGAGAACTCGAATTTGTTGAGCAGGTTCACCACGCGATCGCGATGAATCAGGAGGTTGATGTTGGCGCTGTTCTTAAAGGTCAGCACATTTTCCTTTTCCGTTTGGAAATTGAGTGAAGGGGTGATCGTGCCTTGCAGCGTCTTCGCGCTGTCGATGCTCATTGTCATGTTTTCCGAAAACAGCATCTGCGCGCCGATCCGCACGGGGGGCAAAAGGAGGAGGAAGAGGAGGAGTAAAGATCGATTCATTGGTAAGAGTTCGAAAAAAACGGCTCGCGGTACACCGAACGCCGGTGGGGCGTGTGTCCGGAAGTCGGGGGTGTTCTTTAGAGATTGAGTTCTACGTCAGTGGACGCACGGCGCGCGGTGTCTCGTGGTCGCAAAGTGGTGGCCAAGCTGACCGGTTGGGCATATTGTGCTGCAGATCGTGGTCGCGCCCCCGCGGAGTGGAAATCGAGATGAGGCTCTTTTCGTCGTGGAGTGTTGAGCCCCGGCACTCCGTGATCCGTACCTTTGTGCACTCGCCGCTCTCCGCATCACAGCAATTCTCCACGAGGGTGGGGTGGGACGCGGCGTGCGCGTTGCCACTGGGCAGGTCATGCCTATCCTTGGGGTGAAACGCATTTCTTCGACTACATAAACAGGTAGGGGGAGAAGTTCTGCGGCTGATCATTCGTATTTGATGCAAGAACTACAAAAATAAGCATTTCGTCGGGGATGTGCAACGTCCGTCGAGATTATTTCGCACGGCATCCGCTCGTCACCGACAAAACATGGAGGGATATGCAAAAAACACCCCATCTTTTTTCGTCGATCGCGTATCTTTCTCGAGAAGATGGGAGTGCGGAATTTTATACATCGATTGTCTACGTAACGTGCCGCCCTTCGCTCGTTTTCCCCTCGCGCGTACGCGCGCACTTCAGCTACTTTTCGTTTTTTGCCTTCACCTCTTCACCCACCCTTTACATCTTGCAATGGATCAATGAATTAGGGGTGAAGGTTTTTCGCAAAAAGGGCCTTTCCCCTTCACCCGGATCTTCACCAGTCCCTTCACGCGAATAGGTAATTTGGGGTCTGCATTTATGCATGCCGAGAAGCAAGAGAGGAGGCATTGCGCTTTCTCGTTCGCGAGTGAAGCGAAGCGTGAAGGTCGAAGGGCAAAAGTCTTCACCCCTATTGCGCTGTGCACAAATGAGTTGCGCCCTGCCGGTGAAGAGGTGAAGGCAAAAAACGAAAACTGCCTAACGCGCGCGCGAGCACTCGCACAGGGTATGCACGCGCGCCGGCAGCTCAAAGCGGAAATGAGAAGATCAGCACTTGCCGGTTGTCTTTACAGGCGCTCCTGCTTGGAAAATCCATTCCTAAATACGCGCATCAACTCATTAAAACCTACCTCACTCGAGGCATTTCGGAAATAATTTCCGATCTTTGTTCCGTTGTTGGCTTCATTGTTCTTTGTTTGATTCGCTTTTTCACCACCAATGTAAAAGAACTTTGGAGCTTTCATGCGTGGTTTATCTTGCAATACATGAGAGGGTATAAACCCTTTGGGACAATGATGTCGAAAGAATTTATATTACAAGGCCAATTAAAGTGACATATAATGCGACATAAGAAGATTTTTATTGGACTGGCATTTCTCTGTTTCATCGTGATGGGCGTAATCTTTCACTTTAGAAGAGATATTGTTGTTGCACCAATAAGGTGTGATGT